>NZ_CP047650.1:4553562-5204071 GCF_009906855.1 Xylophilus rhododendri
CACGCCGGCCTCACGCCCGTGCCCTCGCGCAGCGTGGCGCCGCCGCGCATCGCCGAGGCGCCGGTGGCCTTCGAATGCGTGGTGCACGAGACGCTGGAGACGGCCAGCCGCTATGTCTTCATCGGCCGGGTGCAGTTCCTGGCGGTGCGCGAGGGGCTGGTCGACACCGGCAGCTGGCGGGTCAGCCTGGAGGACTACCGGCCGGTCGGCCGCTTCGGCGCCAACCTCTACCTGAAGACCAACGAACGATTCACCGCCGCCGAGGCGGACGACGCGGAGCTGCTGAAGAAATGAGCGATTTCACCGACTTCGACCGCCAGGCCATGCGCCTGGCCATAGACGCCTCGCGTGCCGCGCTCACCGCCGGCAACAACCCCTTCGGCGCCACCCTGGTCTCGCCCAACGGCGAGATCCTGCTGGTCAGCGAGAACAACCAGAACACAGCGGCCGACTTCACCGGCCATGCCGAAATGGTGGTGGTGCGCGAGGCGGCGGCGCGCTTCGGCCCGGCGGCGCTGCGCGGCGCCACGGTCTACGCCAGCGGCGAGCCCTGCCCGATGTGCGCCGGCGCCATGTACTGGGCCGGCATCTCGCGGGTGGTGTATGGCGCCACCAGCGAGGACATCCGCGATGCGCGGGGCTCGGCCGGCCTGCCTTCGTCCTGCGCCTACCTGCTGCGCAAGGCCACGCCGCCGGTTCGGGTGGACCCGGAATTGCTGCGCGAGGAAGCGGCCGCCGCGCTGCGCGGGCAATAGACCGCGCGGGGCCGGTACATTTCCAGGCCCCGCGCACCGCCTATGCCGCGCCGCGCCGCCGCGCATACGTATCGGCATATGAGAGCAATGCAGACCCCGCTATGAGAGACCAGGCCCTTTTCGACAAGATCGACCTCCATCTGATCAGGGTCCTGCACACCGTGTTGATGGAACGAAGCGTATCGAGGGCGGCCGTACGGCTGGGCATGCACCAGCCGGCCGTTTCCGCTGCCTTGAAGCGCCTGCGCGACCTGGCCGACGATCCGCTGCTGGTGCGCTCCGGCACCGGCATGGCGCCCACCGACGCCGGCCTGCGCATGGTGGAGCCGGCCGCGCGCATCCTGCAGGCGGCCGAGATGCTGTTCAGCGACGCCCGCGGCTTCGATCCGCAGACGGCGGTGCTCACCTTCCGCATCGCCGCCAGCGACTACCTCGACCCCTTCTTCCTGCCGCTGCTGATGGCGCAGATCAAGCAGCAGGCGCCGCTGTGCAAGGTGGAGATCCATCCGCTGTCAGCCGACGCCCACTACCACGGCCACCTGGCCCAGGGCGATATCGACGTGGTGGTCGGCAACTGGCTGCGCCCGCCGGAAGACCTGCACATGGGCCGGCTCTTTGGCGACGACGTGGTCTGCCTGGTCGCCAAGGACCATCCGGCCGCGCGGCGCGGCTGGGACGAGGCGGCCTGGCTGCAGGCCGAGCACATCGCGCCCACGCCCACCCATCCGGGCGCGCGCGGCATCATCGACGAGCACCTGCAGGCGATCGGCCTGCAGCGCAACATCACCGCGCGCTGCGCGCATTTCAGCCTGGTGCCGGACATGGTGGCCCGGAGCTTGCTGGTGCTGACCACCGGGCGCCAGTTCTGCCAGCGCTACCTCGACCAGCTGCCGGTGGTGGTGCTGGAGCCGCCGGTGGCCTTTCCGCGGCTGCTGTACTACCAGCTCTGGCATGCCCGCACACACAGCTCGGCCTCGGCCGCCTGGCTGCGCGAGCGGGTGCGCACCGTGGCCGGGTCGCTGCGCAAGGGCAAGGCGTCCGGGGCTGCTTAAGATCGAACGACCAGAAAAAAAGACCAGCGCATGACACCACAAGCCCCTCCGCACGGCATACCGCCCGTGCCGCGCCTGCAGCTCGAAGGCATCACCAAGCGTTATCCGGCGGTGGTGGCCAACAGCGATGTCTCGCTCACCGTGCTGCCCGGCCAGACCCATGCGGTGCTGGGCGAGAACGGCGCCGGCAAGTCCACGCTGATGAAGATCATCTACGGCTCGGTCAAGCCTGACGAAGGCTCGGTGCGCTTCGACGGCAAGCCGGTGCTGGTGAAGAACCCGCAGGAGGCGCGGGCCCTGGGCATCGCCATGGTGTTCCAGCATTTCAGCCTGTTCGACACGATGACCGTGGCCGAGAACGTCTGGCTGGGGCTGGACCGCTCGGTGCCGCTGGCCACCGTCACCCAGCGCATCAGCGCCAAGGCCGCCGAATACGGGCTGGACATCGATCCGCTGCGGCCGGTGCACACGCTCTCGGTGGGCGAGATGCAGCGGGTGGAGATCATCCGCGCGCTGCTGACCGAGCCGCGCCTGCTGATCCTGGACGAGCCCACCTCGGTGCTGACGCCGCAGGCGGTGGAAAAACTCTTCGTGGTGCTGAAGAAGCTGGCCTCGGAAGGCTGCAGCATCCTCTACATCAGCCACAAGCTGCACGAGATCCGCGAGCTGTGCACGGCCTGCACGGTGCTGCGCGGCGGCAAGGTGACGGGGGTGTGCAACCCCACCGAGGAATCGAACGCCTCGCTCTCGCGCCTGATGATCGGCGCCGAGCCGCCGGCCCTGGAGCACCGGGCTTCCAAGGCCGGCGCGGCGGTGCTGACCGTGAAGGGACTGAACCTGCCCAAGGGCTCGGTCTTCGGCGTGGACCTGGAAGACGTGGCGCTGCATGTGCGCTCGGGCGAGGTGGTCGGCATCGCGGGTGTGTCGGGCAACGGCCAGCAGGAGCTGCTCTATGCGCTGTCGGGCGAGGACACCCGCGCCGCGCCGGCGGCGGTCGAGATATCGGGCACGCCGGTCGGCCGCCTGGGTCCGGTGCAGCGCCGCAAGCTCGGCCTGCAGTTCGTGCCGGAAGAACGCCTGGGCCGCGGCGCCGTGCCCACGCTGGGCCTGGCGCACAACCTGCTGCTGACACGCGGCGATGCGGTCGGGGCCGGCGGCTGGCTCAAGCTCGGCCCGCTGCAGGCGCAGGCGGCGGACATCATCCGCCGCTTCAACGTCAAGGCCGGCGGGCCGAACGCGCCGGCCAAGTCGCTGTCGGGCGGCAACCTGCAGAAATTCATCGTGGGCCGCGAGATCGATGCCAGGCCCAAACTGCTCATCGTCTCCCAGCCCACCTGGGGTGTGGACGTGGGCGCGGCCGCGCAGATCCGCGGCGAGATCCTGGCCCTGCGCGACGCCGGCTGCGCGGTGCTGGTGGTCAGCGAGGAACTGGACGAACTTTTCGAATTGAGCGATCGCATGCATGTCATAGCCAAGGGGCGGCTCTCGCCCTCGGTGCCGCGGGCCGAGGCCACGGTGGAGAAGATCGGGCAGTGGATGAGCGGGCTGTGGGAAGAAGCCCCCATCGGCGGAGGTGCGGTCCATGCTTAAGCTCGAAGCCCGTCCGCAGCCTTCGAAGGTGTGGACCTATGCCTCGCCGCTGCTGGCGCTGGCGGTCACGGTGCTGGTCGGGGTGATCCTGTTCTCGTCGCTGGGCAAGGACCCGGTGCGCGGGCTGCAGGTCTTCTTCTGGGAGCCGATCAAGACCCAGTACGCCATCGGCGAGTTGGTGGTGAAGGCCACGCCGCTGCTGCTGATCGCGCTCGGCCTGGCCGTGTGTTTCCGCTCCAACGTCTGGAACATCGGCGCCGAGGGCCAGTTCGTGATCGGCGCGGTGGCTGCGGGCGGCGTGGCGCTGCTGGCCGACAAGAGCACCGGCCCCTGGATCGTGCCGGTGATCCTGCTGGCCGGCGTGGCCGGCGGCATGCTGTGGGCGGCGCTGGTGGCGCTGCTGCGCGACAAGTTCAACGCCAGCGAGATCCTGGTCAGCCTGATGCTGGTCTATGTGGGGGTGCTGGTGCTGGGCTACCTGGTCTACGGTCCGTGGAAGGACCCGATGGGCTACAACTTCCCGCAGACCCGCAACTTCGATGTGGTCACCCAGATCCCCAAGCTGATGAAGGGCTCGCGCATGAACATCGGCGTGATCATCGCGCTGGTGGGCGTGGCCGCCTTGTGGATCTTCCTGTTCCGCACCCGGGCCGGTTTCTCGCTGCAGGTGGGCGGGCTGGCGCCGGCTGCCGCGCGGTACGCGGGCTTCTCTTCGCGCAAGGCGCTGTGGACGGCGCTGCTGGTCTCCGGCGGCGCGGCCGGCCTGGCGGGCGGGCTGGAAGTGGCCGGGCCTATCGGCCAGCTCACGCCCTATGTGCCGGCGGGCTACGGCTTCGCGGCCATCATCGTGGCCTATGTGGGGCGGCTGCATCCGGTGGGCATGGTGTTGTCGGCGGTGCTGATGAGCATGTTCTACATCGGCGGGGAGCTGGCGCAGTCGCGGCTGGGCCTGCCCAAGTCGCTCACCGGCGTGTTCCAGGGCCTGCTGCTGTTCGCGCTGCTGGCCTGCGACACGCTGGTCGCCTACCGCATCCGCCGGGTCAGACACCAGTCGGCGGTCGTGCATACCGTGGCGGGGGCGTAAGACATGGATTCCTACGCATTGCTCCTGGCCGCCACGCTCTCGGCGGGCACGGTGCTGGCCATCGCCGCGCTGGGCCTGCTGATCAACGAGAAGGCCGGCATCGTCAACCTGGGCGCCGAGGGCATGATGCTCTGCGCGGCCATCGCCGGCTTCGCTGCCACGGTGCACAGCGGCAGCCACCTGGTGGGCCTGCTCGCCGGCATGCTGGCCGGCGGCGCGCTGGCGGCGGTGTTCGGTGTGCTGGTGATCTGGCTCAACACCAACCAGTACGCCACCGGGCTGGCGCTGTCGCTCTTCGGCGGCGGCTTCTCGGCCTTCGTCGGCATCGGTTATGTGCAGGCCAAGCTGCCGGAGAGCACCGATTTCTCGATTCCCTTGCTGGGCGACATCCCCTTCATCGGCCCGGCGCTGTTCCGCCAGCATCCCATGGTGTACGTGGCGATGCTGCTGGCCGCCGGCCTGATCTGGTTTCTCTACCGCACCCGGGCCGGGCTGGTGCTGCGGTCGGTGGGCGAGTCGCCGGAGTCGGCCCATGCGCTGGGTTATCCGGTACGGCGCATCCGCCTGGCGGCGGTGGTGGCGGGCGGGGCGCTGTGCGGCTTGTCCGGCGCCTACATCTCCACCGTCTACACCCCGCTGTGGGTGGAGGGCATGGTGGCCGGCCGCGGCTGGATCGCCCTGGCGCTCACCACCTTCGCCACCTGGCGGCCGGCACGTGTGTTGCTTGGTGCCTACCTGTTCGGCGGGGTCACCATGCTGCAGTTCCACCTGCAGGCGATCGGCGTGGAAGTGCCCAGCCAGTTGCTGAGCATGCTGCCGTACGTGGCGACCATCGTGGTGCTGGCGCTGATCTCGCGCAACCCCGCGTGGATCAAGGCCAACATGCCCGCGTCCCTGGGCAAACCCTTCTATCCCGGCTCCTGACGCGCCCGGATATTGCTTCGTTTTTCAGATTCACAACCGAGAGAGAGAAGACATGACCGAGATCACCAAGCGATCGCTGCTGAACGTTGCCGCTGCCGCCGCCATGGCCGCCGCGCTGGTCGGCTGCAGCAAGACCGAAGCGCCCGCGCCGGCCGCACCGGCGCCGGCCCCCGCCGCCGAGGCTGCGGCGCCCGCACCGGCACCCGCCGCGCCGGCTCCGCTGAAGATCGCCTTCGCCTATGTCGGCCCGGTGGGCGACGGCGGCTGGTCGTACGCGCACGACAACGGCCGCAAGGCGCTGGAGAAGGAATACGGCGACAAGATCGTCACCAGCTTCGTCGAGAGCGTGCCCGAATCGGCCGACGCCGAACGCGTGCTGCGCGACATGGCCACTCAGGGCAACAAGATGGTCTTCGGCACCACCTTCGGCTACATGGAGCCGATGCTCAAGGTGGCGGCCGACTTCCCCGACGTGAAGTTCGAGCACGCCACCGGCTACAAGACCGCGCCCAATATGCGCACCTACGACAGCCGCACCTACGAAGGCGCCTACATGGCCGGCGTGATCGCCGGTGCCATGACCAAGACCAACACCCTGGGCATCGTAGGCTCGGTGCCCATCCCCGAGGTGATCCGCAACATCGACAGCTTCACCATGGGCGCGCAGAGCGTGAACCCCAAGGTCAAGACCAAGGTGGTGTGGGTCAACGAATGGTTCAGCCCACCCAAGGAAACCGAGGCCGCCACCTCGCTGATCAACGGCGGTGCCGACATCCTGTTCCAGAACACCGACTCGCCCGCCGTGCTGAAGACCGCGCAGGAAAAGGGCAAGCGCGCCTTCGGCTGGGATTCGGACATGACCGCCTACGGCCCCAAGGCCCACCTGGCGTCGTCGATCATCAACTGGGGCCCGTACTACATCAAGACGGTCAAGGACCAGCTCGACGGCACCTGGACCACCGGCAGCAGCTGGTGGGGCGTGAAGGAAGGCACGATCGACCTGGTGTCCATCGCCGACGACGTGCCCGCCGAGATCAAGACCAAGATCGACACGATCAAGGCCGGCCTGAAGGATGGCAGCTTCAGCATCTGGAAGGGTCCCATCGTGGACAACACCGGCAAGGAAGTGCTGGCCAAGGATGCGGTGGCGGATGACAAGTTCCTCAGCGGCGTGAAGTTCTACGTCAAGGGCGTGGAAGGAAAAGTCCCGAACTGATGGCTCCCCCCAGGCTGCGCTCACTGCGTGAGCTACGCCAACCCCCTGCCGGGGGCGGCGGGCGGCTCGGGAAACCCTCGCAGCCACGCCTGCTTGAGCAAGAAAACCGCCTTTGGGCGGTTTTCTTTTTTGCGAATGACTATAGTAACTGGTGCTACAGTTTGGAGCTGAAGGAGGCGAATCGATCGCATCCTATAAAAGGATGCTTCGCCATGCCAAGCCGGAAAACCAATGAAACCCGCATGCTCCGCGAGCTGCTGGAGACAGCCGAGGACCTGGGCGCCTACGGCGTGGTGTCGAAGGCATCGCTGTCCAAGGTCAAGGCGCTGTGTGTGCAGCCGCCGGTCTACACACCGGAGCGCGTGGTCGCCATCCGCACGACCATCGCGCGGATGAGTCAGGCGGTCTTCGCGTCCTTCCTGAACGTCAGTGTCTCGACGGTGCAGAAGTGGGAGTCTCCCGCCGCCGACAAGCATCCCAGCGGCGCAGCGGCCAAGCTGCTGCAGCTGGTGGAAGCCAGGGGCGTCGAAGCGCTCATCGCCTGACGAGGCCGCTGTCGCTCAGCGCCGCGACGACACCACGATCCCCGCCACGATCAGCACGAAGGCGGCCGCGTGGTACAGGTGCGGCGCCTCGCCCAGGAAGGCGGCCGACAGCAGCGCGGCGAACAGCGGCGTGAGGTTGGTGAAGAAGGAGGCGATGGTCGGTCCGACCCGGCGCACGCCCGCGCTGAAGGTGCCGTAGGCGACCACGGCCGGGAACACACCCACGAAGGCGATGGTGGCCGCCAGCGGCCAGCCCCAGTGGATGACGGGCGTGCCCAGGGTCCATTCGGTCGCGGTGAAGAGGCTCGACCACAGCAGCCCGTAGAAGATCTGCGCGGCCAGCAGGCGGGCCCAGTGGGCGCGGATCGATTCGGTGCCCTCGGCGGGGCGCACCATCATCCAGGAATAGAAGGCCCAGGAGATGCTGGCCAGCAGGATGAAGAAGTCGCCCGGCACCAGGCGCAAGGCGGCCAGGCTGGCGAAGTCGCCGCGTGCCAGCACGGTGAACACGCCGGCCATGGACAGCACCGCGCCCAGGATCTCGCGGCCTTGCACCGGGTGGTGGAAGAACAGCCGCCCCACGATCAGCATCCACACCGGCGCGGCCGAGCCCACCAGCGTCACGTTCAGCGGCTGCGAGGTGCGCAGCGCCAGGTACTGCAGCGAGTTGTAGGCGCCCACGCCCCACAGGCCCAGCAGCAGGTAGTAGCGCCATTGCGTCCACAGCGGCGAGCCGCGCCGGAAGATGCCGTGGGCCAGGGGAAGCAGAATCAGCAGGGCGACGGCCCAGCGCAGCAGGTTGAGTGTCATCGGCGGCACCAGCCCGTGGACCAGGCGGCCGACGACGGCATTCGCGGCCCACAGCAGGGGCGGCAGGGCGAGCAGGAAGACGGTGCTGGGACTCAGGCGGACAGGCATGGCGGTCAAATGTATCTGGCCGCCACGCGCCTTCGGGATCCATGGCAGGATGCGGCGCATTTCCCCGCCATCCAGAACAGAGCAGGAGTCAACGCATGGTTCGCGCAGTCCGTATCGATCGCCACGGCGGTCCCGAAGAGCTTCAGCTGGTCGATCTCGAGGTGGGCGATCCCGGCCCCGGCCAGATCCGCATCCGCCACCGTGCGATCGGCCTGAACTACATCGACGTTTACCAGCGCAGCGGTCTCTATCCCTTCCCCATGCCGCTGACGCTGGGCATGGAGGGCGCGGGTGTGGTCGAGGCGGTGGGCGAGGGCGTGACCCACCTGAAGGAGGGCGACCGCGCCGTGTACTGCGGCTCGCCTCCGGGCAGCTACAGCGAGGCCCGGCTGATCCCCGCCGCCCTGGTCTGCCAGCTGCCCGATGCCATCTCCTTCGAGACCGGCGCGGCCATGATGCTCAAGGGCCTGACGGCGCAGTACCTGCTGAAGAAGACGCTGCCGATGGAAGGCCTGCAGCAGGGCGATTTCGTGCTTTTCCATGCCGCCGCCGGCGGCGTGGGCCTGATCGCCTGCCAGTGGGCGCGGCTGCTCGGCCTGCGGCTGATCGCCACCGCCGGCTCGCCCGAGAAGTGCCAGATGGCGCTGGACCACGGCGCCTCCCATGCCATCGACTACCGCCAGGAGGACTTCGCCGCGCGGGTCGCCGAGATCACCGGCGGCCAGGGCGTGAAGGTGGTGTACGACTCGGTCGGCAAGGACACCTTCGACAAGTCGCTCGAATGCCTGCGCCCCTTCGGCCTGATGGCCAGCTTCGGCAATGCCTCCGGCCCGGTGCCGCCCTTCGCGCCGGCCTCGCTGGCCAAGAAGTCGCTCTACCTCACCCGCCAGACCCTGTTCAACCACTACAACACACGCGAGCGGGCCCAGGCCATGGCCGACGACCTGTTCTCGGTGGTGGCCTCGGGCGAGGTGAAGATCGACATCCACCAGCGCTACCCGCTGGCCGATGTGCAGCAGGCGCACCGCGAGCTGGAAGCGCGCAAGACGACCGGCTGCTCGATCCTGCTGCCTTAAGCGCCCTGGGAGAAGTCCCAGCGGTCGGCGTCCGAGGGTTGCATCCGCGAGGCGATATCGGCCACCAGCGCCCACACCTGCTGGGCCAGCGGCGACAGGCTGCGGTGCTCGCGGTGCACCAGCATGATCTCCCGGTCGATGCGCGGCAGCAGCCTTCGCGCGACCAGCCCGGGTGAATGCCAGGAGGCCAGCGCCAGCGCCGGCAGCACCGCCACGCCGATGCCCGATTCGACCATGCGGAACACGGTGGTTGGATGGCCCAGCTGCTGCACCACCTGCGGCGCCACGCCTTGCCGCGCCAGGGCCTCGTCGATCAGGCGGCGGCTGCCCGAGGCCTGGTCGAGCAGCACCAACGGATGTTCTGCCAGCCGGCTCCAGGCCACGTCGCCGCCCTGTGCCAGGGCATGGTCGGCGGGGCAGACCAGGCAGAAGGGCTCGCGCAGGATGGGCTCGCAGTGCAGGCCGGCGGGGTCGGCCGGGTCCACCACCACGCCGAAATCGACGGTGCCGGAACGCACGCTGTCCAGCGCGTCCTGCTGGATGCGGTCGAGCAGCACGATCTCGGTGCCGTCGGCGGCCGCGGCGGCGATGCAGGCCGGCATCAGCGCGGCGCTCAGCGTGGGGCTGCTGGCGACGCGTACCCGGCCGCGGCGCTGGCGGCCCAGGCCCTGCACATCGAGCAGGGCGGTGTCGAGTTCATCGAGCAGCCGCTCCAGGTGGGCGGCGAGCTGGCGGCCGGCGTCGGTGGGGGCGACTTCGCGGGTGGTGCGATCGAACAGCCGCAGGCCGAGCTGGTTCTCCAGCTCGGTCACGGCGCGGCTGACGGCCGGCTGCGTCAGGCCGATGCGGTCGCCGGCCCGGCTGAAATTGCGCTCGGCGGCCACCGCCTGGAACACGCGGAGTTGCTGCAGGCTGATATTCATCATGCCGAATCATAGATTCATCAGATAAATCCATTTCACACAGGCGGGCGAAAAAAGGATGATCGCCGCCACCATGAGCCGCCCCAAATACCTCCCCGACAACTTCACCTTCGCCCTGCTGGCGACGGTGCTGACCGCCTCGCTGCTGCCCGCCACCGGCGCCGGCACGCATTTCTTCGAGGTGCTGACCACCATCGCGATCGCGCTGCTGTTCTTCCTGCACGGCGCCAAGCTGTCGCGGGCGGCGGTGATCGCCGGCATCTCGCACTGGCGGCTGCACCTGCTGGTGGTGGCCTGCACCTTCGTGCTGTTCCCGCTGCTCGGCTTTGTGCTGAAGCCGGCGCTGAGCTGGCTGGTCACGCCGCAGCTCTATGTGGGCGTGATGTATCTCTGCGTGCTGCCGGCCACGGTGCAGTCGGCGATCGCATTCACCTCGATGGCGCGCGGCAACATCCCGGCGGCGGTGTGCAGCGCCTCGGCCTCCACGCTGCTGGGTGTGTTCATCACGCCGGTGCTGACCAATCTGCTGGTGGTGCCGCACAACAGCGGCTCCGGCTCGGCGCTGGACGGCATCGGCAAGATCGTGCTGCAGCTGGTCGTGCCCTTCATGGCCGGCCACCTGCTGCAGCCGCTGATCGGCGGCTTCGTCAAGCGCAATGCCAAGGTCATCAAGCCGGTGGACCAGGGCTCCATCCTGCTGGTGGTGTACACCGCCTTCAGCGCCGCGGTGGTCGAAGGCCTGTGGCGCCAGCTTCCGCTCAGCGCCTTCATCGGCCTGGTGGTGGTGTGCTGCGTGCTGCTGGCGGTGGTGCTGGTGTCCACGACGATGCTGGCGCGCAAGCTGGGTTTCTCGAAGGAGGACGAGATCACCATCGTCTTCTGCGGCTCCAAGAAGAGCCTGGCCAGCGGCGTGCCCATGGCCAAGGTGCTGTTCCCGGCGGCCATGGTCGGCCCGATGGTGCTGCCGGTGATGCTGTTCCACCAGATCCAGCTGATGACCTGCGCCATCCTGGCCCAGCGTTACGCCCGGCGCCCCGACACGCCGACCGCCATCGCCGCCGACGCGGCCGCGCGCAAGCTCGCCTGAGGGGTCTGTCCTACCCGGCCACGGCCGGGTGGCTTGCAGTAAGCCATGTAACGGCTCTTTAAAGTGGAACCTGGGAAGACTGCCCGGTGTGGGCGGTCTTCTCCTCAGGGATGGCCATGAAACTGCGCACCTACCTCATCGAAGACAACGCCGTCATCCGCGAAAACCTGTTGGCCACCTTGACCGAGCTGGCTGCCGTCGAAGCGATAGGCACCGCCGAAACCGAGCATGAAGCCGCTGCCTGGCTGCGCTCGCACAACGGCAATTGGGACCTGGCCATCGTCGATCTCTTCCTGCGCGAGGGCAACGGCCTGAACGTGCTGGCCGCGCTGGCGCAGCGGGCGCCACACCAGAAGATGGTGGTGCTGAGCAACCATGCCACGCTGGAGATGCGGCGCCGCTGCGAATCGCTGGGGGCGGATGCGGTGTTCGACAAATCCACCGAGATCGACGCGCTGCTCGACTACTGCGCGCTGCAGAAGGCCAGGGCCGAGCGCCCGCACTGAGCGCTGGGCTCAGCCCGGCGGCAGGATGTCGGCCTCGCTCACCACGCTGCGCAGGCGGTTGGGCGCCAGCACGCCGGCCGTCTCCAGGATGGGATAGGCGATCGAGCAGATGTGCGAGTTGATGCGTTTGAGGTCGCTGATCAGGTCGATGTGCAGCGAGCTGGTCTCGATGCTCTGCACCGTGTTCTCGGACAAGCGCTCCAGGTGCTTGCCCGCATAGGTGCGCTCCAGGTCGCGGAAGCGGGCCTTCTCCTCCAGCAGTTTCTGGGCATCGCGCACGCTGCCGTTGAGGAACACGCTCATGGACAGCCGGAGGTTGTCGATCAGCCGGGCATGCAGCTCGCTGATCTCGCCGATGCCGGCATCGGAGAAGTTGCGCGACTTGCGGATCTTGCGTTCCTCGATGTCGATCAGCACCCGCTCCACGATGTCGCCGATCTGCTCCATGTTGATGGTGAAGCTGATGATGTCAGTCCAGCGCCGGCTCTCTTCCTCGCCCAGCGCCTCGCGCGAGATCTTGGTGAGGTAGTACTTGATGGCCGAATACAGCTCGTCGACCGAATCGTCGAGCCGGCGCAGCTGGCCGGCCAGCTGCAGGTCGTTGTGACGGATCACCTTGAGCAGGCCGACCAGCATGGTCTCGACCAGGTCGGCCTGGTGCAGCGCCTCGCGGGCGGCGCAGGAGATGGCCAGCGAGGGGGTGGACAGGGCCGAGGGGTCCAGGTGCTGCACCCGGCCCGGCGTGGCCGGCTCCTGGCGGCGCGGCATCGCACGCTGCACCAGCCGGGCCACGGTGTCGGTCAGGCCGATGAAACCCACGCAGATGATGCCGTTGAAGGCCAGGTGGAAAAGCACCACGCCGTGCGAGGGAACCGCCATCACCGGCTGCACATAACGGATCCACAGCCCGACGAAGGGCGCCACCACCGCTACGCCCAGCAGCTTGAACGCCAGGTTGCCGACGGTCACCTGGCGCACTTCCACCGGCGACTTCGCGGTGGTCAGCACCGCCAGCACGCCGCTGCCGAGATTGGCGCCCAGCACCAGGCCGAGCGCCACGTCCATGGGCACGACGGTGGAGCTGGCCATGGCGGCGATCAGCAGCACGATGGCCAGGCTCGAATAGGCCACCACGGCGAGCGCGGCGCCCAGGGTGATTTCCAGCAGCAGGTCGCTGCCCAGCGAGCCGAGCAGGGCGCGCACGGCCGGCGCCGCCAGCAGCGGCTCGGTGGCCTCCACCACCAGGCGCAGGGCCAGCAGCATCAGGCCCAGGCCTATCATCACCCGGCCCACCCGCCCCGCGGTGCCGGCCTGGCGCGACACGAAAAGCACCACGCCGACGAAGATCAGCAGCGGCGACAGCCAGGAGAGATCGACCGAGAACAGCACCGACATCATGCTGGTGCCCACATCCGCCCCGCGCATCACGGCCAGCGCGGCCGGCAGGGTGATGAGGCCCTGGCCGACGAAGGACGAGGTCATCATCGAGGTGGCGGTGCTCGACTGCACCAGGGCGGTCACGCCGATGCCCGAGAGGGCGGCGCTGAAGCGGTTGCCCAGGCTGCGCGCCAGGATCTTGCGCAGCTTCTCGCCGAACACCCGCAGCACCCCCGTCCGCACCAGGTGCGTACCCCAGACGAGCAGCGCGATGGCCGCGAGCAGGTTCAGCAGGTGCTTCATCCGCCTTTTCTACTTCAGCGTCCGCGCCGCACGCGTATCAGTTCGTCCAGCACCAGGCAGATGGCGCCGACGGTGATGGCGCTGTCGGCCACGTTGAAGGCGGGGAAGTGGCGGCCGGCCAGGTGGAAGTCGAGGAAGTCGACCACGTAGCCGTGCATCAGCCGGTCGATGACATTGCCGATGGCGCCGCCCATGATCAGCGCCAGCGAGAAGGAGAACAGCTTCTGGCCCGCATGTGAGCGCAGCAGCCAGATGATGAAGCCGGCGGCCAGCACGCCGATGGCGGTGAACATCCAGCGCTGCCAGCCCGAGGAGTCGGCCAGGAAGGAGAAGGCCGCGCCGGTGTTGTGCGCCCGCACGATGTTGAAGAAGTTGGTGACGTGGTGCGCGTCGCCGAGCCGGTAGTAGCCCAGGATCAGGGTCTTGGTGAACTGGTCGGCGATGAGCACGATCAGCGCCAGGCCCAGCCAGGGCAGCAGGCCGGATGCGCCGCCGCTGCTGCGGCCGGCCGAAAGGGTCTTGCCGCGGGCCATTATGCGAACACCCGGTTTTCGCCGGCGCCGTAGAGGTTGCTGGTGCAGCGGCCGCAGATGGTGGGGTGGGCCGGGTCGATGCCCACGTCCTCGCGGTAATGCCAGCAGCGCTCGCACTTGGCGGCTTCGCTGGCTCGGGTCTCGATCTGCATCGTGTCGCCGGCGGCCAGTTCCACGGCCGAGGTGATGAAGACGAACTTCAGGTCCTCGCCCAGGCTGGCCAGGGCCTGCCAGAGTTCGCCGTGGGTGGCCATGGGCACGCTCAGGCGCACATTGGCCTGCAGCGAGGAGCCGACCTTGCCGTCGGCGCGCAGGACCTCGATGTCCTTGTTGACCATTTCGCGGGCCACGCGGATGCGCGCCCACTTGTCGAGCAGGGCGTTGCGCTCGGCGGCGTCGCCCTCGAACACGGCGTACTGCTCCAGGAAGATGGTCTCGCTGTTGCCGACGAACTTCCAGGCCTCCTCCGCGGTGAAGCTGAGGAAGGGCGCCATCCAGCGCAGCATGGCCTGGGCGATCTGCCAGAGCGCGGTCTGCGCGCTGCGGCGGGCCAGGGACTTCGGCGCGGTGGTGTAGAGCCGGTCCTTCAGCACGTCCAGGTAGAAGCCGCCCAGGTCTTCCGAGCAGTAGAGCTGCAGCTTGGCGACCACCGGATGGAATTCGTAGACCTCGTAGTGGGCCAGGATCTCTTCCTGGAACTGCGCGGCGCGGGCCAGGGCGTAGCGGTCGATCTCCAGCATCTCGGCCAGCGGCACGGCGTCGGTGGCGATGTCGAAGTCGCTGGTGTTGGCCAGCAGGAAACGCAGGGTGTTGCGGATGCGGCGGTAGGCATCCACCACGCGGGCCAGGATCTTGTCGTCGCCGGCGATGTCGCCGGAGTAGTCGCTGGCGGCCACCCACAGGCGGATGATCTCGGCGCCCAGCTTCTCGCTGGTCTTCTGCGGATCGACGCCGTTGCCCAGCGACTTGCTCATCTTGCGGCCCTGGCTGTCCACCGTGAAGCCATGGGTCAGCAGGCCCTTGTAGGGCGCGCGGTCGTTCATGGCGCAGGCGGTCAGCAGCGAGCTGTGGAACCAGCCGCGGTGCTGGTCGTGGCCTTCGAGGTACAGGTCGGCCTCGGGGCCGCTGGTGTGGTGGCCCTCGTCGCGCGCGCCGCCGCGGCTGATGCCGTCGTCGAAATGCGAGCCGCGCAGCACGTGGAAGTGGGTGGTGCCGGAGTCGAACCACACGTCCAGGATGTCGTTGCTCTTGGCGTAGTCGGCCGCTTCCGCGCCCAGGATGTCCTCGGCCGTGGCCTTGCTCCAGGCCTCGATGCCGCCCTTTGCGACCATGTCGGCCGCCTGGTCCATGATTTCCATGGTGCGCGGATGCAGCTCGCCGCTGGCCTTGTGCAGGAAGAAGGGCAGGGGCACGCCCCAGTTGCGCTGGCGCGAGATGCACCAGTCGGGCCGGCCCGAGATCATGTCGCGCAGGCGGGTCTTGCCGTTCTCGGGATAGAAGCCGGTCTGCTCGATGGCGTCCAGCGCCAGCTGGCGCAGGGTCTTGCCGGCCTTGTCCTTGGTGAAGACGCCTTCGCCCTCGTCCATGCGCACGAACCACTGGGCGGCGGCGCGGTAGATGACGGGCGTCTTGTGGCGCCAGCAGTGCGGATAGCTGTGGGTGATGGTGGCGGTGGCCATCAGGCGGTCGGCGGCGCGCAGGGCCTCGACGATCACCGGCGCGGCCTTCCAGATGAACTGGCCGCCGAACATGGGCAGTTCCTCGACATAGACGCCGGTGGCCTGCACCGGGTTCAGGATGTCGTCGTGCGAGAAGCCGTTGGCGATGCAGGAATTGAAGTCATCCACGCCGTAGGCCGGCGCCGAGTGCACGATGCCGGTGCCGTCGTCGGCCGTGGCGTAGTCGGCCAGGAAGACGGGCGAGAGGCGGCGGTAGCTGTATTCGCCGGTGCCGGGGTCGGCCACGTCGTGCAGCGGATGCTTGAACTGCAGGTTGGCCAGCTTCTCGCCGACGACGCTGGCCAGCACGGTGCCGCCCAGCTGATAACGTTCCAGGGCCTTCTCGACCAGGGCCGAGGCCAGGATCAGCAGGCCGCGTGAGGTGTCGACCAGCGAATACTCCAGCTCGGGATTGAGGTTGAGCGCCTGGTTGGCCGGGATGGTCCAGGCGGTGGTGGTCCAGATGACGGCGAAGGCGGGCTTGGCCAGCGACTCCAGGCCGAAGGCGGCGGCGAGCTTTTGCGGCTCGGCCGCTTCGAAGGCCACGTCGATGGTCTGCGACTGCTTGTCGGCGTATTCGATCTCGAACTCGGCGAGCGAGGAGCGGCAGTCGAAGCACCAGTAGACGGGCTTCAGGCCGCGGTAGACGAAGCCGCGTTCCATGATGCGCTTCAAGGCCCGGATCTCGTCGGCCTCGTTGCCGGGGTTCATGGTGAGGTAGGGGTCTTCCCAGTCGCCCAGCACGCCCAGGCGCTTGAAGTCCTTCTTCTGCAGCGCGACCTGCTCGGTGGCATAGGCGCGGCTCCTGGCCTGCACCTCGTCGCGGCTGAGGTTGCGGCCGTGCAGCTTCTCGATCTGGTTCTCGATCGGCAGGCCGTGGCAGTCCCAGCCCGGCACGTAGAGGGCGTCCATGCCCTTCAGCTGCCGGGCCTTGACGATCATGTCCTTGAGGATCTTGTTGACCGCATGGCCCATGTGGATCTGGCCGTTGGCATACGGCGGGCCGTCGTGCAGCACGAAGCGCGGCGCGCCGCAGCGGGCATCGCGCAGCTTCTTGTAGATGCCCTTCGTTTCCCACTCCTGCACCCAGCCCGGCTCGCGCTTGGGCAGGTCGCCGCGCATGGGGAAGGGGGTGTCGGGCAGGTTGAGCGTGGCGCGGTAGTCGGTCGGGGCGGCTTGGGATTCGGACATGTCGGGGGATCAGGTGATGCTGCAGGCGGGGCCTGCCAGGGCGCTCGGTTGCGCAGGGATTCGGCGAGAGGGATGGTCGGCGCGCACCCGGGGCCAGGACAGGGTGCGGGCGCGGTGCCGCAACCGGCACGGCTGGGCAGGCGTCAAATTCGGTCGCGCGTGGTCTGGCGGTGGGTCTGGCCATGGATGCGCTCGGCCGCGGCCTGGCGCTGGGCGGCGAAGAAGCCGCGCGCGTCTTCGCGGTCACGCGCGATACCGGCGGTCAGGGCGTCGAGGCTGGGGTAGCGCAGCTCGTCGTGCAGTTTGTGCAGCAGTTCCACCCGGATGATTTTACCGTAGGCCCCCTCGGAGCCCAGGGCGGCCGGCCAGTCCAGGCAATGGGTCTCCAGCAGCACCCGGCCGCCGTTGACGTCCGACGGGTCCAGCGAGGGCCGCACGCCCATGTTGGCCACGCCTTCGAGCGCCTGGTCGGCGAGGCCGAAGACCCGTACCGCGAAGATGCCCGCCGCGGCCGGCTTCCAGTGCGAGAAGCGCAGGTTGAGGGTGCGGAAGCCGTCGCCCGCGCCCAGGCTGCTGGCGCCCAGCTCGCGGCCGAGCTTGCGGCCGTGCACCACATGCCCGCTCAGGCTGTAGGGCCGGCCGAGCAGGCGCGCGGCCTGTTCCATCTGCCCGGCGGCCAGGGCCTCGCGCACGGCGGAACTGGACACCCGCAGGCCGCGCACCTCGTAGCTGTTCATGCGCGCCACCTCGAAGCCGGCCTCGGCCGAGGCGGCGTCCAGCAGGGCGTAGTCGCCCGCGCGTTCGGTGCCGAAGCGGAAATCGTCGCCCACCAGCACATAACGCGCGCCCAGGCCCTGCACCAGCACCTCGTCGATGAAGCGCTGGGGCGACTGCGCGGCCAGGGCCGCGTCGAAAGGCAGGACCACGGCCTGATCGATGCCGCAGCGCGACAGCTCGGTGAGCTTGTCGCGCAGGGTGGCGATGCGCGCCGGCGCCAGGCTGGCCTTGCCGGCGAGCTTGGCGAAGTAGTCGCGCGGATGGGGCTCGAACGTCAGCACGCAGCTGGGCACGCCGCGGTGTTCTGCCTCGCTGCGCAGCAGGGCGAGCATGGCCTGGTGGCCGCGGTGCACGCCGTCGAAATTGCCGATGGTCACCGCACTGGCGGGAGCAACCCCCGGGTGGTGGAAACCGCGAAAGACCTTCATGGCTGCCTGTTCTTCTTGTTGACATCAGGCCCGCACACCCGCAGGGGATGGGCCTGGCTAGGACGCGAATCCGTCACGATACCTGTATATTGTGAGCCAGCGTTTGCAGGTGCCTGGCAAGCCCCGCATCCATCCGATCATCCGAGTGATTTGCCGGCGTTCGACCTGCGGGGGCCGGCTTCGAAAGGAGCTGTGTCGTGAAGGTATTGAAGCTGTCGGCCCAGGGACTGCCCCAGTCCTGGATCAGCCTGCAACAGGCGGTGATCCACTATGCGGCCGGCGAGGTGCGCTGGGAGTCCGGTGCCGAGATCGCGGTCTTTCGCGGCGGCACCAACGCGATCACCGGCCTGCAGTCGACGATCGCCATCAACAGCATCATCGGCACCCGGGGCGTGCCGCGCATCAACCCCTTCCAGATGCGCCCGGGGCTGACCAACGCCAAGCTCTTCGCCCGCGACCGCAACATCTGCGCCTACTGCGGCGAGCTGTGCGAGGAGGCCGAACTCACCCGCGAACACATCGTGCCCTTCGCCCAGCGTGGTCCGGACACCTGGATGAACGTGGTCACCGCCTGCCGCGCCTGCAACCACCGAAAGAGCAGCCGCACGCCCGAGCAGGCCGGCATGCCGCTGCTGTACGCGCCCTACGTGCCCAGCCTCTGGGAGGACTTCATCCTGCGCAACCGGCGCATCCTGGCCGACCAGATGGAGTTCCTGATGGCGCATGTGCCGGCTTCTTCCCGATTGGCGATCTAGCCGCCGCCGTGTTCCCGGTTGGTGGGAGTCAGGGCGAAGACCTGGGCCTTGAGCAGCTCCACCGCCTCTTCCAGCGCGGCGACGCGGGCTGCGAGGGCGGCCGATGCGGGCGCGGCCTCGGCCGATTCGCCGGATGCGTAGTCGGCCGGATCGACCGGTCCGCACAGCAGATGCACCCAGCGCGATTCCCGTGAGCCGGGCTGGCGCGGCAGTTGCTGCACCAGCGGGCCGCCGCGTTCCTCGGAGCGTTCGGCCAGTTCGTCCAGGAAGGCCTCCACCGAGGAGATGTCCGCGAAGCGGTGCCAGCGCTCGGTGTGGATGCGCAGCTCGCCCGGGGTGAGCGGGCCGCGCAGCATCAAAACGCCCAGGATGGCAGCGGCCGCGCCCGGCACGCCGATACCGCGTTCGGCGTTGTGTTCCCAGCGGGTGGCGCGGCCGCCGGTGGTGGAAAAGGCCAGGGTGAGGCCGCGCAGCTCGTCCAGGGCTTCCTGGGCCAGACCGTCGGTGATCGGCGGCATGGGTTCGCGGCTGGATTTCTGGTTGCAGCCGGCGACCACGCTGTTGAGCGTCAGCGGATAGCTGTCGGGCACGGTGCGGGCTTTTTCCATCAGCGTGCCGAGCACGCGGGCTTCGATCGGGGTGAGCGGGCGCAGGGGCATGGTTCTCGGATCAAAAAGGCGAAGGGGCCGGACCGCGATAATGCCGCCCGATGAAAAGTGTGGTGATTCTGATCTCTGGCGCGGGCTCCAACATGCAGTCCATCGTGTCGGCTGCCTTGCGCGAGGACTGGGCGGGCCGGCATGGCGCCCGCATCGCGGCGGTGATCAGCAACCGGCCCGATGCCGCCGGCCTGGCCTGGGCGCGGGAACAGGGCATCGCGGCCGAGGCGGTGGACCACCGCGCCTTCGCTCGCCGGGAAGACTTCGACACCGCCCTGGCCGAGGCGATCGACCGGCATGCGCCGACGCTGCTGGTGCTGGCGGGTTTCATGCGCATCCTGGGCTCGGCCTTCGTGGCGCATTACGCGGGGCGCATGGTCAACATCCATCCCTCGCTGCTGCCGGCCTTCACCGGCCTGGATACGCACAAAAGGGCGCTGGAAGCCGGCTGCACCGTGCACGGCGTGACCGTTCATCGGGTCACCGCCGACCTCGATCTGGGGCCCATCCTGGGCCAGGCCGTGGTGCCGGTGTTGCCGGGAGACACGCCGGAGCTGCTCGCCGCGCGTGTGCTGGCGCAGGAGCACCGCCTCTATCCGCGGGTGCTGGCCGGACTGCTGTCCGGGGAAATAAGCTGAGCCTTCAGGCGACCGCGTCCACCGAGCCGCCGGTGCTGCTGCCGGTGGAGCCGCCGCTGCCCACCTGCTGGTACTGGCGCAGGATCTGCTGGGCCATCTGCGTGGAGTCGTAGCTCTGGCTGACGGCCTGCTGGGAGGTGGCCACCGGTGCTGCGGCGGAGCTGCCGCTGCTGCTGCTGCTGCCGGAGGAGAGGGAGGCCGTCGAGTTGTAGTCCTGGGCCATCGCCGGCACGGCATCCAGCGCCGCCTGGGCCATCTGCTGCAGCGCGGCGGTTTCGCTCTGGCCGACGCCATTGCCGTAGATGCCGATCTGGTCAACGCGTTTGGCCTGGGTGCTGGTGTCGCTGGTGTTGTCGCTGGCGTCGCGGGTGAACAGCGCGGGCGGCGGCGGCAGCCGGCTGGGGGCGGCGGTGGTCGAGGCGCTGCCGGTGTCGTACTGGCTCTGGTTGAGCTGCAGGTTGCTGTTGTTGTCCAGCCGCGCCAGGGTGCGGATCGTGTCGTCGCTGCTGTCGGTGGTGCCGGTGACGCTCTTCGAGCGGGACTCGGCCTTGTCCAGCACGGCCTGGAATTCGCTGCCGCCGCTGCTGCCGGTGCCGGCAGTGGACTTGGCGCCGCTCTTGTCGGCCCAGGCGCTGGTGCTGGAAGGAATCCCTTGGATGGTCGTCATGGCGTGTGTTCCTGCGGTCGCCGGATTCTGGGAACGGGCGGTAAGCTGAGTGTGTACGGCCCATGTGCGTTTTGATACAAAACCCCTCGCCGCGAGGGGATGTAGCCGGTATTGCATGGACTTATCCCCGGACCGCGGCCCTGGCGCACAAGTGCCTGGCCGGGGGAAAATACCGTGCTATGAACCAACGCCCCCACATCCTGGTGGTAGACGACGACCAGGAGATCACCACCCTGCTCAGCGACTACCTCGAACGCTTCGGTTTCACCGTACATACCGCTGTCGACGGCAAGACCATGCGCGAGCAGATCGCGCGCCAGGCGATGGACATGGTGGTGCTCGACGTCATGCTGCCCGGCAGCGACGGCCTGATGCTGGCCCGCGAGGTGCGCCAGCATTCGCGTGTGCCCATCATCATGCTGACCGCGCGCACCGGCACGCACGACCGGGTGGTCGGCCTGGAACTCGGCGCGGACGACTACATGGGCAAGCCCTTCGAGCCGCGCGAGCTGGTCGCCCGCATCAACACCGTGCTGCGCCGCATCCCGGCCGGCAGCGGCGTCCAGGGCAGCGACGACGGCGTGGTGCGTTTCGACGGCTGGGAGCTGCGCCGTGACGAGCGCCGGCTGACCTCGCCGGACGGGCTGGTGGTGCCGCTGTCGAATGCGGAATACCGGCTGCTCACCACCTTCCTGTCGATGCCGCGCCGCATCTTCAGCCGCGACCAGCTGATGGAGCGGGCCCGCGGCCGCACCATGGAGAACTTCGAGCGCAGCATCGACCTGCTGGTCTCGCGCCTGCGCCAGAAGCTGAGCGACGATCCGCGCGCGCCTTCCATGATCCGCACCGTGCGCGGGGCGGGTTATGTCTTCGACGTGCGTTCGGTCCAGCCGCAGGTCGGCATGCACTAGGGCCTAGCCGCCATGAAACTCCTGCGGGCCGCCAAGACACGCGTGGCGGCGCTGGCCATGCGTGCATTGCCCTCCAGCCTGTTCGGCCGGCTGGCGCTGCTGCTGTTCGTGGTGGTGCTGGCCAGCCATGCGCTGGTGCTGACGGTCATGGTGGAGTTCCACCCCTGGCCCGGTTTCGACGGACCGCCGCCGTCGTTCGAGGCAGGGCAGGGCGCGGCCTCCGGTACCCGCGCGGATCCCGGCACGCGGCCCCCGCAGCCGCCCGGCACCTTCGCGCACGGCCCGGGCGGCATGCCGATCGATGCCGGCATGCTCTTCGACATCGGCGTGCGCCTGACCGCCCTGCTGTTCGCCGCCTGGATCGGCGCGCGCTGGCTGTCCGAGCCAGTGCAGCGCCTGGCCGATGCGGCACGCGACTTGGGCGGCGACATCAACCGCCTGCCGCTGGCCGAAGCCGGCACCACCGAATGCCGCGAGGCCACACGGGTCTTCAACGGCATGCAGGCGCGCATCCAGCGCCAGATCGCCGACCGCGACCGTTTCGTCGCCGCCGTGTCGCACGACCTGCGCACGCCCCTGACCCGGCTGCGCCTGCGCGCTGAATCCCTGCCCGACGAAGAGGACCGCAGCAGCTTTCGCCGCGACATCGCCGAGATGGACGCCATGATCCGCGACACGCTCGACTACCTGCTGGGCGTGGCCCAGGCCGAGGCCAGCGTGCGCCTGGACGTCGAGGCGCTGGTCTGCAGCTTCGCCGACGACCATGCCGACGCAGGCCTGCCCGGCAGCATCGCCGTGAGCGGCTCGGCCGCGCCCATGTTCGGCCAGCCGGGCGCGCTGCGCCGCTGCATCGGCAACCTGATCGAGAACGCGCTGCGCTACGGCGGCGATGCTGAAATCATGCTCAAAGACACGCCGCAGGCGCTCAGCATCGCCATCGCCGATCGCGGCCCCGGCCTGGCGCCGGAAGAACTCGAGAACGTGACCAAGGCCTTCTACCGGGTGGAGTCCTCGCGCAACCGGCATTCGGGCGGCGTGGGGCTGGGCCTGTCGATCGCGCAGGAAATCGCCCAGCGCCACGGCGGCAAACTGCTGCTTTCCAACCGCGAAGGCGGCGGCCTGATCGCCGAATTGCAGTTCGCGCGTAACGCCGCGGCCTGATTTCCGGCCGGGGTGGGACAATCGGGGGCTATGCATCCCAACGCCCTACTGGACGCCTGCGCCGAACTCGTCGGCCGCGTCCTCGTCTTCGATCACCCGGCCGACGCGGTGGTCTCCAAATTCTTCCGGGAAAACCGTGCCCTGGGCCCGCGCGAGCGCGCCACCCTGGCCGAGACCACCTACAACGTGCTGCGGCGCAAGCTGCTCTTCGAATACCTGGCCCGTTCCGGCGCCGGGCCGAAGGGGCGGCGCCTGGCGATCCTGGGTTTCCATGGCCCGCGCGAATTCCTGCGCAGCGCCCTCAACGACAGCGAGCGCAACTGGCTGGACCAGTGCGATGCGGTCAAGCCCTCCGAGCTGATGGAGCCGCACCGCCACAATCTTCCCGAGTGGATGGCCGCGCCGCTCAAGGCGCAGATCGGCAACACGGCCTTCTGGGCCCTGGCCGAGAAGCTGCAGCAGCCGGCCCCGCTGGACCTGCGGGTGAACGTGCTGCAGGCCAAGCGCGCCGACGTCCAGGCAGAGCTGAAGAAGGCCGGGATCAAGGCCGAGGCCACGCCGTATTCGCCATGGGCGCTGCGCATCGACGGCAAGCCCGCGCTCACCAAGCTCGATGTCTTCACCCGCGGCGCGATCGAGGTGCAGGACGAAGGTTCGCAGCTGCTGGCCCTGCTGCTCGACGCGCACCGCGGCGAGATGGTGGTCGATTTCTGCGCCGGCGCCGGCGGCAAGACGCTGGCCATCGGCGCCACCATGCGCAACACCGGCCGGCTGTATGCCTTCGACGTCTCCGGCCACCGGCTGGACGCGCTCAAGCCGCGGCTGGCGCGCAGCGGCCTGTCGAATGTGCATCCGGCGGCGATCGCGCACGAGCGCGACGAGCGGGTCAAGCGCCTGTCCGGCAAGATCGACCGGGTGCTGGTCGACGCCCCCTGTTCCGGCCTGGGCACCACCCGCCGCAATCCCGACCTGAAATGGCGCCAGTCGGCCGAAGGCATCCAGGAACTGGCGCTCAAGCAGGCCGCCATCCTGGCCAGCGCGGCGCGTCTGGTGAAGCCGGGCGGCCGCCTGGTCTATGCCACCTGCAGCGTGCTGGCCGAGGAGAACGAGGCGATCGCCGAAGCTTTCAGCGCCGCGCACCCCGATTTCGTGCTGCAGCCGGCGGCCGACCTGCTGACCCAGCTCAAGGTCGCCGATGCCGAAAAACTCTGCGCCGGCCCCAACCAGGGCCGCGACTACCTGCGCATGTGGCCCCATCTGCACAACACGGACGGCTTCTTCGCGGCGGTCTGGATGCGCAAAGCTTGATCTCGATCAAGCAGTAAAGACCTGCAAACCCCGGGTCATGCCCCTTTAAACAGGCGGCCGAGCCCTAAAATCAGGGATGCCGAGAGAATCGGCGTACCCGGTCATCTTTTGACCCTCTACCCGACGGCGACCCCGTCCCAAGGCATCCACATATGGTTCTTTCCGACTCGGCTGTTCTCAGTGCCGCTATCGATTGGCTCGGCAACGGTTTGCTGAACTGGTCCTGGTGGGAGATCCTGCTGTACACGCTGGTGACCACCCATTTCACCATCGTCGGCGTCACGGTCTTCCTGCACCGGGCACAGGCGCACCGGGCGCTGGACCTGCACAAGATCCCCTCGCACATCTTCCGCTTCTGGCTGTGGATCGGCACCGGCATGGTGACGCGCGAATGGGTGGCGATCCACCGCAAGCACCACGCCAAGTGCGAGACGGAAGAAGACCCGCACAGCCCGCAGACCCGCGGCATCGACACCGTGATGTGGCGCGGCGCCGAGCTCTACCGTGCGGAAGCCAAGAACAAGGAAACCATCGCCAAGTTCAGCCACGGCGTTCCGAACGACTGGATCGAACGCAACCTCTACAGCCGTTTCGGCTGGCAGGGCGTGGGCCTGATGCTGATCCTGAACATCGCCATGTTCGGCGCCCTGGGCGCCACCGTCTGGGCGGTGCAGATGCTGTGGATCCCTTTCTGGGCCGCCGGCGTCGTCAACGGCCTGGGCCACTACTGGGGCTACCGTAACTTCGAAGCCACCGACGCCAGCACCAACCTGTCGCCCTGGGGCATCATCATCGGCGGCGAAGAGCTGCACAACAACCACCACACCTATCCGACCTCGGCCAAGTTCTCGGTCAAGCCCTACGAGTTCGACATCGGCTGGCTCTACATCTCGCTGCTGCAGAAGGTGGGCTGGGCGACCGTCAAGAAGACCGCTCCCAAGCTGCAGACCGGCGAAATCAAGCCCGTGGCCGATGAGAAAACCCTGGAGGCGCTGATCGCCAACCGCTACGAGGTGATGGCCCGTTACGCCCGCGGCGTGCGCCGTGCCACCCGCGACGAGCTGGCAGTGCTGAAGGCGAAGCAGGCCGACATGACCACGCTGACCACCGCCAAGCGCTGGCTGCACCGCGATGCGGAAAAAGTGCCCGCTACCGTGCTGCCCCACATGGAGCAGGCGCGTGCGGCTCACCCGGTGCTCGACAAGATGCTGACCATGCGCGAAGAGCTGCGCCAGATGTGGCTGAGCACCACCCAGTCGCGCGAGCAGCTGACCACCGAGCTGCAGGCCTGGTGCCGCCGCGCCGAGGAGAGCGGTATCGCCGCGCTGCGCGATTTCTCGATCAGGCTGCGCGCCGCCCACGCTTAAGCGCTGGCCATCCTCCCGAAAAGCCAGGGTCCTGCGGGCCCTGGCTTTTTTTTGCCCTGCGCGCGCGTGTCTGTTGTTTTGAGGTGCCCGGCATGATTCCCATGGCGTTCACGCTGGTGATCCGGCCGCTTATAATTCTGGGTTACTCGCTCCTTTTCCCGTGGGGGCGATATCTGCAAGATTTTCATTGTGCCCGTCGGGCGGAGTTGTCGGTTCGAGCGTCGACACGGGATGGCGCTCCACCCAATGCGAAAGACTACATGGCAAAAGAGGAACTGATCGAGATGCGCGGAAAGGTGGACGAAGTCCTGCCTGACTCCCGTTATCGGGTCACCCTGGAAAACGGCCACCAGCTGGTGGCCTATACCGGCGGCAAGATGCGTCGCCACAACATCCGCGTGATCGCCGGCGATGCGGTTTCGCTGGAGATGTCTCCCTACGACCTGAGCAAGGGCCGGATCGTGTTCCGCCACATTGCCGGCCGCCCGCCGATGGGTCCTCGCTGAGGCTGAGGTCTCCACCCGCCCCATGAAGAAGCTGCCCGAGGGCGGCTTTTTTGTTGGGCCATCCGCTGGCTGAAAACGGCGGGCAATAAAAAAGCCGCCTGCTGTGACGCGGCGGCTTTTTCGAGGAACCAGGCTGAATTACTTCAGCTTGATTTCCTTGTACTCGACATGCTTGCGAGCCTTGGGGTCGAACTTCGAGATCGACATCTTTTCAGGCATCGTTTTCTTGTTCTTGGTGGTGGTGTAGAAGTGGCCGGTTCCAGCAGTGGATTCCAGCTTGATCTTTTCGCGTCCGCCTTTGGTTGCCATGGTGCAGTGCTCCTAGGTTCAGGCTTGGCCGCGTGCGCGCAGGTCTGCGAGCACGGCGTCGATGCCGTTCTTGTCGATCAGGCGCAGTGCGGCGCCGGAAACGCGCAGGCGAACCCAGCGGTTTTCGCTCTCGACCCAGAAACGACGGTATTGCAGGTTCGGGAGGAACCGGCGCTTGGTCTTGTTGTTGGCGTGGGAAACATTGTTCCCCGTCATCGGGCCCTTGCCCGTTACTTCACATACGCGTGCCATTGAAGTCACTCCGATATCTAACGGTCGCCATGGATAAACACGACGACCTCACCTCGCCAGGTATGGGTGGCGGTAACCCCGGATTTACCGGAACGCTGCGGGGCAAAAAGCACCCGCTTGATTCAGCAAAGCCCGCGATTATAGCCTGCGCAGCGAAGCCGGCAAGCCGCAGCCCTCAGACCAGGCTTTCCTGCTCCAGGAAACGCTGGGCATCGAGGGCGGCCATGCAGCCGGTGCCGGCGCTGGTGATGGCCTGGCGGTAGACGCTGTCCTGCACATCGCCGGCGGCAAAAACGCCCGGCACGCTGGTCATGGTGGCGAAGCCCTGCAGGCCCGAGCGGGTGATGAGGTAGCCGTCCTTCATGTCGAGCTGGTTCTGGAACAGCTCGGTATTGGGATGGTGGCCGATGGCGATGAAGCAGCCCTGCAGCTTCAGCTCCTCGGTACTGCCGCTGACCATATGCTTCAGGCGCACGCCGTTGACGCCGGACGGGTCGCCCAGCACCTCGTCGAGCACCGAATGCACCTTCAGCTCGATCTTGCCGGCCGCGACCTTCTCGGCGAGCTTGTCGAGCATGATCGGCTCGGCGCGGAACTTGTCGCGGCGGTGCACCAGATAGACCTTGCTGGCGATGCCGCTGAGGTAGAGCGCCTCCTCGACCGCGGTATTGCCGCCGCCGACCACGCAGACCTCCTGGTCGCGGTAGAAGAAGCCGTCGCAGGTGGCGCAGCCGGAGACGCCGCGGCCCATGAAGGCGGTTTCCGAGGGCAGGCCCAGGTACTTGGCCGATGCGCCGGTGCAGATGATCAGCGTGTCGCAGGTGTATTCGCCGCCGTCGCCGGTGAGCTTGAAGGGCCGCTCGCTGACATCGACCTTGTTGATGTGGTCGAACACCACCTTGGTGTTGAAGCGCTCGGCATGCTCCAGGAAGCGCTGCATCAGCTCGGGGCCTTGCACGCCGTGCACGTCCGCCGGCCAGTTGTCGACCTCGGTGGTGGTCATCAGCTGGCCGCCCTGGGCCATGCCGGTGATCAGCAGGGGCTGCAGGTTGGCGCGGGCCGCGTACACGGCGGCGGTGTAGCCGGCAGGGCCGGAGCCGAGGATGAGGACTTTGGCGTGCTGGGGTGTGGACATAATCGGTGCTGTTGTAGGCCGGAACCCGTCGCGGGCTGAGTGCCGGACGGTACGCGAGGCGCGCAGTATGAACTTCCCAGATGCGCCGGGCGCAGTGAGAATTCAATCGGCCCAATTGTAAGAAACGATCCGAGACACGATCCGACCAAGAGCTGCTGGAGGCTCCACACCCCATGGCCATCGTCACCGAACTTGATTTGCTGCGCAGGGTGCCCTTGTTCGGGCTGCTGACCGCGGAGCAGGCGCAGTTTCTATCCACCTCCGTATCCAAGCGGCGCTTCCGGCGCGGCGAGGCGCTGGTCGAGCGCGGCCAGCGCTCGGATGCTTTTTTTGTGCTGATCTCCGGCCGCGCCCGGGTGATCGTGGCCGACGAGCGCGGCCGGGAAGTCATCTTCGCCAGCCTGCGTCCCGGCGACCCGGTCGGCGAGATGAGCCTGATCGACGGCGAGCCCCATTCGGCCACGGTGCAGGCCGAGACGCAGACCGATGTGCTGGCGCTGGACCGCGAGGCCTTCCTGCGCTGCCTGCCGCCGGAAGGCTCGGTGGGCCATGCGGTGCTGGTGGGGCTGGTCCGGCGTCTTCGCAAGGCCGACCGCTCCATCGAATCCCTGGCCTTGATGGATGTCTACGGCCGCGTCGCACGGGTGCTGATGGATGGCGCCGCGCCCTCGACGGAGGGCGAGGGCATGGTGGTCGAGAAGGTGACGCGCCAGGACATCGCCAAGATGGTCGGCGCCTCCCGCGAAATGGTCAGCCGGGTGATGAAGGACCTGGAGGAGCGCGGTTTCGTCGAGGTGCGCGACGACGGCTCCATGCTGCTGCACGAGGGCCGGCTTTCCAGCATGACGGACCTGTCGGGCCCGGCCCGGACCGAGGACGCGGCGTGAGGGCATGCGGTAAGCTTGCCCACGCTCACCTATGACCTATTCCCTCGATACCCTCAATGCCCGCGGCAGCAAGTCCCGGGCGCCCGAACGCAGCGCGGCGGGCGGCTTCGGCCACGAACTCGCCTTGCTGGTCGGCCTGATCGCCATGGCCTTCTGGCTGATCGCCATGCTGAGTTATTCCGCCCTGGACCCGGCCTGGTCCACCACCGGCGCCCCCGCGGCGAAGGCGGTGAACAACTGGGGCGGCCGCGTCGGCGCGGTGCTGGCCGATGCCAGCTACTTCCTGCTGGGCTTTTCCGTGTGGTGGTGTTTCGCCGCCGCGGTGCGCGCCTGGCTGGCATCGCTGGCCCGCTGGATGCGCGGCGGCGCCGCGCCTGATGTGGAGCGTTCCTGGACCCTGCACCGCGGCGTGTTCTGGGTCGGCCTGGTGCTGCTGATGTGTTCCAGCACCGCGCTGGAATGGACCCGCCTCTACCGTTTCGAAGGCCTGCTGCCCGGCCGGCATGCCGGCGGCGTGCTGGGCTTCGTGACCGGCCCGGCGGCGATGCGCTGGCTGGGCTTCACCGGTTCGGGCCTGCTGTGCATCGTGCTGGCGGTGGTGGGCTCCTCGCTGGTGTTCCGTTTCTCCTGGGGCCATTTCGCCGAGCGCCTGGGTGCGCGCCTGTACTCGGTCGTGCAGACACGGCGTGAACAGCGCGAGGTCGCCGAGGACAAGGCCGTCGGCAAACGCGCCGCCCGCGAGCGCGAGGAAGTCGTGATCGAGGAGCGGGCCGAGATCGATCACCACCCGGTGCGCACCCCGCCGGTGCTGACCGAGCCGGTGATGGCGGCCGAGCCCGTCATCAGCGAACGTGTCGCCAAGGAGCGCCAGAAGCCGCTCTTCACCGAGATGCCCGACAGCAGCCTGCCGCAGATCGACCTGCTCGACGCCGCGCTGCAGCGCCAGGAAACGGTGGCGCCCGAGACGCTGGAAATGACCAGCCGCATGATCGAGAAGAAGCTGAAGGACTTCGGCGTGCAGGTGCATGTGGTGGCCGCCTCGCCCGGCCCCGTCATCACCCGCTACGAGATCGAGCCGGCCACCGGCGTGAAGGGCTCGCAGGTGGTGAACCTGGCCAAGGACCTGGCGCGCTCGCTCTCACTGGTGTCGATCCGGGTGGTGGAGACCATCCCGGGCAAGAACTTCATGGCGCTGGAGCTGCCCAATGCCAAGCGTCAGACCATCCGCCTGTCCGAGATCCTGGGCTCGCAGGTCTACCACGACGCCAAGTCGCTGCTGACCATCGCGCTGGGCAAGGACATCATCGGCAACCCGGTGGTGGCTGACCTGGCCAAGATGCCGCACGTGCTGGTGGCCGGCACCACCGGCTCGGGCAAGTCGGTGGGTATCAACGCCATGATCCTCAGCCTGCTCTACAAGGCCGATGCGCGCGACGTGCGGCTGCTGATGATCGACCCCAAGATGCTGGAAATGTCGGTTTACGAAGGCATTCCGCACCTGCTGGCGCCGGTGGTCACCGACATGCGCCAGGCCGCGCACGGCCTGAACTGGTGCGTGGCCGAGATGGAGCGCCGCTACAAGCTGATGAGCAAGCTGGGCGTGCGCAACCTGGCCGGCTACAACGTCAAGATCGACGAGGCCAAGGCGCGCGAGGAGTTCATCTACAACCCCTTCAGCCTCACACCCGACAGCCCCGAGCCGCTGGAGCGCCTGCCGCACATCGTGGTGGTGATCGACGAACTGGCCGACCTGATGATGGTGGTCGGCAAGAAGATCGAGGAACTCATCGCCCGCCTGGCGCAGAAGGCGCGCGCCGCCGGCATCCACCTGGTGCTGGCCACCCAGCGGCCCAGCGTGGACGTGATCACCGGCCTGATCAAGGCCAACATCCCGACGCGGATCGCGTTCTCGGTCGGCTCCAAGATCGACAGCCGCACCATCCTCGACCAGATGGGCGCCGAGGCGCTGCTGGGCATGGGCGACATGCTCTACATGGCCAGCGGCACCGGCTTTCCGGTGCGGGTGCACGGCGCCTTCGTCAGCGACGAGGAAGTGCACCGCGTGGTGAAGTACCTCAAGGAGCAGGGCGAGCCCAACTACATCGAGGGTGTGCTCGAAGGCGGCACGGTCGACGGCGACAGCACCGACTATCCCGCCAGCGATGCCGACGCCGCCGCCGAGAAGGACCCGATGTACGACCAGGCCGTGGAGGTGGTGCTGAAGAACCGCAAGGCCAGCATCTCCCTGGTGCAGCGCCACCTGAAGATCGGCTACAACCGCGCCGCGCGCCTGGTGGAAGACATGGAGAAGGCCGGCATGGTCAGCCCTATGAACGGCGCCGGCCAGCGCGACATCCTGGTGCCGCAGCGGGCCGCCGAAGACTGAAGCCGGCGCTTCCCGGCCTCAGCGCTGTTACAAACCCTTTGCCCGACCTTCACGGCCGTCCGGCAACATGCCGTCATTGCCGATTTCGCCGGATGACACCGGATTTCCGATGAGCTCTCGTATTTCGTTCCTGTCGCGCCAGGGCCTGGTCCTGGCGGCCGCGCTGGCGCTGTCGCCGGCCTGGGCCGACGGCCTCTCCAGCCTCGAGAACTTCATGCGCACCGCCAAGAGCGGCCGTGCCGATTTCACCCAGGTCGTGAGCGCACCGGCGCGCGAAGGCGAGACGCCGCGCACCAAGAGGTCCGAAGGCACCTTCGAGTTCCAGCGGCCGGGGCGCTTCCGCTTCGTCTACACCAAGCCCTTCGCCCAGACCCTGGTGGCCGACGGCCGCTCGCTGTCGCTCTACGACGTGGACCTGCAGCAGGTGACGGTGCGCGACCAGGCCCAGGCGCTGGGCTCCACGCCGGCCGCCATCGTCGCGTCCAGCTCCGACATCAAGGCCCTGGAGAAGGATTTCACCCTGGCCGCGGAGCCCGACCGCGAAGGCCTGCAGTGGGTGCTGGCGACGCCGCGCAGCAAGGATGTGCAGCTGCAGTCGGTGCGTGTGGGCCTGCGCGGCGACCAGCTGGCCGAACTTGACATCCTCGACAGCTTCGGCCAGCGTTCGGTGCTCAAGTTCAGCAATGTGCAGGCCAATGCCAGCCTGCCGGCATCGACCTTCAACTTCACGCCGCCGGCCGGCGTGAGTGTCGTCAAGCAATAGGCCGCTGCCGCCCGATAATCGACGTTTGATCTTCCGGCGCGTCGGGCCTTGTACCTGACGCGCCTCGTGGCATGAAACGTCTGGTTGTGGTGCTGCTGGCCGTGCGGGCACGGCTGCAGCGGGTGTTCCGCATTTCCGAGTGGCAGATCCTGCTGCTCTGGTCCATCGTGGCCGGGGTGCTGGGCGCGCTGGCGACCGAGCTGTTCCGGCTGGCGCTGCATGCGGTCGATGTCGCGGTGCTGGGCAGCGGCGGCGGGCTGGTCGAGATCGCGCGCAGCCTGCCGGTATGGGCGCGTGTGCTGTCGCCCACCGTGGGCGGCCTCATCGCCGGCCTGTTGCTGGTGTGGGCGCGGCGTACCGCGGCTCAGAAGGCCACCTCCGACTACATGGAAGCCATCGTGCTCGGCGACGGCCGCATCCCCGTCGTGCAGACGCTGGCGCGCAGTGCCTCGTCCCTGGTCAGCATCGCCAGCGGCGGCTCGATCGGCCGCGAAGGCTCGATGGTGCAGCTGGCCGCCCTCTGCGCCTCGCTGCTGGGGCGCTGCTTCCGCTTTCCGGTGGCGCGGCTGCGGCTGATCGTGGCCTGCGGCGCGGCCTCCGGCCTGACCGCCGCCTACAACGCGCCGATCGCCGGCGCCTTCTTCGTCGCCGAGATCGTGCTGGGCTCCATCGCCATGGAAAGCGTCGGTCCGATCATGGTGGCCGCGGTGGTCGGCAATATCGTGATGCGCTGGCTGCCGGGTTATCAGCCGGTGTACGAGATGCCGGTGTTCCCCGAGATCCATGGCGTGGAGGTGCCACTCTTCGTGCTGCTGGGCGTGCTGGCCGGCGGCGGCGCGGCCCTGATGCTGCGTGGCCTGGCTGCCAGTCGCGCGGCGTTCGCGCGCCTGCCGGTGGCGCTGCCCTGGCGGCTGGCCATCGGCGGGCTGATCGTGGGCTGTATCTCGGTCTGGGTGCCCGAGGTCTGGGGCAACGGCTACAGCGTGGTCAACGCGGTGCTGCACTCGCCCTGGCCGTGGACGGCGCTGGTCGCGCTGCTGGTCGCCAAGGCGGCGGCGACGATGGCGACCACCGGCTCGGGCGCCGTCGGCGGCGTCTTCACGCCCGCGCTCTTCTTCGGTTGCCTGCTGGGCGCGCTGTTCGGCACCGGTGCGCACGCCCTGTGGCCGGGGCAGACCTCCGAGCCCTTTGTCTACGCCATCGTCGGCATGGCGGCGCTGCTGGCGGGAGCGGCGCAGGCGCCGATCATGGCGATCCTGATGGTTTTCGAGATGACGCTGAGTTACCAGGTCATGCTGCCCCTGATGGCAGGCAGCGTGGTGGCGTATTTCGTGGCGCGCTCGGCGCGGGTCGGCTCGATGTACGAGATCACGGTGCGAAGGCAGGCCCAGTTCGAAGAGCGGGAACGCCTGCGGGCCCAGCATGTGCGCGATCTTCTGGAGCCGGCGCAGACCGTGGTCGGGCCGGAAACCGGCGTGGAGGAGATGCGGCGGATGTTTCTGGAATATCCGGTGAAATACCTCTATCTGGTCGATGCGGCGGGACATTATCTGGGCGTGGTACCGCTCAAATCGTTGAATGCGGCGGATTTGAATCCTCAGCAGCCCGACATCGCCTTGTCTTTCGTGTCACAGGATATTGAGCCCTTGCACGCGGATATCGATCTGGAACAAGCGCTCGAGCGGCTTTTGCAGCACCGCGGTGAGCGCCTGCCGGTCATCGAAAGCCTGAAGAATCCGGTTTTGCTGGGTGTGGTGTCCAAATCGGCGGTATTGGCCACTTATGTCCGACTCAGCGCGTGAATGCGCTGGTGGTCAGCCGCGTCTTCCTGCTCGAATTTCAGCAACTCGCGGCTGAGTTCACGCGGCTGGTCGATCATGATGGCGTGGCCGCAGGAAAACCGGCGCACCCTCCATTGAGGCGCTCTTTCGAAGCGTTCGGCGAATGCGAGAAAAGGGCTGTCGGCCCAGCTGTCCGCCACGAAATAGGCGCGGCGCCGGGGCCGGGGCGGCCCGGCCAGCACCACCGGCATTTCGAAGGTCAACCAGGGCTGCGGGTGGCTGCGCCGATCCAGGGCGGCCTGGCGCGCGGGTGAAACACCGAAGATGCGGCAGGGCAGCGGCGCCAGCTCGCCCGCGCGCCGGCACGCCGTTCTGTCGCGGGCCATGCGCCTTGCATTGCCGTAGTCGCGCGCGCAGCTGCTGTTTTCGAGGATGCTGATGACCGAATCCCAATGCTGCGGCACGAATGCATCGATATACACCAGGGAGCGGATACGGCCCGGCATGCGGTCTTCCACCGCCGTGATCAGCATGCCGCCATATCCATGTCCGCAGAGAATGACATCTTCCAGTTCTTCGGCCTGCAGCACGCCGAGAATATCGAGTATGTGGGTTTCCAGGCTGATATCCGCCTGATTCAGGTGCGAGCGCTCGCCCAGGCCGGTGAGTGTGGGAGTAAATACTTCATGACCCGCGGCGCGCAGCACCCTGGCGGTATCCCTGAAAACCCAGGCACCCACCCAGGCGCCGTGAACGAGTACGAAGGTGGCCATGAATCACCGAATGTTGGGGAGGATAAATGCGCGGAAATCTGCGGCGAATCATGGCACGCGACGGAGAATTTTCAGCATTCGAATATGTTTCGTTAAACAGGCGATGTAATCAGATGTCCGACCGGCGCGGTTGCGGTCCCCATTCCGGCCGGGGGCGGGGCGGGGCACAAGCCGCAACTCCGCCAACCCCGGGGCACGCTATAACTGCCGGATGGCGAAACCCACCTCCGCCGCCGTTACGGCCGCTCCCAGTTCCACGCTCCATCAACCCCTGGCGGAACGCCTTCGGCCCCGAACGCTTTCCGACGTCATCGGCCAGCAGCACCTGCTGGGCGAGGGCCTGCCCCTGCGCATCGCCTTCGAGTCGGGCCGGCCGCATTCCTGCATCCTGTGGGGCCCGCCGGGCGTGGGCAAGACCACCATCGCCCGGCTCATGGCCGATGCCTTCGATGCGCAGTTCATCGCCATCAGCGCGGTGCTCGGCGGCGTCAAGGACATCCGCGAGGCGGTCGAACGCGCGCTGATCGCCCGCGACGGGCTGATGGCGCAGAGCACCATCGTCTTCGTCGACGAGGTGCACCGCTTCAACAAGAGCCAGCAGGATGCCTTCCTGCCGCATGTGGAGTCGGGCCTGTTCACCTTCATCGGGGCGACGACGGAGAACCCGTCCTTCGAGGTCAACTCCGCGCTGCTGTCGCGCGCCGCGGTCTATGTGCTGAAGCCGCTGACCGAGGACGACCTGCGCCAGATCGTCACCCGCGCCCAGGCCATCCAGGCCGTGCCCGCGATCGAGAAGGCTGCGGAAGACCGTCTGGTCGCCTACGCGGACGGCGATGCCCGCCGCCTGCTCAACACGCTGGAAACCCTGTCCGTCGCCGCCAGTACCGAGAAGCGCCACACCATCGACGACGAATGGCTGCTGCGTGTGCTGGGCGAACGCCTGCGGCGCTACGACAAGGGCGGCGAGCAGTTCTACGACACCATCAGCGCACTGCACAAGTCGGTGCGCGGATCGGATCCGGATGCGGCGCTCTACTGGTTCATGCGCATGCTCGACGGCGGTGCCGACCCGCGCTACATGGCGCGCCGCCTGATCCGCATGGCCAGCGAAGACATCGGCCTGGCCGATCCGCGCGCGCTGCGTATGGCGCTGGACGCGGCCGAGGTCTACGAGCGTCTGGGCTCGCCCGAGGGCGAACTCACCCTGGCGCAATGCGTGATCTACCTGGCCATGGCGCCCAAGTCCAACGCCGCCTACGCCGCCTTCAACGCGGCCAAGGCCTGGATCGCCAAGGATGGCACCCGCCCCGTGCCCATGCACCTGCGCAATGCACCGACCAGGCTGATGAAGGAACTTGATTACGGCAAGGGCTACCGCTACGCCCACGACGAGGCCGACGGCTTCGCGGCCGGCGAACGCTACCTGCCGGACGGCATGGCCGACCCCGGCTTCTACCAGCCGGTGCCGCGCGGGCTGGAGCTGCGCATCGGCGAAAAACTGCGCGAACTGCGCGAACGCAACCGGGCCGCGGAGGAGGGCGGCTAGGCCACAAAACGCCATCTGGCGGGGTTATTGCTTACCTGCAGCATGCATACATCTCTGCACACTCCCTGAACTCTGAAGGAAGCGGCTTATGGACATCCTGCTGCAGCAGGTCATCAACGGTCTGGTACTTGGAAGTGTGTATGCGCTGGTGGCGCTGGGCTACACCATGGTGTACGGCATCATCAACCTGATCAATTTCGCCCATGGCGAGGTGCTGATGGTCGGGGCGCTCACCAGCTGGAGCGTGATCGGGCTGATGCAGGAGGCCCTGCCCTGGGCGCCGGGCTGGCTGGTGCTGCTGCTGTCCATGCTGATCGCCTGCGTGGTGTCGGCGGCGCTCAATTTCGTGATCGAGAAGGTGGCCTACCGGCCTCTGCGCAATGCGCCCAAGCTGGCCACGCTGATCACCGCCATCGGGGTGTCGCTGCTGCTGCAGACGCTGGCCATGATCGTGTGGAAGCCCAACGTCAAGGTCTATCCCACGCTGCTGCCGAGCGAGCCCTATGCCATCGGCGGCGCGGTGATCACGCCGACGCAGCTGCTGATCCTGGCGCTGACGGCGGTCTCGCTCGCCGTGCTGATGTGGCTGGTGCATGCCACCAAGCTCGGCCGGGCGATGCGCGCCACGGCCGAGAACCCGCGGGTGGCGGCGCTGATGGGCGTGAAGCCCGACCTGGTGATCTCGGCCACCTTCGTGATCGGCGCGGTGCTCGCGGCCATCGCCGGTGTGATGTACGCGGCCAACTACGGCACGGCGCAGCACACCATGGGTTTCCTGCCGGGGCTCAAGGCCTTCACCGCGGCGGTGTTCGGCGGCATCGGCAACCTGGGCGGCGCGGTGCTGGGCGGCATCCTGCTGGGGCTGATCGAGTCGATCGGCTCGGGCTATATCGGAACGCTGACCGGCGGCGTGCTGGGCAGCAACTACGCCGACATCTTCGCCTTCGTGGTGCTGATCGTGATCCTCACCCTGCGGCCCTCGGGCCTGCTGGGCGAGCGTGTGGCCGACCGGGCGTGAAGGGGCGATGCGCATGAACAATCCCTTCGCTCCCGACGCGCCGCGCGGCACCCGCATCGCCGCCTGGCTGGTGGCGGCCCTGCTGCTGCTGGCCCTGCCGCACGGCCTGCAGTACTTCGGCAATGCCTGGGTGCGCATCGCCGACCTGGCGCTGCTCTACGTGATGCTGGCCCTGGGCCTGAACATCGTGGTGGGTTATGCCGGGCTGCTCGACCTGGGCTACGTGGCCTTCTACGCCGTGGGCGCCTATCTCTTCGCGCTGCTGGCCTCGCCGCACCTGAGCGAGAACTTCGCCTTCATCGCCGCGCATTTCCCCAATGGCGTGCACCTGTCGCTGTGGCTGGTGATTCCGATCGCCGCGGTGGTGGCGGCCTTCTTCGGTGCGCTGCTGGGCGCGCCCACCCTCAAGCTGCGCGGCGACTACCTGGCCATCGTCACCCTGGGTTTCGGCGAGATCGTGCGTATCTTCATGAACAACCTGGACCGGCCGATCAACCTCACCAACGGCCCCAAGGGCATCGGCGAGATCGACTCGGTGAAGTTCTTCGGGCTGAACCTGGGCAAGCGGCTGTCGATCACCGACGACTACGACATCCCCGCCGTCACCCTCTACTACTACCTGTTCCTGGCGCTGGTGATCGTCAGCATCGTGATCTGCTCGCGGCTGCAGGATTCACGCATCGGCCGGGCCTGGATGGCGATCCGCGAGGACGAGATCGCCGCCAAGGCCATGGGCCTCAACACCCGCAACCTGAAGCTCATGGCGTTTGCGATGGGGGCGAGTTTCGGCGGGGTGTCGGGCGCGATGTTCGGCGCCTTCCAGGGCTTCGTCTCGCCGGAATCGTTCAGCCTGATGGAGTCGGTGATGATCGTCGCCATGGTGGTGCTGGGCGGCATCGGCCACATCCCGGGCGTGGTGCTGGGGGCCGTGCTGCTGTCCTCGCTGCCCGAGGTGCTGCGCTATGTGGCGGGGCCCTTGCAGCAGATGACCGGCGGGCGGCTCGATGCCTCGATCCTGCGCCAGCTGCTGATCGCGCTGGCCATGATCGCGGTGATGCTGATCCGGCCGCGCGGCCTGTGGCCGGCGCCCGACCACGGTCGTGTGCTGGAGGCCAAGACATGAGCGGCGCCGACGCCATCCTGGAAGTGCGCGGCATCGGCAAGCGCTTCGGCGGCCTGCAGGCGCTGGCCGATGTGGACATGACCATCCACCGCGGCCAGGTCTACGGCCTGATCGGGCCCAACGGCGCGGGCAAGACCACCTTCTTCAACGTGATCACCGGGCTGTACATCCCCGACAGCGGCAGCTTCGCCCTGGCCGGCAAGCCCTACAAACCGAGCGCGGTGCACGAGGTGGCGCGGGCCGGCATCGCCCGCACCTTCCAGAACATCCGCCTCTTCGCGGACATGACGGCGCTGGAGAACGTGATGGTGGGTCGGCATATCCGCAGCCGCTCCGGCCTCTGGGGCGCGGTGCTGCGCACGCGGGGCTTCAGGACCGAGGAGGCCGCCATCCGCGAGCGGGCGCGCGAGCTGCTGGAATACGTGGGCATCGCCCGCTATGCCGACGTGCGGGCGCGCACCCTGTCCTATGGCGACCAGCGCCGGCTGGAGATCGCCCGGGCGCTGGCCACCGAGCCGCTGCTGGTGGCGCTGGACGAGCCCGCCGCCGGCATGAACGCCACCGAGAAGGTGCAGCTGCGCGCCCTCATCGACCGCATCCGCCAGGACGGCCGCACCGTGCTTCTCATCGAGCACGACGTGAAGCTGGTGATGGGCCTGTGCGACCGCGTCACCGTGCTCGACTACGGCCGGCTGATCGCCGAGGGCACGCCCGCGGAAGTCCAGCGCAACGACAAAGTGATCGAAGCCTATCTCGGCGCCGGAGCCCATTGAATGCAAGAGACAGCCAGCCATCCAGAAGCTTTGTTGGAAGTGCGTGGCCTGCGTGTCGCCTATGGCGGCATCCAGGCGGTGAAGGGCATCGATTTCACGGTGGGAAAGGGCGAGCTGGTCTCGCTGATCGGCTCCAACGGCGCCGGCAAGACGACGACCATGAAGGCCATCACCGCCATGCTGCCGGTCAGCGGCGGCGAGGTGCTCTACCGGGGCAAGAGCATCGGCGGCCTGGGCGCCTGGGACTTGGTGCGCGAAGGGCTGGCCATGGTGCCGGAAGGGCGGGGCGTGTTCGCCCGCATGACCATCGTGGAGAACCTGCAGATGGGCGCCTACATCCGCGACGACAAGGCCGGCATCGCGGCCGACATCGAACGCATCTTCGCCACCTTCCCGCGCCTGAAAGAGCGCCGCGCCCAGCTCGCCGGCACCATGAGCGGCGGCGAGCAGCAGATGCTGGCCATGGGCCGCGCCCTGATGAGCCAGCCCCAGCTGCTGCTGCTGGACGAACCCTCGATGGGCCTGTCGCCCATCATGGTCGACAAGATCTTCGAGGTGATCGCGCAGGTGGCGGCGCAGGGCACCACGGTTCTGCTGGTGGAGCAGAACGCCAGCCGCGCGCTGCAGATCGCCGACCGGGCCTACGTGATGGAGTCCGGGTTGATCAGCATGCAGGGCGCTGCCGCCGACATGCTGAGCGATCCCAAGGTGCGCGCCGCCTACCTGGGCGAGTGAAGCCCGATCAGTAGTTGTAGCGCAGGCCGACGGTGACCAGCTCGACGCGGTCCTTGCCGGTGCCCGCGAACTTCAGGTCGTGGCTCTCGTACTCCAGCGTGGCGGCGACCTGCGGCGTGAAGTAGTAGCTGGCACCGACGCCGTAGGACACGCCGAAGCCGTTCTCCTTGCCGCCGGGCACGCCGCTGGCCGCGTTCGACGAGGTCTTGGTCCAGCCGTAGGTGGTACCGACCTTGCCGAAGACATCGAAGCGATCGCCCAGCGGCGCCTTGGCCAGCAGGCTCAGGTTCAGGCCCTGTGCCTTGGTGTCGCCGCCGCCGCGGGTGATCTCGCCGAAGTTCACATAGCCCAGTTCCAGGCCGAGGTTCTGGTTGAACATGCCGCCGCCGTAGAGCTTGAAGGCGGTGTCCTTGTTGTCGTAGCCGAAGCTGTTGTTGCCGTTGCCGACCTTGTACTTCGACTGGCCGGCGGCGATGCCGACATAGCCGGCGCTGGTGTAGGGGATGTAGGAGGCGCGGTCGGTGGAGGCGGTGTTGTAGGCCGACTGGGCCATCGCGCTGCCGCAGGCGGCGGCCATCAGGGCGGCGCAGAGGGCGGACTTGCGGGCAAGGGAGAAGCGGTTGCGGGTCATGGGTTTTCCTTGGGATGACGATCGGGAGCGTTTTTTTGCGGCACCTGTCAGTAGGCGCCAACCCATCTTTTGATCGATGGCCGGCCCTGCCATGTCGGACGAGCCGGATGCCCGTGTAGGAGCCTGGCTACTTCACAAGACATGACGGTTTTGTGACCGTTTGTGCCCCGCAGCTACACTCGCGCCCTTCGCCCGGCGTCCGGCCGGCCCCCATTTCCGCTGGAGAAGCCAATGTTGTTTGGCAAGCTGCTGCCCCGTGAAGGCAGTTTTTTCGAGATGTTCAACCTGCATGCGCAAAGGACGGTCGATGCCGCGCATGCCTTCGCCCGCCTGGTCGCCAACTACAACGACCCGGCCCTGCGCGAGAAATACGCCCGCGAGGTCGACGAGGCCGAACGCGCCGCCGACCGGGTCACGCATGACGTCAACCGCGCCCTGCACAAGACCTTCATCACGCCGATCGACCGCGAGCAGATCCACTCGCTGATCAACACCATGGACGACGTGGCCGACCTGATCCAGGACTCGGCCGAGACCATGGCGCTGTACGACGTGCGGGTGATGACCGACGAGATCACCCGCCTGACCGAACTCGGTGTGAAGTGCTGCGAGCGCCTGCAGGAGGCGGTGAAGATGCTGGAGAAGATCGCCGATCCGCGCACGGCCGAGGCCGCGCTCAAGACCTGCGAGGAGATAGACCGGCTCGAATCCGATGCCGACCGCGTCATGCGATCGGCAATGAGCAAGCTCTTCCGCGAGGAGCCCGATGTGCGCGAGGTGATCAAGCTCAAGGCCATCTACGAGCTGCTCGAGACCATCACCGACCGCTGCGAGGACGTGGCCAACCTGATCGAGGGCGTCGTCCTCGAGAACTCCTGAAAAGCCGGAGATAGCAGGCATGGCAAGCGTGCAGGTAGCGCTCTGGGCGATCGTGTTGCTGGTCGCCCTGGCGCTGGTCTTCGACTTCATGAACGGCTTCCACGACGCGGCGAATTCCATCGCCACCGTGGTGTCCACCGGCGTGCTCAAGCCGGGTCAGGCGGTGGTCTTCGCCGCCTTCTTCAACCTGGTGGCGATCGCCGTGTTCCACCTGAGCGTGGCGGCCACCGTGGGCAAGGGCATCGCCCTGCCGGGCGTGGTGGACATCCATGTGGTGTTCGGCGCCCTGGTGGGTGCGATCACCTGGAACGTGATCACCTGGCATTACGGCATCCCGAGCAGTTCCTCGCATGCGCTGATCGGCGGCATCGTGGGCGCGGTGATGGCCAAGGCCGGCACCAGCGCGCTGGTGTTCGAGGGCATCTGGAAGACGGTGCTGTTCATCTTCGTCTCGCCGCTGCTGGGCTTCGTGCTGGGCTCGCTGATGATGGTGGTCGTGGCCTGGATCTTCCGGCGCTCCACGCCCTCGCGGGTGGACCGCTGGTTCCGCCGGCTGCAGCTGGTGTCGGCCGGCGCGTACAGCCTGGGCCATGGCGGCAACGATGCGCAGAAGACCATCGGCATCATCTGGATGCTGCTGATCGCCACCGGGCGCGCATCGGCCACCGATGCCAATCCGCCGGCCTGGACCATCGTCTGCTGCTACACCGCGATCGCGCTGGGCACCATGTTCGGCGGCTGGCGCATCGTCAAGACCATGGGGCAGAAGATCACCAAGCTGAAGCCCGTGGGCGGCTTCTGCGCGGAGACCGGCGGCGCGGTCACGCTGTTCCTGGCGACCCTGCTGGGCATTCCGGTATCGACCACCCACACCATCACCGGCGCCATCGTCGGCGTGGGCTCCACCCAGCGCGCCAGCGCGGTGCGTTGGGGCGTGGCGGGCAATATCGTCTGGGCCTGGGTGCTGACCATTCCGGCTTCCGCCGTGGTGGCCGCGCTGGCCTACGGGCTCAGCACCTGGCTGTTCTGAGGCTCTAGCGGTCTCAGCCGGCCTGGGCCCGGGCCCGGTCGAGCATGAAGGTGAAGTAGTGCTCGAAGCCGAAGGCGAGGCTGGCCATCAGCACGCCGGTGCCGATGAGCAGGGCGGCGCCGACACCCACGATGGTCAGCCAGTTGGTGGATCCTGGCACCGCCTCGGCCTCGCACTGCGGGTTGTGGCGGGCGTTCCATTTCTCGGTCAACGTCAGGCCGTAGACGATGGCGGTGAGCGAGCAGCCGGCGATCACGCAGCCCAGCAGCGGAATCAGCAGCCAGCTCGCCTTGTCGTCCAGCCCGAACTCCTGCGCCCGCCGCACGCCGTAGAGGCCGAGCGCGGTGGGGATCGGCAGCATCCAGGCGAAGGTGTCGCCCAGGCCGCGCAGGTAGAACAGGTGCAGGCCCAGCGGCCCGCCCAGGAAGGCCAGCCAGGTGGCGGTCGTCTTGTTGCGGGGCGCGGCCTTCATTCGGGTGCGCTGCCGTCGCCGTCGCCCAGCGCCTTCTGCATCAGCACCACATCGAGCCAGCGGCCGAACTTCCAGCCGCTGGACTTGAAGATGCCCGCGTCGGCGAAACCGGCGGCGCGGTGCAGACGGATCGAGGCGATGTTGTCCGCGCCGCCGATGACCGCGATCATCTGCCGCACGCCGGCCTCGGTAGCGGCGGTGCACAGCGCATCCAGCAGCGCGCGGCCACGGCCGCCACCCACGGCGGTGGGGGCCAGGTAGATCGAGTTCTCGGCCGAGAAACGGTAGGCCGGCCGTGGCTTGAACCAGTTGCAGTAGGCATAGCCCGCCACGCCGCCTTGTCCGTCTTCCATCATCAGATAGGGCATGTTGCGGGACAGTACCTCGGCGCGCCGGCCGGCCATTTCGGCGACGGTCGGGGCCACCGTCTCGAAAGTGGCCGTGCTGGCGTTCACGTAGTGGGCGTAGATGGCCGTGATGGCGGCGATGTCGCCGTCGTTGGCGGGTCTTATGGTGTGCATGGAATAAAAAGCTATAATCTGCGGCTTTGCAGCGTGTCGCTGGCCGGGTGGCCATGTCGCGTGTCTCAACGCAGCAAGAAACCGGCTGATCCCATTTTCAAGCGGATACCCGTCACGGGATCAGTTCACCACCCAAGGATAAATCATGGTCGTCATTCGACTCTCCCGCGGCGGCTCCAAGGGCCGTCCCTTCTTCAACATCGTCGTTGCCGACAAGCGCGTGCGCCGCGACGGCCGTTTCATCGAGCGCGTGGGTTTCTACAACCCCAGCGCCCGTGACGGCGAAGAAGGCCTGCGTGTCGCACAAGACCGCGTGAGCTACTGGACCGGTGTCGGCGCGCAAGTGTCGCCTACCGTCGAGCGCCTGCTGCGCACCTCGCAGAAGGCCCTGGCCGCCGCGCCTGCAGCTGCTGCCTGAGTCCGACTCGAAAGCCCCGCGGAATCACCTCCGCGGGGCTTTTTCTTTTTGTGCTCCCGAATTCTTCGCCTGAACCCTGAACGCCATGCTGCCTGGACTCGAATCCGCCGAATTGCCCGCCGACGCCATCGAAGTCGGCCGCATCGCCGATGCCTGGGGCATCAAGGGCTGGTTCCGCGTGCTGCCCTACAGCGCGAGTCCGGAGGCGCTGTTCTCATCCAAGCGCTGGTTCATCCAGTCGCCCGCCGTGGCCGGTCCCGGCGCGGGCGCGGTGTTCCGGCTGGTGGTGGTGCAGGCCAAGGACCATTCCGACTCGGTCGTCGCCACCGCCCAGGACGTGCCCGACCGCACCGCCGCCGAGGCGCTCAAGGGCGCGCGGGTGTTCATCGCCCGCTCCAGTTTTCCCTCCACCGCCGAGGACGAGTACTACTGGGTCGACCTGATCGGCCTGAACGTGGTCAATCGCGAAGGCGTGGCGCTGGGCGTGGTGCGCGAGCTGATGGCTACCGGCCCGCAGACCGTGCTGGTCATGGACTACGAGGCCGAAGGCAAGACGGAGGAACGCATGATTCCCTTCGTCTCGGCCTTCATCGACAAGGTCGACCTGCCCGGCAAGCTGATCTCGGTCGACTGGCAACCCGACTACTGAGCGCGCGCGCCCATGCGCTTCGACGTCGTCACCCTGTTCCCCGAACTCTTCGCGCCTTTCCTGGCCAGCGGTGTCACCCGCCGCGCCTACGAAGGGCCGGTGACGGTGCGCCTGTGGAATCCGCGTGACCACGCCGAAGGCAACTACCGCCGCGTGGACGACCGCCCCTTCGGCGGCGGCCCCGGCATGGTGATGATGGCCGAGCCGATGGCGCGTTGCCTGGATGCCATCCGCGCCGACCGGGCAGAGGCGGTGCCCGCACCGGTGGTGTTGTTCTCGCCGCTGGGCGGCAAGCTCGACCATGCCGCCGTCGAGGGCTGGTCGGCCAGTGCCGGCGCGGTGCTGGTCTGCGGCCGCTACGAGGGCCTGGACCAGCGTTTCATCGATGCCTACGTCGACCGCCAGATCAGCCTGGGCGACTTCGTGCTGTCCGGCGGCGAGATCCCGGCCATGGCCCTGATCGACGCGGTGGCCCGCCTGCAGCCGGGCGTGCTCAACGACGAGGGCAGCCATCAGCAGGACAGCTTCAATCCCGCGCTCGACGGCCTGCTCGACTGCCCGCACTACACCCGTCCGGAGACCTGGCGCGAGCAGTCCGTGCCGGCGGCATTGATGTCGGGCGACCATGCCCGCATCGAGCGCTGGCGCCGCGAGCAGCGCCTGGCCCTGACCGCCGCGCTGCGTCCGGACCTGTTGCCGGCGAAGAATTCCGGCATATAATCCGCGGTTCCCCGATCCTCTACCGGCCGCGCCACGCCACCTGCCTCTAGTAGCGCAGGGCTTGCCGAAGCGCCTTTTGTGCAGCCGCGCATGATCCGGGTCAATGTGAAAAGACCATCATGGCCAATCTCATCGAAATCCTCGAGCAGGAAGAAATCGCCCGCCTCAACAAGACGATCCCGGCATTCGCTCCTGGCGACACCGTCATCGTCAGCGTCAACGTCGTCGAAGGCACCCGCAAGCGCGTGCAGGCCTTCGAAGGCGTGGTGATCGCCAAGCGCAACCGGGGCCTCAACAGCGGCTTCATCGTGCGCAAGATCTCCAGCGGCGAAGGCGTGGAACGCAGCTTCCAGACCTACAGCCCGCTGATCGCCGGTATCGAAGTCAAGCGTCGCGGCGATGTCCGCCGCGCCAAGCTCTACTACCTGCGCGACCGCAGCGGCAAGTCGGCACGTATCAAGGAAAAGCTGCCTTCGCGCAGCGCCAAGTCGGCAGCAGCAGCTGCGGCAGCGGCCAAGGCGTAATCGCCCGTTTTCCTCGCCGGCTCCGTGCCGGCGTCCAAGGCCGCTGCCACTTCGTGTGCAGCGGCTTTTTTGTTTCCGCCGCCCGCCCATGATCCAGCCGCCGCCCAACGACCCCGAAGCCCAGATCCCGCTGACCAAGCTACCCGGTTTCGATGCGCGCCAGGTGCCGGTGGCCGGCGTCGACAGCCATCTGCCCGCGGTTCCTGCCGAGCGGCTCGCGCCGGATGCGCTGCGCGAACGCCTGCTGCGCCAGCCCGAGTGGATCCCCGACATGGCGCGCGACCCGATGCGCGCCGGCCGCGAGCCGCGCGCGGCGGCCGTGCTGGTGGGCATCGTGCTGCGGCCCGAAGGCCCGACGGTGCTGCTGACCGAACGCACCGCCCATCTCTCCAGCCATTCCGGCCAGGTCGCGTTTCCCGGCGGGCGTACTGATCCGGAAGACGACGGCCCCATCGGCACCGCCTTGCGCGAGGCGCACGAGGAGGTCGGCCTCGAAGCCCGCTTCGTCGAGGTGCTGGGTCTGTTGCCCACCTACGGAACCGTCTCGGCCTATGTGGTGACGCCGGTGGTCGCCCTGGTCGCACCGGATTTCACACTGACGCCCCATGACTTCGAGGTGGCCGATGTCTTCGAGGCGCCGCTTTCCTTCCTGATGGATCCGGCGAACCATCGCCGCCACCGCATGGACGCACCCGACGGCCGGCGCGAATGGCTGTCCATGCCCTGGACCGATCCGGCCACCGGCAAGCAGCATTTCATCTGGGGGGCGACGGCCGGCATGCTGCGCAATCTCTATCGCCTGCTGGTGACCTGAGCCGGACGGGGCCGGGCGGCCGATATGATCGGCGGATGAGTTTCTTTGCCATCCTGGTCGCGCTGCTGCTGGAGCAGGCTCGGCCCCTGTCCAGCGCCAACCCCATCCACGGCGGCCTGCGGGCCTGGGCGCTGTCGGCCAGCCGCAACTTCGACGCCGGCAAGCCGCACCACGGCTGGGTCGCCTGGACCGTGGCGGTGATCCTGCCCACGGCCCTGGTCTTCGGCGTGCATGCGCTGCTGCTGTGGGGCCTGGGCTGGCCCGTCGCGCTGCTGTGGAACATCGCGGTGCTGTACGTCACCCTGGGTTTTCGTCAGTTCAGCCACCACTTCACCGCGATCCGTGATGCGCTGCTCGACGGCGATGCGGTCAAGGCGCGCGAACTGCTGGCCCGCTGGCAGCAGGTCGATGCCAGCGAGCTGCCGCGCAGCGAGATCGTGCGCCATGTCATCGAATACTCCACCCTGGCCGCGCACCGCCATGTGTTCGGCGTGCTGGCCTGCTATTCCATCCTGGCCGCCTGCGGCCTGGGGCCGGCCGGTGCGGTGCTGTATCGCCTGGCCGAGTTCGCCTCGCGCTACTGGAGCGCGCAGTCGCGCCGCGTGGCCGCCACGCCGGTCAGCCCTTCGCTGCTGCGCGCCGCATCGCTCAGCTGGACGGTGATCGACTGGCTGCCCGCCCGCATGACGGCGCTGAGTTTCGCCGTCGTCGGCAACTTCGAGGAAGCCATCGAAGGCTGGCGCTACCACGCCCAGCGGTTCCCCAACGACAACGACGGCGTGATCCTGGCCGCCACCGCCGGCGCGATCGACGTGCGCCTGGGCGGCACCGCGCTGCGCGCCGCGCCCGACAGTGCCTTCGCCGAAACGCCGGACGAGGGTGCTGCCATCGACAGCTCCAGCACCCCCGGCCGGCCGCCCGAGAACGCCCATCTGGCCCAGGTGGTCGGCCTGGTGTGGCGCTCGGTGGTGGTCTGGGTGGGCCTGCTGGCGCTGCTGAGTTTCGCCCGGCTGCTCGGCTGAGCGCCCGGCCTGCGCGCCCTTGCCGGGCGCTTGTTCTTCCGTTTCAGGAGTCTTCAACGTGTCCCAAACCCCACCGCCGTGGTGGAGCCCGGTGGTCGCCGGGCTCGTGCCCTATGTGCCGGGCGAGCAGCCCAAGATCGAACGGCTGACCAAACTCAACACCAACGAGAACCCCTATCCGCCGTCGCCGGCCGCCGTGCAGGCGATCCGCGCCGCGGCGGGGAGGGCCTGCAGCTTTATCCCGATCCGGATGCGAGCGCGCTGCGCCGTGTCATCGCCTCGCGCCACGGGCTGGCGCTGGACGAGGTCTTCGTCGGCAACGGCTCCGACGAGGTGCTGGCCCATGCCTTCTTCGCCTTCTTCCAGCAGGGCGGCGCGCCGCTGCTGTTCCCGGACATCACCTACAGCTTCTACAAGGTGTACTGCGGCCTTTACGGCATCCCGTATGAAACCGTGGCGCTGGATGCGGCGCTGAAGGTGGATGTGGAGGGCTTCGCGCGTTCGACGCAGCAGCCGGTGGCCGGCGTGGTCATCGCCAGCCCCAATGCGCCGACCGGCGAGGGCATCGCCCTGGCCGCCATCGAACGCCTGCTGCAGCTGCATCCACAGCGCCTGGTGCTGGTCGATGAGGCCTACGTGGATTTCGGTGGCGAGAGCGCACTGCCGCTGGTGGGGCGCTATCCCAACCTGCTGGTGGTGCAGACCCTGTCCAAGTCGCGTTCGCTCGCCGGCTTGCGTGTGGGTTTCGCCTGCGGCCAGCGTCCGCTGGTCGAGGCGCTGGAACGGGTGAAGAACAGCTTCAACTCCTATCCGCTGGACCGTCTGGCGATCGCCGGCGCCACCGCCGCGATGCAGGACGAGGCCCATTTCGACCAGACCCGCAAGGCGGTGATCGACACCCGCGAAGGCCTGGCCCTGCAGCTGGAGGACATGGGTTTCCAGGTGCTGCCCTCGCAGGCCAATTTCGTCTTCGTGCGCCATCCCGGCCACGACGCCAGGGCGATCGCCGCCGGCCTGCGCAGCCGGGGCGTGCTGGTGCGGCATTTCTCGCTGCCGCGCATCGACCAGTACCTGCGCATCAGCATCGGCACGCCAGAGCAGTGCGGCATCCTGGTGGATGCGCTGCGCGAGGTGCTGGGCTAGTACCGCGGGGGTTGGCTGAGTTCGGCGTGCAGCTCGGTGTAGATCTTGTACCGGTGCGCGTCGATTTCCCCGGCGGCCAGCGCGGTCCGCACACCGCAGCCCGGCTCGTGCAGATGGCTGCAGTTGTAGAACTTGCATTCGCCCGCATGGGCGGCGATGTCGGGCATGCAGGCGGCCAGCTGCGGCGGCTGCAGGTGGTAGAGCCCGAATTCCTGGAAGCCCGGTGAATCGATGATGCCGGTCGTGCGCGGCGGCGCCGAGTCGTCGGGCATCCAGTAGAAGCTGGTGCTGGTGGTGGTGTGCTTGCCCGAGTTGAGCGCCTGCGAGATCTCGCCGGTCAGCGCCAGTGCGCCGGGCACCATCAGGTTGATCAGCGTGCTTTTCCCTGCGCCCGAGGGGCCCAGCACCAGCGTGGTCTTGCCGCGCAGCAGCTTGCTCAGCTCCTCGTGGTCGGCATCCGGCGAGGCGGTCAGCGACAGCGGCAGCACGCCGTATTTCATGCGCCGGTAGGGCAGCAGGCGCTCCCAGGCGCGGCCGAAGGGCTCGACCAGGTCGCTCTTGTTCAGGCCGATGATGGGCGTGATGCCGGCCGCCTCGGCCGCGATCAGCGCGCGCGAGAGCTGCATCGCAGAGAACTCCGGCTCGGCCGCGATCAGCATCAGGATCTGGTCCAGGTTGGCCGCGAAGGACTTGGTGCGCAGCTCGTCCTGGCGGTAGAACAGGTTGCGCCGCTCCACCACCTTCTCGACCGTGCCGGTGTCGCCCTGGCCGGGTGTGGGCGGCTGCCACAGCACCCGGTCGCCGACGACGGCCTGGCTCTTCTTGCCGCGCGGCGTGCAGATGCGGCGTTCGCCGTCCGGGCTCTCCACCACGCAATGCCGGCCGTGGGTGGCCACGACCAGGCCCTGGTCCACGTCGGCGGCTTGCTGCAGGCGTGTCGTCATGCGGCGAGCAGGGCGTCGGCGGCCGCGGCGCAGAGGAAATCGCTGGCCGACAGGCCCTTCACGTCATGCGTGTTGAAACGCACCGTGACGCTGCCGTAGCGCACGACCAGGTCGGGATGGTGGTCATGCCGGTGGGCGATCAGCGCCAGGGCGTTCACGAAGGCCAGGGTCTGGTAGTAGTCGCGGAAGGAATAAGTCTTTTCGATGGCGACGTCCGGGCCGTCGCCGGTAAGCGCCCAGCCGCTCAGCTGCGCCAGCTTCGATACCACTTCCACCGGGCCGAGCGCCTTGCGCGCCTCGGTGGCCCAGTCCTTCTGCTTGAGATCGGCGGCGTCTGCCATGTTCAGTGTCCTGCCATCCGCGCCAGTCGTTCGGCAGCGGGTGGATGCGAGTAATAGAAGCGCACGAACCAGGGGTCCGGCGTGAGGGTGGCGGCGTTGTCCTCGTAGAGCTTGAGCAGCGCCTGCGGAAGCGCGGCGTGGCCGGTCTGCGCCACGGCGAAGGCATCGGCCTGGAACTCGTCGCGGCGCGACATGCCGGCCGACAGCGGCGTGAGGAAGAAGGTGAAGGCCGGCAGCGCCAGCATGAAGAGCAGCAGAGCCAGCGCATCGTTCGGACCGACCATATTGGGCGCCACGCCCAGCCCCAGGTAGAACCAGGGCGCGCCCGACAGCCAGCCCAGCAGCGCGAAGCCCAGCAGGGCGATCACGGCCATGGTCAGCACGCGCTTGGGCACATGGCCGTGCTTGAAATGGCCGAGTTCGTGGGCCAGCACCGCATCGACCTCGTCGGGGTTCAGGCGGGCCAGCAGCGTGTCGAAGAACACCACCCGCTTGGCCGCGCCGAAGCCGGTGAAATAGGCGTTGGCATGGGCGCTGCGGCGGCTGCCGTCCATCACGAAGAAGCCCTTGGCGGCGAAGCCGCAGCGCTGCATCAGGGCGGTGGCGCGGGCCTTGAGGGTGTCGTCTTCCAGGGGCTTGAACTTGTTGAAGATCGGCGCGATCAGCGTGGGGTAGATCACCAGCAGCACCAGGTTCAGCACCATCCAGGCGCCCCAGGCCCATAGCCACCACAGGCCGCCGGCCGCGCCCATCAGCCACAGCACCAGCGCGGCGATCGGCAGGCCGAAGAGGGCGCCCAGCAGCGTGGCCTTGGCCAGGTCGGCCAGCCACAGCCCGGGTGTGGTGCGGTTGAAGCCGAAGCGCTGCTCCAGCACGAAGGTGCGGTAGATCGAGAAGGGCAGGTCGATCACGCCGCCGATGACCGCGAAGGCGGCCAGCAGCACCAGCTGCTGCACCATGCCCGGGCCGGTACGTTCGATGACCAGGCGGTTGAGCAGGTCCAGGCCGCCGAAGAGAGTCCAGCCCAGCAGCACCACCGTGCCGAGCGAGAGTTCGGCCAAGCCCAGGCGCAGCTTGGCGATGGTGTAGTCGGCCGCCTTCTGGTGCGCCTCGGCGGTGATGCTGGCAGCAAACGGCGCGGGCACCGCGGCCCGGTGGCGCGCCACATGGCTCATCTGGCGCGAGGCCAGCCAGAACTTCACGCCGAGCGACAGCACGAGCGCGATGCCAAAGACCAGCATCCAGGCCATGGCCGCCTGGATGCTGGCGGCGGAGGGCTGGGCGAGTTCGAGGGGGATGGCAGCAGGCATGGCGGCGCAGTTTAGGCCATGGGCGACAATCGCGGCCATGTCCGAAGCCAACATCCCCGCCTCTCCCGTGGTCCTCGCCAAGTCCGACCAGAACCTCGTCTGGCTCGATTGCGAAATGACCGGTCTCGAGCCCGATACCGACCGCATCATCGAGATCGCCGTCGTGGTCACCGGCCCCAGCCTCGAACCACGCATCGAAGGCCCGGTCTTCGCCATCCACCAGAGCGACGCCACGCTCGCCGGCATGGATGCCTGGAACCAGGGTACCCACGGCCGCAGCGGCCTGACCGAACGCGTCAAGGCCTCCACCGTCACCGAGGCCGATGCCGAACAGCAGCTGATCGACTTCCTGTCGAAGTACGTGCCCAAGCGCACGGCGCCCATGTGCGGCAACAGCATCGGCCAGGACCGGCGTTTCCTGGTGAAGTACATGCCCAGGCTCGAAGCCTTCTTCCACTACCGCAACGTGGACGTCAGCACCCTGAAGGAGCTGGCCAAGCGCTGGAAGCCCGAGGTCTGCAGCTCCTTCAAGAAGGCGCAGAAGCACACGGCCCTGGCCGATGTGCACGAGTCGATCGAGGAGCTGGTGCACTACCGCAAGCACTTCCTGCAGGTGCCGGTTGCGGAATAAAGCCATAAGGGGGCTTGCGGGAAAACCCCAGGCCATGTCATAATCCGCCTCTTGCGCAAAATGGCCTCTTTGGGTTTTGCGCAACATCCTCGCATCTCCCTTCATGCATCGGGTCGCGCAGGTCTTCCACCGGAAACAACCGGAATTAGCCAGGAAGCCCCGCAGCACGAGACCCCCTCGCCAAACCTTCTTCGAAGGTCACGCAGGCTTCGTTTGATGGTTGATGTTTTTTCGCCAACCATCGCGAAGTCGCTGCAGGCAGCCTTTTCATAGGCTTACCGCCCTGCAGCGCTTGCGCTTGAAAGCTCTGAAATGACTGACACGCTTGCCGTGCAGGACGCGTTCGCGCCTGCCGATTCCTTTTCTTCCGTGGACAACTCCATCGAATCCTCCGCCATCGAATCCTCGGCTCCTGAAGCAGCCGTCGAAGCCGAAGCCGAAGTCCGCGCCACCGGCGCCGGTTTCGTCAAGCTGGGCCTGGCCCCGCAACTCGTCCAGGCCGTCGCCGACCTGGGCTACAACGACCCGACCGCGGTGCAGGCCAAGGTCGTGCCCCTGGCCATGGACACCGGCAGCGAAGGCGCCAACCGCTTCGTCGACCTGATGGTCTCCAGCCAGACCGGCTCCGGCAAGACGGCAGCCTTCCTGCTGCCGGTGCTGCATACCCTGCTGATGGCCCAGGAAAAGGCCGAGGCCGACGAACGCGCCGAATACGAACGCGCCGTGGCCGAAGCCGCCGCCCGTGGCGAAGAGCCGCCCAAGCGCGCCCGCCGCAAGGACCCGACCAACCCGCGCAACTTCAAGGCCCCGACCCCCGGCGCCCTGATCCTGTGCCCCACCCGCGAGCTGGCCCAGCAAGTGGCCAACGACGCGATCGACCTGGTGCGCCATTGCCGCGGCCTGCGGATCGCCAACGTCGTCGGCGGCATCCCCTATCAAGTGCAGATCGCACGCCTGCAGAACGCCAATTTGGTGGTCGCCACCCCGGGCCGCCTGCTGGACCTGCAGCGCTCGCAGCAGCTCAAGCTCGACCAGGTCAAGTTCCTGGTCGTCGACGAAGCCGACCGCATGCTCGACCTGGGCTTCTCGGACGACCTCGCCGAAGTCAACCAGCTGACCATCGAACGCAGCCAGACCATGATGTTCAGCGCCACCTTCGCGCCGCGCATCCAGCAGCTGGCCCAGCGCGTGATGCGCGAGCCGCAGCGCATCACCATCGATTCGCCGCAGGAAAAGCACGCCAACATCGAGCAGAAGCTGTACTGGGCCGACAACGCCATGCACAAGCGCAAGATGCTCGACCACTGGCTGCGTGACACCACCATCAACCAGGCCATCGTCTTCGCCAGCACGCAAGTCGAATGCGACGGCCTGGCCAACGACCTGCAGCAAGAGGGCTTCTCGGCCGTCGCGCTGCACGGCGCCCTGAGCCAGGGCCTGCGCAACCGCCGCCTGATGGCCCTGCGCCAGGGCCAGGTGCAGATCCTGGTGGCCACCGACGTCGCCGCCCGCGGCATCGACGTGCCCACCATCACCCACGTCTTCAACTTCGGCCTGCCGATGAAGGCCGAGGACTACACCCACCGCATCGGCCGTACCGGCCGCGCCGGCCGCGACGGCATCGCCGTGACCTTCGCCGAGCACCGCGATCGCCGCAAGATCTTCGACATCGAAGGCTACAGCCGCCAGACCTTCAAGGCCGACGTCATCGTCGGCCTGGAACCCCAGGCGCGTTTCACGCCGGAGCGTCCTCCGCGTGACAACCGCGGCGGCCCGCGCGGCGGCCCGCGTTCGGGTGGCGGCGGCTTCGGCAGCAGCTATGCCCGCAAGCCCGCTTTCGGCGACCAGGGTGGCCGTGGCGGCAACGAAGGCTTCGGCGGCGGCCGTGGCGGCGAGGGCTTCGGTGCCCGTGCGCCCCAGCGTCCCCGTCCGGAAGGCGGCGGCTTCGGCGGCGGCCGTTCCGAAGGCGGCTTCGGCCGTCAGGAAGGCTTCGGCGGCGGTGCTCCGCGCCATGAAGGCTTCGGCGGCCGCGGTTCGGAAGGCCGTACCGCACGTCCGGCCGGCGGCCCTGGCGGCCGTCCGGCACCGGCCGGCCGTCCCTACCAGCCGCGCGGCAACCGCTGAGCGGTGGCGACGGCACTCTGATCCGCGCCCGTCGCGGATCGGCCTGAAGGGCGGCGCGAGCCGCCCTTTTTCATTGGGACGCGAGGACTGACGCACAATGCTCGGTTTTCCTCGTCAGGAGCCCTTGCCTTGAGCACCACGTCCGCCTCAGCCGATTTCGAAGCGATGTTCGATCTGGCGCCGGTATCCCTCTGGCTGGAGGATTTCAGCGGCCTGAAGAAGATCCTGGACGGCTGGCGTGCCGAAGGCGTGGTGGACCTGCGCACCTGGCTGGAAGCCGACCCCGCCCGGCGCCATGCCTGCATGGCCAGCCTGCGGGTGCTGCGGGTCAACCAGCGCACCCTGCAGCTGTTCGGCGCCGCCACCCAGGAGATGCTGCTGGCGCGCCTGGCCGATGTCTTCCGCGGCGACATGGCCGACAGCGTGATCAACGAGCTGTGCCAGCTCTGGCGCGGCGCCCTCGGCTTCGAGAACCAGACCGTCAACTACACCCTGGACGGCCGCCGCCTCGACGTGCTGGTGCGCGCCCGTGTGCTGCCCGGCCACGAATCCGACTGGGACCGGGTGCTGATCTCGCTGGAGGACACCACCTCGCGCCTGGAGGCCCAGCGTGTCATCGGCGACCGCGAGCGTTATGCCCGCAGCCTGTTCGAGCATTCGCCGGTGTCGCTGTGGGTGGAGGACTTCAGCAGCGTCAAACGCCTGATCGACGAAGCGCGCGACCAGGGCATCAGCGACTTCGCCACCTTCATCAAGGTGCATCCCGAGTTCGTCACCCGCTGCATGCAGGAGATCCGGGTGGTGGACGTCAACCACGAGACCCTGCGCATGTTCGGCGCCCGCAGCAAGGACGAGTTGCTGCGCAACACCGGCCGCATCTTCCGCGACGAGATGCACGAGTCCTTCTCCGAGCAGCTGCGCGAGCTGTGGGTGGGCAAGACGCTGCAGCAGCGCGAGGTGGTCAACTATTCGCTGACCGGCGAGCTGGTCAACATCCACATGCAGTTCGCCGTGATGGAGGGCCACCAGGACCGCTGGGACATGGTGCTGGTGTCGCTGGTCGACATCACCGCCCGCAAGAAGGCCGAGGCCTATCTGGAATACCTGGGCAAGCACGATGTGCTGACCCAGCTGCGCAACCGCACCTTCTACACCGAGGAGCTGGCGCGGCTGGCGCGCAAGGGCCCCTGGCCGCTGTCGGTGCTGGCCATCGACATGAACGGCCTGAAGCTGGCCAACGACGAATTCGGTCATGCCGCAGGCGATGGCCTGCTGCGCCGCATCGGCGAGGTGCTGACCAAGGCGGTGGACCTGCCCTCGGTGGCCGCGCGCATCGGCGGCGACGAGTTCGCGGTGATCATGCCCGGCATCGAAGACCGGGGCGCCGAGAACATGAAGGAGCGCATCGAGGCGCTGCTGGAGATGAACAACCAGTTCTACGGCGGCGAACGCGGGCTGCAGCTGAGCCTGTCCATCGGCATCGCCAGCTGCCATTCGGGCGACCAGATCGAATCCATGCTGCTGCGGGCCGACAAGGCCATGTACGTGGAGAAGGCGCGCCACTACAGCAAGCCGGGCGCCCCGGACCGCCGGCGCGGCTAAGGTTTTTTGGGCCAGCCCCCAAAACACTAATGCCGCTGCAACTCCCGCCCCACATCCGGCCAGCGCAGCCGCAACAGCACCCAGGCCACCAGACCCACACCCATCAGCCCGAGCGATCCGGCGGCCAGGCCCGCCGGGGTGTCCATCACCAGCGGCGCCAGCAGGCCAGCCACCAGCCCGTTGGCGACCGAGGTCGCGCTGGCCTGCAGCGACGAGGCCATGCCGCGCCGCAGCGGAAACAGGTCCAGCACCAGCAAGGTGGTGGCCGGCGACACCAGCGCCCAGCCCAGCGAGAACAGGCCGATCGGCGGCAGCGCCCACCAGGCCCGCGGCTCGAAGAAGACATTGGCCAGCAGGTTCAGCACCGCCACCGCCGCCATGATGGAAAAACCCAGCCCTATCTGCGCCGCCGGCGCCACCTTGCCAGCCAGCCAGCCGCTGATCCAGGCTCCGGACATGATGCCGCCGATGATCAGCAGGAACAGCCAGAAGAACTGCGTCGGCGCCAGCCCCAGGTGTCCGCCCAGCCAGGCCGGCGCCGACATCACGTAGAGGAACATGCCGTTGAAGGGCACGCCGCTGGCCAGCACCAGCAGCAGAAAACGCGGGCTGGCGCAGAGCTGCCGGTAGCCGTGCATCAGGTGGCGCACCTGGAAGGGCTGGCGAAAGGATGTGTGCAACGTCTCCGGCAGCAGCCGCCAGCTGGCCAGCCAGAGCAAGGCGCCGACCAGCGCCAGGAACCAGAACACGCTCTGCCAGCCCATCAGCACCAGCAGGCCGCCGCCGATGATGGGCGCGATGGTCGGCGCGATGCCGAAGTAGATGGTGATCTGGCTCATCACCTTCTGCGCCCGCGCCGGCGCGAACATGTCGCGCACCACCGCCCGGGAGACCACGATGCCGGCGCCCGCCGAGATGCCCTGCAGCGCCCGGAACAGCACCAGCTGCTCCACATGGCCGGACAGCGCGCAGCCGGCCGAGGCCAGGCCGAAGGCCGCCATGCCGCACAGCACCACCGGCCGCCGGCCGAAGCTGTCCGACAGCGCACCGTGGAACAGGCTCATGAAGGCGAAGCCGAAGAGATAGGCCGACAGCGTCTGCTGCATCTGCACCGGCGTGGCGTGCAGCGCGCTGGCGATGCCGGAGAAGGCCGGGATGTAGGTGTCGATGGAGAAAGGCCCCACCATCGTCAGCGCCGCCAGCAGCAGGGCGAGCGCCCATTGCGGGCCTTTCCAGAGGGTGGCGGCTTGGGGGTGCATGGCGGGGGGAGGACGGGAGCGCGGCGGCACGGCCATGGGCGGCCGTGCACCAGAAAGGGGAAACGGCGATGTTAGCCGCTCCCCGAAAGCCGTGACCCTAACTCTCCCCGCAGCTCAGGAACTGGCGCTGCCCAGCAGGCCCCGCTTGAGCCGCGAATCCGCCGGCTTCTCGCCCAGCCAGATGTTGAGCAGCGCCTGGTAGAAGGCCGCGTCGCCGATGGGCGCGGCCAGCGGGCGGCGGTTGAGTTCGATCACCGTGCCGGTGCCGGGCACCCAGTCCAGGGTCAGGATGTCGCCGCGCCGCAGGCCCTGCGGCTGGCGGGCGATGACCCGGCCGAGCTGGGTCATCTGCGCGCTGATGCGGGGATCGCAGTCCCGGTCGTCGGCGGCCGAGCTGGTGACGGCGTCATCGAAGTCCTCGCCGCTGACGTCGCGCAGCAGCACGATGCGCAGGCGCCTCGGGCCGTCGATGGACAGCGCGTCGCGCGCGTCGCGGGCGGGGTTCTGCAGGTACAAGCCCATGGCATAGACCTTGAACATGAGCCGCGTGCCGACGCCTGCTCCATTCAAGGTGAGCCTGGTGCCGCCGACCAGGGCCGACTCCTCGAGGATGACGCCCTCGACTTCCGTGCTGGCCGAGGCCGTGGCGCAGAAAGATGCGCAGACGGCGGCAAGCACCGTGGTGATCGCGAGATGGGTTTTCATGTGAATGCTCCCGAATCGACGAAGCCATGGATCACCAGACCGACAGCGAATTGGTCAGCACCCGCTGCAGCCAGTTGCGCGATCCCGCTTCCGACACATCGCCCTTGCCCGCCACTTCCAGCCGCGCGTTGGCCACGTCGGCCGAGGCCACCACATTGCCCTGGGTGAAGTCCTTGGGATCGACCACGCCCGAGAAGCGCAGGGTGTTGGTGCCGTTGCTCATGGCCACGGTGCGTTCGCCCGCCACCACCAGGTTGCCGTTGGGCAGCACGTTGATCACGGTGGCGGCGATGGTGCCGGTGAAGCTGGTGGCGTTGCTGGTGCTGCCGCTGCCGTCGTAGGCGTCGCTGCCCGAGGCGGTGGCGTCGAGGTTGATGATGTTGTTGATCAGCCCCTTGTTGTTGGCCGCCGTGCCCGGCCCTTGGCCGCCAGCGAGTTCTTGCGGCTGGTGGCGGTCTTGACGGTGTTGCTGCCGCTGGAGGATTCGGAGATGTCCACCTTCAGGCTGTCGCCCACGAAGCGCGGTTTCCTGCGCCCGTTGTAGAGCGCGGCCATGTTCATGCTGGCCTGGTAGATCGAGCCGTTGTTCACCCGCTCCATATAGGCCGGCTGGGCGTTGGGCATGGCGGCCAGCGGGCCGTTCATGATGCTGGCGGGGGGCGAGGAGCAGCCGGCCAGCGCGCTGGCGGCGGCCATCAGGCAGAGGGTGCGTTTCATGGCGGATTCCTAGGGTCGGATGGAGGCGGGCTGCTGCGTGAGGCCGCCGGACTCGGTGCCGGTGAGCAGGGCGGTCACCACCGGCGAGATCTTTTCGCGGGTGGTGTTCCATTTGCCGTCGGCCAGGCCTTCGCCGAGCTGGTAGTGGCTGCTGGAGAGCAGCTGGCCGTCGGCCGCGCGCAGCGTCAGGGCCGCGTGGCGCACGAAGGGTTTGTAGGCGCTGCCGAAGGGCGGCGTGTCCCAGTCGATCTGGGCGGCGTATTTCAGCCAGACGGCGCAGGTCTCGGCCGGCATGGGGCTGTCGTAGACCCGGCTGTCCACCTGGTGCCTGCGCAGCTCGGCCTGCAGGGCGGGCACGATGTCGGAGACCTGGGTGTCGGGGTTGTAGCGGATGCAGACGCTGGCCAGGTCGCCCTTGAAGTGGCGGATGGTGTCGCTCGACTTGCTGGGCGCCGCCGACAGCGCCATGCGCGCCACGCCGGCCGTGGCCTTGGTCAGCTCCCACACCGGCTCCGGGCTCACCACCGAGCAGCCGCCGAGCGCCAGCGCGGCCGCGGCGCCCAGGCAGCTGCCGAGCGTGGGAAGGTGCTTGCGATGAAAGGCCATGGCGGTCGGCGCGCTCAGGCGACTTCGCTCAGCATCTGCTTGCCGGCGGCCACGCCCAGCGCGGCGTACTGGCCGACGGTGCTGGCCGCGTCGCTGATGGTGTCGCCCACGCTGCCCACGGCGTCGGCCACGTGGTCGTAGGCGCTTTCGATGGTGTCCACCGTGCCGGTGGCCAGGTCGGAGATGCCGGTGGCCACGCTGTTGACGCCGCTCTTGACCGTGTCGTAGCCCGACTCGATCGCGTCGCCGAGCTTCTGCAGGGCTTCCGAACTGAAGCTCACCACCGAGCTGGCGGCGGAGCCCGCGGCGTCCGCCGCGCCGATGGCGCTGGCCACCACCGGGCCGAAGGCCTTGGAATTGGTTTCGTACGGGCTTTCCACCGCCGTGGTCTGGCGGCTGTATTGGGCGGGATTAATTCCGGATATCGAACTGATGCTGCTCATGATCGCTTCCTTTGCGTCGGGGGTTAATCGATGGATGAATCGTAGGTGGCGTGCCTGAAAACTCAGCAGGTGATTAATCGGCGAAATATCGGCTTATTCGACGCTTATCCTTTCATGTGTCCGAACGGGTACGGAAAACCGTGCTTGCAGGTACATAAACGTCTCGCGACAGATACTTGGCGGTGTTCTTGTACCGCCTGGAGCGTCATTTATTAATAATGCTGGTACGCACGATACAAATCTGAAGCAATGCTGAAGTTTCCTGAAAAATATCGGTGACAAAAGCCGCTGCGCAGGCGCAACATCGCCCCCCGGAAAAACTGCCGGGGATATCCGGGAAAGATCGCCACCTTCATAGGAAAAATAGCCGGCTGGAGGTTTTCCTGCGGCGCCGCGGCGGTATCCGGAATTGATTTACGAACGGCTACAGAAGCGAGACATGATCCGCCGGGGCGGTTAGCATGAACACGCGTTCGTCCAGCGGGCGTGGCTTGGCCGCCATGAAAGCCAGCTTTTCAGTCCGACGGGAGAGAGACAGTGAATGCCTTGCGAAACATGAAGATCGGCCTGCGCCTGGGCCTTGCGCTGGGAACCATCCTGCTGGTTCTCATGCTGAGTTCGGCCGCCGGCGTGTGGCGGCTCAGCGAGCTGGCCGGGCGCATGCACATCCTGGCCACCAGCGACAACGAAAAACAGATCGTCGCGGCCGAGTGGCTGAGCACCATCAGCCTGAACCTGGTGCGCACCCGTGCCGCCTTGCTCGGTCCGCGGGAGCTGGTGCCGGAACTGCAGCGCGAGATGGACACCACCTCCACCGCCACCACCGCCTTGCGCGAGCGGCTGAACCGGCTGGTGACCACACCCGAGGGCAAGGCCATGCTGGTCGACATCGACAAGGCGCGCGACGCCTACCGCACGCCGCGCGCCGATCTGCTCAAGCGGCACACCGCGGGCGAAGACGTGCGGGCGGCGGTGGAGCAGCAGATACGGCCCCTCTCCGAGGCCTACGTCGCGACCATCAAGGTGTTCCAGGCGCGCCAGATCCAGCGCTACCAGGACGCATTGGCCGCCGCCGAGGCCGATGCGGCCGAGGCCCAGCGTTTCCTGATCGGCTGCGGCGTGGTCGCGGTGCTGCTGGGCGCCTTCCTGGCGGTGGTTCTGTCGCGCTCCATCGTCGAGCCGCTGCGCCGGGTCGCGGCCAGCACCCGGCGGCTGGCCGAGGGCGACCTGACCGAGGAGATCGCCGCCCAGGGCCGCGACGAGGCCACCGAAGTGCAGACCGGGCTGCAGGCCTTGCAGGCCAGTCTGACGCGGGTGGTGTCCGGCGTGCGCTCCAACGCCGAGAGCGTGGCCACGGCCAGCGCCGAGATCGCCCAAGGCAACAACGACCTGTCGGGCCGCACCGAGCAGCAGGCCTCGGCCCTGGAGGAAACGGCAGCCTCGATGGAGGAACTCAGCTCCACCGTACGCCAGAACTCCGACAACGCCCAGCAGGCCAACCAGCTGGCGCAGGGCGCCACCGACGTGGCGGTGCAGGGCGGCGAGGTGGTGGCCCGGGTGGTGGACACCATGAAGGGCATCAACGAGAGCTCGCGCAAGATCGAGGACATCATCAGCGTGATCGACGGCATCGCCTTCCAGACTAACATCCTGGCGCTCAATGCCGCGGTGGAGGCGGCGCGCGCCGGCGAGCAGGGCCGCGGCTTCGCGGTGGTGGCCAGCGAGGTGCGCAGCCTGGCCCAGCGCAGCGCCGATGCGGCCAAGCAGATCAAGGGCCTGATCGGCACCAGCGTGGAGCGGGTCGAGCAGGGCAGCAGCCTGGTCGACCAGGCCGGCACCACCATGCAGGAGGTGGTGTCGGCGATCCGGCGGGTCACCGACCTGATGGGCGAGATCAGCTCGGCCAGCATGGAGCAGAGTTCGGGCGTGGCCCAGGTCGGCCAGGCCGTCACCCAGATGGACCAGGTCACGCAGCAGAACGCCGCGCTGGTGGAGCAGAGCGCGGCGGCGGCGGCCAGCCTGAAGACGCAGGCCGAGCAGCTGGTGAGCGCGGTGGCGGTGTTCAAGCTGCCCGGGCAGGCCGGCGGCGGCTTCGCCCGAGCGGCCGGCGTGCCGGTGGCGGCGCCCGTCGTGGTCACGCCGCCCCGGCCGGCGGCGGCGCCGGCAACGGCGCTGAAGCGTCCCCTGCCTTCCGCGCCGGCACCCGCACGGCCGCCTGCCGCACCGGCCAGGCAGATCGCCGCGGCCAAGCCGGCGCCGGCCACGGCCAAGGTTTCCGAGGACGACTGGGAAAGCTTCTAAGTTAGTCCCGGCCGGCCGGGCGGTGCCCGTCCAGGCAGCCGGTCGCCAGCCGCCGGGCATAGGCGGCGTCCACGCCGTCGGACACCCCCATCAGCAGGCGGTAGACCACCGGCGCGGCCACCCGGTCCACCACCTCCTCCACCGGCGGCACGTCTTCCCCACGTGCGCGGGCGCGCTCCACCATCTGCGTGATCTGGCCGGCGGTGAACACCAGGCAGGAGCAGGCGCCGTCGATGCGGTGGCCGCCGCAGATCACGTCGCGCACCAGGGCCAGGCCGGGCTCGGACGCCATCTCCTCGACGAAGAGCTCGGCCCAGGCCAGCAGGTCGTCGCGGAAGGTGCCGGTGTCCGGCGGTTCGTGCTCGGGGCGCAGGCGGGCGGCGGCCACGTCGGCCAGCAGCGCGGACAGGTCGCCCCAGCGGCGGTAGATGGTGGACGGCGTCACCCCGGCACGGGCCGCCACCAGGGGCACGGTCAGCTCGGTGCGGTCCACTTCTTGCGACAGGGCTTGCACCGCCTCGTGCACGGCGGCCTGCACACGGGCACTGCGGCCGCCGGATCGGGTCGCGGGTCGGGACAAGGTGTTGGCGGGCATGCCACGATTTTAAAGCTAAGTATTTGCGTTAGTGATGGTTTTGGCCGCACAATCGCAAAAGCTCATTTTTTGCGTTAAGGCCTCTCATGTCCCGAGCCCCGCTCTCCGCCAACGCCGGCACCGCCTTGCGTGCCGGCCTGCTCTTCACCTTCATGGCGGCGTCCAGCGTGCCGACGCCGCTGTATGCGCTCTACCGGGAGTTGTGGCATTTCTCGCCGGCCACGCTGACCCTGGTGTTCGCGGTGTATGCGGCCAGCCTGCTGGCTTCGCTGCTGACGCTGGGCTCGCTGTCGGACTACCTCGGCCGCCGGCCGGTGATCCTGGGCGCGGTCTTTTTCGAGCTGCTGTCGCTGTTGCTGTTCCTCTTCGCCGGTTCGGTGCCGATGCTGGTCGCCGCCCGGCTGCTGCAGGGCGCGGCCACCGGCGTGGCGCTGAGCGCACTGGGCGCCGCCATCGGCGACTCCGACCGGCAGCATGCGCCCATCATCAACAGCGTGGCGCCGCTGGCGGGCCTGGGCATAGGCGCGTTGTCGAGCAGCGTGCTGGCCGCCGCCGGCCCCTGGCCGACCCACACGGTCTACGCGCTGGTTTTCGTGGCCCTGGCCTGGCAGGGCTGGGCGGCCCGGCAACTGCCGGAGACGGCACGGCCGCGACCCGGCGCGCTGGCCTCGATGCGGCCCCGCGTCGCCGTGCCCGCATCGGTGCGGCGCGCCTTCCTGCTGGCCGCGCCCATCGACGTGGCGGCTTGGGCCCTGGGCGGCTTCCTGCTCTCGCTGGGCCCGACGCTGGCACGCCAGGTGACGGGTGTGCAGAGCCCGGTGATCGGCGGGCTGATGCTGGCCACGCTGACCAGTGCAGGCGCCGTCGCCTCGCTGCTGCTGCGCGAGCGGCCGGCGTCCCTGCTGATGCGCACCGGCGGCATCGGTCTGGTGGCCGGTGTGGCGCTGGTGCTGGAGGCCACCGCCCTGGCTTCCACGCCGCTCTTCTTCATCGGCACGGCGGTGGCGGGCGTGGGTTTCGGCGTGGGTTTCCTGGCGGCCTTGCGAAGCGTGCTGGGCGCGGCCGCGCCCGAGCAGCGGGCCACGGTGATGGCCGCCTTCTTCGTGCTGAGCTACTGCGCCTTCAGCCTGCCGGCGCTGGGCGCGGGTTATGCCGCCGGGCTGATCGGGCTGAAGGCAGCGGCGCAGCTGCTGGGCAGCGCCGTCATGGCGCTGGGCGTGGTCGCGCTGTTGGGCACGCTGCTGCCCGCCACGGCAGCCCGGGCCCCCGGGTAATCACCATGCGCAGGCGGGCCGGAGCGCCCGCCGTGTCGTGCACCATGGGGTTCCAGACGAACATCCAAGGAGACACCGCATGAACAGATTCCTGGCCCTCGCGGGGCCATGGCTCATGGCCTTCATCCTCGCCGGCTGCGCGGCCGGCGCTGTCCGCGCCCCCGACGCCACAGCCGACAACGGCCCGCTGACCATCGCCCGCCAGGGCAGCTTCTTCGTCGGCGGGCGCGACGTGAAGTCGGACGACCTCTCGCTGCTGCCCGCCTATGCGCCCGGCGGCACCATCAGCGTCGAGCAGATGTATGTGCACTACCAGGTGCCGGTGGATGCCAGGCGTGCGCCGCTGGTCTTCATCCACGGCTGCTGCCTCACCGGCAAGACCTGGGAGACCACGCCCGACGGCCGCATGGGCTGGGACGAATTCTTCGTGCGCCGCGGCTTTCCCACCTATGTGATCGACCAGGCCTCGCGCGGCCGCTCGGCGGCCGATCCCTCGGGCATCGTCGCCGTCAAGGGCGGCCGGGCGCCAGCGGACAAGCTGCCGCAGGTCTTCGGCGCGGCGCAGGAGGGCGCCTGGGCCATCTTCCGTTTCGGTCCGCAGTACCCCGAGGTCTTCCCCGGCATGCAGTTCCCGCTGGAGGCGCAGGCCGAGTTCTGGAAGCAGATGGTGCCCGACTGGCTCAATGCCCTGCCCACGCCCAACCCCACCGTGCCGGCGCTCTCGCAGCTGGCGCAGAAGCTGGGGGGCGCGGTGCTGGTCAGCCATTCGCAGTCCGGCATCTATCCCTTCCAGACCGCCAGCCTGGACCGCCGCGGCATCGCCGGCATCGTGGCGGTGGAGCCCGGCGCCTGCCCGGCCGCCGACAGCGACATGAAGCCCTTCGCCGGCCTGCCCATCCTGGTGCTGTGGGGCGACTTCGTGCCGCTGTCGCCGCGCTGGGCGCCGCGCCTGAAGATGTGCTCGGACTTCGTCGCCGCCGCCAACCGGGCTGGCGCCAAGGCCGAGATGGTGATGCTGGCCGATGTCGGCCTGCCCGGCGCCTCGCACATGCTGATGCAGGACAAACACAGCCTGAAGATCGCCGCCTGGCTGGCCGGCTGGATCGACGGGCACGTCGCACGACAATAAGAACCATTCTCACCGCGCGATACACTTGGGGACATCGCAGCTCTTGCCTCGCCCCTGTTCCCGTGACCGCGCGTTTTTCCCCGCTGCCCCTGGTGGCCGCCCTCGTCGGGCATTACGACGAGCTGGTGGACGATGTGCGCCGCTTCATCGGCCTGCGCCGCCATGAGGCCTGCAGCGCGCGCGAGGTGGTGCACGAGGTCTGCCTGCAGCTGATCGAGCAGCCGGCGCAGGGCGAGATCCGTTCGCCGCTGGCCTTCCTGCGCACCATGGCGCGGCGCCGCGCCATCGACCGGCACCGGGTGGAGGCCGGCCGGCGCGCCTGGGTCGAGACCTGGGCCGAGCTGCCCGAGGATGCGCAGGCCGAGGGCTCGGCCCATGCCGATCCGGCCCGCATCGCCAGCGGCCGGCAGCAGCTCGAACTGCTGGTGTCGGCCATCCATGCGATGCCGCTGCGCTGCCGCGAGGTCTTCGTGATGCACAAGATCCACGGCATCGCGCAGCAGGAGGTCGCCGCCCGGCTGGGCATCGGCATCAAGACGGTGGAAAAGCATCTGCGCCTGGGCATGGAGGCCTGCTGGCGCGCCCTGGGCCAGGAACTGGCCGGGCGCCCCGGGCCTTTGCCATGAGCCGCAAGGCCGAGGCCGCCCGCCAGCCGCAGCCCGCGCTGGCCCGTGCGCAGCGCGCCGCGCAGCGCCATGCGCTCGATGCCGCGCTGGCCGAGGAGCGCGAGACCCTGCAGGCGCTGTTCCCGCTCGAATCCCTGCAGCGCCCCGCCCGCAAGCCGCGCCGCGTGGCGCCGGTGCTGGGCCTGCTGCTGGCGGCTGCGGCGGCGGCCGCCGCCTGGTGGGCCGATCCGGCCTACCGCAGCGAGCATCTGGCCAGCGCCATCGGCGCACGCGAGCGTTATCTGCTGGGCGACGGCAGCGAGATCACGCTCGACAGCGACACCGTGGCCGACGTCAGCTGGCACCTTCGCTCCCGCCGCGTGGCCCTGCTGCAGGGCAGGGCGCGCTTCGCGGTGACACCGGCCGTGGTGCGCCCCTTCGAGGTGGATGCCGGGCTGGCGCAGGTGCGGGTGGTCGGCACCCGCTTCGATGTCAGCCGCACGGACAGCGAAGTGCAGGTGCAGGTGCTGGAAGGCCGGGTGCAGCTGCGTGGCTCGGCCGGGCAGCCCTGGAATGCCGCGCCGCCGCTGGCACCGGGCCAGGCCCGGCGGATCCGCGCGGGCGAGGCGCCCGGACCGGTGCGCCAGGTGGATATCGCGCGCGCCGGCGCCTGGGCCGAGGGCCGGCTGGTCTTCGAATCCACGCCCCTGTCCGAAGCCCTGGCCGAGGTGCAGCGCTACCGCCGCGGCGCCATCCGGCTGCAGGGCGACAAGGCCGGGCAGCTGCGCCTGTCGGGCGTGTTCGACACCGCCCGGCCCGACGACATGCTGCGGGCCCTGCCCCACATCCTGCCGGTGGAGCTGCGCTGGGCGGCCGACGGCGGCGCCGAGCTGCGGGCGCGCTGAGAAAAATATTTCGGCTCGCGGGTAGGGTTGGACGGGGGGCAGTTCGACATCCAGGGTAGGCCGCACCGGCTTTCCACCCTCATCTGTCGCCAAGGACCCCCGTGTTGTTCACTTTCCGTCGCCCGCCCCTGCCGCTCTTCGCACTCAGCCCCCTGGTGCTGGCCTGCGCCGTGCATGCGCAGGCCCCCGCCGCCCGCCTGCACCTGGACCTGCCCGCCGCGTCGCTGGACCGCAGCCTGAGCGCCGTCGCCCGCCAGGCCGGCGTGCAGGTGCTCTTCGCCTCGTCCCTCACCGAAGGCCACCGCGCCCCCGCGCTGCGCGGCGAATTCACCGCCCGGGAGGCGCTCGACAAGGTGCTCGCCGGCAGCGGCCTGGTGCTGCGCAGCCGCGGCGCCGGCACCTGGACGGTGGAGCGCGACACCACGATCAAAGGCGCGCTGAGCGAAGTGCGCGTCACCGCCGATGCCGACCGCGAATCCGCCTTCGGCCCGGCCGGCGGCATCGTCGCCCGGCGCGGCTCCAGCGCCACCCGCACCGATAGCGCGCTGCTGGAGACGCCGCAATCCGTCTCGGTCATCACCCGCGAGCAGATCGAGGCGCAGCAGCCCGGCAACCTGGAGGCCGCGCTGCGCTACACGCCCGGCATCACCTCCTTCACCGACGGCGCGCAGTCCAGCTCCGACGTCTACGCCATGCGCGGCTTCGCCCAGACCGTGGGCAGCCTGCTGCGCGACGGCATGCGCATGCAGATGTCCGACTACTACGGCTGGGAGGCCGCCGAGATCTACGGCCTGGAGCGGGTGGAAGTGATCCGCGGCGCCGCCTCGGTGCTCTACGGCCAGACCCAGCCCGGCGGCATGGTCAACCTGGTCACCAAACGCCCCACCGCCACGCCGCACCACGAGGTGGAGCTGCAGGCCGGCAGCTTCGGCCGCAAGCAGATCGCCTTCGACATCGGCGGCCCGCTCGGCGGCAGCGGCGACTGGAGTTATCGCCTGGTGGGCCTGGACCGCGACGCCGAGACCCAGGTCGACTACACCGTGGACCGCCGCCGCTACCTCGCCCCCTCGCTGAGCTGGAAGCCCGATGGCGTCACCAGCCTCACCCTGCTGGCCGAATACCAGCGGCAGACAGGCGACTACACCCGACCGGTGCCCACGGCCGGCACGGTGCTGCCGGCGGCGCAGACGATTCCCGTGTCGCGTTTCGTCGGCGAGCCCGGCTTCGACCGGATGAGCAACGAACGCTACGGCGCCGGCTGGATGTTCGAGCACGCCTTCTCCGGGCAGCTCAAGCTGCGCCAGAACGCGCGCTACACCCACTTCGAACACGAGGGCCAGCGCCTGACCGTGTCCTCCTTCAACGCCGCCACCGGCCTGGCCACCCGCAGCGCCCAGGCCCGGCGCGGCTCGGGCAAGCTCTTCACCGCCGACAGCTCGCTCGAAGCCCGCTTCGACACCGGCGCCTTCTCCCACGTCGCGCTGGCCGGCATCGACTGGTTCCGCGGCGAATACGACCAGAGCATCCTGAACGGCACGGCGCCCTCGCTCAACCTCTATAACCCGGTCTATGGCGCCGCCGTCGCCACCCCCACCGCCGGCAGCCGCTACACCCAGCAGCAGACCCAGGTCGGCGCCTACCTGCAGGACCAGATCCGACACGGCCAGTGGGCCGCCGTGCTCGGCCTGCGCCACGACTGGGTGCGCACCGAGAACGCCACCAACGCCGTGGCCGACCCCATCCAGAAACCCACCGCCACCACCGGCCGCGCCGGCCTGGTCTACCTGGCCGACAACGGCCTGGCGCCCTACATCAGCTATTCGGAGTCCTTCCTGCCGGTGGCCGGCACCGACATCGCCGGCCAGCAGTTCGCTCCGGAAACCGGCAAGCAGTGGGAGGCCGGCGTGAAGTACCAGCCCGCCGGCTTCGACAGCTTCATCACCGCCGCGCTCTTCGACCTGCGCCGCCAGAACGTCACCACGCCCAACCCGAACGACACCAACTACAGCGTGCAGGAAGGCGAGGTGCGCTCGCGCGGCCTGGAGCTCGAAGCCAAGGCCCAGCTCGACCGCGGCCTGGCCCTGCTGGCCAGCTACACCCGCACCGATATCGAGGTGACCCGCGCCAACCCCGCCTCCAACGGCTCCACCCAGCAGGGCAAGGTGCCGGCCCGCGCCGCCAGGGACTCGGCCGCGGCCTGGGCCGACTACACCGTGCAGCAGGGCGCGCTGGCGGGCCTGGGCATGTCGCTCGGCCTGCGCCACGTCGGCCCGAGCTGGGGCGATGCGCTCAACACCTTCCAGGTGCCCGGCTACACCACCACCGACCTCGCGTTGCGCTACGACCTGGGCCGGCTCGACGGCCGCCTGAGCGGCACCACCATTGCGTTGAACGTCTACAACCTGACCGACAAGCAGTACGTGGCCAGCTGTTTCAACAACACCGTCGGCTGCCAGTTCGGCGGTCGGCGCAATGCCGTCGCCACCCTGCGTTACCGCTGGTAGGCCCGCGGGCGCGATTCGCCTAGGATCGCGCCATGCAGATCACCGAGACGCCGCCCCCGCCCAACCAGGACGCCGAACGCTACGGCCGGCCCTCGGGCGGCTGGCGGCTGCGGCTCTACAGCGTCATCTTCGAGTCCGACACGCCCGCGGGCCGGGCCTTCGACCTGCTGCTGATCGGCCTGATCGTGGCCAGCGTGGTGGCGGTGGCGCTCGACAGCGTGGCCTCCATCCACGCCGAACACCGGCCGCTGCTGCGTGGCTGCGAATGGTTCTTCACCCTGGCCTTCACGGTCGAATACTTCTGCCGCCTGGTCTGCGTGGACCGGCCGGCGCGCTACATGCGCAGCGTGTTCGGCGTGATCGACCTGCTGGCCCTGCTGCCCACCTATGTGGCGGTGCTGGTGCCGGGGGTGTATGCGCTGGTCGATGTGCGGGTGCTGCGGCTGCTGCGCATCTTCCGGATCCTCAAGCTCAGCCAGTACGTGGCGGAGTACAGCGCGCTGGGCGAGGCCCTGGCTGCCTCGCGCCGCAAGATCGCGGTGTTCATGTCCTTCGTGCTGCTGGTGGTGGTGGTGATGGGCACGCTGATGTATGTGGTGGAAGGGCCTGCGCATGGCTTCACCAGCATTCCCGTGGGGGTCTACTGGGCCATCACCACCATGACCACCGTGGGCTTCGGCGACATCGCGCCCAAGACGGCCATCGGGCGGGGGATCGCCTCGGCCATGATGCTGCTGGGATGGGGCACTCTGGCCGTGCCGACCGGGATCGTGAGTTCGGAGTTCACTGCACGGCATGCCCGGTGGGCCGTGGGGGCGCGGCGGTGTCCTGCTTGCGGGAGTGAGGAGCACCTGGTTTCGGCGCGGTTTTGTGGGGATTGCGGGGCTTTGCTTTAGTTCTTCTCCTTGGCGAAGGAGATAAAGCCCCTTCATCCCTCACCCCTCCCCACTCATCCGCTGCAACAAAAACAACACAGCCACCCGCTCAGCCGCATTCAACCCCCCGAACGTGGCCTCACTGATCTCCCGAGCAAACGGCACGGTTTTAGAAACCAGTTCCTCCCGGAAGCAGTAGCCCGAATCATCACCTTGCGTTTATCCGCAGGATCATGGGAAACCTCGATCAACCCCCGCGACTTCAGCCGCTCCACCACCCCCCTGGCCGTCCCCTGGTCGATGGCAGTCGCCCGCACCACATCGTTGAGCGAGCAGGCCCCCCGCTCCTGCACCGCGCACAGCACCACGAACTGCGCCGCCGTGAGCTGCGAATCCGGAATCCCCTGCTGGAAGATCGCCACATGCCGCTGATAGGCACGCCGCAGCAGGTGCCCCACCTGCTGCGAGAAGTCGTAGCCCCCCAGCACGGCCGCGCCAGAGTTCGGCGCAGGGCTTTCGGAAGTGGCGGCAATGGATCGTTTTCTCTGGCTCATGAATGGCACATCAGCAGGCCGGCAGCAAGCGCAAAAGACCTCTTGCCTGGATATCCCGCTGCACGTTTTGTGGTTTTATACTGAGCTTTGGCAGGAACACGCGTCCATAACCGCGTGTGCTGACTCGATAAAGCCCTCTATTTTGTCCTCGGAGACACACTTGCTGCTTGAGACACGGGACAACAGGGTAAGCGACAAGCGTCATCCGCGGCCCGCGCAGCACGCATCCGGATCGGCCAGGCACGCATCGCTTGCCGGATGCAGGAGATGGGCATGGATGGCCGGGTAAAGCCGCTGTCTTCCGAACGGCGCCTGATCTATTTCCTGGTGCCCTTTCTGATCGCCTTTCAGATCGGTGCTTTTGTCCTGCTCTGGTTCGCCAACCGGCGCATCGCCACCGACCAGCTCGAAGACGAATTGCGCTCCAGCGCCCAGGTCTTCAAATACGCGGTGGCGCAGCGCAGCGAATACCTGCGCCAGGCCACCGACCTGGTGGCCAAGGACTACGGTTTTCGCGAGGCGGTTTCCAGCAATTCGCGCCTGACCATCGAATCGGCCCTGAAGAACCAGAACGTGCGTATGGGTTCGAGCCTGACCGTGCTGTCCACGCTGGACGACACCGTCACCGGCAAGTCCATGTCGCAGACCAGCGGCTTCCTGGCCGACTATCCCGGCCTCTCGGATTCGGCGCTGGCCGCCCAGGTGCGCGACATCAAGTCCGGCGACAGCAGCCTGAAGGCACTGGCGCTCGACCCGGACACCCATGTGCTCTACCAATGGGTCAAGACCGTGGTGCGCACGCCGGCGCCCACCGCCCACCTGTCCTTCGCCTTCCAGATCGACGACCAGATCGCCGCCCAGTTCCGCAAGATCACCAATTCGGACTTCGTCTTCCTGTCGCGCGACGGCAAGGGCCCCTGGACCATCCAGGCGTCTTCCTACGATCCCGAACTGCAGGGCGCCATGGTCTCCAAGTTCGAGAACCTGCAGGACGGTTTCTGGTCGCTGACCGCCGGCACCAACCACTACCGCATGCTCACGGTGGACCTGGGCGAGAACGGTGCCTCGCGGGTGGTGGCGGTGGTGGGCCAGTCGCTCGAAGAGGCCATGGAGACCTTCGTCAAGCTCGAACGCATCTTCAGCCTGTTGATCGTGTTCAACGTGGTGCTGTCGGTGACCGCTGTCTACCGCGCCACCCACAAGTTCGTGGCGCCGCTGGACAAGGTGGCCTATCAGGACAGCCTGACCCGCCTGGCCAACCGCCGCCTGTTCGAGATGAACCTGCAGCTGGCCGCCGAGAACTACAAGGCCCTGGGCCGCGGCTACAGCCTGATGGTGATGGACCTGAACAAATTCAAGGCGATCAACGACACCCTGGGCCACGCCGCGGGCGACCAGGTGCTGCAGGAGGCGGCACGCCGCATCCAGGGCATCCTGCGCCATTCCGACACCGTGGCCCGCCTGGGCGGCGACGAGTTCGCGGTGCTGCTGATCACCAACGACCGGCACAAGGCAGCCGAGATCGCCGGCATGATCTGCGAGCGGGTCAAGCAGCCGATCACCCTGGCCGACGGCAAGCTGGTGGACGTGGGGGTGAGCATCGGCGTGGCGCGTGTGCCCGAGAACGGCGTGGCCACCGACCAGCTGCTGCACCTGGCCGACGAGGCCATGTACGCGGCCAAGGTGAGGGCCTGCGGTTTCACCTTCGCCTGAACCGCAGGGCGGCGTGATGCCGAGGGGACCGACAATCGCCGGTTGCCCATGCCAAGCCCATCCCCCATCCTGCTCGCCCCCATGGAGGGCCTTCTCGACTTCGTGCTGCGCGATGTGCTGACCCGCATCGGCGGGGTGGACCGCTGCGTGTCGGAATTCATCCGCATCACCGGCACGGTGCTGCCCGACCGGGTCTTCCTGCGCTACGTGCCCGAGCTGCTCAACGGCAGCCGCACGCCCGCCGGCACGCCGGTGCGGCCGCAGCTGCTGGGCTCGGACGCCGCCTGCCTGGCCGACAACGCGGCGGCGCTGGCGCGGCTGCAGCCCGAAGGTGTCGATCTCAACTTCGGCTGCCCGGCCAATATCGTCAACCGCCACGGCGGCGGCGCGGCGCTGCTCGACACGCCCGAGGCCCTGTTCGACATCGTGCGCGCAGTGCGCGCCGCCGTGCCGGCGCATCTGCCGGTGTCGGCCAAGATGCGCCTGGGTGTGCGCGATGCCAGCCTGGCGCTGGAGAACGCCCGGGCGCTGGCCGAGGCCGGTGCCTGCGAGCTGGTGGTGCATGCCCGCACCAAGACCGATGGCTACCGCCCGCCGGCCTATTGGGAGCTGATCGCCGCGATCCGCGAGGCGGTGGCGATCCCGGTGGTGGCCAATGGCGAGATCTGGACGGTGGCCGATGCACAGCGCTGCCGCGAGCTGTCGGGCTGCCAGGCGCTGATGCTGGGCCGCGGCGCCGTGGCCGATCCGGGCCTGGCCTGGGCGATACGCGCGGCCGACGGGCAGGCCGTCTCCGGCGCCGTGGGCTGGACCGAACTGCTGCCGCAGCTCGATGCCTTCTGGCGCATCATCAGCCACCACTTCCCCGGCCGGCAGCGGGTGGGCCGGCTCAAGCAGTGGCTCAACCTGCTGCGGCGGCGCCATCCCGAGGCTGAAGCCGCCTTCATGGAGATCCGCACGCTGACCGATCCGGCGGCGGTGGATGCCTGGATGGCACGGCAGCGGGCATGAAAAAAAAGCGGCCCGTCCGGGGCCGCTCTCGCCAGCGAAAAAAACGCCGTTCAGCGGTCGTCCACGCTCACCCCGAAATAGACCGCGCCGGAGGCACCGGCGTATACCGTCAGGCCGCTGCCCGCCGGCACGAGCTGGACCAGCGAGTTGTAGCTGCGTCCACCAGTCGTCTGTACCGGCCGCACACGCATGCCGTCACGCGGCTTGTTGTAGAGGCGGTACTGGGTGGAGGCGTCCAGCAGGTCGATACGGTCGACCCTGCCGGTCGCGGCATCGACCGAGGTGATGCGGTTGCCGCCGTAGCTGAAGCTGGAGCCTGTCGTCTGCACCTCGGCCGTCCAGTACCGGCCCACGCGGCCCACGTCCGGCAAGGGCAGGGCACTCTGCCTGGACGCCACCATCAGGCCCTGGCCCGGATAGGCGGCCACCAGGAACATGCCACCCGTCGGCGAACGATAGGCATGCAGCGCGACCAATGCCGCGCCATTGGCCGGATTGGTGATGGCGAAGGTCCTGGGCAATGCCGCGCCGGTGGTCGGATTGGGCCGGACGGCGGGGGCGATGCCGGTGGTGGTCACCTCACCCGTGCAGGCATCGGCATTGGCGGCGCACTCACGCACGTCGAGGCGGCCGGCCGCGCTGATCGTCAGGGTGCTGAAGCCGGTCTCGCCCGGACCGTACTCCACCGTGTTCCAGTTGCCGGCCAGGTCGGCCAGCGCGAGGCTCTGCATCGGGAAGGCGAAGCCGACCGGTCCGCTGGAATCGCGCAGGGCGAAGATGCCCTGCTGCGAGGCAGCGGCCTCGTAGGTCTTGCCCTGCAGGCCGGCGAAGCTGAACTGGCAGGCCTGCACGGCCGACATGCGGATCGGTCCGCCCAGACTCGTAAATCCCCCGCTGGTCGTCACCCACTGGCTCGCGCTGGGAACCGGCCCGCTGAACTGGAGGCTCAACACGCCGCTGCTGCCGTCGCTGTAGACCGCCTGGTACTTGCCATCGCGCAACTGCGGGCAGGCCGGCACCGGCGGCGCGGTGAGCTGTCCGGCGGCCAGATCGGCTGCGCCTTCGCGCAGCGCATAGGCCAGGTCGGCCAGGCTGCTGCCGCCGCTGCGCAGGCTGGCGGCCAGCGCATCGAGCTTGGCATCGAGCGCATCGCCGATGCGGAAGCTGTCGCTCAGCGGCGAGTCGCCGCCGATCTGGATGCCCGCGGCCGCCAGCGCCGCGGCCACCGCCGTCCGGGCCTGGGCCAGTTGCGCATCGCCGAAACTGGCGGCATTGAAGGCGGCGAACACGGCGGCCGGATCGGCATGCGCGGCGGTGCCCAGGATGAGATGGGTCAACGGCGTGATGTTGGCCGTGGCGCTGCCCTGGCCCGAACCTGTGGCCAGGCCGTAGAGCACGGTGCTGCCGCTGGTGAGCTGCAGCATGCAGGGCAGGCTGGCGCCCGTCACGGTGACCGAATAGGCGCCGCTGGTGCCGGTGCTTGCGCTGCCGTTGCCGCCATGGCAGCGCACCGCCACACTGGCATTGGCCAGGGCCGCGCCCACCGCGGCCGTGCCGCTGACGGTGACGCCGGCCAGCACCGAAGGCGCTGCTGGCGTGCCACCGCCACCGCCACCGCCGCCGCCGCCGCCGCCGCCTCCGCCTCCGCCTCCGCCTCCGCCTCCGCCTCCGCCTCCGCCTCCGCAAGCCGCCAAGAACAAAGACAGGGCAAGACCTGCCACGATCCGAATATCTCTCATTGCAATGCCGTGTTGAAACGTTGTGAGTCCCGCGGCCGATGCTCGCGTCACCAGATCGTATCAAACATGTGTACATCGGTAACAGGCGCCGGAAGCCCCTGGATACGCGCGAGTCCGGCGGGCTCGACAGAATGGGTCCCGCCGCCACCAACCCGGACGCCATGAAAGAACTCTCGCGCAAGGATTACGACGAACAGCTCGAACCGCTGCAGATCGAACTCGCCCGCATCGCCCGCTGGGTGGCGGCGCGCGAACAGCGCATCCTGATCCTCTTCGAGGGCCGCGACACCGCCGGCAAGGGCGGCGTCATCGCCACCATCAGCGACTACCTCAACCCGCGGCAATGCCGGATCACCGCCCTGCCCAAGCCCACCGAGCGCGAGGCCGCGCAATGGTATTTCCAGCGCCATGTGGCGCACCTGCCGGCCGCCGGCGAAATCGCCCTGTTCGACCGCAGCTGGTACAACCGCGCCGGCGTCGAGAAGGTGATGGGCTACGCCAGCGACAAGCAGGTGGCCAGCTTCCTGAAGCAGGCACCGGTGTTCGAACGCATGCTGGTCGACGACGGCATCCTGCTCTTCAAGTACTGGCTGTGCACCGACCAGGCCGAGCAGGAAAAGCGCTTCGCCGAGCGCCATGCCGATCCGCTCAAGCGCTGGAAACTCTCGCCGGTCGACATCGAGGCCCGCAAGCTCTACGACGACTACACCCAGGCCCGCGAGAAGATGCTCAAGGCCACGCACAAGCGCCATGCACCCTGGACGCTGGTGGACTTCAACGACCAGCGCCTGGGCCGGCTCACCTTGATCCGCGACCTGATCCAGCGCCTGCCCAAGAGCCGCATCGAGGACGTCGCGCCCGCGCTCGAAGCCTTGAAGCGCAAGCCGCACAAGGAGCACTATGGCGTGATCGAGCCGCTCAAGGTGCCCAAGGACCTGCGGCCGACAGCCGGCTGAAGCGTCCTGCCTTCTCCCTTTTCCTCCCTCAGCCAACAACAAAGGCCGTATGCGCTACTTCACCCGATCCACCCTCGTCCTGGCGGCCAGCCTGGCCGCCTTCGCCGCCACCGGCCTCGTCTCGGTCCAGGCACAGTCCGCCGCCGCCCAGGCTGCGGACGAAAAACCGGTGCGCCTGCGCGGCACGCTGGAAAAGGCCGATGCGAACACCATCACTGTCAAGGACCGCGGCGGCGAGACGGTGGTGCTGCAGCGGCCGCCCGGCATGCCGATCGCCGAGGTCTTCCCGGTCTCGCTCTCGGACATCCGCCCCAACAGCTACATCGGCACCGCCGCGCTACCCCAGCCCGACGGCACCCAGCGGGCGCTGGAAGTGGTCATCTTCCCCGAGGCCGCGCGCGGCACCGGCGAAGGCCACCACGCCTGGGATCTGATGCCCGAAAGCACCATGACCAACGCGACCGTCGAAGGCGTCAGCGCCGCGCCTTCGGACGTGCCCGGCGGCCAGAAGCTGGTGCTGAAGTACAAGGGCGGCGAGAAGACCGTCATCGTGCCGCGCGACGTGCCGGTGGTGAGCTTCAAGCCCGGCACGCCGGACCTGCTGGTGCCCGGCGCCAAGGTGCTGGTGAATGCCCAGATGAAGGACGGCAAGCCCACCGCCGTGCGGGTGATGACCGGCCGCGACGGCTTCGCGCCGCCGATGTGATCGCGCGGCGGCAGGCCGCGTCATGAGGCGGTCACGCCGCGCTGGGATGTTCTGCGTCTTTACACGACCGGGACATTCCTTCTCTCATGAAGCGCCTCGCCATCACCCTCGCCGCCGCTCTCGCCTGCGGCGCCGTCTCCGCCCAGCCCACGCAGACCGTCTTCCCCGCCACCCTGGCCGGCCATGCCCTGCTGCCCGCGCAGTCGTACATGCCGGCTCCGAAGGATGCGCCGGCCGACCTGCAGTCCAGCGGCAAGTTCAGCGACGGCAAACGCACCGAGGCCGTCGGCACGGTCGAGGGCCTGTCCGGCGGCCGCGGCACCGGTGTCTTCCTGCCCTTCAAGGGCCAGCCGCTGCAGGGCCATTCGGGCATCAAGCGCATGGAAGACGGCAGCTTCTGGATCCTCACCGACAACGGTGCCGGCGCCAAGGCCAACTCGCCGGACTTCATGCTCTACCTCAACCACTACAAGGTCGATTTCGGGAGCGGCAAGTTCAGGCACCTGGGTGCTGTCTTCCTGCACGACCCGGACAAGAAGGTGCCGTTTCGCATCGTCCATGAAGGCAGCAAGCAGCGTTACCTGACCGGCTCCGATTTCGATCCCGAGAGCTTCCAGTTCGCCGGCGGCGCCCTGTGGATCGGCGAGGAGTTCGGGCCCTACCTGATCAAGGCCGACCTCAAGGGCAAGGTGCTCGCCGTGTACGACGCGCTGGTCGACGGCAAGCCGGTGCGCTCGCCCGACCATCCCTCGGTGACCACGCCCGGCGTGCCCGGCGGCGCGGTGGATTTCCAGGTGAAGCGCTCCAAGGGCTTCGAGGGCATGGCATCGTCCAAAGACGGCAGCAAGCTCTACGCCCTGCTCGAAGGGCCGGTCTGGAAGGCCGATGCCAAGGACTTCGAACGGGTCGACGGCAAGGAGGCGCTGCGGGTGCTGGAGTTCGACGTGGCCGCCGGCAAGTGGACCGGGCGGCACTGGTTCTATCCGCTGGAAGCCAACGGCAATGCGATCGGCGACTTCAACATGATCGACGGCGACACCGGCCTGATCATCGAACGCGACAACGGCGAAGGCACGGCCGACAAGGCTTGCCCCGAAGGGCAGAAGCGCTCGGACTGCTTCCATGACATCGCCAAGTTCAAGCGGGTCTACAAGATCGAGTTCGGCGATGCCAACGTGGGGCAGGCGGTGCGCAAGATCGGGTATGTGGATCTGCTCAACATCGCGGATCCTCAGCGGCTTTCGCGCAAGCCCTTGAACGACGGGGTGCTGAAGTTTCCCTTCTTCACCATCGAGAACGTGGAGGTCGTGGATGCGACCCACATCGTGGTTGGCAATGACAACAACCTGCCGTTTTCCAGCAGCCGGGAGCCTGACAAGGCTGATGACAACGAGTTGATCCTGCTGGATGTCGGGGATTTTCTTCGGGTGAAGTGAGGGGGTTTTGTCTCCTTGGCGGAGGGCGGGGCTGGGGCGCGCAAGCCATCGGCTCCACCGTCCGAAGAAGTGGAAGAAGAGACAGGCCGAAGGCCGCCAAAGAATCCTCGCGACAAGCGACAATCGAAGGCTTTGCCCCGCGCGCAGCGCGCCTTCCCTCCCCGCAGCTGAGCCATAGCGGCCCGCTAAAAACATGTCCCTCTTCACCCGCCTGTTCCCCCTGTGGGCCGCGCTCGCCGCAGCCGCCGCCTATGTCCTGCCCGGCACCTTCGTGCACCTGCTGCCCTGGGTCACCTGGCTGCTGATGCTGGTGATGTTCGGCATGGGCGCCACGCTCTCCTTCGCCGATTTCCGCCGGGTGCTGGTGCAGCCCGGCCCGGTGATCGCCGGCGTGCTCATCCATTACCTGGTGATGCCGCTGGCGGCCTTCCTGCTGGCGCGGGTGTTCGACATGCCGCCGGAACTGGTCGCCGGCATGATCCTGGTGGGCAGCGTGGCCAGCGGCACGGCTTCCACGCTGATGGTCTACATCTCGCGCGGCGACGTGGCCCTGTCGGTGACGATCGGCGCGGTCTCCACCCTGGTGGGCGTGATCGCCACGCCGCTGCTCACCCGGCTCTACATCAACGCCAACGTGGCGGTGGACGTGCTGGGCCTGCTGCTGAGCATCCTGCAGATCGTGGTGGTGCCGGTGCTGCTGGGCCTGCTGCTCAACCATTTCGCCCGCAATGCGGTGCGCGCGGCGGAGAAGGCGCTGCCCTATGTCTCGGTGTTCTCCATCCTGGCCATCATCGCCGCCGTGGTCGCGGCCAGCCACGGCAAGATCGCCACCGTCGGCCCGACGCTGTTCATCGCCGTGATCCTGCACAACGCCCTGGGCCTGCTCGGCGGCTACTGGGGCGGACGCCTGCTGAAGTTCGACGAGTCGGTCTGCCGCACGCTGGCGCTGGAGGTGGGCATGCAGAACTCCGGCCTGGCCGCCGCCCTGGGCAACCTGTACTTCTCGCCGCTGGCCGCGCTGCCGGGGGCGGTGTTCTCGGTGTGGCACAACATCTCGGGCTCACTGCTGGCGGGGCACTGGGCGCGCAAGTCGACGAAGTAATCCGGCTCACACCGGCGCCAGGCTCGCCTCCTTCATCGTGCGCAGCACGAAATGCGACTTGCTGTGCCGGATGCCCGGGATCTTGTAGAGCCGCTCGCGCAGCAGCCGTTCGTAGTCGCGGGTGTCGCGTACCGCCAGGCGGATGTAGTAGTCGTAGTCGCCGGAGACCAGGTAGGCCTCCATCACCTCGGGGATCGTCGCCAGGATGCGGCCGAACTCGTAGAGGGTCTCGTCGGTGTGGCTCTCCAGGGTGAGCTGCACGATGACCGAGTCGCGGTAGCCCAGGCGGGCGGGGTTCACGTCCACCGTGTAGCGGCGGATCACGCCCTCGGACTCCAGGCGCTTGATGCGGGTCCAGCAGGCGGTGGAGGACAGGCCCACTTCCGCGCCGATCTCGTTCAAGGTCTTGCGGCTGTCCTGCATCAGCAGGCGCAGGATGGCCATGTCGAGTTTGTCGAAAGATTTTTCGGTCTGATCGACTGAATCCGGTTTGATCTTCGGCATGAGAGGGTTTGGCGATGGAAATTCCAAAGCCTATTCTGGTGGTTCCACGGAAAAATCACCAGATGGAACAAGCCCTCGCCGAACCCCTTCATGACCTGGCGTCGACGCCGACCCCGATCAACGGCGCCCAGGCGCTGCTGCAGGCGCTGATCGACAGCGGCATCGACACCCTCTTCGGCTACCCCGGCGGCGCCGCCCTGCCGCTGTACGACGCGCTGCATGGCGAGCCCCGGCTGCGCCATGTGCTGGTGCGCCACGAACAGGCGGCGGTGCATGCGGCCGAGGGTTATGCACGCAGCACCGGCAAGGTCGGCGTGGTGCTGGTGACCTCCGGGCCGGGCGTGGCCAACACGATTTCCGGACTGCTGGATGCGATCAGCGATTCGATCCCGCTGCTGTGCATCAGCGGCCAGGTGGCGACCGGGGTGATCGGCACCCAGGCCTTCCAGGAGAGCGATGCGCTGGGCATGTCGCGGCCGGTGACCAAGTGGAACCGGCAACTGCGCTGCGCCGACGACATCCCCGCCACCGTCGCCAAGGCGCTGGCCGTGGCGGCCGGCGGCCGGCCGGGGCCGGTGCTGCTGGACCTGCCCAAGGATGTGCAGCTGGCGACGCTGCGCCGCACGCCGGCCGTTTCAGCGCAGGCGCCGAAGCCGGCGAGCGTGAAGCCTTCGCCCGGCGCCATCCAGCGCGCGGCCGACCTGATCTCCACCGCGCAGCGCCCGGTGTTCTACGGCGGCGGCGGGCTGGTCAATGCCGGGCCGCAGGCCTGCGCGGATTTCACCGAACTGGTCCGGCGCATGGGCGCGCCCTGCACGCTGACGCTGATGGGCCTGGGCGCGTTTCCAGCTTCCGATCCCGCCTTCCTCGGCATGTTGGGCATGCACGGCACGGTGGAGGCCAACCTGGCGATGCACGAGGCCGATCTGGTGGTGTGCATAGGCGCGCGTTTCGACGACCGGGTCACCGGCAAGCTCGGCGAGTTCTGCCCCAAGGCCCGCAAGATCCATGTGGACATAGACCCCGCCAGCATCCACCGCACGGTGAAGGTCGATGTGCCGGTGGTGGCCGATTGCGGCAGCGCCTTGCAGGCCCTGCTGGCCGAGCCGGCGCTGGCCGAGGCCGATCCGCAGCGCCTGGCAGGCTGGTGGCGCCGCATCGAAGGCTGGCGTGCGCGCGACTGCCTGGCCTTCGAGCCCCGGGCCGATTCGATCCTGCCGCAGCAGCTCATGGCCACGTTGCAGCAAAAGCTGCAAGGCCGCGAGGCCATCGTCTCCACCGACGTCGGCCAGCACCAGATGTGGGCCGCCCAGTACCTGCGCTTCGACGCGCCGCGCCGCTGGCTCACCTCGGGCGGCGCCGGCACCATGGGCTACGGTCTGCCGGCGGCCATCGGCGCGCAGATCGCCCATCCGGACAGCACGGTGGTCTGCGTGAGCGGCGACGCCTCCATCCTGATGAACATCCAGGAACTGTCCACCGCGGTGCAGCACGGCGCGCCGGTGAAGGTGGTGCTGTCGAACAACGGCTACATGGGCATGGTGCGGCAGTGGCAGGAGATGAACCACGGCAATCGCCTGAGCCACAGCTGGAACGCCGCGCTGCCCGATTTCGTGGCTCTGGCGCGCGCCTTCGGCTGGGGTGCGCGGCGGGTGGCCGATCCGGCGGAGCTGGCGCAGGCGCTCGATGAATGCCTGGCCTGGGACGGGCCCTTCTTCCTGGACGTGCAGGTGGCGCCGCAGGAGAACTGCTACCCGATGATCCCGGCCGGCCGGGGCCATCACGAGATCCTGCTGTCGGCCGGTGCGTGGATGCCGCGCGAGGCGGCTTAGGCTTTCGGGTCGCCGCAGGCGAAGAAGCGGTCCACCGCCTGCGCCCGCGCCGGCGGGTTCTCGCGCAGATGGCGCAGCAGGCCGCGGGTGTCGCGCAGCTCCACCCGGGCCTGGCGGATGCTGGCGGCGCAGTCGCCGCGCAGCTGCTGCAGCAGGGCGGTCTGCAAAGCCCACAGCCCGTCGATGCGGCCGGAACAGGCATCGAACCAGGGTTTGCTCAGGCCGGTGTCCAGCACGCTGCCGGGCCGTGCGCCCAGCAGGATGCTGCGCAGCGCCTGAAGTTCGGCCAGGCCGGCGCGCACCTGCTCGCGCCACAAACCCAGCAGTTCCGCATCGGCCGCTTCGGCGAAGGCCGCCAGGCAGGCCTGCTGCGTGTCGATCAGCCGGGCCACCCGGCGCTGCTGGGTTTCGTTGTTCCAGCCGGAGGCAAAGAGCAGGGCGCCGAGCGCCCGCTCCTGTCCGGCCGCCTCCTTGGCCTGCACCAGGTGGACCAGGGCGCGCAGCAGGCCTTGCAGGCCGGGCACGGCGGCGGTCTCGGCGATCTGCACCATCAGCTCGATCAGGCCGGCGATCAGGTGGCTGTAGCCGGCCACCATGGCGTGCGCGTCCATGCCCTGGCGTTCGATCTGGCCGCGCATGCCTTCCAGGGCATCGAGGCCGAGCAGCACCCAGGCCATCAGCGACAGCGCGCCCGCCGTAGCACCGCGCTCCGGCTCGGCATGGCGGGAGAAAGCCGAGGCCAGTGCCTTCTGGGCGGCGCGGCTGTCCTCCTCCATGGCCAGCCGCTCCTGCGAGAAACGCAGGCCGCGCGATGCCAGGTAGATGCTGGATGCGCCGCGTTCGCGCTGCAGGCAGCGGATCGCCCGGCCGATCACTTCGAGCAGGTCGGCGCGGCTGGCCAGGCCATGCATCGCATCGACTTCCAGTTGGCGGGCACGGTGCACCAGGGCGGATGCAGACAGCTGCACGACCGGATCGATCATTGGAGGGACTCCCGCGGTTTTACACGCGCGGGCGCGGCCCTCAACCGCCGAGCGCCACCAGCACCCGCTGCCCCTCGATTCTCACGCCATGCGTGGCCACCGACAGTTCCGGCATCTCCAGGCATTCCCCGGTGCGCAGGTCGAAGTGGTTCTTGTAGAGGGGCGAGGCCACGACCAGCCGATCGCCCAGGTTGCCCACCAGCCCGCGCGAGAGCACGCTGGCGCCGGACTTGGGGTCGACGTTGTCGATGGCGTGGAAGTCGCTCTGGCCGACGCGGAAGACGGCCACATGCCGGCCCTCCACCAGGGCGCAGACGCCGGTGCCGGGCAGGATGTCGTCGATCTCGCAGACGGCGGTGTAGTTCGCGGTGGCGGTGTTCATCTCAGATCCCCTCGGCCATGGCGGGCACACGTTCTTCCGGGCGCGCCGGGCGGATCTGGCCGCGCTCCTCCACGAACACCACATGTTCGTCGGCCTTGTCGCTGTTGACGAAGGAGCGGAAGCGGCGCCGCACGGCGGGGTCGGTGACGGCGGTCTTCCACTCGCACTGGTAGGTGTCGGCCACATGCTGCATCTGGGCTTCGAGTTCGGCGTTCAGGCCCAGCGAGTCGTGCAGCAGCACGTCCTTCAGGTAATCGAGCCCGCCTTCGAGGTTCTCGCGCCAGGTGCTGGTGCGCTGCAGCCGGTCGGCGGTGCGCACGTAGAACATCAGCACCCGGTCGATCAGCTGGATCAGCTGCGCCTTGTCGAGGTCGGTGGCGAAGAGTTCCGCATGGCGCGGCTTCATGCCGCCGTTGCCGCAGATGTAGAGGTTCCAGCCCTTGTCGGTGGCGATGATGCCGATGTCCTTGCCCTGCGCCTCGGCGCATTCGCGGGTGCAGCCGGACACGCCGAACTTGATCTTGTGCGGCGAACGCAGGCCCTTGTAGCGGTTCTCCAGCTCGACGGCCAGGCCCACGCTGTCGCCCACGCCGTAGCGGCACCAGGTGGAGCCGACGCAGCTCTTCACCGTGCGCAGCGACTTGCCGTAGGCATGGCCGGATTCGAAGCCGGCGGCGATCAGCTCCTCCCAGATCAGCGGCAGCTGCTCCACCCGCGCGCCGAACAGGTCCACCCGCTGGCCGCCGGTGACCTTGGTGTAGAGGCCGTATTTCTTGGCCACCTGGCCGACGGCGATCAGGCCGTCGGGCGTGACCTCGCCGCCGGGCATGCGCGGCACCACCGAATAGCTGCCGTCCTTCTGGATGTTGCCCAGGTAGTAGTCGTTGCTGTCCTGCAGCGCGGCCAGGTCCTTCTTCAGCACGAACTCGTTCCAGCAGGAGGCGAACACGCTGGCGGCCACCGGCTTGCAGATGTCGCAGCCCAGGCCCTGGCCATGGCGGGCCAGCAGTTCGTCGAAGCTGCGGATGTCGCCGACGCGGACCAGGTGGTAGATCTCCTGGCGCGAGTAGGGGAAGTGCTCGCAGACATGGTTGTTGACCGCCATGCCGCGTTTGGCCATCTCCAGCTTCATGATCTGCGTGACCAGCGGCACGCAGCCGCCGCAGGTGGCGCCGGCCTTGGTGCAGGCCTTCATCTCGGCGATGGTGCAGGCGCCTTCGCCCACGGCGGCGTTGATGCGGCCCTTGCTCACGTCGTTGCAGGAGCAGATCTGGGCGCTGTCGGGCAGGGCGTCCACGCCCAGGCCGGGTTGGGCCTTGCCGTCGGAGGAGGGCAGGATCAGGAACTCGGGCTCGGCCGGCAGCTTGATGCCGTTCAGGGCCATCTGCAGCAGGGTGCCGTATTCGGCCGCGTCGCCGATCAGCACCGCGCCCAGCAGCTGCTGGCCGTCCGGGCTCACCACGATCTTCTTGTAGACCTGGCGGCGCTCGTCCAGGTACTGGTAGCTGCGGCTGCCGGCGGTGCGGCCGTGGGCATCGCCGATGCTGGCCACGTCCACGCCCATCAGCTTGAGCTTGGTGCTCATGTCGGCGCCGACGAAGGAGGCGTCGGCGTCGTCGGCGATGTGGCGGGCGGCCACACGCGCCATGTCGTAGCCGGGGGCGACCAGGCCGAAGGTCTGTTCGTTCCAGGCGGCGCATTCGCCGATGGCGTAGATGTCGGGGTCGCTGGTGCGGCAGGTGCTGTCGATGGCGATGCCGCCGCGCGGGCCCACGGCCAGCTGGCTCTGGCGGGCGAGTTCGTCGCGCGGGCGGATGCCGGCGGAGAACACGATCATGTCGGCCTCCAGGTGCGAGCCGTCGGCGAACACCATGCGGTGGCGGCCGCGCGCGCCGTCGGTGATCTCCAGGGTGTTGCGGCCGGTGTGCACCTGCACGCCCAGCTCTTCGATCTTGGCCTGCAGCACCCGGCCGCCGGCCTCGTCCACCTGCACCGCCATCAGGCGCGGGGCGAACTCCACCACATGGGTCTGCAGGCCCATGTCGCGCAAGGCCTTGGCGCATTCGAGGCCGAGCAGGCCGCCGCCCACCACCACGCCGGTCTGCGACTTGGAGCCGGAGAGCTGCATGCCCTCCAGATCCTCGATGGTGCGGTAGACATGGCAGTGCGCCCGGTCACGGCCCGGCACCTGGGGCACGAAGGGGTTGGAGCCGGCGGCGATCACCAGCTTGTCGTAGGGCAGGACTTGGCCGTCCACCGTGGTGACGGTGTTGCCGCGCCGGTCGATGGAAGCGGCCCGGGTGGCCAGGCGCAGGGAAAAGCCGGTGCGCTCGAAGAAGCCGGCCTCCACCAAGGACAGGGCCTCGGCCGAACGTCCGCTGAAGAATTCCGACAGATGCACCCGGTCGTAGGCCGCGCGCGGTTCTTCGCAGAGCACGGTGACCTGGGCATGCTCGATGCCGGTCGCAGCCAGGCTTTCGAGAAACTTGTGGCCCACCATGCCGTGGCCGATGAGGATGATTTTCATGGGGTATCCTGCGTGGGGACCCGGTGCTTCGCGTGCCAGCCGTGGGGCCGGCGCCGTCCGTGGAAGGCGACCGAAACCACGCACCGCCGTGGAGCCACGGGTGGGTTTGGAGAGGACGCCTTCATTAGCGGGAGCGATCCGGCGGCTGCGTTGTCGCGCGGATCGCAGGACATGAAGCAGGTTCTGTGCCGGGCCTGCATGGCCCCTGGGAGGCCGGCCCGCGCCGCCGGTGCACTGAGTTCGGCCATGCCGCCGCCCGGCGAGGCCCGGCGCGGCCCGCAATGGTGCGTCGGCACGCACCGTCCTGCGCCGCCCTGGCTCAGCCTTCGTTCTGCTTCTGGAAGGACTCGGCCAGGAAGTCCACGAAGGTCCGCACCCGCGCCGTCAGCTGGTGGCGCTGCGGATAGACGGCGTAGATGTCCGCATCCGGCGTGGCGTACTGCGCCAGCACCTCCACCAGCCGGCCCTCGCGCAGGTAGCGTTCCACATCCCATTGGGCGCGCAGCAGGATGCCGTGGCCGGCCAGGGCCCAGCTGACGGCGATGCCGCCGTCGTTGGTGGTGAGGTTGCCGCGGATCTTCACCACCCGGGTCACCGCCTGCCGGCCCTGCAGGGCGGTCAGGCGCCAGACGCCGTAGGCCTCCTCGCCCTGGCGTATGCCTATGCATTTGTGCCGGGCCAGGTCGGCCGGGGCTTTCGGCACGCCGTGCTGCTGGAGGTAGGCCGGCGAGGCGCAGAGCAGGCGCCGGTTGGCCGCCAGGCGGCGGGCGATGACACGGGTGTCCGGCGGGGCGCCGAAGCGGATGCAGACATCGAAGCTGTCCTCGGTCAGCGGCGGCGGGCTCACCGACAGCTGCAGCTGCACGTCCACCTGCGGGTACTGGCCGACGAAGGCGGAGATCAGCGGCGCCACATGGCTGCGGCCGAAACCCAGGGTGGCGTTCACCCGCAGCAGGCCCTGGGGCACGGCCTTGGCCACGCCCAGCAGTTCCTCCAGCTCGTCGATGCCGCCGAGGATGCGGCGGGCGTGTTCCAGGTAGACCTCGCCTTCGGGCGTCAGGCCCATGCGGCGGGTGGTGCGGGTGACCAGGGCGACGCCGGCGCGCGCCTCCATCTGCGCCAGGCGTTTGCTGACGGCCGGTGTGCTCACGCCCAGTTCGCGCGCCGCCGCGCTCAGGCTGCCGCAGGCGGCCAGGGTGGAGAAGAAGGCGAGGTCGGCGGGCTGGATGGTGGCGGGCATGGTCCGTCCTGCGCACCGGCCCTTCAGTTCCTGGCTCCGAAATAGTCCTGCACCGTGGCCCAGGCGGCGGTCTGCAGCGCCAGGGCGACATCGGCGGGCAGGCCGGCGGTCTCCTTCAGGCCGACCGGCGACCGGCGCCAGATCGTTGCATAGGTGGTGGCGGCGGCGAGGTAGCCGCCGGCCAGGGTGGGATGGCGCTTGTCGGCCACGTAGAGCGGGATCTCGGGATGGTCCCGGAGCGAACGCGCGAAGGCCAGGCCCGCGGGAATGACCAGGGCGTCGTTGTCGTTGCCGATCTGCGTGTAGGCCTCGGCCAGGCCCTGCGTCATCTCGGGATGGTCCTGGTAGGCCCAGGACATGAAGAACACCGGCCGCGCGCCGTGCTTGCGCACGATCTCTGCATCCTTCTTGGCATAGGCGTGGAAGTTGGCCTTCAGATCGGGATGCAAGGCGCACTGGCTGCAGTCCATCATGATCGCCACGTCGAACAGCGGCGAGCGCGAGTTGAAATGCAGCTCGTTGTTGCGGTCTATGGTGTAGCGGGCCACGGCGTCCGGTCGGAAGTAGGAGTCGACGTCGTGCCAGTCGAAACCCGCGCCGCTGATGGTGATCATGGTGCTGGCCGGGCGTGCGGGCGGATCGCCCGCCCGGGCCAGGTTGCCCACGATGTTGTTGATGCCGTTGTTGTAGTAGAAAAAACTGCTGCCGATGTAGAGCACCGAGGCGGGTGCCGGGCTGCCGATGTCCAGGCGCATCGGGCGAATCTGGGCGATGGCGCCGGCGCCGGCCAGCAGGGTCAGGGCCGCGAGCAGGGCGCCGCGCAGCAGTCTCGGGGTGCGATGGGTTTTCAAGTGTTGTCTCCTTCTGCGTCGTGATGGCGCCCGGCAAGAAGGAGACGAGGGCTTATTCGATGGCCACGTTCGCATCCTTCACCAGCCGGGCGTAGCGGGCAGTATCGCTTTTGATCTGCGCGCTCATCTGCTCCGGCGTGTCGCCCATCGGCTCGGCGCCTATGTCTTCCATGCGTTTTTGGAAGTCGGGCGAATGGATGATCCTGACCATCTCGCTGTTCAGCCTGGCGACGATGTCGCGCGGCGTGCCGGCCGGCGCCAGGATGCCGAACCAGGTGCCCTGGTCGAAGCCCTTCAGGCCCGCTTCCTCCAGCGTGGGCACATCGGGCAGGGTGCCGGAGCGCTTGGCGGTGGTGACGGCCAGGGCCCGCAGCTTGCCGGCCTTGATGAAGGGCACCACCGGCGTGATGGTGTCGAAGGACATATTGACCTGGCCGCCCAGCAGGTCGGTGGTCAGCGGCGCGCTGCCCTTGTAGGGCACATGCAGCAGTTCGATGCCGGTGCTGGCGGCGAACTGGGTGCCGATCAGATGCTGCAGCGTGCCGTTGCCGTTGGAGCCGAAGGAGAGTTTCTCCGGCGCGGCCTTGGCCTGGGCGACCAGGCCTTTGACGTCGGTCACCGGCGACTTGGCGCTGATCACCAGCACATTGGGCACCAGGGCCACGGTGGTGATGGGGGCGAAGCTCTTGTCGAAGTCGTAGGGCAGCTTGCGGTAGACGCTGGTGGCGATGGCATGGTGCACCGCGCCCATCAGCAGGGTGTAGCCGTCTGGCTTGGCGGAGGCCACGTAAGCCGCGCCCAGCGTGGCGCCAGCGCCGGGCCGACTTTCCACCACGACCGGCTGGCCGAGGCTCTGCGAGAGTTTGTCGGTGAGCGCCCGGGCCAGCACGTCGGAGCTGCCGCCGGGCGGGAAGGGCACGACCAGGGTGATCGGCTTGTTCGGGAAGGCCTGGGCCTGCGCGCCCAGGGCGGCCAGGCCCAGTGCGGCGGCGGCCAGGGTGGATCGGATGGCGTTCATGGTGCTTGTCTCTTTTGTTTTTTGGGGTCGGAGCCGTCGCCTCAGGCCGCCTGGCGCTGCTGCGCGCTGGCGGCGACGAAGCCGCACACCGCCCGGGTGACCTGGGCGGTGGTGGCGTTGCCGCCGAGGTCCCGGGTGTGCAGGGACTTGTCGGCGGTGGCCGCTTCCACCGCGGCCATCACCCGCGCCGCGGCCTCGTATTCTCCGAGGTGTTCCAGCAGCATCACCACCGACCAAAAGGTGCCGATCGGATTGGCCAGGCCCTTGCCCATGATGTCGAAGGCCGATCCGTGGATAGGCTCGAACATGCTGGGGTAGCGGCGTTCCGGATCGATGTTGGCGGTGGGCGCGATGCCCAGGCTGCCGGCCAGCGCCGCGGCCAGGTCGCTCAGGATGTCGGCATGCAGATTGGTGGCGACAATGGTGTCCAGCGTGGCCGGGCGGTTGACCATACGCGCGGTGGCGGCGTCGACCAGCTCCTTGTCCCACTTCACGTCCGGGAACTCGCGGGCCACCTGGGCGGCGATCTCGTCCCACATCACCATCGCATGGCGCTGGGCATTGCTCTTGGTGACCACCGTCAGCTGCCGGCGCGGCCGCGACTCGGCCAGGGCGAAGGCGAAACGCATGATGCGTTCCACGCCGGAGCGGGTCATCATCGAGACATCGGTCGCCGCCTCGTTGGGATGGCCCTGGTGCACCCGGCCGCCCACGCCGGCGTATTCGCCCTCGGAGTTCTCGCGCACGATCACCCAGTCCAGGTCGTTCGGGCCGCAGCGCTTCAAGGGGCCGTCGATGCCCGGCAGGATGCGGGTGGGCCGCACATTGGCGTATTGGTCGAAGCCCTGGCAGATCTTCAGGCGCAGGCCCCAGAGGGTGACGTGGTCGGGGATGTGCGGATCGCCGGCCGAGCCGAAGAGGATGGCGTCCTTGCCGCGCAGGGCTTCCAGGCCGTCGGCCGGCATCATCTCGCCGTGGGCGCGGAACCAGTCGCCGCCCCAGCGGAAGTCCTCGAATTCGAATTGCAGGCCGGTGCTGGAAGCGGCCAGCGCCTCCAGCAGCTGGCGGCCGGCCGGCACCACTTCCTTGCCGATGCCGTCTCCGGGAATGGTGGCGATCCTGTACGTCTTCATGGGCGATATCTCCGCATTGCCTGGACAAAAGGCAATGGTGCCGGCCGCGGGCCCGCCGCCGGCTCCGCCCGGGTTAAACCGTGCTTAACCTGGAGTCAACAATCAGTGCAGGGCTTGGGCCACCCGCTGCTGCAGTTCCTCGACCCGGAAGGGCTTGCGCAGCACCACCGCGCCGGCCACGCCGTCGAGCGCCAGGGTGTCCGAATAGCCGCTGACGAAGACGATGGGCAGGGCCGGCCACTGCTGCTGCGCCCGGCGGGCGACCTCGGCGCCGTTCATGCCGGGCATCAGGAAGTCGATGACGGCGGCATCGGGCCGCCAGTGGTCCAGCCGGGCCAGGGCATCGGCGCCGTTGCTGGCTTCGGTGACCTCGATGCCGGCTTCGCGCAGGCAATCGACGATCACGGCGCGCACGCCGTCGTCGTCGTCCACCACCAGCACCTGGCGGTTGCGGTGGCTGCTCTGCGCGGGCGCCTGCACGGGCCGGTCGACGGCCGCCGCCGGCGCCACTTCCGGCAGCAGGATCTCGACCGTGGTGCCGCGCCCCGGCGCGCTGAGGATGCGCGCGCTGCCGCCGGACTGCTGGGCGAAGCCATACACCTGCGACAGGCCCAGCCCCGTGCCCTTGCCCTGTTCCTTGGTGGTGAAGAAGGGGTCGAAGGCACGTGCGGCGACCTCGGCCGTCATGCCGGTGCCGCCGTCGGCCACGCGGATCATCACGTAGGGCCGGGGCGGGCCGCCGTCCAGCGCTTCCTCGTGCCGCAGCGCCTGCACCGTCACGCTGCCGCCCAGGGGCATGGCGTCGCGGGCATTGAGCAGCAGGTTGAGGATGGCCAGTTCCACCTGGCCGGCATCGGTCTGGGCCCAGGCGCCGGCCGCCTGGTCGTCGAAGCGCAGCTGCAGCCCGGTGCCCAGGGCCGGGCCGACCAGCTCGCGTGCGCTGGCCAGCACCGGTGCGATGGCGACCGGCTTCAGGTCCAGGCGCTGGCTGCGCGAGAAGGTCAGCAACTGGTGCGTCAGGCGCGCGCCCTTGTCGACGGCGGCCGCGGCGCTCTCCACATGGCGGAGCAGGGGATGCTCGGCGCCGAGCTTGCGTTTGAGCAGCTGCAGGTTGCCGCTGACGGTCATCAGCAGGTTGTTGAAGTCGTGGGCGATGCCGCCGGTGAGCTGGCCCACGGTTTCGAGCTTCTGGCTGCGGAACAGCGCGGCCTGGGCATGGGCCGCTTCTTCGGCCTGCAGGGCGATGCGGGCGGCCTGCTCGGCCAGCTGGCCTTCCATGCGCCAGGCCGCGTGGGCTTCGGCCTCGGCCCGGGCGGCGCGTTCGTGTTCCAGCGATTCGAGGTGGCTGCCGTCGCGCACCACCAGCACCGCCATCGGCACCACGGTCAGGATGACCATCAGGGCCATGGCCACGCCGACACCCAGTCCGGCCGAACTGCTCATGTGCAGCAGCAGCCAGCCGGCCAGGGGGGCGGTCAGCACCAGCAGCAGCTGGCGCCGGGTGGAGCGGCCGGCCTCGGTCGCCGAGACCAGCACGCCGCGCCACAAGGCGCCGGGCGCGGCCAGGATGGAAGCCAGCGCCAGCAGGAAGAGCGAGATCGCGGTGTGCAGCGCCAGGGTGTCGAAGCCGGCCAGGGCGTAGAGGTCGTGCACGCCATAGCCATAACTCAGCAGGGCGGTGCTGGCGACCAGCAGGCACAGGCTGCTGCCGGTCACCGCCAGATGCGGGCGGCTGCGGGCCAGCAGCACGGCCAGGGCCAGCAGCAGCACGCAGGCGGCGGTGGCCACCGCCATGCGGGCCCCGGCCTGGACGGCGCTGAAGGACAGCTGCGCCTCGACGATGCCGCTCAGGCGGTCGGCACCGAAAAAGAGATGGCTGGCCAGCACCAGCAGGGCGATGGCCATGGCGACGAAGGCGGCCGCGTGGCTGTGCCGGCTGCGCTCCACCGGCTGCCACCAGACCGCCTCGCACAAGGCGATCAGCGCGGCGGCGGTCAGCGCCGACATGCCCTCCAGCCCCGGCAACACCGTGACCAGCCGGGGAAAGCCCAGCACATGCCCGCCCAGGGCCAGCAGGGGGAAGCTGCCCGCCAGGGCGATCAGCGGCCGGGACCAGCCCGAAGCCGGCGCCGCCGGGCGCTGATCCATCGAAGGGTAGAGGACGGACTGAACACTCATGGCTCGTTCGACTGCGACGTCGCGAAGGCGGTGGAAATGGTTGAAAGCTTGGACCGGCAAGGCATGGTCGAGTTGCCCGGCTGCCGAATTTCGGCGCGCAAAACGTGAAGCATTGCGCAGTTGGCTTTCTGCGGGGGCGATGGCCCCGTCTGCATCCCGGCGATAGGGCGGCCGCCGAATCGCCCGCGAGCATATGAAAGAAATATTCAGACTCGGTTCACGCTGCTTTCATAAAAGCTTCATCAAGCTGAACGGTTTCTGATCGAGGCATTAATTTTGAGGTAAGGGGTGGATTACTAGAATCCGCTCGGCCAGATATTTCAGAAAATCCCGTGAACCCCATCCTCCAACCTGCCAGCCCTGTTTCGCTGTCCGTCCGTTCGTCGGCCGGCCTGCGCTTTGCCGGCATCACCATCGCCGGTTTCCTGGCGCTGTTCGCCTGGGACATGAGCGGGCTCGACCTGGCGGTGGCCCGGCTGACGGGCGGCGCCCAGGGTTTTCCGCTGCGGGCCTTTCCGCTGCTGGAAACCACCCTGCACATCGGCACGCGCAATATCGGCTGGCTGATGCTCGCGCTGTTTTGCGTCGGCATATTCCGGCCTTTCGGTTTCCTGCGCCGGCTCGATTCGCGCGAACGCCTGCAATTACCCCTGTCGATTTCCTTGGGCCTGCTCGTGGTTGCGGTGATGAAATACACCAGCCATACCAGCTGCCCCTGGGACCTGCGGGAGTTCGGCGGCGTGCTGCCCCATGTGTCGCACTGGAACCTGGGTTCCATCGACGGCGGCCCCGGCCATTGTTTTCCGGCCGGCCATGCGGCCACCGGCTTTGCCTTCATCGGCGGCTATTTCGCGCTGCGCCGCCGCATGCCGTTGCTGGCGCGGCGCTGGCTTATGGCGGCGCTGGCGGTCGGCCTGGCGCTGGGGCTGTGCCAGCAGTGGCGCGGCGCGCACTTCACCAGCCATACCCTATGGACCGCATGGCTCTGCTGGACCATTGGCGGTCTCGTCGATATGGTGTCCCATCGCCGCATGGCACGTTCCGGAGAATGAGATGCAGACTTCGCCGGAAATCGTCTTTTTCCTCTGGCTCAACGCCAACGCCCAGACACCCGCCTGGGTGGTGGAAGCGGCCCGTTTCAGCACCAGCGGATTGCCCTGGCTGCTGCCGGTGCTGGCCCTGGGCGACGGCCTGCGTTCGCCCGCCGGCCGCAAGGCCTGCCTGCGCATCGCCGCCGGCATGGCGCTGGCCTGGCTGTGCGCCCACACCATGCGCAACCATCTGGACCTGCCGCGGCCGGCCGCGCTGCAGCTCGGCATGCAGTGGATGCAGCACGGCCAGGGCAAGGGCTTTCCCAGCCTGCATGCGGCCGGCGCGCTGGCCTTCGCCTATGGCGTGGCGCTGGCCGGACGGCCCTGGTTCTGGCGCGCGCTGGCCTGGGCCGGCGCGGCGGCGATCTGCTGGAGCCGGATCTGCCTGGGCCTGCATTTCCCGATGGACGTCATCTGCGGGGGCCTGATCGGCGCGGTCGGCGCCCGGCTGGCCTTCGGTTTCCCCTGGCGGCGGCAGATGGCGGCGGCGCGGTCCTCCGGCATCGCCGGTTCGGAGGCCTGATGCGACGTGGACCGCTGCTGGCCCTGGTCGCTCTGTTTGCGCTGCTGTGGTTCGTGCCGCTCGGCGGCCGGACCCTGATCCATTCCGACGAGGGCCGCTACGCCACGCTCTCCCTGGGCATGCTGCAGAGCGGCGACTGGGTGACGCCGCGCCTGAACGGCCTGCTGTATTTCGAGAAGCCGGCGCTGCAGTACTGGCTGGGCGCGCTGTCGATGCAGCTCTTCGGCGTCGACGAATTCGCGGCCCGGCTGTGGCCGGCGCTGGCGGGTTTCCTGGCGGTGCTGGCGGTGGGCTATACCGCCGCCCGGCTGTGGGGCCGCGACACCGGCGTGCGGGCCCTGGCGATCGCCGCGGGCATGAGCTGGATCATCGGCAACAGCCATTTCCTCACGCTGGACGCGGGCCTGTGCCTGTTCCTGACACTGGTGCTCTGCGCCATGCTGCTGGCGCTGCGCGAAGGCGCCACGCCGGGCCAGCGGCGCGGCTGGACCTGGCTGGCCTGGGCGGCGATGGCCGGCGCGGTGCTCAGCAAGGGCCTGGTCGGCATCCTGATACCGGGCTGCGTGCTGCTGCTGCTCTGCCTGTGGGAGCGCGACACGCGGCTGCTGCGCGGCATGCGCTGGTTCTCGGGCGCCCTGATCCTGCTGCTGCTGGCGGCGCCCTGGTTCGTGGCGGTGTCGGCGCGCAATCCGGGCTTCGCGGAGTTCTTCTTCATCCATGAACACTTCGCCCGCTACCTGACCGATGTGCACCACCGCGAGGGCGCCTGGTGGTACTACCTGCCGCTGCTGCTGGCCGGCGCATTGCCCTGGACCGGCGGCCTGGCCTGGCTGCGCGCGCCCGGCGCGGACGTGGCGCCGGCCGAGCGCACCGCGCGCCGCATGCTGCTGCTGTGGTCGGGCTTCGTGCTGCTGTTCTTCAGCGTCTCGCATTCGAAGCTGCCGTCTTACATCCTGCCGATGTTCCCGGCGCTGGCGCTGCTGCTGGCCGAGCGGCTGCGGGGTGTGTCGGCCGGTGCGCTCAAGCGCCAGCTGATGCTGCCGGTGGCCGCCTGGGCGGTGGTGGGCATCGCCTCCTTCTTCGTGGCACGCCTGGCTTCGGCGCGCACGCCGCCGCAGGCCGCCCATGAACTCGGCCTGGGCCTGGCGGCAGGCGCCGTGCTGTTCCTGGCCGGCGCGGCCCTGGCCTGGCGGCTGCTGGGTCGGCAGCGGGTGACGGCGGCGATCGTCGCCGTGGCCCTGGCCCATCTGGCCGGCACGCTGGCGCTGATGCAGTCGCACGATACATACGGCCAGACCAAGAGCAGCCGCCAGATCGCCGGACTGCTGCTGCCGCGCATCGCGCCGGACACGCCGGTCTTCGCGGTTCGCAGCTACGACCAGACCCTGCCCTTCTACCTGCGCCGCCATGTGACCCTGGTCGATTACGTGGACGAGTTCGACTATGGCGAGCGCCACGAGCCCGGCCGCTGGATCCCGGAGCTGGACGCCTTCCTCTCCACCTGGCAGTCGCTGCCCCAGGCCGCGGCCTACATGTCACCCACCACCTGGGCCGAGCTGCCCGAGGCCACGCGCCGCAGCATGCAGCCGGTCTACCAGGACGCCTTCCGGGTGGCCGTGGTGAAGGCGGTGGCGCCATGAGGCTGGCCGATTTCTCCTGGGTGCTGGCCGGCGTGCTGCTCAACGCCCTGGCCCAGCTGCTGCTGAAGGCCGGCGCCAATGCGCTGGGCCGGATCTCGCTGGACGTGGGTCCGGCCGGCGCCCTGGCCCTGGCCTGGGCGGCGGCCCGCCAGCCGGCCATCCTCGGCGGCCTGGCCTGCTACGGCGTCAGTGTGGTGCTGTGGGTGGTGGCCCTGTCGCGGCTGCCGGTCAGCCAGGCCTATCCCATGTTGTCCATCGGCTATGTGCTCAATGCGCTGCTGGCCTGGTGGTTGTTCGGTGAACAGCCGGATGCGCAGCGCTGGCTGGGCATCGGCGTGATCGTGATCGGCGTCGTCCTGGTGGCGCGCAGCGGAGCCTCTACCTGATGAACGAACAGGACTTTCTTCCCTTCACCCGCCCGTCCATCGACGAGTTGACCATCGCCGAAGTGGGCGAGGTGCTGCGCTCCGGCTGGATCACCACCGGCCCGCGCTGCGCCGCGCTGGAGGCGGCCCTGTCCGAGCGCTTCGGGGGCCGGCCGGTGCGCCTGGTCAACTCGGCCACGGCGGCGCTGGAACTGGCGCTGCGCCTGTGCGGCATCGGGCCGGGCGACGAGGTCATCACCACGCCGCTGTCCTGGGTGGCCACGGCCAATGTGATCCTGGCGGTGGGTGCCACGCCGATCTTCGTGGATGTCGATCCGCTCACCCGCAACATCGACCTGGATGCGGCCGAGGCGGCGGTGACGCCGCGCACGGCCGCCATCATCCCGGTGGACCTGGCCGGCTTGCCTGTGGACCGCGACCGGCTGCAGGCCCTGGCCGCGCGCCACGGCCTGCGGGTGATCGAGGATGCGGCCCAGTCCTTCGGCGCCAGCTGGCGGGGCCGCGAGATCGGCAGCACCGGCGACCTGGTCGCCTTCAGTTTCCATGCCAACAAGAACCTCACCAGCGGCGAGGGCGGCTGCCTGGTGCTGCGCAACCAGGCCGAGGCAACGGCCTTCGAGCGCCTGCGGCTGCAGGGGGTGGAGCGTTTTCCCGACGGCACGTTGGAGGTGAAGGCCTGGGGCGGCAAGGCCAATATGACCGACATCGCCGCGGCCATCGCGCTGGGCCAGCTGCGCTCCATCGACGGTTTCACCGCACGGCGGCGCGCACTGGCGCGGCAGTACTTCGAGCGCTGGAACCGCGGCGCCGGCTTCGAGCTGCCGCCGGACGATTTCGACAACAGCAACTGGCACATGTTCCAGCCCCTGCTGCCGCGTGCCACGGCGGCGCGGCGCGGCGAATTCATCGGCGCAATGCGTGCCCAGGGCATAGGCGTGGGGGTGCATTACCCGGCCATGCATCTCTTTGGCCTGTTCCGCGGCCTGGGCTGGCAGGCCGGCCAGTTCCCGGTGGCCGAGGACATCGGCGCGCGCACCGTCACCCTGCCGCTGTTCCCGGCCATGGCGGACGCCGATGTGGCGCGTGTCTGCACCGCGGCCGCCCGCGCCGTCGGATGCCTGCGATGAAGGAGTCCACGATGACCACCGTCTTTCCCGCCGAGTCGGCGCTGCACCGCTGGATCGCCGACGAGATCGACCAGCCCGCGCTGAGTGTGGTGATCCCCGTCTACAACGAGGCCGACGGCCTGCCGGCGCTGTTCGAGCGGCTCTACGCCGCGCTCGACGCGCTGGGCCAGCCCTACGAAGTCATCTTCGTGGACGACGGCAGCCAGGACCGCTCGGCCGCCGTGCTGGGCCGCCAGTTCGAGGCCCGGCCGGAGGTGACCCGGGTGGTGCTGCTCGAAGGCAACTTCGGCCAGCACCGCGCCATCCTCGCCGGCTTCGAGCGATGCCGCGGCCAGCGCATCGTGACGCTGGACGCCGACCTGCAGAACCCGCCGGAAGACATCCCGCTGCTGCTGGCCGCCATGGATGCGGGCCACGACTGCGTGGGCTCCATCCGCCGCGACCGCCAGGACAAGAGCTGGCGCCGCTGGGCCTCGGCCGCCATGAACCGCATGCGCCGCCGGCTCACCGGCATCGTCATGACCGACCAGGGCTGCATGCTGCGCGCCTACAGCCGCCGGGTGGTGGACCTGATCAACCTCTGCCAGGAATCGAACACCTTCATCCCGGCCCTGGCCTGGCAGTTCGCCCAGAACCCGACCGAAGTCGTGGTGAGCCACGAGGCGCGCCATGCCGGCGAATCCAAGTACTCGCTCTACAGCCTGATCCGGCTGAACTTCGACCTGGTGACCGGCTTCTCGGTGGTGCCGCTGCAGATGTTCTCGGTGCTGGGCATGGCGGTGTCCATGCTGTCGGGCCTGCTCTTCGTGCTGCTGGCGGCGCGGCGCATCTTCCTGGGGCCGGAGGAGGGCGGCACCTTCACCCTGTTCGCCCTGCTGTTCTTCTTCGTCGGGCTGGCGCTGCTGGGCATCGGCCTGCTGGGCGAGTACGTGGGCCGCATCTACCAGGAGGTGCGCGGCCGGCCGCGCTACGTGGTGCGGGCGGTGCTGGAGAAGAAGCCATGAAGAGGGCCATCGTCTTCGCCTACCACCAGGTGGGTGTGCGCTGCCTGAAGGTGCTGCTCGATGCCGGGGTGCGGGTCGACCTGGTGGTGACCCACCGCGACCAGCCGGGCGAGAACATCTGGTTCGACAGCGTGGCCGCGCTGGCGCAGGAGCACGGCATCGACTGCATCGCGCCCGATGACGCCAATGCGCCCGAGGTGCTGGCGCGCGGCGCCGCGCTGCAGCCGGACTTCGTCTTCTCCTTTTATTTCCGCCAGATGCTCAAGGAACCCTGGCTGCTGCTGCCGCGCCTGGGCGCCTGGAACATGCACGGCTCGCTGCTGCCGCAGTTCCGCGGCCGGGTGCCGGTCAACTGGGCGGTGATCGAGGGCGCGCGCGCCACCGGCGCCACCCTGCATGCGATGGAGATCAAGCCCGATGCCGGCGCCATCGCCGGCCAGTTCGCCGTGCCCATCCTGGGCGACGACACGGCCGCCGAGGTGTTCGCCAAGGTGGTGGTGGCGTCCGAACTGGTGCTGGTGCGGGCCCTGCCGGGGCTGCTGGGCGGCACGGCGGTGCTGTCGCCGCAGCGCCTGTCGGACGGCCGCTACTACGGCGGCCGCAAGCCGGAGGACGGGCGCATTCCCGCCGACGGCAGCGCCCAGCGCATCCACGACCTGGTGCGTGCCCTGGCGCCGCCGTATCCGCCGGCCTTTCTCGACATCGCCGGCCGGCGTGTGTTCATCGAACGCAGCCTGCGTGCGGCAGGGCTGCCGCAGCTGCCTGGCCAGGGCCTGCGCCTGGCCTGCCACGAAGGCCGGCTCTGGCTGCTGGCCGGCGACGGCAGCCTGCTGCGCATCCTGCGGGCGACGGTGGACGGCCAACTGCTCGACCCCGCTCTTTTCCTCTCCCTCTTCGGCAGCGCCATCGTCGCGGCCGACACCTCGGCGGCACCAAGCCCCATCTGCTGAAAGCGTCCCATGCTCAAAATCCTCATCGTCGGCGTCAACGGTTTCATCGGCCACCACCTGACCCGTGCCATTCTGGAGACCACCGACTGGGAGGTCTACGGCATGGACATGCAGACCGACCGCGTCGCGCCCTGGCTGAAGCATCCGCGTTTCCATTTCGCCGAGGGCGACATCACCATCAACAAGGAGTGGATCGAATACCACGTGCGCAAGTGCGACGTGGTGCTGCCCCTGGTGGCCATCGCCACGCCGGCCACCTATGTGAGCGATCCGCTGCGGGTGTTCGAACTCGACTTCGAGGCCAACCTGCCCATCGTGCGCCACTGCGTGCGCTACGGAAAACGCGTGATCTTCCCCTCGACCAGCGAGGTCTACGGCATGTGCGAGGACGAACAGTTCGACGCCGAGGCCTCCAACATGGTCTACGGCCCGATCAACAAGCCGCGCTGGATCTACGCCTGCTCCAAGCAGCTGATGGACCGGGTGATCCACGCCTACGGCATGCAGGAAGGGCTGCGCTACACCCTGTTCCGCCCCTTCAACTGGATCGGCCCGGGCCTGGACAGCCTGCACACGCCCAAGGAGGGCTCCAGCCGCGTCATCACCCAGTTCCTGGGCCATATCGTGCGCGGCGAGCCGATCCGGCTGGTGGACGGCGGCAGCCAGCAGCGCGCCTTCACCTATGTGGACGACGGCATCTCGGCGCTGATGAAGATCATCGCCAACGAGGGCGGCGTGGCCGACGGCCGCATCTACAACATCGGCAATCCGAACAACATCCTGTCGGTGCGCGAACTCGCCACCCTGCTGCTGGCGCTGGCCCGGCAGATGCCCGAGTACGCCGAATCGGCGGCGCGGGTGAGCCTGCAGGACATCAGCTCGGCCGACTACTACGGCCGCGGCTACCAGGACGTGCAGCACCGCGTGCCCGACATCCGCAACACCTGCGCCGACCTGGACTGGGCGCCGCGCTGGGCCATGCAGGATGCGCTGGCCGCGCTGCTCGACTACTACCGCGCGCCGGCCGAAGCCGCGGCGGACCTGGTGGCCTGAGCCGCATGGCCCGCATCGCACTCAAGGTCGATGTCGATACCTGGCGCGGCACCCGGCTGGGCGTGCCGGCGCTGGTCGACCTGTTCAGGGCCGAGGGGGCAGACGCCACTTTCCTCTTCAGCCTGGGGCCGGACCACACCGGCCGCGCCGTGCTGCGCGCGCTGCGGCCGGGTTTCCTGAAGAAGGTGGCCCGCACCTCGGTGCTGGAGCACTACGGCCTGCGCACCCTGCTCTACGGCATGCTGCTGCCCGGGCCCGACATCGGCCTGCGCGAGGCGCCGCTGCTGCGCTCGGTGCGCGATGCCGGCTTCGAGGTGGGCGTGCATTGCTGGGACCATGTGCGCTGGCAGGACCACCTGCTGCGCGAGGACGATGCCTGGGCCGCGCGGGAGATGGCGCGCGCGGTCAAGCGCTTCACCGAGATCTTCGGCTGCCCGCCCCGGGTGCATGGCGCCGCCGGCTGGCAGTTCCACGATGGCGCGGCGCGCGCCGAGGCGGCGCAGGAGATCCGCAGCGCCTCCGACGTGCGCGGCACCCATCCCTTCGTGCCGGTGAACGCGGCGGGCGAGACCCTGGGTCCGACGCAGTTCCCGACCACCCTGCCCACGCTGGACGAACTCATCGGCCTGGACGGCGCGGACGCCGGCAATGTGCACACCCGGCTGCTGGAGCGCACCGCCGGGCAGTCGCAGGACCAGGTCTTCACCCTGCATGCCGAGCTGGAAGGCCAGCGCCTGATGCCGGTGCTCTCGCGCCTGATGGCCGGCTGGGTGCGCCAGGGCCACACCCTGGTGGCCTTGCGCACCCTGGAATGGGCGGCGCACGGCATGACCCTGCCGCGCCACACCATCGTGCAGCAGGAGGTGCCGGGGCGCTCAGGCCGGCTCGCCGTCCAGGGGCCCTGTATCGGCTGAGCTGTCGGCCGAGGCGGCGGCGGCGCGGGCCAGCATCTCGTCGCTGACGGCGCGCACCCGCGCATCGGGCGAGGCGGCCAGCAGCCGGCCGGCCTCTTCGAGAAAACGCGGCGTGGCCGTGGCGGGCACCCGCCGCAGCCAGGGCAGGGCCTCTTCCATGCGGCCGCGTTCGGCCAGCATGCGGGCGTAGTGGTACTGGCCGCGGAAGTCGCCGCCTTCGGCACCGCGCCGGTAATGTTCCAAAGCTTGCTCGGCATCGCGCGGCGTGGCCAGGCCTTCCTCGTGGTGGCGGCCGGCCTTGGTCCAGGACTTGGCATGGCCCATGGCCGCGGCGCGTTGGTACAGCACCAGGGCCTGGGCATCGCTGCGCAGCACCCCGGTGCCGGCGGCGAACTGGTTGGCAAGGTTGTAGAGGCCGGCGTCCAGGCCGCGGTCCGCCGCCTGGCGGAACCAGCGCACGGCGGCCTGCGGGTCGGCTGGCGTGCCCCAGCCGTTCTCGTAGCAGCGGCCGGCCATGTTCATGCCCATGGCGTGGCCCTGTCCGGCGGCCTTCAGGAAGCTGGCCAGGGCGGCGGGCGCATCGGCTGTCGTGCCATGGCCGTCCAGCAGCCACTGGCCCAGCACGGCCTGGGCGCCGGCATGGCCGAGCGCGGCGGCGGCCTGCATCCAGGGCAGGGCGAGGGTGGCGGGGGCTTCGAGCAGGGCCTGCCATTGACCGGCCGTGAGGCGCTCGACCTCCTGCGGTTGCTGGGGCGGGAGCGGTAGCGGCAGGGTGGCTGGGTTCACTTCGGCTTTTCGGTTCGGCGAGGACGGGCCGTGTTTTTAGCAGACCCCGCCGGCCTGCCGCCTCAGAAGCTGCGGTTGTAGGTGAATATCAGCGCCGCGCTGCCCAGGATGCCGACCTCCGCCGCGTCCTCGGGCGTGAACTGCCAGCCCACGGCCGGTATCACGGCCAGGCCGAAACCGTGGTGGTTGAAGGGCACCTTGTCCTGGTACTGGCCCTTGTAGCCGTAGATCACGCCGCCGCTGAGCTTGGCGAAGAGCGGCGCCTGGCCCAGCACATGGTCCCACTGGTGGCCGTAGTAGACATAGGCCGAGGGCTGGCCGAAGGAGTTGCGGAACAGGGCGGCGCCGATCAGGCTGTCGTCCTGGCGCTTTTGCTCCAGGCCCAGCAGATAGACGTGTTTGTGTTCCTCGGCATCGCTCCAGTGGTAGGCGTAGGGGCCGAGCATGAGGCTGAGCCGGCCGCCCTCGTCCGCATGCGCGGCAGGGCTGAGGGAGGCGGCGATACAGCCCAGGGCCAGGAGCCTGGCGGGGAGGGGGAAGGCGGGTCTGAAAAACGGCATCGCGGGAAGCTAGCCGTGCAAGCTGAAGGGTCCCTGTCGGCCGTCTTCAGATAGCGTTCAAATTCAGCCGTCTTGCCGATGCAATTTTTCCAACTTGTGACGTTCGGCTGAAAGATCGGCGGGGCTCAGCGGCACATAGCCCTCTTCGGAGTCCTTCTGGCGCTCGACCAGCGCCTGCCCCGCATCGGACAGCGCCAGCCGCAGGTACTCCAGCACGAAGGCCGGCAGCGGTTCGCCCGGGCGGCGGTTCACCACCAGCTGCAGCGGCGCGGAAAGCGGATAGAGCCCGGCGTGGACCTCCTCATAGGACGGTCCGTGGAAGGCCTGGCCCGGCGCGGCCGCCAGGGGCAGCACCCGCACGTCCTTCGAAGTGGCCGAGGCATCGATCCAGCCCAGCAGCCCGATGCCGAAGGGGTCGGCCGCCACCGCGCGGATCACCGCCTCGCGCGAGTCCAGTGCCTCGTAGCGCGGGCTGAACGGCAGTCCGCCGAAACGCTGCAGCCGCAGCGAGGTGGCGAAGCCGCCGTCGTCGCGCAGGCCGTAGACGTGGATGCGGCGCTGCGCCCATTCGCCTTGCATGCCCAGCTGCGACCAGCGGCTGACATCGCCCCCGTCCTGCCCCGCCGTGAAGACCCGGGCGAGCTGCTGCAGGGTGAGGCCGGGCAGCGGGTTGGCCTGGTTGACGTAGACCGCCGGCGGCGTCTTTTCCGGCGCACGCGGGCCGTGGCCGTTGTAGCCGATGCGGATCGCCACCGGCGCGTAGCCGAAGGTCTGCACGAAGGCCGACCGGTCGATCGGCCAGATGTCGCGCGACATCGGCGCGAAGGGCGTGGCGCCGGCCGTCAGCGCCGGCATGCCGGTGGAGGAGCCGTTCATGTTCACGCGGAAACGCACGCCGGGATGGGTGTCGGCGTAGAGCCGGTTCAGGTCCTGCACCAGGGTCTCCATGCCGTCGTTGCCGACGATGGAGACCGAGCCGTCGGGCAGCACCCACGAGGCGTCGGCGGGCGGCTGGAACAGGGTCTGGGCGTGGAGGCCGCTGGCCAGGCCCAGGCCGGCCAGGCAGAGTGCGCGCAAGGTCTTCATGCGAGTTTCCCTTGTTGCGCCAGCGCCTGCTCGGGTGTGAGCGGGAGGTAGCCGCCGGGTCCCCGGGCCAGCGCGGACTGGCCTTGCGGCGACAGGGCCAGGCGCACGTAGGCGACGGCCAGCGGATCGAGCGGCTCGTCCTGCCGGCGGCGCAGCGCCAGGGTCAGTGGGCAGGCCAGGGGATAGGCGCCGGAGCGGATGTCCTGCACCGTGCCCTGCCACGTCCGGCTGCCGTCGTCGCTGGCGAGCGCGATGCGTTTGGCGCCGCGCGGCGGCGGCACCGAAGGCGCCACGCCGATGGCCCAGGGGTCGGCCGCGACACGGGCCAGCAGGGCTTCGGGCGTATCGACGAATTCGCTGGCGGCCGCGAAGTCGAGTTTCTTCAGGATGTGCTGCTGCACCAGGCCGCCGGTGGCGCTGGTGCCGGGCAGTGCGATCACCCGCGCGGCATGCGCCGCCGCGGACGCCACGCCGAGCTGGCTCCAGGTGCCGAGGTCGCCGTCCGGCGCACCCTGGCCCAGCAGTCCGGCGAGCTGGCGCATCGTCAGCCGGTCCAGCGGATTGGCCCGGTTCACATAGATCGCCAGCGAGCAGGCGGTGTGCCCGTCGCCCTGCGCGCGGCCGTAGCCGACCAGGATCTCCAACGGCCTGGCGCCATTGATCTTGGCGTAGGCCGCGGCCTCCAGCGGATGGATGGGCCGGTCCATGGCCGCGACGAGCGTGACGCCGTGGGTCAGCAGCGGCACGGCGCTGTCCGAGCCGGTGCCCAGGGCACGCAGGCGGGTGGCGGGATTGGCCTGGGTGAAGAGGCGGTTCCAGCGCCGCAGCGTGTCCACCAACAGCGGCGAGCCTTCGATGCGCACGGCGCCGTCGGCCTCGCGGTAGCCGTTCGGGGTTGCCAGCGCACCGCCCGCGAAGGGCAGGGCGCAGAGGGCGGCCAGCGCCTGTCGGCGCGATGGCAGGAATAGGGAGGAGTTCATGCTGGTGGGCTTCCTCAGTACTTGGCCCGCAGCGTCAGCATCGCCATGCGGGGATTGCCCAGGAAGTTGTGGTCCGCCGGCGTCTGGATCGACTGGTAGTAGTAGCGGTCGCCCAGGTTGGTGATGTTGAGCGCCAGCGAGAGCTTGGGTGTGAACTGGTAGGTGGCGCCCACATCCACCGTGGCGAAGCCGCCCTGGCGCACCGTCACGCCCGAGGTGTTGGTGCTGAACTCGCTGGTGGCGTAGACGCTGCCGTTGAGGCTCAGCCCGCTGAACACGCCGCCCAGCCGGTACTGCGACCAGAGCTTGACCAGGTGTTTGGGCGTGAAGGCCGAGAAGGCGGCGCGGCCGGTGTCGGCGCTGCTGTCGAAGTAGCGGGTGTTGGTGCGCACATAGCCGGCCGAGACATCCCAGCGCGGATCGATGCGGCCGGAGACCTGCGCCTCGAAACCCTCGCTGCGCGACTTGCCCTGCGCCAGGTAGTAGGTGTTGACGGTGTCGCTGGGGTCGCGCACCGAGCGGTTGCTCTGCGTCAGCTGGAACAGGGCCAGGCTGGCGTCGGCCCGGCCGTCGAGCAGGGCGGCCTTCACGCCGGCCTCGTACTGGCGGCCCTGCAGGGGCTTGATCAGCGCGCCGGAGGAGTCGCGCACCGACTGCGGCGAGAAGATCTGCGTGACGCTACCGTAGAGCGAATACGTGTCGTTGAGGTCGTAGACCAGGCCGGCATAGGGCGTGAGCTTGCCGTCGATCGCGTCCTTGGTGAATCGGGTGGCGTTGGCGTTGTAGACGCTGTCCGGGCTGACTTCCGAACGCCACCAGGTGGCGCGCGCCCCCACGATCAGGCTCAGCGGATCGGTCAGGCTGAAGCGGGCATTGCCGTAGAGGCTGGCCTGGCGGGTGTCGGTGGTGGAGACCGACTTGGCCGACTCCAGGAAGGTGATCGGCGCGATGTTGGACACCGGGTTCGTCAGGTTGACGTTGATGGTGCGCGGCGTGCCCGGCGCGCCGAAGGCCCGGTTGTGTTCGTAGAGGTAGCCGGTGCCCACCGTGAGCTGGTGGCGGCGGCCCAGCAGGAAGAAGGGGCCGCTGGCATAGGCATCCAGCACCGTCTGGCGGTCGTGGCTGGTGCCCACGCTGGTCTGGTACTGGGTGGTGTTGAGGGCGGGATTGACCGCGTTGCGCAGGCCGCCGAAGAGCGAATAACGCTCCTGCAGGGCATTGGTCAGCGAGACCTTGCCCTTCCAGCCGCCGTCGAAGCGGTGCTCCAGCTCGGCGAAGCTGGTCAGCAGCTGGAAGGTCTCGTGGTTCCAGTCGGGGCCGTAGTACTTCTCGCGGTCGATGTTGAGGAAGCTGCCGTTGGTGTAGGTGGGGTAGCCGTACTGCATCGACTTGGAGCTCAGCGTCTGGCGGCTGAAGCCCAGGCTGGCGGTGGTGGCCGGGGCGATGTCGGCTTCGAGCACGCCGTAGAGCTGGTCGGTGCGGCGGTGGGCGCCGCGGGTTTCGTAGTCCTGCTCCAGGGCCTCGCCCACGATGCGGCCGCGCAGGGTGCCGGCGGCGTTGAGGGCACCGCCCACGTCGGCACGCAGGATGCGGGTGTTGAGGCTGCCCAGCGTGACTTCGGCCGAGGCCTGCAGCTCGCGGGTGGGGCGCTTTCGCACCAGGTTGATGGTGCCGCCGGCGCTGCCGAAGCCGTTGACCAGGCCGGCCGGGCCGCGCAGCACTTCCACCCGGTCGTACATCACCAGGCTGGGCGGGGTGAGGTAGTTGAGCAGGGTGGGCACACCATCGACCTGCAGGGTGTCGATCTCGTAGCCGCGGGCATAGAAGCGGTAGCGCGAGCTGTCGACATTGGTGGTGACGATGCCGTTGGCCGCGCGCAGGGCCTGCTGCAGGTCGAGCAGGTTCTGCGATTCGATCTGCTCGTGCGAGACCACGCTGACCGACTGGGGGATCTCGCGCTGGGTCAGCGCGATCTTGCTGCCGATGGAGGTGGCGGGGTTGATCGCCTTGTGGGTCTCGTCGGTGGGCGTGACGGTGACTTCCTTCAGCTGGCCGGTCGTGGCCTGGGCATGGAGGGCGAGGGGCGCGCAGGCGGCCGAGGCGGCGAGGCAGAGGGCACGGAGCGGGAAGCGCGGGGAGGCAGTCACGGCGGGCATGCAGAAGGAGTGGTTGATCTCTCCTATGCCGGACGAGCCGTGGAAAAGGGGAACCGCCTGGGCGGAAATATTTTCAGTAGCGCGCCTGCAGGGTCAGCATCAGCAGGCGCGGATTGCCCAGGAAGTTGTGGTCGGCCGTGCTGCTCAGGCTCTGGTAGTAGAGGCGGTCGAAGGCGTTCTCCAGGTGCGCGCGCAGTTCCAGGCCGGGGCGCAGGTTCAGGCCGATCCAGGTGTCGAGCGTGGCGAAACCGCGCTGGCGGATGGTGGCGCTGCCGTCCACCACCTGGTAGGCGCTGCTGGCCTTGAGGGCGCCGCCCACATGCCAGCGCTGGCCGGCGGGCCGCCAGTCGGTCCAGGCCTTGAGCAGGTGGCCGGGGGTGTAGGCCATGAAGGCCGCACGGCCGGTGTCGGCGCTGCTGTCGAGGTAGCGGGTGAGGGTGCGGGTATAGCCCAGCGACAGCTCCCAGCCGGGCTGGAGGTGGCCGCTGAGCTGGGCGTCCAGCCCCTGGGTGCGGGCCTTGCCCTGGGCCTGGAAGACGGTGCCGGTGGTGTCGCCCGGTGTGTTCATCGCGCGGTTGGCCTGCACCAGGCGGAACAGGGCGAGCTGGAGCTGCAGGCGGCCCTCGGCCAATTGCTGGCGCAGGCCGGCTTCTTCCTGGCGGCCCTGCAGGGGCTTGAGCAAGGTGCCGGAGGCGTCGCGCTGGGTTTGCGGCGTGTAGATGGCGCTGGTGCTGGCGTAGAGCTGGCGGGCCGCATCCAGCCGCCACACCAGGCCGGCCGAGGGCGTGAGGCGCGGGCCGAAGCCGTCGTGGTGGTCCTGCATGCCGGAGGCGTTGGCCAGGGGGTCGATGGCGACACGGCTGGTCCAGCGGCTGGCGCGCAGGCCGGCGGCCAGGTCCAGGCGGTCGGCCAGGGCGAAGCGGCCGTGGGCGTAGGCGCCGAGCTGGTCGGTCTGGGTGACCTGCCGCGAGACATTGGTGGAGAAATCGGCCTGCGGCGGCGAATACGGATCGGCCAGCGACACGTCGAAATAACGCGGCACGCCGGGCGCGCTGCTTTGCGGATCGCGCTGGTGGCTGGCGTTCAGGCCCAGGGTGAGGTCGTGGCTGCGGCCCCAGGCCTGCAGCGGGCCGGCGGCCTTCAGGTCGAGCACGGTCTGGCGGTCTTCGGTCTGGATGGTGCTGGTCTGGTAGCGGCTGAGGTCCTGGCCGGCCACCACCGCGCCGCGCAGGCCTGCGAAGGCGCTGTCGCGCTGGCTGTGCAGCTGGTTGAGCGAGGCCTTGAGCGACCAGCCGGCATCCAGCCGGTGCAGCAGTTCGGCGAAGGCGGTGTCCAGGCGGTAGGTCTCGCGGTTCCAGTCGGCGCCGTAGTAGGTGGCGTAGGGAATCCTGAGGAAGCTGCCGTCGGTGTAGGTGGGGTAGCCGTACTGCATGGAGCGTGAATCCAGCCATTGCCGGCTGGCGCCGATGCGCAGTTCGGTGGACGGGCCCAGGTCGGTCTCCAGCACGCCGTAGAGCTGGTCGTCGTGGCGCCAGGTGCCTTGTTGGCGCAGGGCCTGGCGGTCGGTGCTGGCGACGATGCGGCCGCGCAGCTGGCCGGCTGCGTCCAGCGGGCCGCCGATGTCGATCTGGCCGGTGCGCGCCTGGTAGCTGCCCGCGCCGACCCTGGCCGTGGCCTCGAAAGCGCGCTGCGGGCGCTTGCGCACCAGGTTCATGGTGCCGCCTGCGCTGCCCACGCCGGCCATCACGCCGTCCGGGCCGCGCAGCACCTCCACGCTTTCGTACATCGACAGATTGGGCGGGGTGAGGTAGCCGACGGCGGTGGAGACGCCGTCGAACTGCAGGGTGTCGATCTGGAAGCCGCGCGAGTGGATGCGGTAGCGGGAGTTGTCGACGTTGGAGCTGGTGATGCCGGGGACGTGGCTCAGGGCTTGCTGCAGGTCGTTGGCCTGGAGCAGGTCGAGGGCATGGCGGTCCAGCGTGAAGCCGGTCTGCGGCTGGGCTTGCGCGCCGGGCGCGATGCGCTGGCCGGAGGCGAGGCGGGCGGCGGCGTCCGGCTCGGCGCTGGCCTGTACTTGCACGGTCGGCAGGCTCCATCCGGCGGTGACGAGCGGGGTGGCGGCGGCAGCGGGCGGAGCGGGCCGCAGCACATAGCTGCCGTCGGCCGCGCGAAGCGCCTGCAGGCCTGTGCCGGCGAGCAGGCGTTCGAAGCCGCGGGCCACGTCGGTTTCTCCTTCGACCCCGGGGCTGGCCTTGCCGGCCGTCAGCGCCCCATCCGCCGAGACCAGCGCGCCCGACTGGGCGGCGAAACTGCCGATGGCCGTGTTAAGCGGGCCGGGCGGTACATGGAAGGAGGGGCGATCCTGCGCGTGCAAGCCGCCCGCCGCCACGGCAAGGAACAGGGCCGGCAGGACGACAGCGGCGCGGAACACGTCGCTCAGCGCGGCAGCACCGTCACCCACCAGGGGGTGATCGTCTCGATGCGCAGCGGCAGTGCCTGCGCCAGCATGGCCAGGGCCCGGTCGCTGTCCTGCAGGGGGAAGGCGCCGGTGATCTTCCAGCCGGCCAGGGCGGGATCGCTGCCCAGGTGGCCGCGCCGCCAGCGGCCGAGTTCGGCGAGGAAGTCGGGCAGGGGCATGTCGTCGGCCAGCAGCAGGCCGCCGCGCCAGGCTTCGCGGGCGGGCGAGGCGGCGTTCTCGGGGCCGAGGCCCTCGGCGCCCAGGCCGATCTGCCGGCCGGCGGGCACCACATGCGGCGGGCCGCTGGCGGCGCGGGCTTCCACCGCGCCTTCGAACACGGCCAGGGTGGTGCTGTCGTCCGCCACCTGCCGGACCGAAAAACGGGTGCCCAGCGCCCGCATCCGGCCATGCAGGCTGCAGACGACGAAGGGCCGCGCGGGCAGGGCGCTGTCGTGCGCGGTCTCGATCAGCACCTCGCCCTGCTGCAGCACCAGCTCGCGTTGCTGCGGCCCGTAGGCCAGGCGCACGGCGCTGTCGGGCGAGAGCCAGATGCGGCCGCCGTCCGGCAGGGTGAAGTCGCGGGTCTCGCCGGTGGCGGTCTGCAGGTCGGCCCGCCAGAAGGCTTCACGCAGGCCGGCCCAGGCGGCCAGCGCACTCACACCCAGCACACCCAGCGTGCGCAGGCTGCCGCGCCGCGAGCGGCCACGCGCGGCCGCATCCAGGGCGAGGCGGGAGGCCCGTGCCTGCGGCGCGCTGGTGTTGATCGCGGCGAAGCCCTGCTGCACCGCCAGCACCCGGCGCCAGGCCAGGCGGTGCTGCTCGGAAGCATCCAGCCAGGCCTGCCAGCGCGCCTGCCGCTGGCCGTCGTCCGGGCCGGACTCCAGCTCGGCGAACCATTTCGCGGCCTGCTGCAGGGTGGCGAAATCGGGCTGGCTGCTGCCCGCGCTCATGCGGCGGCGGGGTCCAGGTCGAGGGCGATGCAGTGCAGCATCGCATCGGCCATGTAGCGCTTGACCATGCGCTCGGACACGCCCAGCTCCAACGCGATCTCCGCATACGGCAGCCCGTGCACCCGCGACAGGATGAAGGCCTGGCGCGGCCGGGGCGCCATGTCCTGCAGCATGGCGTCGATGCGGCACAGCGCCTGGATGGCCATGGCCTGCTGCTCGGGCGAGGGCGCGAAGGCCTCGGGCTGGGCGGCCAGGGCATCGAGCCAGGCGCGTTCGATCTCGCGGCGGCGCCAGAAGTCGATCACCAGGCCGCGGGCGATGCGCGAGAGGAAGGCGCGCGGTTCGCGCAGCTCGGCGATGTCGGCCTGCTGGCGCTGCAGCAGGCGCAGGAAGGTGTCCTGCGCCAGGTCTGCGGCCTGGTGGGCATCGCCGTCGAGCTGGCGGCCCAGCCAGCGGCGCAGCCAGCCCTGGTGGTCCTCGTACAGGGTCGAGACGCTGGGCACGGGGGCTTCCCCGGGACCGGTGCGTGGCGACAGACGAAAGGACATGGGCGAAGGCGGCTAGATAAGAATGAGTTCCATTTTAGTTTGGAGAAATGAACGGCACCTGAGAAACCCCGCAGCGCCTCAGCGCAGCCGGTCCAGCCGCAGCCGCTGCCGCGCATCGGTGAGCGAGCGCGCGGCCAGCGCCACCACGCCGAAGGCCGCGATGCCGCCCGCGCCGGTCAGCATGAAGAGCAGCAGGATCTGGTACTTCACCGCCTCCATCGGATCGACGCCGGCCAGCAGCTGGCCGGTCATGATGCCGGGCAGGGTGATCAGGCCGGCGGCCGACATCTGGTTGATCACCGGGATCATGCCGCGCCGCACCGCCGCGCGCACATGGGCGGCCAGGGCCTCGCGCATGGTGGCGCCCAGGGCGAGCCGGGCCTCGATGGCGCCGCGCTGCAGGGTCACCGATTCGAGGAAACTGTCCATCGCCAGGCTGCCGGCATTGAGCACGCTGCCCAGGATGATGCCCAGCAGCGAGATGGCGTAGCGCGGGTCGTACCAGGGCTCCGGCCGGATGGCGGTCAGCAGCGCCAGCAGCACCGTGGCCGTGGCCGACAGCCCGACCACCAGCGCGCTGATGCGGTAGTTGCCGCCGCGTTTGAAGCGCTGGGCCGGCCGCACCGCCACCTCGCGCGCCGCCGCCGCGGCCATCACCAGGCCGATGGCGACCGTGGCCGCCGGCGAGGCGGCATGGAACACCGCCTTCAGCAGCAGCCCGACGATGCAGAGCTGCACCACCATGCGCAGCGAGGCCCACAGCACCTGCCGGTGCACGCCCAGGCGCAGGGCCAGCGACAGGGCCACGTTCACCAGCACCAGCAGGGCCGACAGGGCCACGTCGCGCAGGCCGAGATGGATGATCATGGTGCGGACAGCTTTCCGGAAACGAGGGTGAGGACACGGTCGCCCATGCGGGCCGCCTGTTCGGCCGAATGGGTGACCCAGACGACGCCGCAGCCGGCGGCGCAGCGCTCCTTGAGCAGGGCTTCTACGCGGGCGGTGGAGTCGGCGTCCAGCGAGGCGGTGGGCTCGTCCAGCAGCAGCACCCGCGGCGCGGGGGCCAGCGAACGCACCAGGGCCAGGCGCTGGCGCTGGCCGGTGGAGAGCTGGGCCAGGGGCTGGTCGAGCAGTTCGGGCGCCAGGTCGAGGCGGGCCATGTGGGCGCTGGCCTGCGCCACGTCGTCGCCGTGCAGGTGCTCGCGGAAGCTCGGCATCCACCAGGTCGCCTCGGCCGCCTGGTAGAGCACCTGGCGGCGCCAGGCGGGCGCGTCCATGGCCATGCGGTCCACGCCTTCGAGCGTCAAGCCTCCTTCGCCCGGATCCAGATCGGCCAGCAGGCGCAGGAACACACTCTTGCCGGCGCCGGAGCGGCCGACGATGCAGACGGTCTCGCCCGGGTGCAGGCTGAAGTCGATGGGGCCTGCGCGTTCGGAGCGCAGCTGCCGCGCCTGCAGCAGCGGCGCTCGGGAGTCAGGTGGTTCTGTGTGCATCGTGGGGAGCGGAATCGGGATCGGAGCGGCCGGCCATGGCGTGGAACAGCACCGGCATGAAGAACAGTACCAAAGGCAGCTGCACCAGCAGGCCCGAGATGATGGCGATGGCCAGCGGCTGCTGCATCTCCGAGCCGGTGCCGATGGCCAGAGCCAGCGGCAGCAGGGTGAGCATGGCGGCCAGCGTGGTCATGGCGATCGGCCGGGCGCGCAGCCGGCCGGCCTGCACCAGGCTGGCCCGCAGCGTGGCGCCGGCCTGCTGCCGCTCCTGCTGTTCGCTGAAGTAGAAGATGGCCACCTCGGTCACGATGCCGATCACCATGGTCATGCCCATCATGGCCGAGATGTTCAGCTCGGTGCCGGTCAGCCAAAGGCCGATGAACACGGCGCTGACCGAGACCAGCGAGGTGAGCAGGATGGCGATGGCCAGCCGAAAGCTCTCGTACAGGAAGAGCAGCAGCAGGAAGACCAGCAGCGCGGCGGCGGCGAACACGGCGATCAGGCCGCTGAAGGCGCTCTGCTGCTGGGCATAGGTACCGCCCAGCTCGTAGTACACGCCGCCAGCCAGCACACCGGGTGCGTCGATGGCGGCCTTGACGTCGGCGATCACCGAGCCCAGGTCGCGGCCCTCGATGCGGCCGGTGACGGCGATCACCGGCTTCAGGTTCTCGCGGGTGATCTGCGGCTGGCCGAGCTGGCGCGAGAAGCTCGCCACCCGGCCCAGCGGCACCAGGTGGCCGTCGGCGGTGCGCACCGTGAGTGCGGCGAGCTGGGTGTCGGTGGCGCGCTGGCCGGGCGGCGTCCACAGGCGCACGTCGACCATCTTGTTGCCCTGGGCGTAGGAGGTGGCGACCGAGCCGGCCAGGTAGGTCTGCAGCGCGCGGCCGACCACATCCGGGTCCAGCCCCTCGGCGGCGGCCTTGACCCGGTCCACCGTCACGCTCAGCGCATCGCCCGCCGGATTGATGCCGTTGCGCACGCCGACCACGCCGTCGATCCTGCCCAGCAGTCCGGCCACCTTGCGCGCGGCGGCGGGCAGCACCGTGGGGTCGGGCGCGAAGAGCTTGACTTCCACCGGCTGGGGCACGGCGGTCAGGTCGCCGATCAGGTCCTCCATCAGCTGGGCCAGCTCGATGCTCACGCCCGGCACCTGCGATTCGACCTGGGCGCGCACCTCCTGCATCACGTCCTGTACCGGGCGGCGCTGGCCGGATTTCAGGCGGATGAAGAAGTCGCCCTGGTTGGCTTCGCTCAGGCCCCCGCCCAGGCCGGTGGCGGTGCGGCGCGAGAAGGTGTCGACCTCGGGCGTGGCCATGACGATGGCCTCCACCTGGCGCAGCAGCCGGTCGGTCTCGGTCAGCGAGGTGCCGGGCGGGGTGCGGAAGTCGAGGATGAAACCGCCTTCGTCCATCGCCGGCATGAAGCCCGAGCCCACCTGTTTCCAGGCGAAGCCGCCCACGCCCACCAGCAGCGCGGCGCACAGCAGCACCGGCCAGGGGCGGGCCAGGCAGGTCGGCAGCCAGCGGCGGTAGGCGATGCGGAAACGCCGGGTCAGGCCGTCCTGTTTGGCGTGTTGGGGCCGGCGCAGGAGGAACTGCGCCAGCAGCGGCACCGCCAGCCAGCTGATCAAAAAGGAGATCAGCAGGCTCGCCGCCATGGTCAGCGACAGGGCCTTGAAGAAGGCACCGGTCACGCCCGAGAGAAAGGCCAGCGGCGCGAACACCACCAGCGTGGCGGCGCTGGAGCCGGCCAGCGGGCGCAGGAATTCGGCCGCGGCGCGGGCGATGCGCTCGGTGACGCTTTCCGCGCCGCCATCCTGCTCAGGCGCATCGGCCAGGCGCCGCTCGATGTGTTCGATCATCACGATCGCATCGTCGATCACCAGGCCCACCGCCGCCGCCATGCCGCCCAGGGTCATGATGTTGAAGCTCATGCCCAGCAGGCCCAGCAGCACCACCGTGATCGCCAGCACCGTGGGCACCACCAGCACCGCGATCAGTGTCACCCGCAGATTGCGCAGGAAGACCAGCAGCACCACGGCGGCCAGGGCCACGCCGATCAGGATGGCGTCGCGCACACTGCCGGCGGCGGCGGTGACCAGCACGCTCTGGTCGTACCAGTTGGCGATCTTCACGCCGGCCGGCAGCTTCGCAGCTCCGCTGTTCAGGGCCTGCTGCACGTCGGCGGCGATCTGCACGCTGTTGCTGCCGGGCTGCTGGCGGATGGACAGCAGCACCGCGTCCTTGCCGTCGGCCGTCACCCGCAGCCATTCGGGGCGCACCGAGCGCTCCACCCGGGCCACGTCGTCCAGTCGCACGATGCCGTTGGGGCCGCTGGCCAGCACGGTCTGGCGCACGTCCTCCAGTCCAGCGAAGCGGGTGTCCGACAGCACCAGGTAGAGCTTGTAGTGGTCCTCCAGCCGGCCGGCGGCGTTCAGCACATTGGCGCTGGCCAGCGCCTTGGCGACATCGTCCATGGCCAGGCCGTGGCCCTGCAGCCGCTGCGGATCGGCGGTGACACGCACCTCCTCGATGGCCCCGCCCTGCACCTGCGCCGCGGCCACGCCGGGAATGCCCGACAGCAGCGGCGCCAGCTGGAAGCTGGCCAGGTCGCGCAGGGCGGTGGGGCTGACCGTGTCCGAGGTCAGGCTGTAGGCGATGATCGGAAAGATGGTCGGATCCATGCGCCGCGCCGTGATGCGGGTGGCCGGCGGCAGCTGGGCCTGGATCTGCGCCACGGCGGCATTCACCTGCAGCGTGGCCGAGACCATGTCGGTGCCCCAGCCGAAGTTGATCGACACATCGGCCGTGCCCCGGCTGGTGGACGAACGCAGGTTCAGCACGCCCGGCACGCCGCGCACCGCGGCCTCGATCGGCCGGGTGACCTGCAGCTCCATCTGGCCGGCCGGCCGGTCGCCCGCATCCACCGAGAGCTGTACGCGCGGAAACTGCACCGTGGGAAAGAGCGAGACCGGCAGTTTCCAGCCGGTGATGCCGCCGGCCACCGCCAGCATGGCCAGCAGGAACAGCAGGGAGCGGCGGTGGCGGTGGAACCAGTTGCTGTCGTGCTTCATGGCCGGGCCTTGCGTACCGCCATGCCGTCGGTGAGTTCGTAGTTGCCCTGGCTCACCACCGGGCGGTCGGCGGCCAGGGGGCCGTCCACCACCACGTCGGCGCCGGTCTCCAGCAGGCTCTGCACCGCCAGGCGCCGGGCCTTGCCCTGCTGCACCTGGAAGACGTAGCCGCCCTTTTCATCGCTCAGCACCGCGCTGCGCGGCAGCTTCCAGCCCTGCTGCTGGCCGACCTGGATGGCGCCGCGCAGGCGCATGCCGGGCACCAGCGCAGCGTCCGCCTGCGGGCTCACTTCGACCGTCACGTTGAGCAGCTGGGTGCGGGCATCGACCATGTCCTGGATGCTGGCGACCCGGCCCTGGGCCGGTGGCGCCGCCGCATCCGGCGAGGCGGCCAGGCTGCCGGAGCCGGCCAGCGACTGCAGCGGCGCCAGCGCCACCGGCTGGCCTTGCCGGATGCGCTGGCGTTGCGCCGGCTCCACGCCCAGGTTGAGCTTGAGCCGGTCGGTGCGGCCGATCTGCAGCACCGGCGCGCCGGCGGCCAGCCGGTCGCCCTGCGCGGCGTTCAGCGCCAGCACCACGCCGTCGAAGGGCGCCCGGCCCTCGCTGGCGGGCATGGCGCCGCCGAGCTTTTCCTGCGCATCGAGATTGGACCGGGCATCGGCCGCCGCCTTCTCCGCCGTCTGCACCTGCGAGGCGGTGGCCAGCTGCAGCGCGAACAGCGAACGCATGCGCTGCAGCTCGCCCTCGGCCAGGGTCAGCGCCGAGCGGGCCTGGCGGTAGCTGGCCTCGGCGGCGGGGTCGGCGCTGAGCTGGGCCACCGCATCGCCCTGGCGCACATGCTGGCCGGCCACCACCCGCAGCGCGGCCAGGATGCCGGGCCGGGCGAAGTTCACCGATTCGACCTTGGCCGGCAACAGGTCGCCATAGCCTTCCACGGTGATCGGCGCCTGCGCCTGCTGCGGCAGCACGGTGGAGACGGCGGCGCTGGGCGGCGTGGCGGGCGCGGCGGCCGGCGCTGCCGACACTTGCTGCCAGCGGTGCCAGCCGTAGCCGGCACCGGCGGCGAGCACGACGATCGCCAGGACGATGCGGGTGTTTCTGTTCATGGCGGGGGCAGGTCGGTCTCGGTGGGGAGCAGGGGGCTGAAACGCGGGCCGCCGGTGAGCGCCAGCAGGCCCACGCGCTGTTCCTGCAGGGCCTGGCGGGCATCGAGCAGCTCGATCTCCTTGGCCAGCGTGGCGGTCTCCAGCGAGGCCAGGGCGGCCGCGTCGATGTAGCGCGCCGCATAGGCGCTGCGCATGCGCTCGCGTGTGGCGCGCAGGGTGGCCAGGGCAGGCTCCAGTTCTGCGATCTGGCGCTGGGTGAGGGCCTGGTCGGCGAGCAGGCGTTCGATGTCGAAGCTGCCGGTGTTCAGCCGCTGCTGGTATTCGGCGCGCAGCTTGTCGCGGGTGGCGTCCTGCACGCGGACCTCGCCGCGGTTGCCGTTGAGCAGCGGCAGCGCCAGGTTGATGCCGAAGCCGCTGGTGTAGGTGTTGCTGGTGTCGCGGGCGCGCTGCACGCCCAGCGTCAGGGCCGGGAACTGGTTGAGCAGGGCGATGCGATAGCGCGCGTCCTGGGCGGCGTAGCCGGCGCGCAGGGCCTGGATGTCGGGCCGGCCCGCGACCAGGCGGGGCAGGGCGGCGCGGATCGCGGTCGGGTCGATGGCGGCAAAGTCCGCGCTGCCCTGCAGCGGCAGCGCGGTGCCGGGCGCCAGGCCCAGCAGGGCGTCGAGGTCCAGCCGGCCCTGGCTGGACAGGCGCCGCAGGTCGGCCAGCTGCCGGGTCAGGTCCTGCAGCGCGGCCAGGTCGGGCGTGAGCACGTCCAGCGTCAGCAGGCCCTGATCCAGCGCCTGGCGGGCGCGGCCGTAGCGCGCCTCCAGGGTGGCGCGCTGGGTTTCGAGCAGGGCCCGCTTGGCCTCGGCCGCCTGCAGCCGCACGTAGAGCAGCCGGGCCTGGGCGATGGTCTGCCACTCCTGCCAGAGCAGGGCCAGCCGGGCCTGCTGCAGGTCCTGCCGGCCGGCTTCCAGCGTGGCCGGCCGGGTGAGCAGGGCGTTGACCGAATAGCCGATGCCCAGCAGGAAGGCGCTGGAGATGCCGGGGCCGGTCGCATCGGGAAAGTCGCGGCTGAAGTTGAACGCGGGATCGGGCAGCAGGCCGGCCGCGAACGACTGGGCCTGGGTCAGCCGCCGGGCATTGCGGGCCAGGCGCAGGTCGGGGTTCTGCGCGAGCGCCAGCACGGCGACCTCCTGCACGTCGAGCCCGTCGGAGGCGTTGAATACGAAGCTGTCCGTGGCAGGCACGGCGGGCAGGGCGGCGGGAAAGGCCGGCGCCTCGGCCAGCGGCTTGGCCGAATAACTGCTGCACCCGGCCAGCACCGCCGCCAGGGCCAGGGCCGCGACATGGCGCAGGCGACGGGGCGAGGGCTGGGAATCGGATCGGCAGGGCATCGGCCGGGAGCATCGCCCGGCATGCCTTAGCTGCGACTTAAGGCGTCTCTAGCGCCGCCGCGTGCTGAGCCTGACCAGGTGGAACAGCAGCAATCCCCCGCAGGCCAGCAGCAGCGCCGTCAGCGCATTCAGGGCCAGCATGGTCCGCTCGTGCTGCTCCTCCACCTGCGCCTTCGACTTGGCGCCTTCGCGCACATTCAGGTCGGAGAGCCTCGACAGCGTCTCGATCATCTCGTCGAAGGCGAACTGCGAGTGGGTCAGGAAACGCACGGCGGTCGGCTGGCGGGTGGCGGCGAACTGGGTGACCTGGTCCTGCGAGCGGAAGTAGTCCTGCTTCTGGTGCAGATAGCTCTGGTAGAGCAGGTGCTCGTCGGGCTCGCTGACCAGGGGTTCGTAGGTGGACTCGGCGCGGGACATGGCCTGGCGCGCCTTCATCAGCGGCGCGTCGCAGGAGATGCCGTCGCAGCCGCGCTCGGCCAGCACCACCCGGGCCTCCACCCGCCGCAGTTCGTAGGCCGCATCGCGGATCTGGCCGATCGCCCGCACGCTGGGAAACCAGTTGGTGGCGATCTGGCTCGCGGCGCGGTTGGAGTTGCTGGAGAACACATTGGCCGAGATGCCCAGGCCCAGGCACAGGGCCACGCAGATGAGCGAACTGGTCAGGGCGATGGCGGGACCTTCGGTCAGGCGGCGCAGTGGGTTCATGGCGTAATGGTTTTGGCGTGGGAGCATGCACGGCCCGGACATGTCTTGCCACGTCAAATGACATGCATCCAGATACTACGATCTGGAATGCCGATGTGTGTGCGTCCCGACCGCCGGGAGCCGTCGGCAGGAGCCGTTTGCCCATGTCCGTTGACGAGAAGCCGCCGATCCGCGGTGCCCATGCCCCTGAGCTGTCGGTGGCCGAGTCCGGTGCCGATGCGGTGCTGCACCACCGCGACGACATCTTCTTCGCCGCCATCGAGACCACCCGCATGCCGATGCTGGTGACCGATCCGCGCCAGCCCGACAACCCCATCGTGTTCACCAACCGCGCCTTCATCTCGATGAGCGGTTATGCCGAGGAGGAGATCGTGGGCCGCAACTGCCGCTTCCTGCAGGGGCCGGAGACCGACCGCGCCACCGTGGCGGCGATCCGCGAGGCGGTCAGGAACCGGCGCGAGATCACGGTCGAGATCCTCAACTACCGCAAGGACGGCTCCAGCTTCTGGAATGCGCTCTTCGTCTCCCCGGTCTACAACCAGAAGAAGGAACTGGTCTTCTTCTTCGCCTCGCAGCTCGACGTGAGCCGGCGCCGCGATGCCGAGGAGAGCCTGGCCCAGGCCCAGAAGATGGAGGCCCTGGGCCAGCTGACCGGCGGCATCTCGCACGACTTCAACAACCTGCTGCAGGTGATGTCGGGCCATGTGGACCTGCTCATGGTCAGCGTCAAGCGCGGCGTGGCCACCGGCGAGAAGGTCGAGCGCATCGCCGGCAACATCCGCAGCGCGATCAACAAGGCTTCCACGCTCACCCAGCAGCTGCTGGCCTTCTCGCGCAAGCAGCGGCTGGAGGGGCGGGTGATCAACCTCAACACCGTGGTGCGCAACCTGGGGGCGCTGGTGGAGCGCACCTTCTCCGATGCGGTGACCCTCAACCGCGTGCTCTCGCCCGAGGTCGCCAACTGCCGGCTGGACCCGGTGCAGTTGGAGCTGGCGCTGCTCAACCTGCTGGTCAACGCACGCGACGCCATGCCCGACGGCGGCATGGTCACCATCAAGACCTTCAACCAGGTGGTGGACGAGAGCGACGCCCGGCATTTCCCCGACCTGCCGCCCGGCGACTACGTCGGCATCTCGATCACCGACAGCGGCGTGGGCATCCCGGCCGCCGCGCTGGTGCATGTGATGAACCCCTTCTTCACCACCAAGGAGGAGGGCAAGGGCACGGGGCTGGGCCTGTCGATGGTGTATGGCTTCGCCAAGCAGTCGGGCGGCGCGACGCACATCTATTCGGAAGTGGGCATAGGCACCACGGTGCGCATGTACTTTCCCGCCTCCGAGGAGATGGCCCAGCCCGAAGGCACGGTGCGCCAGCGCGATCCCGACGTGGGCGGCAGCGAGACGGTGCTGGTGGTGGACGACCGGCACGAGGTGGCCGAACTCTCGCGCGACATGCTGGAAGGCCTGGGCTACAACGTGCATGTGGCCAACAGCGGACGCCAGGCGCTGGAGATGGTGGACGGCGGCCTGCTGCCCAAGCCGCCGGAGCTGCTCTTCTCCGACATCATCATGCCGGGCGGCATCAACGGCTTCGTGCTGGCGCAGGAGCTGACACGGCGCCTACCGGGGCTGAAGGTGATCCTGACCACCGGCTATGCCGCCACCGGCGAGACCGGCGAGGCCGGCGCCGATGCGGCCGGGCAGTTCGAGATCCTGAAGAAGCCCTACCGGCTGTCGGAGCTGGCGCGCACCGTGCGCCGGGTGCTGGATGCGGGCCGGCCCCAGCGCTAGACGCTTTCAAGGGCGTTAAGTGCGGCATAAGCCGCGGGGCCGGAGCATGGCGGTTTTGTCCTGCGTCCATGACCGCCCTCAACGCGCTGCTGTTCGAACTGATGCGAGCCAGCCCGCGCCATGCCACGCCGGCCGTCGTCGCGGCGCAGCTGCTGGTGGTGCTGGCCGCGCCGCTGACCCTGGCGGTCGCCGCCGTGGCCTGGCTGCGCGCGGGCCCGCGCACCCGGGCCGAACTGGCGCTGGCCTTGGGCTCGGCCCTGCTGGCCGCGCTGCCGCTGCTGCCGGCCGGCAGCGCGCTCGATGGCGATGTGCTGCTGCTGTGGGCGCTGTCCCTGGGCCTGCTGCCGGGCCGGCGCCTGGCCTGGCTGGCTTTTCCCGGCCTGGCGCTGGGCCTGGCCACCGGCTGGGCCAAGGTCTATCTGGGCCTGGCCCTGCCGCTGGCGGTGGCCGCCGCGCTGCCGGTGGCGGTGCTGGCCAGCTGGCTGGCCTGGCGCCTGTGCCTGCGGCTGGCGCCGGGCCGCTACCATGGGCTGCGCCGGGCCATGGTCCGGCTGTCATGGCGCTCGCGCCGGAGGTGAAATCCATGCGTCTACTGCTCGTCGAGGACGACCCCATGATCGGCAAGGCCCTGCAGCAGGGCCTGCGCAACGAAGGCTTCGCCATCGACTGGGTGCAGGACGGCATCGCCGCCGGCCATGCGCTGGACAACGGCGTGTACGACCTGGCCGTGCTCGACCTGGGCCTGCCCGGGCGCGACGGCATGGAGCTGCTGCGCAGCCTGCGCGCGCGCCGCGACCACCTGCCGGTGCTGATCGCCACCGCCCGCGACGCGGTGCGCCAGCGCATCGACGGGCTGAACGCCGGCGCCGACGACTACCTGGTCAAGCCCTTCGACCTGGACGAACTCATCGCCCGCATCCGCGCCTTGCTGCGCCGCCATGCCGGCAGCGGCAGCAGCCTGCTGGAGGCGGGCGACATCCGGCTCGACCCGCTGCGCAAGACGGTGGACCAGGCCGGCCGCCCGGTGCTGCTGTCGGCACGCGAATTCGCGCTGCTGGAAGTGCTGATGCAGCGGCCGGGCGCGGTGCTCTCGCGCGAGAAGCTCGAAGAGTCGGTCTATGCCTGGAACGAGGAGCTGGGCTCCAACGCGGTGGAGGTGCACCTGCACCACCTGCGCCGCAAGCTGGGCGCGGCGGCCATCGTCAATGTGCGCGGCGTCGGCTACCGCGTCGCCACCTGAGGGCCGGCCATGCGATCGATACGAGGCGAACTGCTGAAGTGGGTGCTGGGCGCCCTCTGCCTGGGCTCCATCGTGCTGGTGCTGGTGGCCTACCTGGTGTCGCTGGCCGAGATGAACGAGGTGCTCGACGAGAACCTGCGCGACGTGGCCTCGTCCCTGGCCGAGTACCGCGAACGTGCGCCCGCCGTGGCGGTGGCGCCGTCCGCCGAAGGCCATCCGATGGACGACGCCCACGACTACGGCGACCTGGTCACCCAGATCTCGCGCCCCGACGGCAGCCTGCTGTTCTCCTCCAACGCCCAGGTGGCGCTGCCGCTGCACCGGGAGGCGGGCGAGCGCACCGAATCCATCGCCGGCACCGAATGGCGCACCTACACCTTGCCCGGCCCGCAGGCCATCGTGCAGGTGGCGCAGCGCACCGTGGCCCGCAAGGAGATGGCCGGCGAGGCGGCACTGCGCCTGGTGGTGCCGCTGGCCCTGCTCACCCTGCTGATCGGCGGCCTGCTGGTGTTCGGCCTGCGGCGCGGACTGGAGCCGCTGGACGATGCCGCCGCGCAGATGTCCGAGCGCACCGCCACCAGCCTGGCGCCGCTGGCCGAACGCGAGCTGCCGCGCGAGATGCGCCCGCTGGTGGCGGCCTTCAACGGCCTGATGGGCCGGCTCGAAGCCTCCTTCACCCTGCAGCGCAATTTCGTGGCCGACGCCGCCCACGAGCTGCGCACGCCGGTGGCGGCACTCGGCCTGCAGCTGCAATTGCTGGAGCGGGCCCGCGACGAGGCCGGCCGCGCCGAGGCGATCCGCGAACTGCGCGGCGGCATGGACCGCACCGCACGCCTGGTCGAGCAGCTGCTGCAGCTCTCGCGCGCGCAGCCGGACGTGGAAGTGTTCGAACCGGTGCCGGTGGCGCTGGACGAGCTGGCCCGCTCGGTGGTGGGCGATTTCAGCCGGCTGGCCGAGCGCGTCGGGGTGGACCTGGGTGTCAGCTCCGCCACGGCGGTGACCGCCCATGCCGACCCCGACCAGCTGCGGGTGCTGCTGAACAACCTGGTGCGCAACGCCGTGCAGTTCGCGCCGGCCGGCAGCCGCGTGGACGTATCGGCCGGCCTGGAAGACGGCCGGCCCTGGCTGGCCGTGGCCGACCAAGGCCCGGGCATACCGGCAGCGGAACGCGGGCGTGTCTTCGACCGTTTCTACCGCTCGGCCGACACGGCGGCCAGCGCGGGCGGCAGCGGCCTGGGGCTGGCCATCGTCAAGGCGATCGCCGACCGGCACGGCGCGCGCGTCAGCCTGGGCGATGGCCTGGACGGAGGGGGCCTGCAGGTCAGGGTCGTGCTGGCGCCGCCGCCGGCAGCCTGAAGCGGAAGACCGCGCCCCAGCCCGGCTCGTCCAGCAGCGCGATGCCGCTGCCGTGCAGGGCCAGGATGCGGTGCACGATACGCAGCCCCAGCCCGCCGCCGCGCCGCGCGCCGCCGCCGTTGAAGGGCTGCAGGAAGAGGCTGGGTCGCAGGTCGGGCGGGATGCCGGGGCCGGTGTCGGCGACCGTCACGCTCACGCCCGCCGCATCCGGCTGGGCAGCGAGGCTGATCCGCACCTTTCCACCGGCCGGCACATGGCGCAGCGCGTTGTCCAGCAGATTGCTCAGCACCCGCTCGACCAGGCCCAGGTCGGCATCGACGGCGGGCAGGGCGGGGGCGATGTCGGCCTCCAGCGCCACGCCCAGCGAGGCGGCGGCCAGCTCGAATTTCTCGAACACGTCCTGCAGCAGGTCGGGCAGCAGGAAGGGTTCGCGCTCGGGCTCGACGAAGCCGTATTCCAGCCGCGCCAGCTCGAACAGCGACTGCGCCAGCCGGCCCACGTTGCGGCTCTGCTCCAGGGCGATGCCGAGGTAGCGGCGGCGCTCGGCGGCGTCCAGCGAGGCGTCCTTGTGCGACAGGGTCTCCAGGTAGCCGTGCAGCGAGGACAGCGGCGTGCGCAGGTCGTGCGACACATTGGCGATCAGCTCGCGGCGCTCCAGGTCCTGCTGCTTGAGCGCCAGCCACTGCTCGCCCATGCGGGCGGCCATCAGGCCGAAGGCGGCGTCGAGGCGGGCGATCTCGTCGCGGCTGTCCGAAGGGGCGGGCGGCGCGGCGGGCAGGGCGGCGGGGGCGCCGTCCATGTCGAAATCCTGCACCTTGCGGGTCAGCCGCCGCAGCGGCCGGGTGATCAGCGAGAAGGCCGCCAGCCCCGCCGCCAGGCAGGCGAGGGCCACCAGCGCGATCGACAGCAGGGCGGTGCGCAGCACGGCGCCGGTGTTGCCCATGGCGGCCTCGCGGTCGTGTGCCTCGCCCAGCAGCACCACGTAGAGAAAACCGTCGGGCGCACCCGGCATGCTCACTGGCGCCGCGCTGAACACCTTGCGGCCCGTGTCGCTGCGCGGGTCGTCACCCAGGATGGGCAGCATGCCGCCGGCCAGCAGCCGGCGCACCGGCGCCAGGTCCACCGACGAGCGCCTGAGTTTGCCGGCCGGCGCGGCATGGCCGGTGATGCGGCCGTGGGCGTCGAGCAGGTAGACCTCCACGCTGGGGTTGACCACCATCAGCTGGTCGAACAGGGCCCGCACCCGGTCCGGCGAGGGGTCGTCGGCCAGCGTCATGCGGGCGCTGAGCGCGATGTTGGCCGCCAGGTCGCGCGACAGCCCCTGCACCACCTCCAGCTCGTGCATGCGGTTGGAGCGCACCTGCAGCCAGGCCGAGGCGCCGCAGCACACCAGCAGCAGCAGGGCGAAGACCAGCGACAGCCGCTGGGTGAGCGTAAGCCGCCTCATGCCGCGCCTTCGGCACTGGCGAAACGGTAGCCCTTGCCCCAGACGGTGAGGATGCGGGCCGGCGCCGCCGGGTTGGCCTCGATCTTGGCGCGCAGCCGGTTGATGTGGGTGTTGACCGTGTGTTCGTAGCCCTCGTGCTGGTAACCCCAGACGGCGTTGAGCAGGTCCAGGCGCGAGAACACCTTGCCCGGCTGGCGGGCGAAGAAGTAGAGCAGGTCGAATTCGCGCGGCGTGAGTTCCAGCGCCGCTCCGTCGAGCCGCGCCTGGCGCGCCACCGGGTCCATGCTCAGGCCGCCGGCGGCGATGCTGCCGGCCTCCTGGCGCGCGTTCTGCGCCAGCGCTTCCACCCGGCGCAGCAGGGCCTTGGCGCGGGCCACCAGCTCCAGCACCGAGAAGGGCTTGGGCAGGTAGTCGTCGGCGCCGATCTCCAGGCCCAGGATGCGGTGCACCTCGCTGGAGCGGGCGCTGACGATGATGATGGGCACGTAGTGCGGCTGGGCGCGGGCGCGGCGGCAGATCTCCAGGCCGTCCACGCCGGGCAGCATCAGGTCGAGGATCAGCAGGCTCCAGCCGCCGGCCTCCAGCTGGCGCAGGCCGTCGTCGCCGCGCGCGCAGTGGGTGACCTCCCAGTGCTCGTCGCGCAGGTGCAGCAGCAGCAGGTCGGCGATGTGGCGGTCGTCCTCGACCAGCAGGATGCGGGGGGCTTGTGTCATGAGGGCTCCGATTCTGCGGCGCGGCCGGGGCCGCAGGCATCACGATTTGTTGAAGATTGCGTGAGGACTTGGCGACCGCTGCGGCCGTAGCCTCGCGGCATCCGCTGACCACAGGAGCCTTCCATGAACACCCGACGCCACTTCTTCCATCTGGTTTCCGCCGGCGGCGCGCTGCTGGGCGGCGGCCTGGCCTGGCGCGCGGCGACGGCAGCCGCGCCCGCCGCCGAGACCTGGCGCGTGAGCTACAGCGACGCCGAATGGCGCAAGCGCCTGACATCCGCCCAGTACGCCGTGCTGCGCCAGGACGGCACCGAACGCCCCTACAGCAGCCCGCTCAACAAGGAGCACCGCGCCGGCACCTTCGCCTGCGCCGGCTGCGCGCAGCCGCTGTTCTCCTCCACCACCAAGTTCGACAGCGGCACCGGCTGGCCCAGCTTCTGGCAGCCGCTGGACAAGGCCGTCTCCAACCAGATGGACACCGGCTTCGGCATGGTGCGCACGGCGGTGCGCTGCAGCCAGTGCGGCGGCCACCTGGGCCATGTGTTCGACGACGGCCCCAAGCCCACCGGCCTGCGCTATTGCATGAACGGCGTGGCCATGAGCTTCGCGCCCGCCGCTTCCTGAGCCATTCGACCGAAAGTCCATCGTGCTGATCATCGTCCTGGCCTATCTCGGCGGCGTGCTGACCATCCTCAGCCCCTGCATCCTGCCGGTGCTGCCCTTTGTCTTCTCGCGTGCCCAGCAGCCCTTCGTACGCAGCGGCTTGCCGCTGCTGGCCGGCATGGCGCTGACCTTCGCCCTGGTCGCCTCGCTGGCGGCGGTGGGCGGCGGCTGGGTGGTGGCGGCCAACCAGTACGGGCGCTGGGTGGCGCTGGCGCTGGTGGCGCTGTTCGGGCTGACGCTGCTGTTCCCGCAGCTGGCCGAGCGCTTGACCCGGCCGCTGGTGGCTCTGGGTGGCCGGCTGTCAAACTCGGTGCAGCATGAAAGTGGGCCGCGGCCGGCATCGTCCTTCGTGCTGGGCGTGGCCACCGGCCTGCTGTGGGCGCCCTGCGCGGGGCCCATCCTGGGGCTGATCCTGACCGGCGCCGCCTTGCAGGGCGCCAGTGCCGCATCGACCCTGCTGCTGCTGGCCTACGCGGCCGGCGCGGCCACCTCGCTGGCGGCGGCGCTGCTGCTGGGCAACCGCATCTTCGCGGCGATGAAACGTTCGCTGGGCGTGGGCGAATGGGTGCGGCGCGCCCTGGGCGCCGCCATGCTGGCCGGCGTGGCGGCCATCGCCCTGGGGCTGGACACCGGCGTGCTGGCCCAGGTCTCGACGGCATCGACCGGCGGCCTGGAGCAGAAGCTGCTCGACCGCCTGGGCGCGTCTGCCGCCGGCGGCGCCATGCAGGCCTCCAACACCATGATGCGCGGCGCCGATGCCGCCCCCGGCCCGGCCATGATGGCCGCCGCGCCCGGCGCGAACGGCCCGGGCCTGCCCGACGAAGGCGCCGCGCCCGCGCTGGACGGCGCGGTGCAGTGGCTCAACTCGCCGCCGCTCACCTCGGCCGACCTGCGCGGCAAGGTGGTGCTGGTCGATTTCTGGACCTACTCCTGCATCAACTGCCTGCGCACGCTGCCCTATGTGAAGGCCTGGGCGGCCAAGTACCGCGACCAGGGCCTTGTGGTGGTCGGCGTGCATGCGCCCGAATTCGCCTTCGAACGCGACGTGGGCAATGTCACGGAGGCGATGAAGAAACTCGGCATCGATTACCCGGTGGCCATCGACAACCACTACGCCATCTGGCGCGCCTTCCAGAACCAGTACTGGCCGGCGCACTATTTCATCGACGCCAAGGGGCGCATCCGCCACCACCATTTCGGCGAGGGCAACTACGCCGAGTCCGAAAAGGTGATCCAGCAGCTGCTGCGCGAGGCCGGCGCGCCGGAAGTCAGCACGGACATCGCCCGCGTCGATGCCCAGGGCGTGCAGCAGGCCCCCGACATGGCCGGCGTGAAATCCTTCGAGACCTACCTGGGCTGGCAGCGCGCCGAGCATTTCGGCTCCGGCCCGGTCACCCGCGATGCCGCCGCTGTCTACGACGCCCCGGCCGACCCGGCGCTCAACACCTGGGGCCTGCAGGGCCGGTGGCTGGTGGGACAGGAAAAGGCCACACTGGCCAGCGGGCAAGGCCGCATCGTCTACCGTTTCCATGCCCGCGACCTGCACCTGGTGCTGGGCCCGGGCGCCAGCGGCAAGCCGGTGCGCTTCAGGGTGAGCATCGATGGCCGGCCGCCCGGCGCCGCCCACGGCATGGACGTGGCGGCCGACGGCAGCGGCACGGTGACCGAGCAGCGCCTCTACCAGCTGGTGCGCCAGCCGGACGGCGGGCAGGACCGCAGTTTCAGCATCGAATTCCTGGACCCGGACGTGTCGGCCTATGCCTTCACCTTCGGCTGATATCGACCTCATGAAGAAAGCGACCGACCCCATGGACAAGACATCCACCGTTTCCCGCACCGCCTCCGCCAGCCGCCGCCGTTTCGGCGGCCTGGCGCTGGGCGCCGCCGTCGTCTGCGCGCTGGCCTGGCAGGGCAGTTCCTTCGCGCTCGGCGGCGCGGAGGAAGCCGTGCGCATCCCCGCGCCGGCCCAGGACATCCAGGCCGCCGCCGCACCCGGCAAGCTGCAGAAGGCGGTCTTCGCCGGTGGCTGCTTCTGGGGCGTGCAGGGTGTGTTTCAGCATGTCCAAGGCGTGCGCCAGGCCGTCTCGGGTTATGCCGGCGGCGCGGCCAACACCGCCAATTACGACACCGTGAGCGGCGGCCGCACCGGCCATGCCGAGGCGGTGGAAGTGACCTACGACCCGTCCCAGGTCAGCTACGGCGCGCTGCTGCAGGTCTTCTTCTCGGTGGCCCACAACCCCACCCAGCTCAACCGCCAGGGCCCGGACACCGGCACCCAGTACCGCTCGGCCCTGTTCCCCGTGGACGAGGCCCAGCAGCGCGTGGCCCAGGCCTACATCGCCCAGCTGGATGCGGCCCATGTCTACCAGGCGCCCATCGTCACGAAGATCGAGCCCCGCATGGCCTTCTATCCGGCCGAGACCTACCACCAGGACTTCCTGACCGAGCATCCCAACCACGGCTACATCGTCATCAACGACCTGCCCAAGATCGCGGAACTGCAGAAGGTGTTCCCGGCGCGCTACCGGGCCGAGCCGGTGCTGGTGAAGGCGGCGCGGGCTTCCTGAGCCCCGGTCAGGCAGCCTTGGCTTCGGCGCCGTAAGGGCCGATCAGCACATCGGCCGGGATGTGCAGGCCGGCGGCCAGGCGCCGGATCATGTTCAGGGTCAGCGGCCGCTTGCGATTGAGCACTTCGTAGACCCGGTGGGGCGGCCCGATGTAGGGCGTCATGTCGGCCACGGTGAGCCCGCCCTGTTCCATGCGAAAGCGGATCGCATCGATCGGGTCCGGCGGATCGATCGGATGGTGCCGGGCCTCGTAGGCCTGCACCAGTGTCACCAGCACATCGAGACGGTCGCCCTCCGGCGTGTCGAGCCTGGCCGTCATGAGCCCGTCGATCTCGGCCAGCGCTGCGCGGTAGCTGGCTTCGTCCTTCACTGCTTGAATTTCCATGGCCGGGCTCCTTTCAGATGGTTTGCGCGTCGATCGCGTCGTATTGGGCATGCGTGCCGATGAAGCGGGTGTAGGCCGTGCGGTAGTCGTAGTTGATCCAGGTCACCAGCCGGTACTTGTTGCCGCCGAGTTGAAGACGGCGCGGCCGTCCCTGAGGATGCTGACTTTCGGCACCTCTGCCACCAGATCGGCCGGCTGCGCCCATTGCGCAGCAGAAGCCATGGCGAACCAGGCTCTGGCCGGGCCCTCGCAATCCCGATGGGCGGCCTGTTGATAGAAGTCCGACAGCTTTTTGAGGGCAATCACACGCATGCGGGATTCTAGTCCCAAGATGGGACTGGGCCGCAAGCGTTGTGCTCAGCCGTGCTTGGGACAGGGGCGGTGGGCGGTGTCGTCCGGCCGGGGCGACTCGGCTGAGGGAGCGGCCGCCAGCGCCGCCGCGAAGCTGCCGATGCCCGCGCTGCGCAGCGGCCAGAAGGCGATGCCGTGGCGGGCGCACAGGCGCTTCAGGCTGCCGACCGAATCGTGGTCCACGCAATCGACCGGGAACACTACCAACTCGGCCCAGCCGACCTGGGCCACCAGCAGGCCCTTGCGGTCTTCCAGGCCGCCGTCGTGGTGGCGGAATTCGCCGCCATGGCGTTCGACCAGCGCGCGGATGGAGGGGGTGGAACTCGGGCGGCCGCCCACGTAGAGGATGCGGCGGCCGGCCAGGCGGTCGTCGGCACGGGTGGCCGGATTCGCTTCGGCGCCGCCACAGGCCAGCTCCCGCAGCTGGGCTTCGGTGGCGGCCAGTTCGGCGCTCAGCGTGGCGGCATGGCGGCGCAGGTAGGCGGCCTCCTCGCGCAGCTGCGTGGCCGAGTTCAGGGCACGCGCGAGGCCCTGCTCCGCCGCTTCGCGCCGCTGCGTCTGCAGGGCGACCTGCGCGGAGGCGGCCTCGGCCCGGGCGATCCAGTCGGCCGGTGCCGGGGCAGGCGCGGGCGCGGCCTGCGCGGCGGCCAGGCGCTGGCGGGTGTGGTCGAGTTCGCGCTGCAGTTCCTGCAGCCGCATGTCCTGGGCGAGCTGGCGTTCCTGCTGCCGCTCGGCCAACTCACGCAGCCCGGCATTGGCCTGTTCCAGCGCCACCAGGCGGCGGATGTCGGCGCGGTTGGCCGCGCCGACCAGGTGCGAGAGCATGTGCACGTCGCCGAAGACCTTTCTGCGCAGCGGGCTGTCGGCATGGCGGTGGGTGAGCAGGGCCCAGTAGGCGCCGGGGATGTCGCCGTTGCGCCGGGCTTCGTCCCAGAGCGCCAGCAGGGCCTGCGGCTCGTTCACCCGCGAGAAGCGCAGCAGGGTGGCGGCATGCTCGTGGTCCAGCGCCTTGTGCAGGGCTTTCGATGCGGCGCCGGGATGGCTGGCCAGCAGCACCGCCTCGTGGTGGATGTCCAGGTCGCTGGCATCCTGCACATCGATGAAGCGGGCCATCAGCTTGCGCAGGGCGGCGGTCGTCAGGCAGGTGCCGATGACGGAGCACTGGAAGTTGGTGTCCAGCTCCGCCAGCCGCAGGCGGCTGCCGGACGGCGCCGCGGCGGTCTCGTCCGACGCCGGTTCGCAGCAGCCGTCGTGCGCTTGCGGGCCGATGCCGCCGAACGTCGCAGTGCCGGCGAGCTTGAATGGAGGAGGGGTGAGCATGGCTTTGCCGGGTTCGCTATATCTTGCGGACTATAGCGAAACCTTGCATGCCGCGGTGCCGCGAGCGCCGCGGCGAAAGCCTTCTAGGGTGCCAGCAGCCGGTGGATCGCCGAGATATGCGCCGCGCCGGCCAGCCGCGCCGCGTCTTCTAGGGCCCGGTACTGCTTGACCAGTTCCTCGCCCAGCGGCGTCAGCGAGGCGCCGCCGCCGTTGGAGCCCCCGGCCGACTTGGCCACCGCCGGGCTCTTGAAAGCCTGGTTGATCTCCTCGATCAGCGTCCAGGCGCGTTTGTAGGACATGCCCATCTGCCGCGCCGCCGCGCTGATCGAGCCGGTCAACGCGACGGCCTGCAGCATGTCGACCTTGCCCGGGCCGAGCGCGATGCTGTCATCGCGGAGAAAGCGGACGCGTAACTGGACCTTGGCTTGCATGTCGCTGGAGGGGTGGGGCAGGGCCCGCCATCGTAGCGACTGCGGGCGCCTGCGGCCTCAGGGCTCGATATAGCAGTTCAGGCGGGCCAGGGTGGCGTCGACCCAGGAGCGGTCGTAGCTGCCGTCCTTGATGCCGGCCACCATGACGGTTTCGGCGTCCTGCTTCTTGCGGGCGGCGTCGAGCAGGCGTTCCACGTCGTCGAAGGGCACGCAGAGCAGGCCGTCCTCGTCGCCGATCACCAGGTCGCCGGGCTCGATCACCATGCCGTCGATGGCGATGGGCACGTTGATCTCGCCCGGGCCGTCCTTGTAGGGGCCGCGGTGGGTGATGCCGGCGGCGAAGACCGGGAAGCTGCCCGCACGGATCGCGCCCGCATCGCGCACGGCGCCGTTCATCACGAAGCCGCCCAGGCCCTGGTTGACGGCGTCGCCCACCATGATCTCGCCGACCAGGGCGTTGGTCAGGTCGCCGCCGCCGTCCACCACGATGATGTCGCCGGGCTTTGCCAGCTGCAGGGCCTTGTGGATCATCAGGTTGTCGCCCGGCCGGGTCTTCACCGTCAGCGCCGGGCCGGCCATGCGGCCGCCGGAGTGGTAGGGCTGCAGGCGCGGGCCGCCGGCGGTCATGCGGGCCATGCAGTCGCTGACGTTGGCGACCGGCACGTCGAGGAACTGGCGGGCCAGGGCGAGGTCTACGGCGCGGCGGCGCTTGAGGATGCGGAGTCCGTTGTTCATGGTTCTGTCGAGGTTGGTGAAAGAGGGATGGAATCAGTCGAGCTTGATGTCGGCTTCGCGGACCACCGGCGCCAGGCGGGCCCGGTCGGCGGCGTTGACTTCGGCCAGCGCCTGCGGCGGGCCGCCCAGCAGTTCGGCGCCGGTGGCCAGGATCTTGTCACGGACGTCGGCCTGCTGCAGCAGGGCGTTGATCTCGGCGTTCCACTTGTCCACGACGGGCCTGGGTGTGCCGTGCGGCGCCATCAGGCCCCAGAGGCTGGCGAGTTCGGCGCCCTTCACGCCCGATTCCGCGAAGGTCGGCACATGGGGCAGCACCGGCGAGCGTTTGGCGGCCGTCACGCCTATTGCGCGCACCTTGCCGCCCTCGATCTGCGCCAGCAGCGTGGGGATGGAGCCCATGTACATGTCGACCTGGCCGCCGACCAGGTCGGGCAGGGCCTGGGCCATGCCGCGATAAGGCACATGGGTGAACTTCACGCCCGAGGCGTTCTGCCAGAGCTGGGTGACCAGGTGCGAGATGGTGCCGGTGCCGGGCGTGGCCATGGTGAGCCGGCCGGGCTGGGCCTTGGCGGCGGCGACCACGTCGGCCAGGGTCTTGTAGGGCGAGTCGGCACGCACCACCACGACCGCCGCGCCGCTGGCGACGGGCACCAGCGGGTCCAGGTCCTTCACCGGGTCGTAGCTCAGCTTCGAATAGAGCAGGGGGTTGAGGACGACGTTGTCGGTCTGGGCCATGACCAGGGTGTAGCCGTCCGGTTTGGACTTGGCGACGGTGTCCAGCGCCAGGTTGCCGCCGGCGCCGGGCTTGTTCTCCACCGTCACCACCCAGTGCAGCTTGGTGGTGAGGGCGGTGGCCAGCAGCCGGGTCAGGCTGTCGGTGCCGCCGCCGGCGGGGAAGGGCACGATGATCTTGATCGGCCGGTCGGGGTAGCTCTGGCCGCCCTGGGCATGGGCGGCCAGGCCGGTGAGGCAGGCCAGGACGGCGGCCGAAATCGAGATGAGCTTGCGCATGTGGTTTGTCTCCTGTCTTGTCGGTTTTTTTGCGATGCGGGTTCAGGCGGCGTGGGCCTGCAGCCAGCCGAGCGCCTCTTCGATGCTGGGCTCGGGCAGCCCCAGCGGCGCGGCGGCCAGCGCCCGGGCCGTGCGCTGGAAACGCTGCTCCACCCCCGGCAGCACCTGCGAAGGCGCGCCCTGGGCGATGAGTTCCTGCTGCGCGTCGTGCACCTCGTGGGCGCGGCGGCCGGCGTGTACCACATGGGTGCGCACCAGCATGTCGATGAAGTCGCGCAGGGGCGTCTGGTCGATGTCCTGCAGCTGCTCGTAGAGCTTCTGGCGCACGCCCAGGCGCTCGGCGCTCAGCAGCAGTTCCACGCTCAGCGACTCCATGCCCTTGGTGAACACGCTGCGCAGGATCTTCAGCGCCATGGCATCGCCGACAGCGCCGCCGTCTATGGTCTTGACCCGGCCGCCGCAGGGCGCGAGCAGGCGCTGGAATGCTTCCGCCCCATCGCCCGAGGCCAGCAGCGGCGTGCGTTCGCGGCCGCTCAGGATGCCGCCCATGATGGCCACGTCCAGGTAGCGCGCGCCCTGCTGCGCGGTGAGGGCGGCCGCCTCGCGTTTGGTGGCGGGGCTGGCGGTGGTCATGTCGGCCAGCGTGGCGCCGGCCTTCAGATGCGGCGCGATCTGCCGGCTGGCTTCCAGCGCCACCGCGCCGGTCACGCAGCACAGCACCCAGTCGGCCTGCTTCAGCCATTCACCGGGGCGGGATGGATCTCCAGCCCGAGCGAGCCCGCCAGTTCCAGCGCGGCCGGCGAAGGCCGGGCCTCGCACAGGCCGAGCTGGTAGCCGGCCTGGGCCAGCGGCTGCGCGAAACAGCGGCCCACCTCCCCCAGTCCTATCAATGCGACGTCCATGCTGTCTCCTTCTTTATGGCCGAAAGAGTACAAAGAAAAAACATTGAACGCCAGATGCTCGCGGGTATTCACCGAGCGAGGCTATGTTTGTGAGGATTCGCTGGCCGATAAAAGAACATTCCAGGTCGACGAGTCCCCGGCCACGATCCTTAGAATGCAGCCCACCAATCAAAGAGAGCGAGATGGCCGGCGGATCCAGAAAGACCTACGAGGAACTCAAGCTGCGCCTGGTGGCCGGCCACTACAAGCCGGGCACGCAGCTGAAGGAAGAGCCGATCGCCGAGGAGTTCGGTGTCAGCCGCTCCCCCGTGCGCGCGGCCCTGCGCCGGCTGGTGGAAGACGGCCTGGCCACTTCGGACGCCGGCCGCGGCGTGCAGGTGGCGGCCTGGACCGACTGGGACATCGAGGAGGTCTTCCAGCTGCGCCTGCTGCTGGAGCCCTATGCCGCCCAGCTCGCCGCCGAGCGGGCGGATGCCGCGGCGGTGGAGCAGCTCGACGCCAGCAACCGCGCCATGGCCCGGGCCATCGCCGATGCCGGTGAACACACGGTGGTGCAGGTGCAGGAGGCCAACCGCCTGTTCCACCAGACGCTGCTGCATGCCAGCGGCTCGCACCGGTTGATCTCCATGCTGGAGACCATGATCGACATGCCCATCATCACCCGCTCCTTCGAGCTCTACAGCCGCTCCGACATGGAGCAGAGCCTGAGCCACCACCGCGACCTCACCATCGCCGTGCAGGCGCACGACGGCCAGCTGGCCCGGCAGGTGATGCAGCTGCACCTGCAGATGTCGCGCCACCGCTTCATGCGGGCGCGGGGATCGGGCGGGGCCGGCACGGGCGCGCCGTCCTTGGCATAGAGTCGGCCGATGACCTACCTCATCGAACTCCTCGGCCAATACGGCGCCTGGCTCGTCTTCGCCTGGGTGCTGCTGGAGCAGGCGGGGGTTCCGCTGCCGGCCTATCCGGTGCTGATGGTGGCCGGCTCGCTGGCCGCGGTGGGGCAGCTGTCCCTGCCGCTGCTGCTGGCGGTGACGGTGCTGGCCTGCCTGATCTCGGATTTCGGCTGGTACCTGGCCGGCGGGCGCTACGGAGGCCGGGTGCTGCGCACCATCTGCCGGCTCTCGCTCACGCCGGACAGCTGCGTCAGCCAGACCGAATCGGTGTTCGACCGCTGGGGCGCGCGTTCGCTCATCGTGGCCAAGTTCGTGCCCGGCTTCGCCTCGGTGGCCACCGCCATGGCCGGCGCCACCCGGGTGCGGCGCGGCGCCTTCCTGGCCTACGACTTCGTCGGCTCCACGCTCTGGGCGGGCCTGGGACTGGCGCTGGGCTGGCTGTTCGCGCCGGCGGTCGAGACATTGCTCAACACCCTGCAGAGCCTGGGCCACTGGGGCCTGCTGCTGCTGGCCGGAGCGATCGCCATCTATGTGGCGCGCAAGGCCTGGAACCGTGTGAGTTTCCGGCGGCAGCAGCGCATGCAGCGGCTGTCGATCGCGGAGCTGTCGCAGCTGCGCGAGGGCTCGGCCGAGCTGGTGCTGGTCGATGTACGCAAGCGCCCGCTGTGGGAGCGCGAGCGTATTCCCGGATCGGTGTTCTTCGATGCGAGCGAGTGGGAGAGCGCCAGCACCAGTGCGCGGCGCGACGCCACCATCGTCGTCTATTGCGACTGCCCGGCCGAGGCTTCCGCGGTGGTGGTGGCGCGGGCCCTGCGCGAGAAGGGCTTCCGGCAGGTGCATCCGCTGGGCGGCGGGCTCGAAGGCTGGCGCCAGGCCGGCTTCGCCCTGCAGGAGGGGGCCGAAGCCCCCTGAGAAGGTGACCAGCTCTTGCGAATTACTGCTTGACCGATTCGATCTGCGCCACGATGCGCACGTTCTTCGGGAAGCCGTACTGCACGCCGTAGTCCACGCCGAAGGCGGTGCGGTCGATGGTGGTCTCGAAGTCGCCGCCGCAGACTTCGCGCTTGACCACCGGGCTCTGGTAGCAGGCGAACTGGTTGGCCTTGAAGACGGCCGGCAGGGTCTTGCCCTTGATGGTCAGCTCGCCGCCGACCGACACCAGCTTGTCGCCGTCGAAGGTGAACTTGTCGCCGACGAACCTGGCGGTGGGGTACTTGGCGGCGTCGAAGATCTCGGCGCTCTGCAGGTGCTTCTCGAAGGGGGCGAAGCCGGTGTTGATCGAGGTCATGTCCAGGGTCAGCTCGACCTTGCCGGTCTTGGCGGCCTTGTCGAACCGCACGGTGCCTTCCTTCTTGTCGAAGCGGCCGCGGTTCACGCTGGCGCCGAAGTGGCTGATCTCGAAGGTGGCGTAGGTGTGGCTGGGGTCCACCGCATAGGCGGCGGGTTCGGCCTGGGCGACGCCGGCGAAGAGGGTGGCGGCGGCGAGGGCGAAGAGGGATTTACGCATCTGGATTTCTCGGGGTTGGGAAAGGGGAAACGGGAAACGGAAAAAGAAAAGCGGCTCAGATCTTGGGGATGCCGGTCAGGGCCAGCTTGAACTTCACCTGCACGTCGTCGGCCACCATGGAGGTGTCGGCCCACTCGTTCTCGCCGATCTTGAAGGCCAGGCGTTTGATGGCGAAGGCGCCGGTGGCGGTGGTGGTGGCGCCGCTCTGGGTCATGGCGACGGGCACGGTGACATCCTGCGTATTGCCCTTGATGCTGAGCTTGCCGGCCACTTCGTACTTGCCGCCGCCCAGCGACTTGATGGCGCTGGAAACGAAGGTCGCCTGCGGGAACTTGGCCACGTTGAACCAGATCGGCTTGGGCATCTCGGCATCGGACTCCTTCACGCCCAGCGTGGCGCTGCCGGTGTCGATGGTGAAGCTGATCTTGCTGGCGGCGAGCTTGGCGGGGTCGAACACCACCTGGGCATCGAACTTCTTGAACTGGCCTTCCACCGGCACGCCCATCTGCTTGCTGACGAAGGTGATCTGGCTCTGCGCCGGCACCAGGGCCTGCTGCGCGAAGGCCGGTGCGAAGGCGCTGCTGGCCAGGGCCAGGGCGGCCAGGGTCGTCGAATACTTCATGGGATCGCTCCGAAGGGGGAAAGGGAAAAGGGGAAAGGGGGTTCAGCCGCGGCCGGGCAACATGCGCCACAGCAGGCCGTCGCGGTCTATCAGCTGGTGCTTGACCACGGCGGCCACATGCAGCACGACCAGGCCGGCCAGCGCATAGGCGCTGATCTGGTGCCAGGGCTTGATCAGCGCGGCCAGTTCGGGATCGGGCGCCAGCCCCGGCAGCGGCAGCACGCCGAAGAGCACGATGGGAAAACCCGCCGCCGAGCTGTAGGCCCAGCCCACCAGCGGCACGATGAAGAAGAGGGCGTACATCAGGTGGTGCGTGCCGTGGTGCGCCACGTGCTGCCAGCGCGGCATGGCGGCGGACACGGCTTCGGGCAGCTCCGGCGGGCGTCTGGCCAGGCGCCAGAGCAGTCGCAGCACCGACAGCGTGAGGATGGCCACGCCCGCCCACTTGTGCCAGTTGTAGAGCTTGAGCCGCAGCGGCGAGAAGGAAAGGCTGGTCATGTACAGCCCCACCAGGAAGATGCCCGTGATGGCGGCCGCCAGGATCCAGTGCAGGGCGATGGCCACGGCGCTGTAGCGGACGGGGCGGGTGGGGGATGTCGTCATCGGTGGGGCGTGGATTTCCGGGTGAGTCGGCGCTTGCGGGCAGCGTCGCGCCGTCGCAGTCTAGGTGGGCAGGTGTGCAGCATGTTTCAATCAAATTGACGCGACGGTTCAATTTATTTGAATGAAGCCTGCACTGGTTTGTCTCGGGAATGTAATGACCAGGTAAACGGCGCGTCACGGCGGGCGGCCATGCTCATGGTCACTCCCGCTACTGCAAGCCAGCCTGTCGAGCCGGCTCTTATCCAAGATGACTGTCCATTCCCGCACGCCGTCCCCACGGCGCATGCCTGTCGGCGCCACGGCGCTCCTGTCCCTGGTCCTGTGCGGCGCCCTGCAGGCCTGCGGCGGCGGCAACACCCCGGTGGTGCAGACGCCCACACCCGCGCCGACCACCGACGAGCCCAAGCCGGTGGCCGACCAGCCCGTGATCCGCTGCGCCCCCTGAACAGAACCGACCCCGCCCCGACCATGACCACACGCCGCAACCTCCTGCGCAACGCGGGCCTCTCCGCCGCCACGCTCGCCGCCTTCCCGCCCGCCATCCGCCGCGCCCTCGCCATCCCCGCCAACAACGTCACCGGCACCATCCGCGACGTGGAGCATGTGGTGATCCTGATGCAGGAAAACCGCGCCTTCGACCACTACTTCGGCACCCTCAACGGTGTGCGCGGCTTCGGCGACCGCTTCACCGTGCCGCTGCCCAAGGGCCTGAACGTGTGGCAGCAGATCGATGCGGCCGGCAAGGTCATCCTGCCTTTCCACCTCGACGGCAGCAAGGGCAACGCCCAGCGCGCCAACGGCACGCCGCACACCTGGGTGGACAGCCAGAACGCCTGGGACTCGGGCCGCATGTACCAGTGGCCGCGCTACAAGAACGCCATCTCCATGGGCTTCTTCAAGGAGGCCGAGATCCCCTTCCAGTTCGCCCTGGCCAATGCTTTCACCGTGTGCGACGCCTACCACTGCGCCATGCACACCGGCACCGATGCCAACCGCTCCTTCCACATGACGGGCACCAACGGCGCGGTGCCCACCGGCGCCTCCTTCGTCAACAACGAATGGGACTACATCGACGGCCTGCCGTCCTCGGTCAACACCGGCTACACCTGGAAGACCTATGCCGAGCGCCTGGAAGAGGCCGGCGTCAGCTGGATCAGCTACCAGAACATGCCCGACGAATGGGGCGACAACATGCTGGGCGCCTTCCGCACCTTCCGCCGCGCCAACCTGGCCTCGGGCTATCCGGTGGCCAGCGGCGGCTCGCCCGGCTCGGCCTATGCCAACACTGGCCAGGCCCTGCCCTACAAGGCCTACGACGCGGCCACCGACAACGCCGCCAACCCGCTCTACAAGGGCGTGGCCAACACCCTGCCGGGCAGCACGCCCGAGACCTATCTCGACACCTTCCGCCGCGACATCCGCGAGGGCAGGCTGCCCCAGGTCTCCTGGATGAACGCGCCCTCCATCTACTGCGAGCACCCCGGCCCGTCCAGCCCGGTGCAGGGCGCCTGGTTCCTGCAGGAAGTGCTCGATGCGCTGACCGCCAACCCGGAGGTCTGGAGCAAGACCGTGCTGCTGGTCAACTTCGACGAGAACGACGGCTACTTCGACCATGTGCCCTCGCCCTCGGCCCCGGCGCGCAACACCGACGGCAGCCTGGCCGGCAAGACGACGCTGGCCGCCGATGCGATGGCGCCCGAGTACTTCACCCACCCCGCCCCGGCGGGCAGCACTTCGCAGCCGGCGCCGGACGGCCGGGTCTACGGCCCCGGCCCGCGGGTGCCCATGTTCGTGGTCTCGCCCTGGAGCCGCGGCGGCTGGGTCAATTCGCAGGTCTTCGACCACACCTCGGTGCTGCGTTTCCTCGAAGCCCGTTTCGGGGTGAAGGAGCCCAACATCAGCGCCTTCCGCCGCGCGGTGTGCGGCGATCTGACCAGCGCCTTCAACTTCGCCACGCCCAACAGCGAGACCCTGCCCACCCTGTCCGGCCGCAAGAGCCGCACCGAGGCCGACGCCCTGCGCGCCTCCCAGCAGCTGCTGGCCCAGATCGCGCCGCCCGCCACCCAGCTGTTGCCCACGCAGGGCACGGCCACCCGGCCCTCGCGCGCGCTGCCCTACGAGCTGCACTGCAGCGCCCGCAGCGACAGCACCGCCGGCACCCTGCGCCTGCTGTTCTCCAACACCGGCAGCGCCGCCGCCGTCTTCCATGTGTACGACCGCCTGCACCTGGACCGCCTGCCGCGCCGCTACATGCTGGAGGCCGGCAAGACGCTGGACGACAGTTGGGCCGCCATGGCCGACGATGCCGGCCGCTACGACCTGTGGGTGCTGGGCCCCAACGGCTTTCACCGCGGCTTCCGCGGCGACCTGAGCGCCGTGCGCGCGGCGGGCACGGCGGATCCGGAAGTGCGGGTCTGCTACGACATCACCAACGGCAATGTCTACCTGAGCATGCTCAACCGCGGCCAGCGCGCGGCCAAGTTCACCGTGCGGCCCAAGGCCTACCGTGCCGACGGCCCGTGGACCGCCACGGTGGCCGCGGCCGGCTCGGCCGACCAGCACTGGGCGCTGGCCGACAGCAGCCAGTGGTACGACTTCGCCGTGACCTGCGACAGCGATCCGGCCTGGTACCGGCGTTTCGCCGGCCGGGTGGAGAACGGCAAACACACGCTGAGCGATCCGGCGCTGGGGCTGGGCGAGATCTGAGTCAGGGGCGCCGGTCCCGCCATGCCAGTGTCAGCACCACCATCCAGACGCTGACACACAGCAGGCCGGACCAGAGCAGCAGGCCGAAGGCGGCGCCGTCGCGCCACAGGCACAGGCCCGCAGCCAGGGCAGCCAGCGCGGCGGCGAGCCAGCGCAGGCGGCGCACCGGGTGGCGAGCGGCAGAGCCCACAAGGGCTTTCCAATGCCTGTCCATGGCCAGCGCCGCGCAGCCCCAGGCCAGGTACAAGGCGATGGCCGCCGCCAGGAGCGGCCAGCTCATCGCCGCCCCATCCGGCGGGCCAGCACCGCCGCGAGCAAAGCCAGCAGCAGCAGGGCGAGATCGACGCCCCACACCGCGGCCAGCGCCGGCGCGGGGCCGGCTCGATAGGCATCGGTCGTGAGCGCGTTCAGCGCCACGCAGGACAGCGCCAGCACCGCCACCACCCACAGCTGATCCCGCCAGGCCGCGGCGCCCCGCCAGCCCGCATGGCCGAAGCAGGAGATCCATGCCAGGAAGAAGCACCACACCTCCAGCTCCGCACGGCCCCAGCCGGCGAGCCCGGCATCGGCCGGCAGCAGCCGGTTGCCGGCCAGGAAGGCGAGCGTGGCCACCACGATGCCGGCCACGCTGCCGATACAGACCGCCTGCACCACCCGCCGCCCGGCATGGTCGTGCACCGGCTGCCGCGCGGGCCGCGACTCCAGCCAGAAGACCATGCCCGCACCGATCATCACGCAGCCCCCCAGCCCCAGCAGGAAGTAGAGCCAGCGCAGCGGCCAGTGGCGGAACTGCACGAAATGCAGGCCCGACAGGAAGCGCTGCACCCGCATCACCGGCGCCGCCTCGAAGCGCCGTAGCAGCCGGCCGGTGGCGGCGTCGAAATAGAGCTGGTCGAGGTTCATGGTGACTTCGCCCGCATAGGAGCGGCGCAGCTCCACATAGCTGTTGGCATCGCCCGGCAGCCAGACCCGCACGAAGTAGGGCGCGCCGCCGCCCCACAGACGATCGGCCTCGGCCGCCATGGCATCGAGCGAGGCGGCCGGCGGCGCGGGCGTGCCCGCGCGCGGCCGGCTGTAGCGGCCATAGGCCTCGGCCTGGAACTGCGCCTTGCCCCGCGCGCCGGCCTCGAAGGCCGACTGGTAGGCGCCCGGGAAATACATGCCGAAGAAGATCGCCAGGCCCGACAGCGCGATCATGAAGAAGAAGGGCAGGCCGACCACGCCGCTGACGTTGTGCAGGTCCAGGCTGCTGCGCGCCAGGCGTTTACCGGGACGGAAGGTGAAGAACTCGGCGAAGAGCTTGCGGTGCACGACGACGCCCGACACCAGCAGCAGCAAAAGCGCCATGGCCGCCGCGCCGACCAGCCACTTGCCCAGGTCCAGCCAGGCGATCTGCAGGCCGTAGTGGAAGGGGTAGAAGAAACCGCTGGCGCCCAGCGTCCCGGGTTCCGGCAGGGGCGCGAGGCTGGCGGGATCGAGCCGCCGCGAGACGGCGGCGCATTTGGCCGGCTGGGCGGAGAAACGCAGCACCGGCGTGCGATCGGTCGCCAGGTCGATGCGCCACTGGCGCGCGCCGGGCGGCACCAGCGGCGCGACAGCCTGGGCGATTCGGTCCAGCGCGGGCTCTGCTGTCGGCGCGGCCAGCCGGGTCGCCGGCATCATCCAGCGGTCGATCTCGCGGTCGAAAACACTCAGCGTGCCCATCCAGAAGACGGCATAGAGCAGGCCCGCGAAGACCACGCCGGCCCAGCGGTGTACGCCGTTCAGGCGCTGGCGCAGCGGCTGCATCAGATCGCCCAGCGCAGCAGCGCGGCCAGGCCGGCGGCCGAGATGCCGAGCCCCGCGCACAGCCGCACGAAGCTCGGATGCGCCAGTCCCCAGAGCAGCAGGCCCAGGTAGAGCAGAAAGCCCGCCAGGCAGGCCGCGGTGACGGCCTCCGCGCCCGCCATGCCGGCGCGCGCCAGCAGCCCGGCCAGCAGCAGCACCGCCAGCGTGGTCACGCCGAAGCCGCCGCCCACGGCGGCGAGCAGGCGCAGCAGCAAGGACAGCCGCATCGCGTGCTTCAGAAGTCGAGCGAGTAGCCCAGCGTCAGCGTGCGGCCCCGGCCGGCGAAGTAGCGCAGCGGCTCCACCAGCGCGCTCTGCGAGTAGTACGTGATGTAGTCCTTGTTGAACAGATTGGCCACCGCCAGGCGCACGGTGCCCTTGGGCAGCTTGTAGGCCATGCTGGCGTCCACCAGGGAATAGCCGCGGAAGTTCTTCTCGGGCTCGTCGAAGCTGCGGCTGAAGGCGTGCTGCACCTGCACGAAGGAGCTGAGTTTGTCGCTCCATTGCGAAGTCCAGCTGCCGATCAGGCGGTCGGGCGCGATGTTCAGGCCGTCCAGCCGGGTGTCGAGTGTGCCGTCGTCGTTGCTGTCGTAGCGGCCGGTGGTGCGCGAGTAGGAGAGCTTGCCCTGGTGCGCCCGGCTGAAGCGGTAGCCGACGCTGGCGTCCAGCCCCTCGATGCGGTTCTTCTCGCGCGCCGCCAGGAAGGCGTCGCCCACCCGCACCACCCGCGAGCCGTAGTCGGAATCCGAGCGGAAATAGCTGGCGTCGAAATCCCAGTCGCCGCGTTTGTAGCGGCCGCCGAACTCCACGCTTTTGGTGACGATGGGCGCCAGGCTGCTCAGGTTGGCGATGCTCTGGTTGGGAATGTTGATGGCGCGCAGCACCCGGCCCACGTCCGGCATGCCGAAGCCTTCGGAGTAGCTGGTGTAGAGATTGAGGTTCTGCACCGGCTCGAAGACCAGGCCGATGTTGTAGAGGGTCTTGTCGAAATTGAGCTTGCCGCCGCCCACGTTCACCCGGTTGTAGCGGGCCAGAGACTGGTAGCTGTCCACCTCCAGGTCGGCCGATTCCTTGCGGATGCCGCCGTGCAGCGTGAGTTTGTCCAGCAGCTTGTATTCGGCCTGGGTGAAGAGCGAGAAGTTGCGGTACTCGGAATTGGGCACATAGGTGCGGCCGGTGGTGTAGAGGTCCTGCTTGCCCTTGTCGAACAGGGTGTCGAAACCGGCGGTGAGCTTCAGGCGCTTGTCGAGCAGGTCGGCCTTGCTCAGGGTGAGCTTGCTGCCGGTCTTGGACGAGGTGGCGCGCGACTGGTCGTACAGCGTGCCGTTGGGCGCGATGCGGGTGTCCTGGAAGGTGGCGGAATTGTCGGCGCCGAACAGGGCCTCGAATTCCTGGTGGAACACCATGGCCTGCAGCTCCATGCCGGCCAGGTCGTAGTGGCTGTAGGTGGCGCTGGTGGTCCACACATCGTTCCAGGGCGGGGTGCCCGGCGGCGTGCGTTCGATGGAGGTGGTGGGGATGCCGCGCGCCCGGTCGCCGGCCACTGCGGTGTAGCTGGCTTCGGACTTGATGCGGTAGCGGTTGAGCGAGAAGCCCAGGCGCTGGTTGTCGTCGATCCAGTAGCCGACCTTGCCCAGGAAGTCGTAGGTGCGCGAATCCATCAGGTCGCCCTGGGTGTTGTCCACGCCGATGGAGCGGCCCCTGGCGTCGCGCCACAGGCCCTGGTCCTCGAAGCTGAAGCCGATGAGGTAGTCGAGCTGGTCGAGGCGGCCGTCGGCGCGGTAGCTGGTCTTGGTGCTGAGGGTTTCGCCGTCCAGCTTGCGGGTGGGCATGGTGGTCTGCACATCCACATGCTGGTTGAAGCTGCCCTTCTCGGGCCGGCGGGTGATCAGGTTGATGGTGCCGCCGGTGGCGCCCAGGCCGTTGATGGCGTTGGCGCCCTGGATCACCTCGATGCGGTCGAGCATCGAGAAGTCGATGGTGTGCGCCTCGCGGCCGGTGGGCCGGATCGGGTTGGACTGCGGCACGCCGTCGATCAGGATCAGCGGCGTGCGGCCGCGCAGGGTCTCGCCGCTGCCGTTCATCTTGCCGCGGCTGGGGGTGTAGGAAGGGATGAGGTTGCTGAGCGCATCCGATGAGTTGGTCGACAGCGCGAGCTGCCCGGCGATGGCCGCCTGGTCGATCACCTGCACCGTCTGCGGCGCCTTGGCGGCCTCGATGTTGGAGCGCGAGGCGGAGATGGTCACTTCCTGCAGCGGGTCGTTGCGGCTGCCGGCGACGGCGGCGGGCGCTGCAGCTTCGGCGCCGGGCGTTGCGGCGGCGGGCACCAGGCGGTAGCCGGCGGGGGTCTTGTCCACGGCCAGGCCGCTGCCCTTGAGCAGCTCGGCGAAACCTTCGTCCACCCCGTGCGGGCCGCTCAGGCCGGGCGACTGCAGGTTCGCGGTGCGGCGCGAATCGACGGCGATGGAGACACCCGCCTCCTGCGCGAAACGGGTCAGCGCCGCCGCCAGCGGGCCGGCGGGAATGGCGTAGCTGCGCGCCTGGGCGAAGGCGGCGTCCGGCGCGGCCAGGGCGGCGGCCGCCACGCTCAGGTGCAGGGCCAGGCCCAGGGGCAGCAGGCGGCGGCGGGGGGCCAGGGTCTTCTTGCGGGTCACGGGTTCAGGCTTTCCGGTTGTGTTGCTTCATCCCTCATGACGGATGAGCGCGGAAAACCGGAACCGGTCGCAGAAATTATTTTTGGGCCTGCGCCTCGGCCAGTTCCACCCAGGCCCAGCGGCCGGCCAGGGTGCGCAGGCGCAGTTCGGGGAAACTGGCCAGCAGCAGCTGCAGGGCCTCGTCGGGCCGGTCCAGCGGCAGCACGGCGGACACGCGCAGGCCCTGCAGCGCGGCGGCGTCGTAGCGGATGCCGCCGGGCCGGTGGCGCGAAAGCTGCGCCAGCACCTCGGGCAGCGGCCGGTCGTTGAGCACCAGCTGGTGGCGCTGCCAGCCTTGCTCGATGCGCGCGGCATCCAGGTGCTCGATGGCGGAGAGGCCCTGGCGGGTGAGCAGCAGGCGTTCGCCGGCATGGACCACGGTGGCGGCCTCGGGGCTGGCCAGGGCCTGCACCGAAACCTTGGATTCGAACATCTCGACGCGGGTGCGGTCCTGCTCGTGGCTCACCGCGAAGCGGGTGCCCAGGGCGCGGATGCGGGCCAGCGGTGTCTCCACATAGAAGGGGCGGGCGGCGTCGTGCGCTACCTCGATGCGGATGTCTCCGTGGCGCAGCCGGATGGTGCGGCTGGCCGCGTCGAAGTGCAGGTCGATGGCGGCGCGCCCGCTCAGGGTGATGCGGCTGCCGTCGGGCAGGGTGCGGCCGACCCAGTCGGTCTCGCCGCTGCGCAGGTCGGCCAGCAGGTCGCCGGGCGAGCCGCCGGTCAGCGCCAGGCTGGCCGTGAAGGCCATGGCCAGCACCACCAGCAGCGCGCCGACCCGCTGCCGGCGCGCGCGTTGCCGGCTCCGGCTGCCCAGGGCGGCATCCAGCGCGGCACGGGCCGGGCGTGTGTTGCCGTCGCTCGCCTGGCCCACGCCCTGCACCCGCTCGATGAAGGATTCGATCCGCTCTGCGGCCTGGGCATGGCGCGGGTCGGCCGCCTTCCAGCGGGCGAAGCCCTGCCGGCAGCGCGCCCGCTCGGCCGGGTCGTCGCCGCCCAGGCGCACCAGCCAGTCGGCGGCCTGCTCGGCCAGGCGGTCGGCTTCGCTGCGTGCCTGCTGCGCCACCTCAGTCCTCCAGCCGGCGGTGGCAGTGCAGCAGGGCCTGCACCAGGTATTTCTGCACCATGCGGGTGGAGACGCCCAGTTCCGCCGCGATGCGGGCATGGGGCTCGCCGTCCAGGTAATGCAGCAGGAAGGCCTGGCGGGCCCTGGCGGACAGGCCATCGAGCGCCGCCTCGATCTGGCTCAAGGCCTGCAGCGTCTCCAGCAGCTGCTCGGGGGAGGGCGCGCCTTCGAGCGGGTCGGCCAGCAGGCTCAGTTCGCGCAGGTAGGCGTCTTCCAGGGCCTTGCGCCGGGCTTGGTCGATGATCAGCCGCTGCGCGGTGGTGACCAGCCAGGCCCGCGGCTCGCGCACGCCCAGCAGGGCATCGCGCGAGGCGAGGATGCGCACGAAGGTGTCCTGCGCCAGGTCGGCCGCGTTGTCGGCGCTGCCCAGCTTGCGGCGCAGCCAGCCGAACAGCCAGCCGTGGTGGTCGGCATACAGCGTGTGCAGGTGATCTTGCGACGTGCTCCCTCCTGCAGACATGCTGGTTTGCGCTCCCTGGCTCAACGCCGGTTTTATTTACGAATAGTTCTCATTAGTTTACATGGCGTCGGAAAAGAGGCCCCGCAACCCATAATCGCGCCCATTCCAAAAGAGGGCCGGGATGCTGAGAGACGACATGGAAGCCGGCGAAACCGCCGAACCGACGCTGCGTTACGCCCACTCCTGGCGCATCGAGGCCTTCGGCGCGCCGCTGGCGCCGCACCGCATGCCGGCGCCCGAGCCGCAGGGCAGGGAACTGCTGCTGCGCACCCGGCGCTGCGGTGTCTGCCATTCCGACCTGCATCTGTCGGACGGCTATTTCGACCTCGGCGGCGGCAAGCGCCTGACCATGGCCGAACGCGACATCGTGCCGCCGCTCACGCCCGGCCACGAGATCGTGGGGGAACTCATCGCCGCCGGTCCGTGCGCCGATTTGGAGGGCCTGGCCCTGGGCAAGAGCTACCTGGTCTGCCCCTGGATCGGCTGCGGCCGCTGCGGCCCCTGCCGCAAGGGGCGCGGCCATCTCTGCCTGGTGCCGCGCGCCATCGGCATCCAGCGCATCGGAGGCTACAGCGACCGGGTGATCGTGCCCGAGGGCCGCTACCTGATCGACATCGAGGGCCTGGACCCGAGCGAAGCCGCCACCCTGGCCTGCGCCGGCCTCACCGCCTACTCGGCCATCTCCAAGGGCCAGGGCGAGAAGGACGACTGGCTGGCCCTGATCGGCCTGGGCGGCGTGGGCAGCGCCGGCCTGCAGATCGCCCGCGGCCTGGGCTTCGAACGCATCGCCGTGGTGGACATGGATGCCGCCAAACTCGACCGGGCCATGGCCCATGGCGCGCACTGGGCGGTGAACACACGCGAGACCGATGCGTCCGCCCGGCTGCGTTCGGGCACCGGCGGCATCGAGACGGTGGTCGATTTCGTCGGCTCCAGCCAGACCGCGCAGCTAGGCCTGGACGTCCTGCTGCGCGGCGGCAGCTATATCGCCGTCGGCATGCTGGGCGGCAAGCTCCAGCTGCCCTTGCCGCTGCTGGCGACCCGTGCGATCACCGTGCGCGGCAGCTATACCGGCAGCCTGGCGGAGCTGCGCGAACTGGTGGCGCTGGCCCAGGTCGGGCGCATCGAGGCGGCGCCGGTGGAGACCATGGCGCATGCGCGGGTCAACGAAGCGCTCGACAAGCTGCGCAAGGGTTTGGCCAGCGCACGGCAGGTGCTGGATTACGACTAGCCGCTGCCGCTTGGCCGCCCGCGCACAAGGCTTTTGAGGGCTGCCTACACTCGCTTCGAAAGCTGGCGCGGGCCGCAGCCGGGCGTTTGCGGCCCGGCCGCCGCGCCCGAAAGTCCGGTTCCATGTCTTCAGCCTTGCCTTCTTCCCGCCGGCCCGATGCGCCTTCGGTGGGCCTCCACATCTTCGCCGGCTTGTGCGCCAGCCTGGTCGGCATCGGCCTGGCGCGTTTCGCCTACACCCCGCTGATTCCGCCGCTGATCGAGGCGCACTGGTTCGCCGCCGCCGATGTGGTCACCCTGGGCGCGGCCAACCTGGGCGGCTACCTGCTCGGCGCGCTGCTGGGGCGGCCGCTGGCGGCCCGGGTGGGCGCCGTCGCCTGCCTGCGCTGGATGATGGTGCTGGTGACGCTGGCCTTCGTCGGCTGCGCCTTCCCGCTGTCGCTGGCCTGGTTCTTCGGCTGGCGCCTGGTGTCGGGCGTGGCGGGCGGCGCGATGATGGTGCTGGTCGCCGCTACCGTGCTGCCGCATGTGCCGCCGGCCCGCAAGGGGGTGGCCAGCGGGGCGATCTTCCTGGGCGTAGGTCTCGGCGTGGCGGCCTCGGGCACGGTGGTGCCGCTGCTGCTGAACTTCGGACTGCGCAATACCTGGCTGGGGCTGGCCATGCTGTCCGCCGTGCTGACGGCCGCCAGCTGGTTCGCCTGGCCTGCGTCCACCCCGGTCGCCAAGCCTGCCTCGGCGGCACCCGCGACGGCAGGCGCACCGGCGGCGGGCCTGGCGGTGCTGTATGTGCAATACGCCCTGATGGCCATCGGGCTGGTGCCGCCCATGGTCTTCCTGGTGGACTTCATCGCCCGCGGCCTGGGCGCCGGTGCCCATCTCGGTTCGCTGTTCTGGGTGGTCTACGGCCTGGGTTCCATCGCCGGCCCGCCGCTGTACGGCCTGCTGGCCGACCGCCTGGGGCCGCGGCCCACGGTGCGGCTGGCCCTGGCCGTGCAGGTGCTGGTGCTGGCCGGCGCCTGGGGCACGGGCAGCCTGGCCTTGCTGGCGCTGCTCACCTTGGTCATCGGCAGCTTTCCCTCCGGCATCGTGCCGCTGGTGCTGGCCCATGTGCATGAATCGGTGCCGCACGACGCGGCGCGCCAGAACCAGGTGTGGAGCCGCGCCACCACCGTCTTCGCCGCGGCCCAGGCGGCCGCGGGTTATGGCTTCTCGGCGCTGTTCAATGCCAGCGGCGGCAACTACCGGCTGCTGTTCATCTGCGCCGCCGCCGCGCTGCTGGTGGCGCTGCTGGCCGAGCTGGGCAGGCGTCCCGCGGTGCAGCCTCTGCGCGGTCGCGCCTAGCTTCAGACCTGCGCCTGGCCGCCATCGGCGAACAGCTCGGCGCCGTTGACGAAGGAGGCATCGTCCGAAGCCAGGAACAGCGCCACCCGGGCGATCTCCTCCGGCCGGCCGACACGGCCCAGCGGCACCTGGCTGCCCAGGTAGTCGAGCAGGCCCTGCTGCTGCGCCGCGTCCGGGCCGGCCAGTTCGACCAGGCCCGGCGTGTGGATCGGGCCGGGCGACAGGGTGTTGACGCGGATCGCCTTGCCCTTCAAGTCCAGCGCCCAGCTGCGCGCCAGGTTGCGCACCGCCGCCTTGGTGGCGCTGTAGATGCTGAAGCTGGCGGTGCCCATCACGCTGGTGGTGGAGCCGGCCAGGATCACCGAGGCGCCGCTGACGGCCTTCTCCAGCAGCGGCAAGGCTTTTTGCACGGTGAACACCACGGCCTTGACGTTGCGGTCGAAGGTGTCGTCGAAGTGCTGTTCGGTGATGGCGCCCAGGGGCAGCATCGATCCGCCGCCCGCATTGGCATACAGCACGTCGATGCGGCCTTGCCGGGCTGCGACGGTGGAGAAGACCCGGTCCAGGTCGTCCATCCGGGTGGAGTCGGCCTGGATGCCGATGGCGGAAGAACCGATCTCGGCCAGCGCCGCATCCAGCTCGGCCTGGCGGCGGCCGGTGATGTAGACGGTCGCGCCTTCCGCCGCGAAAGCCTTGGCGGCCGCCAGGCCAATGCCCGAGCTTGCACCGGTCACCACGGCCACCTTGCCTGCGAGTTTCTGAGCCATTTCTTTCTCCATGAGTGATTGATGTGTTCAGCTTAATTGGGCGAATCCCATGAATAAATGGTGAATTCGGTAGAACATAATTCACCATCGTGAATACTGAAAGCCGGCATGGACCAGCTCCTGGCCTTGAGGGTCTTCGTCCGCATCGCCGAAACCGGCGGCTTCTCGCGCGCGGCCGATTCGATGAACATCCCGCGCCCCACGGTCACCAAACTCGTGCAGGACCTGGAGCGGCACCTGGGCACCCGGCTGCTCAGCCGCACCACCCGCCAGGTGCAGGTGACGGCCGAGGGCTCGGCCTATTACGAACGCGCCCGGCAGGTGCTGGCCGATGTGGACGACATGGATCTGCTGGCCGGCGGCTCCCGCCGGCAACTCAGCGGCCGGCTGCGGGTGGATATCGGCTCGGTGCTGGCCCAGCGCATCCTGATACCGGCGCTGCCAGCGTTCCGTGAGCGTTATCCGGGCCTGCGGCTGGAGCTGGGCGTGAGCGACCGGCCGATCGACCTGATCGGCGACGGTGTCGATTGCGCGATCCGCGGCGGCGAGCTGCCCGACAGCCGCATGGTGGCGCGCCACCTGGCTGCGCTGGAGTGGGTGAGCTGCGCCAGCGCCGACTACCTGGCCCGGCACGGCGAGCCCCGGCATCCCGACGAGCTGCTGGCCGCCGGTCCGGATGGCACACGGCATGCCCTGGCCGGCTATTTTTCATCCTTGTCCGGTCGGGCCTTCGCGCTGGAGTTCCATCGGGCCGGGGAGACGGTGCTCGTCAGGCCCGAGGAGGGCGTCCATTGCAACGAAAGCACGGCGCATCTGCAGGCCCTGGTCTGCGGCCTGGGCGTGGGCCAGACCTTCCGTTTCGCCGTCGCACCGCACCTGGCCGATGGCTCGATGCGTGCCGTGCTGGGCGACTGGACGCGGCCGGCCCACAGGCTCAGTTTGGTCTATCCCGGCGGGCGGGAACTCAATGCCCGGGTGCGTGCCTTCTCCGACTGGGCCGCGGAGGTCTTCGCGCCCTTCGATGGCCGCTAGCGCACGCCGAGCCGATCGCTCAGGTAGGCCACCAGCCCGCTCACCTTGGGCAGCAGCCGTTTGCTCCGCGGCCAGACCAGGTTGAGCGGCAGGCCATCGACCGACCAGTCCGGCAGGATCTGCACCAGCCGGCCCTCGCGCAGCGCATCCCCGGCCAGCCAGGTCGCCAGCTGGGCGATGCCGCAGCCGGCCAGCACCGCGTCGAGCTGTGCCTGGCCGTTGCCCACGACGATGCGTGCATCGAACATCCGGCGTTCCACCGCCGCTTCGCCGCGGGCGATGCGCCAGGGGCTGGGCGAGCCCTCGGCGCGGCCGTACATCACCAGCTCGTGGCCGGGCAGCTCGTCGGCTGACACAGGTGTGCCGCAGCGCTGCAGATAGGCCGGCGCGGCGCAGAAGACCAGCCGCTCCGCGCCCAGGCAGGCATGGCCCAGGTCGGCCGGCCAGACATCCGGGCCGCCGATGCGCACGGCCAGGTCGATGCCCTCGTCGATCACGTCCACGAAGCGGTCGGTGAAGGAGACCTGCGGCAGCACCGCCGGATGCAGCTGCGTGTAGGCCAGCAGCAGGGGCATGACCTGGCGCAGGCCGAAGGTCACCGGCAGGTCCAGGCGCAGGCGGCCGGAGGGCTCCACGCTCTGCGCGGCCAGCACCTTCTCGGCGGATGCCAGTTCGTCGAGCACCCGCACGCAGACCTGCAGGAAGGCGGTGCCGGCATCGGTCAGCGCCAGGCGGCGGGTGCTGCGCTCGAACAGGCGCTGGCCCAGCCGGGCTTCGAGCCGGGCCACGGCCTTGCCGACGGCGGAACTGCTGAGGTGCAGGCGCTCGGCGGCGGCGGTGAAGCTGCCGGCTTCGGCGGTGGCGACGAAGACGTCTATGCCCTTGATGCGTTCGGCGCTGTGCATGGAGAGGGGGGCTTTACGGAAATGAGATCCGCAATTCTCGGAAAAATCGTCCAGGACAGGAATCCATGGCTGCAATACCCTGGCCGATTCTTTTTTCCAAGCTCCTCCTGCATGTCTCCGCTTCCCGCCGTGCGCCCTCCGGGCCAGTCCTCCATCGTGGTCCTGGCGATCGCCGCCTTCGTCATCGTCACCACCGAATTCCTGATGGTGGGCCTGCTGCCCGCCCTGTCACGCGACCTGGGCATTTCGGTGGTCACCGCCGGGCAGCTGGTGACCTTGTTCGCGGTCGTGGTCATGGTGTTCGGCCCGGTGCTGACCGCATCGCTGTCGCACTTCGGGCGCAAGCGGCTGTTCGTCGCTGTGCTGCTGCTCTTCGCGGTGTCGAACGCGGTGGCCGCGCTGGCGCCCAATCTCTGGGTGCTGGCCTTCGCCCGCATCGTGCCGGCGCTGGCGCTGCCCGTCTTCTGGGGCACGGCCAGCGACACGGCGGCGCGCATCGCCGGGCCGGAGCGGGCGGGCAGGGCCGTCTCCCGCGTCTATCTCGGCATCTCCGGCGCCATGCTCTTCGGCATACCGCTGGGCACCCTGGCCGGCGACCTGATCGGCTGGCGCGGCGCCTTCTGGCTGCTGGCGGCCCTGTCGCTGCTGGTGGCTGCCCTGCTGCACCAGACCATGCCCGCCATGGCCTCGGGCGAACGGGTGAGCCTGGCGGAGCAGGCGCGCATCCTGCGTTGCCCGCGTTTCGTCGCCGACGTGCTGCTGTCGGTGCTGGTGTTCACCGCCATGTTCAGCGGCTACACCTATCTGGCCGAAACCCTGGAGCGTCTCGCCCAGGTGCCGGCGGCGCAGGTGGGCTGGTGGCTGATGGGCTTCGGCGCCGTGGGACTGGCCGGCAACTGGCTGGGAGGGCGCTGGGTGGACCGGTCGCCGCTGGCCACCACGGCCGGTTTCTGCCTGCTGCTGGCCGTTGGCATGGGTGCGACGGTGCTGCTGGCCGCATCGCATGCCGGGCTGGCGCTGGCCCTGGCGGTGTGGGGCGTGGCGAACACGGCGCTGTACCCGGTCTGCCAAATCCGGGTGATGAAGTCCGCGGCGCGGGCCCAGGCGCTGGCCGGCACCATCAATGTGTCGGCGGCCAATGCGGGCATCGCGCTCGGCGCGATCGTGGGCGGCCTCAGCATCTCCTCCTGGGGCATCGCCAGCGTGGGGCTGGTGGGCGCGGCCATCGCCTTGCTGGCGGCGCTGGGGGCGGCCTGGGTGGGCCGCATCCGCCCGGCCTAGGCTCCTGGCGGACGTACCAGGCTTCAGCCGGCGCGCTTTTCCATGCGCAGCAGGTCGTTCACCGCCAGCGGCGGCACATCCGGTTCGGCCGGCTCGGAGCGCTGGATGGCCGCCGCCACGGTGGTGGCCAGGGTTTCCACATCGAAGGGTTTGCGCAGCACGGCCTGGCGCCCCAGCACCTGCTGGACCTGCGCCATGTCGGCATAGCCGGTGGCCAGCAGGATGGGCAGGTCCGGATGCAGCACCCGGGCGGCGGCGATCAGCTCGGCCCCGTTCATGCCGGGCATGAGGTAGTCGGCCAGCAGCAGGGTGGGACGGCATTTTTCCAGTGCCCGCAGGCCGGCCAGGCCATCCGTGGCTTCATGCACGGTGTAGCGCAGCATGCGCAGGCATTCGACCATGGTCTGGCGCACGCCGGCATCGTCTTCCACCACCAGGATCTCCATGCCGGGCCGGCCCTCGGGCATGCCGGCCGGCTTGCCGCCATTGCCGTCGCCCGCGAAGTCGGCGCCTTCGGCCAGGGGAAAACGCAGCTCCACCGTGGTGCCCTGGCCCACCGCGCTTTTCAGCTCGGCGCGGCCGCCGGACTGCTGGGCGAAACCATAGACCTGGCTCAGGCCGAGCCCGGTGCCTTCGCCCACCGGCTTGGTGGTGAAGAAGGGGTCGAACACCTTTTCCAGCAAGGCGGGCGGTATGCCGCTGCCGGTGTCGCGCACGCTCAGGATCGCCTCGCGCTGCCCGTCTGGCTGGTTCCTCACTTCGGTACGAATCACCAGCCGGCCGCCGCCGGCCATGGCGTCGCGCGAGTTCACGGCCATGTTGAGCACCGCCATCTCCAGCTGCGCGCTGTCGAGCACGGCGGAGACCCGGCCGGGCCACAGGTCCAGCACCACCTCGATGCGGGAGCCGACCGATACGCCGATCAGCTCGCTCAGATTGGTCAGCAGCTGGTTCACATCCTGCAGCTTGGGCACCAGGCTCTGCGCGCGGGCGAAGGACAGCAGCTGCGCGGTCAGCCGAGAGCCGCGGGTGACCGCCTCGCGGGCGCGGCGGGCATGGTCGGCCGAGGCCGGATCCTTGGCGGTGCGGGCGATCATCTGCAGGTTGATGTTGACCACATGCAGCAGGTTGTTGAAGTCGTGCGCCATGCCGCCGGTGAGCCGGCCGATGGCTTCCATCTTCTGGCCCTGCACCACGCTGGCCTGGGCTCGTTCGCGCTCGGCAATCTCGCGCATCAGCCGGTTGTTGGCCTGCGACAGGTCGGCCGTGCGTTCGCCGATGCGGTTCTCCAGCTCGGTGTTGAGCCGCTCCACCGTGGCGCGGGATTCCTCCAGCGCGGCCAGGTGGCGCCGGGTGGCGTACTGGCGCAGCCGGGCACGCAGGGCGCTGCGGGCAGCGCTGGCCAGGGTCTCGGGGTTCACCGGCCGCTCCAGCAGCACGATGTTGCCCAGCTCCTGCAGCGAATGCAGGGCCGACTGCGAGCGGCGCCCGGTCTGCCGGGTGGCCAGCACCACGAAGGGAAAGTCCGACCAGGCGGGCTGCGCGCCCAGGTAGTCGCCCAGCGCCTGCATCGAATCGCCGGCGAGCGCCTCCTCGGTGACGATGACCGCGGCCGCCTCGCGCGATATCTCCTGCAGCAGCTCGGCGAAGTCGCGGCAGCCATGGCAGACGATGCCCTGGGCGCGCAGCACGCCCTCGATCACTTCGGCGTCGCGGCCACGCGGTGCGAGGATGAGAACCCGGTCTTCCATCGATCAGCCAGGTACGGCGAGGGTGGGCTGGCCGAGCAGCGGCACATTGCCGGTGTAGCGCGGGATGCCGGAGAGCACACCCTGGAAGTCGGTCAGTGCCTCGCCGATCTCCACGCCGCGCTTGCCCAGGCGGAATTCGCGGATGGTGGTCTCATGGGCGCTGGTGCGGCTCTTGATCGTCGAAATGGCCTTGAGCAGGCTGCCGTTCGCCTCGAAATAGCGGAACTGCACCAGCGCATCGCTGAGGTAGCTCAGGTCCACATCCGAGCGCACATCGCCCACCACGCCGTGCTGCGACAGGATGGAGACGGTGATCACGCCGCGCATGTTCAGATAGGACAGCAGCTCGTGCATCTGCAGCAGCAGGAACTTGCCGCCGGTCATGGCCTGCAGGTAGGCGTTGAGGCTGTCGATCACCACCATCGCGCAGCCGTCCTGCTCGACCGCATGGCGCACCGAATGGGCGAACTGGCCCGGCGACACCTCGGCCGGGTCCAGCGCCCGCATCTGCAGCTGGCCGGACGCCAGGTAGGCGTCCAGGTCCAGCCCCAGCGACTTGCAGCGCAGGCCCAGGGTGCCCAGGCCCTCGTCGAACAGGTAGTAGGCGACCTTGCGGCCCTGCTTCATGGCCTGGATCGCGCAGCTCACCGCCGTGGTGGTCTTGCCGGTGCCCGCCGGACCGGAGAAGAGCGCATTGCTGCCCGGCACCAGGCCGCCGCCCAGCAGCTCGTCGAGCTGGCGGGTGCCGGTGCTCTGCGGCAGGCTGGAGAAGTCGTGCGGGTGTTCGTGGGCGACCAGGCGGGGAAACACCTGCAGGCCGCCGCGGTCCAGGTGGAAGTCGTGTTCGCCCTCGCGGAATTTCACGCCGCGCAGCTTCATCACCCGCAGGCGGCGTTTGTCCGGCCCATAGTCGCTGGCGCTCTGCTCCAGGTGGATGACGCCGTGGGCGATGCTGTGCAGATGGGTGTCGCCGCCGGCCGTCTTGTCGTCCAGCATCAGCACCGTGCAGCCGCGCACCGCGAAGAAGCGCTTGAGGGCCAGGATCTGCCGCCGGTAGCGCAGCGGGCTCTGGGCCAGCAGGCGCATCTCGGAGAGGCTGTCGAAGACGATGCGCCGCGGTTTCTCGCTCTCCACCAGCGCCATCACGCTGCGGGTGGTCTCGCCGAGTTCGAATTCGGAAGGGTGCAGGATGCTCTGCTCGGCGTCTTCGCTCAGCCCTTCATCGCTCACCAGGTCGCGCACCCGGATGCCCTGCAGGTTCCAGCCGTGCGATGCGGCCACCTGGTGCAGCTCGGTGCTGGTCTCGGAGAGCGTCACGTACACGCCGGATTCGCCGGCATCGCGCCCGCGCAGCAGGAACTGCAGGCCCAGCGTGGTCTTGCCGGAGCCGGGCGTGCCCTCCACCAGATAGAGATGGCCGTTCGGCAAGCCGCCCGCCAGCACGTTGTCGAGGCCGGCAATACCGGTGGAGGCATGGCCTTCTTGCGGGCTGTTTTCGAACGCAGGCATGGAGAAATCGGGGGGCTGGGTGGAGGAAATGCCTGGCGCTCTCGCACTGACCAGCGCATGGGATGGATGTCCAGCCCTATCTTGCTTGCCCCGGTGCCTCCGGCGATTGCCGCAATACTGATAAGCGCGTCAGCCATCGCCGACGGTCCGGGCCGCCGGGGAGACGGGGCGCCGCAGCCTCAGCTGAAGTGGCGCAGCGAGGTGGCCAGGCTCAGGGCCTCCGAGCGGGCATCCATCAGCGCCGCGAATTCGGTGGCGCGCGGCAGCACGCAGCGGTGGCGCACCAGGTCCTTGTCCGCTTCCAGGATGTGCAGAACGCCTTGCCAGCGCCCGTCGAAGCGGCCGGCTTTGGGGAAGAAAGTGAAACCTCGGGCGTGAATGGGTGTGCGCATGGTTGGGCTCCGTAGGCGCGCTGCTCAGCAAAAAACGCGCCCGGCAGGATATTCCCAAAACCATGGCAGAAGTCGCGTGCTTCCGCGCTGCCCGCAAAACGTAAATCGTTGTAACCTCGCCGCCAAATTCAGTCGATCCACTTCGAAAGACGGCCATGTCCGAAAAACTCCACGCGACCTGGACCGCAGCTGTCCGCAAGCATTGCCCGGCGGACCTCGACGACAAGGCGCTGGAAAAGCTCCTGGAAGCCAAGGACATGGCCCGGGCGCTGGAGGGCCTGAAATCCGCCGCCGCCCGGCCGGACGGCTACCTCGATGCCCTGGCCAGCGCGCTCACGCTGATCGAGAAGGTGCGCGGCAACGCCCGCAAGCACAAGAAGACCCTGGGCGACCCGGCCTTCAAGGCTTTCGACAAGACCCTCGACGACCTGCACACCGAAGCCGAGGCCTCGCAGAAGAAGGCCGCGGCCGCCGCCAAGGCCGAAGCCGCCAAGGCGGGCGACGAGGAGCCCGACTCCCCCGTGCTGCTGACCAGCAAGATGCTTCCCCTGGTGCGCGAGCTGCGCAAGGGCGAGCTGGAGATGTCGGCCCTGGTCTGCACCGCCGGCAACCAGTGCGCGGTGCTGATCATGCGGCGCGCCATCGCGCCGGGCCGGCGCAAGCTGCTCAGCGATGCGCTGAACGTGTCGGGCGGCGCCAAGTTCTTCGCCGGCACGGTGCAGTGGCAGGACAAGGCGCTGACCTTCCAGTTCGCCACGCCGGTCGCCAGCCTGGCCAAGAAGGTGCGCCAGGCGATGCTGGCGCAGACCGACCTGCGGCTGAAGGTGAAGATCGCGGGTCCCGACGGCGTGGGCGAGACGGACGGCGAGAACGAGGCCGAGGAAGACAAGCCCGCGGCCGGCACTGCGCCGGTCACTCCGCCCGCGAACGTCGCTGCGAATGCCGCCGCCACCACCGCGCCCGATGCCGGCAGCCAGGCCGAACCGGAGCCGGTGCGCCCCAGCGCCAACGACGAGAAGCGTTTCCGCGATCTGGCCGCCGAACTGGAAATCCCGCTCCAGCAGGCCCTGCGCGGCCGCCATCCCGATGCGGACAAGCTGCGCATGATCATGTCCGTGGCGCAGGAGAAAGCCCAGTCCGCCGCCACCATCGGCGGCGCCATCGCCGCCCTCGGCAAGATCCGGGAAATGCTCAAGCCCCAGGCCCATGCGGAGCAACCGGCCGCCAACGCGGCGGCATCGCCGGTGGACGACCCGGTGACCCGAGGCAAGGTGCAGGACGCCCTGGTCGCCAGCGGCAAGCGCTTCGAAGCCACCCTGAACGCCGTGATGGGCCCGCTGACCGGCGCCATGGCCTTCCCCGAGGTCGGCGGCGATGCGGTGGCCAGCGCCATGGCCGAAGCCCGCGCGCTGGCCGCCAGGGGCGACCATGCGGCGGCCGAGGCCCGCATCAAGGATGCGGCCCGCGACGCCGTGAAGGTGATGGAGCGCGCGCCCTATGCGCGTGCGATCCGCCTGCACCAGGGCAACATCAAGGCCGCCTTCGGCATCGCCCACCAGGGCAAGGGCGCGGCCTTCAAGAAGGCGTGGGAGGTGGCGGTCAAGCAGGCCGCCGCGGGCGACTACGCGGCCGCCGCGCCCGCCGTGCTGGCGCTGGCCCGGGAGGTCGGCGAGGTGCGCGAGGACAAGGCCCTGATCGAGATCCGCGACAAGGTGCGCGGCCAGCGCGACACCAACGACCAGGCCATCGCCGCCGGCCTGAAGGACCCCGACTTCGGCATCGACCAGCTGCGCGCGCTGGTGATCAACGAGATCGGCGGCCCGGGCGTGAAATCCCTGGCCGCGCAGGCCGCGGAGGCGGGCGACGACGCCGGCGCCAAGTCGCGCGAGGCGATGAAGAAGCCGGCCACGGCCGAGGCCAACTTCAAGACGCACGACTGGTTCAAGCTCAAGGAGATGCTGCACGCCGGCGAGATCGACAAGGAAGACATGTGGGACTGCTGGCGCTTTCGCCAGCAGTACGTCACCGCCGAGATCGACAAGCTGCGCAAGACCTATCCCACGCTGATCGCCAAGACCTCCGGCAGCTCGGACCTGGAATCCGACATCGACATCACCTTCGCCTCCACCAAGCCCGGCGACGACGTGCTGGCCGCCCGGGATTTCAATGCCCTGGTCCTGCAGGCCTTCAAGAAGCCGCCGGGCCGCGTCTTCGACGTGAACATCTATCCGCGCGACTACAACGCGATCAAGGAATCGATCAACGCCGAATACAACGCCGAGGCCGTGCCCGACCGCAACATCGACCAGCCCACCGGCGAGATGCAGAAACTCAGCCGCGTCGACCAGGACGTGGCCACGCTGCTCAAGCAACGCCGCTTCCTCGACGCCGCCGCCTACGACGCCCTGATGCAGCAGGTGATAGACGGCTCGCCGGCCGAGGTGAAGGCGCAGGTGCAGAAGCAGTTCGAGGAGGGCGAGGACATCTACCTGCTGACCGCGCAGGAGAAGGTGCAGAAGATCCTCGCGAAGCTGCCGGCCGACCGGCGCCAGGGCCTGCCCAAGGTGCAGGAATACCTGGCCACCCTGGACACCGGCGGCAGCTTCGACCTGGAAAAGGCCAAGGCGGCGCAGCGCCTGCTGCCGCTGGCGCTGGACGAACTCGAAGCCAGGCTGCCCAACGAGGTCATGCTCGCCACCGACGAGATGTACCTCGACAAGATGGCCACGATGCGCGAGGACCAGACCCGCATCCAGGCCCTGCAGAACCCGGCCGGCGCCGTGGCCGCGCAACACCCGGGCGGCGACTGCGAGACCATCCATCCCGGCCAGTCGCACGAGGAATGGCGCGCGGCGGAATCCGAACGCCTGAAGGCGCGGGTGAAGAAGGACCAGTTCACCAACATCATCTTCGCCAACGAGGCCTACATGAGCCAGGGCGCGATCGAGCACATCGTCGCCGGCCTGCAGGCGGCCGACGAGGCGACCAAGCAGAAGATGCTGGCCCAGCTCACCCCGGCCACGCTGATGCAGTCCTGCAACGAGCAGCTGGCCGACTTCTTCAAGGACATGAAGGCGGTGGAGGGCGGCATCGCCACCGAGACCGACGAGACGAAGAAGCGCCGCGAGACCGGCGAGGCCTTCGTGCATGCCTCCAAATACCTGGTGCGCCTGCTCGACGCGGCCCAGCTGCTCTACGACAAGTTCGACCGCTTCGTGCCCAAGGTGCCGCTCAGGCTGAACCTGCTGACCGTCACCGGCTTCGCCAGGCCGATCGAGCTGCAGAAGAAGGTGGAGAGCGTGCTGCTGGCCCTGCGCAAATCCTCGGCGGTGCCGGCCGATGCCAAGGGCGAGGTCGGTTTCGACGAAGCCAGCCAGCTGTTCAAGGTCAGGACCATCGGCGAGTTCCGCAAGCTCATCACCGACTTCGGCACCGAACTCAATCTGCAGGTGCGCGGCTCGCCGCAGTTCCAGGCCGAACTGGCGGTGGACGAGGACACCGAGCGGCGCTTCTTCGGCGTGCCCGACATGCCCGCCGCGCTGCAGCAGGAGGTGGATGCCGCACGCCGCCTGGTGGCCGCGAAGCTGCAGACCCTGCCGCGCCACGGCGAACTCGCCGCCATCCTGGGCGAGTCCGAAGGCGAGGTGCTGGCGGCCCGCGAGCTGGTGCAGGCCGCAGGGCGCGCACCGGCGCCGCACGACCTGCCCGAGCAAGTGCGGCAGACGACCGACCGCGCCCAGGCCGTGCTGGAGCGCCTGCGTGCGCCGGCCAGCCGCGCGGTGCTGGAGCTGGTCGACCGCATGGTGCTGGAGGCGGGCAAGCTCTCCACGAAGCTGCAGGCACCGGCCGCGGCCGATCTGCACGAGGCCCATCGCCAGGTACGGCAGAAACTGGTCACCGACCTGGCCCGGCAGATCGGCACCCTGAAGGCCGGCCGCGACAGCCTGCAGCAGGACTACGACCGGACCGAGGCCGAACTGGCGCAGGCCCTCGCCGACCTGCGCGCCCTGGCCTGATTCAGGCGGCGGCGCGCTGGTGCGCCGCCCGCGCATGGGCGCAGACCGCGCCCGGCGTGGCCAGCCAGATCTCGCCCCGGTCGCGTGCCTGCGCGAAGCGCTCCAGCACCCGGCGCAGGTGCTTGAGGCGATAGGGCTGGCCGACGATGTAGGGATGCAGGGCCAGGCCCATCACCAGGGGCTGGGCGGCGGACTGCAGCAGCATCTCGTCGAGGTTGTCCAGCGTCATCTGCGCGAAGGCGGCGGCGTCCATGCGGCGGCCGACGATCATCGGGATGTCGTTGAGTTCCTGCGGATAGGGCACCGACCACAGCTCGGTGCCGGCGCGGGTGCGCATGGGCAGGGGCTGGTCGTCGTGGCACCAGTTGAGGGTGTAGGCGTAGCCGGTCTCGGCCAGCAGGTCGGGGGTGCGGGCGCTCTCCGATATCCAGGGCGATAGCCAGCCGGCCGGAGCCTGGCCGCTCTCGCGTGTGATGCGTTCGCGGCAGTCGGCCAGCAGGCGGCGTTCGGCGGCTTCGGACCAGACGCCCTGGCGCTCGGCGTTGGTATGGCCGTGGCCCACCAGCTCGTCGCCGCGCGCCACGCAGGCCGCCACCAGCTCGGGGCAGTGGTCGTACAAGGCGGTGTTGAGGATGGTGGCCGCGGGCATGCCCAGCGCATCGAACATCTCCAGGCAGCGCCAGGCGCCCACCCGGTTGCCGTACTCGCGCCAGGAGTAGTTCAGCACGTCCGGCTCCGGCGAGGCCGGGCCTATGCAGGCGCCCATGCCTTCGCCGAAGGCGAAATGCTCCAGGTTGAAGCCCAGGTACACCGCCAGCCGCGCGCCGTTGGGCCAGGCGTAGTCCGGGCGGGCGTGGATGGGCGAGTAGTCGAAACGGTCGTGGGCCGGCAGCACGCCGCCGTAGGTGGCCGCTGTCGCGGCATTCGAAGGTTCGGTCAAGGAGAGGTCCGGGTCAGTAGGGTTGCAGCTCGAACAGGCGTTGGGGCCAGGGGTTGGGCAGCACCTGGCGCGCGGCCTGGGTGGGGTAGATGGCGGCCAGCTGCCATTGCTGCTGCGCGTCCAGGCGCCACCACAGGTCGCACAGGAAACGCAGGGGATGCGGCGCGCCGCGGTTGCCGTCGGAATAGTTGCTGACGAACTGGATGGCCGGGTCGCCGCCGCGGTCGGCCAGCCGGGCCAGGCGGCCGTCGGCGAAGCGTTCCATGGACAGGCCGTCGAAGCTGGCCAGCGTGCGCAGCGACAGGCGGGGCGGCAGCGTGCCGTCGGCCCGCCGGGCCACCGGCGGGTGGGGGGAGGGCGCGTCGTCCTGGGGACCCTTGCGCCGGGCAGCTTCGAAGGCGTCGTCGCGGGCCTTCAGGAAAAGCTCGGGCGGCTGGTCGCCCGCCAGCTGCAGCGTGGCGGCGATGCCGATCAGTTCCTCCACCAGGGTGAAGGGCCGGCCGCGCGATTCGCTGGCCTCGATGAATTCGTGGATGGCCGCGCGGCTCTCGGCGGCCAGGCGGCTGGCGGGCTCGGCATCGGGCGGCAGGCCGGCGAGGGCGTCCAGCGCGGACCAGAAGCGCTGCACGGCCGCCTGCAGGCTTTCGCGCCGGGCGGGGGTGTCGGCGATCGGCGGTGCGCCGTCCCAGCTCCGGCCGGCCGCATGGTCCCAGGCGAAGCCGCCGCTGGCCGTGTGGCCGGATGCGCTGGCGGGGTCGGCGGCGGTGCTCTGCAGGCGCAGCAGTTCCTGCTCCGGAAAGACCGTGCCCAGGTCCTGCCCGGCCTCGTAGTCGATGGACGCGACGCGGTAGTCCAGCGCGCCCTCCGGAGCGCCCCGGTACTCGATGCGCAGCTCGTTGCGGCCGGCGCGCAGGAACCAGGGATGGATGGCCGCATAGCCCTCCATCGGCGTCTCCAGCCCGGCCGCGCGGCCGCCTGAGCCCGCACGGGCCGAAGGCAGCCAGTCGGCCGGAAAACCGTTGATCCAGGCGCGGTGCCGGCTGCCGTCGTCCCGCAGGGTCTGCAGCAGCGCGATGGGGTGTGGGGTGTTCATCTGGTCGGTCGCTTGGGCGTTCGCGGAGCCCGCGAGGGCGGCAAGGCACAGCATCGCGCACGGCCAGGCCCGCGCGCGGCGGGCTTTGCGGGGCGCGAAGGGCATGCCGGGGGATGGTCCATCAGGACTGCAGCTCGGGCGTCGGCAGGAAGAGGCGCAACACGTCCACGAACATCTCCGAGGACAGGCGCTGGCGCAGCTCGGCCCATTCGCCCTCGGCCTCGATTTCCGCGAGCAGCTGGGCATCGACCTCGATCAGCTCGGTGGCGGATTCGTCCTGCAGGTCCTGCCAGCCGAAGACCAGGCGGGCGTCCTGGATGGCCAGCAGGCGCAGCGCGGCGCTGCCCAGCGGCGGCTGGCGGCTGTCGCGGATCAGCGCCATCTTGGCGAGTTCGACCGTCACGTCGTCCAGGCCCGCGCCGGCGATGAACACCTTCTCGCGCAGCGCCGCCCAGCCGAAGGTGAGGCGGCAGCGCAGGCCTTTGCCGAGTTCACGCGCGCTGGCAGGTGCGCCGCCGCCGAAAGCCTGCTCGAAGGCCTGGCGCGCGCGCTCGGCGACGGCCGACCAGTCGCCCATGCGGTCGGCCGGCCAGGCCGCGATCCACTGCCGCCGGCCCAGGTCCAGGTAATTGAATTCGGGCGCCACCCGGAATTCGGTGCCGCAGTTCGGGCAGGCCTGGCGCTGGAACACGGTGGAGAGGATGTCCTCGCGCAGGTCCGGCCGCCGGTCGGCGTTGACGCTGTGCACGAGGGGGAAGTCCACCGCGCCGCCGCAGGCGGGGCAGGGAATGGGGGTGGTGCGGATGATGGACATGCTGGGTTTTCCGCTTAAAGGGCCTTGAGCCAGCCCGCGAAGGGATGGTTGTCCTTGAGTTTGCCGCCGTGCCAGCTCATGTAGAGCTCGGCGAACCATTCGCCGGGCGCGCGCCACTGGTAGCCGGTGATGCCCTTCCTGCGTTCGTCCAGCAGGTAGCTCACCCAGTTGTTGTCGTAGGCTTCCTGGTAGACCACGCCCGCGACGGCGGCGCGTTTGGACTTGGCGTAGTCGTACCAGATGTCGCCGTTCTTGGCGAGCTCGTACCAGTTGTCCACTTCCTGTCGGGCACTGTCCCACTTGGCCTGGCCGCCCGGATGGCCGTCGGGCATCGCGACGGCATCGGGTGTCGCGCCATTGAGCCGTTGCAGCACGTAGCCGCGGTCGTATTTCTTGGCCGCGGCGACGGCATCGGCGATGAGGCCCAGGTCGGTGTATTCGACCCAGCCGCCGAAATCGGCCTGGCCGGCCCGGCCGGCCATGAAGGCCAGCCGGTCGTCCACCGCATGGCCGATCTCGTGCAGCATCGTCATGTTGAAGAGTTCGGCAGGCCTGGGGTCCTTGGGCGCGTAGGGGTCCTGAGAGGTGTCGTAGTCCAGCGGCAGGCCGAGGGCCTTCTGGCGGGCACTGGCGTCGTAGTCCTCGGTGCCGGTGTCGGGCCTGCCCTCCATGGTCGCCTGCTTGCGGGTCCAGCCGTAGGCACCGCTGACGCCCTTGTCGGGATTGGAGTGCACCACCGACTTCAGGCTCGGACTGCGGGTGCCGTGCGAGGCCGGCACCGAAGCCAGCGCGGCCCAGATGGCCTTGGCGGACAGGGTCTGCTTGCCGTCGTTCGAGGAAAGCAGGATGCCGAAGCGTTTTTCCGCCAGCTTCACGATCAGGTCGAAGCTGGCCCGGCCGGTGAGCGTCGAGACGAAGTCGTCCAGCATCTTCTCGCCGCCGTCGAGCTGGAGCAGTGACTCGGCTGAGCGGGCGATGTCGCCATCGGCCGGGTTGGCCTTGGCCAGGCGGGCGATCTTGAGAGCCTCCAGCTTCGCCTCCGCCTGGTCCAGGGCCTTGCGGGCATCGGCGAAGCGCAGTTCGGCCAGCGCGGTCTTGGCCGTGGCCAGCAGTTTCTCCGCGTCCTGGACCTTGTCGCCGGCCGATTTCTGGGTGGCGCTGCGCTGGCCCAGCGGCGTCGCGCGCAGGTCGTAGGCCGCGATCGCCTCGGCCGCCTGCTCGGCTGCGCGGACCGCTTCGTCGGCCTGGGCCACGGCCGAAAGCGCGGTGGCGTAGGCGCGTGTGCCGGCCGATTCGACGGCGCCGTCCAGCAAGGGCTGCAGCTTCGCCGCCTGGGACGCGAGGGCCTGGAAGCTGCCCGTCTTCGCGCGTTCGACAAGAACCTTCTGGCGCTGGCGGGACTGGGCGAGCGCCGCATCGAAATCCAGCTGCCGCGCCCGGATGCCCTGGCCCGCCGCCGCCAGCCCGGCCGCCTGGGCCAGTGCCTTGCGTGCATGCTCCAGATCGGCGCCCTTTCCGTCGGTGCCGGGGGCGGCTTTGGCCAGGGCCTGTTCGCAGGCCAGGCGGATCGTCTTGACCTCTTCGGCGAGCAGGGCCTTGCAGGGTTCGGCTTCGAGCTTGAGCGCCTCGGCCCGCAGCGATTCGACGGCCTTGGCGACGTCCCCGGGCGTGGCGGCCGACTGCGCCGCCTGCCGGGCCGCCATGGCGTCTTTCAGGTCGGCGGCCAGGGTGCGGGCCGCGGTCAGGCCGGAGTCCAGCCGGGCCAGCCATTCCTGTCCGGCGGGCCAGTCGGGCGTTTCGCCGGCGGCGCGTTTGCCCGCCTCCGACAGCAGGCCGTCGAGCGCGCCCAGCACCTCGCCCATCTGCGCGGCGGCCGGCAGCTTGCGCAGGGCGGACAGGCCTTCTGTGAGCCGCTTGCGGTCGTCGAGGAATTTCTGGGACACGGCAGCAGCGCCCACCAGCGCCTCGCAGTCCTTCTGCACTTTCTCGCACAGGGCGATGGCTTCCTCGAAGCGCTTGCGTTGGGCGGTGGCCAGCGGGGCGGCCTGGTCCTTCAGCACGGTGTCGAAGGCCTTGACCTGACCGGCCATGGCCGTGTTGGGCCTGAGCCGCGCCACGGCATCCACGGCGCTCTGGCGCTTGCCGTCGTAGGCCAGCCGGCGTGTGGCCATATCGACCGCCCGGGTGGAGACCACCAGCGCCATGTCCTTCAGGGCCGGTATCGCGGCGAAGTCATGGGCGGCCACGCGCTGGGCGACGGCGCCGTGCATGCGCAGGAGTTCCTGGTGCTCGGCATCCACGAACGCGGCCAGGGGCAGCGCCTCGACCTTGTCGATCTCGATCTGGATCTCGTCCTGTGTCCACTCTTCCAGGTACTCGCTCATTTCCTCCAGGACCGCCTTCACGGCGGCGGTCGCCTGCGCGTACTTGCGTGTGTCCACGTCCGCGTCCTGTTCGGCCTGGTCGAGGCTGGCCTTGAAGGCATTCCAGTCCGCGTCGGAGAAATCGTCCTCCATCGCCAGCAGGATGACCTGAGCCGGCGTGCGCGCCACCCGGTAGGTGTTGAACTGGCCGGCCCAGTCCAGTGCTTCGGCGCAGGCCTTCTTCGCGGAGTCGATCTGGCTCAGGGCCTGCGGATAGCGCTTGTTCTCGTTTTCCGCGACGGCGGTGCGCAGCAGGCCGCGGGCCTCTTCGGTGCGGGTCTCGACATGCTCGCGCTGCGGGTGCGCGGCGATCTTCTGCAGGGCAAGCTCCACTTCCTGGCGCAGCGCCGGGAAGCGCGGATTGGCGGCGCCGATCTCGGCGGCCCTGGCGGCGCGCAGCTTCACATCCTCGAGATCCTTGTAGGCCTGCTTGAAGACGGCTGGCGCATCCTCATAACCGGCTTTCCTGGCCCGGGCCTGGATCTCCGAGACTTCGTGCTCCAGCGCCGCCACCTGCTTTTCGGTGCCGGCGATCCGCTCTAGCGCCGTCAGCGACAGCAGCACCTTGGCCTCGCGCCGGAGGTAGTCCTCGAACACCTCGCTGATGGCGTCGTCCTTCTTCTCGGAACTGCTGCGGATGTGCAGCGTCTTCTTGGGCCGCGCCTTCACCCCGAGCTGGTCGACGAGGAACGTGCGCTGGATGGCGGTCAGTTTCATGGCGGGTCCGGATCGTTCAGAGCTGCTTTTCGAGCTCGCCCAGCGCGCGGTCCATGCTGGCACGGATCTCGGTGGGGGCGAAGCCGTTGTCGTCGATGAAGGCCAGCATCGGGTCGCTGGCGGCGAAGCCGCGGAACTGCCGGATCAGCAGTTCGGCCTCGGCATAGCGCGCGTCGCGCTGCGCGCCCTCGACGCCCAGGGCCTGGTCGAGCTTGTCGATCAGGCCGCGGTCCATGCGGTCCAGCGAGACGAAGAGCGCCTGCAGCTGGGCCTGGACCTCGGTCTCGTCGAATTCGTCTTCCTGCTCCGGGTCGGCGTTGTGGGCGCGCACGCCCGCCAGCACCGCGCTCTGGATGGTGCCGAACTGGCTCTGCACGCTCTTGCGCATGCCGTCCCAGACCAGCCGGGCGCCCTGCAGCACGACCAGCGAGGGGGCCGGCTTGTGGCTGCCCGCGGGCGCGGGCGCTGGCGCCGCCGCGTCGGCTTCGAGGGCCTGGCGCAGCCGGCGCAGCGCGCCGGAATCGGCGACCTTCTTCAGGATCAGCAAGGCCCGCTCGTGCAGGCCCTTGTCGGTGGAGTCCTGCGCCATCGCCCAGGCATTGGCGAAGGGCTGGAAACTCTCGCGCAGGGCGGGTGTCAGGGGGCCGCGCTGCAGGCGTTCGAAATCGGGCTGCAGGGCCTTGCGCAGGGCCTGGACCTGGGCGGCGCGGGGATCCTCGGCCGCGGCGGTGCCGGCGGCCGCAGGCGCGGCGGGCGGCTGCGCGGCGGGGGCGGCATCGGCCGGGGTGTCCTCGGGCGACTCGTCCTGCTCGAAGACGCTGCCGTCCTCGTTCCACAGCACCACCTTGGCGATGCGGAAGCCACAGGCCTTGACCGGCACCCGCACCTTCTTCACCACGCCCGACTGCGGCTTGTCCAGCTGCAGCATCAGCGCGCTGCCCTCCACCCATGCGGTGCCGTAGGTGCCGGTCTTCACGCCGGCGGCGGCCTGCAGCTTGTTGAACAGGCCGCGCGCCCGCATGCGGGGATGCACGGCCATCAGGGCGGGCTGCTTGTCCTTGCCGTCGACGTAGGCGAACTTCACGCTGCGCTCGGGGTCCTTGCGGCACAGGGTCAGCTGCTTGAGCAGTGCGCGGGGATCGAGCAGCGCGCTGGGGGCGGAGTCCTCGTCGTCCTCGTCGCCCAGGGCTTCCTCGGCGTTTTCGATGGCCTGCTTGAGCGCCTCGCCGCAATGGTCGATGGCGGCGGAATAGGCATCGGCCGCCTTGCCGATGGTCTTGAGGGTGGCGAGCAGTTCCTTGTCGGCCTTCTTCTCCGCCGCCCGGGCTGCGGCGACGGCGGCCGCGGCGTCCTTCTTGAGCGCCAGCACGCCGGAGCCGAAGAGCTTGCTGCGCTTGCCGGCCTCGGCCTGCAGCTCGGCCACGGTCTTGATGGACCTTGTCCAGCCCTCGGCGAACAGTTTCCAGTCGATGGCGTCGCTGCGTTTGTGCAGGGCCTTGAGTTTGTCCGCCAGGTCGGACTTGGCCTCCCAGCCGCTCTTCGATTTCTTCTCCCAGAACGTGCTGCTCAGCTCGTCGGGATACTCCGGATAGGCACTCGCACTCATGGCGGCTCCGCTGGTTAGCGACAGAGGGGCGGGCAGCCAGGCCCGGCTGCTCGACTGGAGAAGGTGCCATCCGCAAACGGCAGCGGATGATAAATTAAGTTACAAATCCGCGGCAAGCGATCGCAGGCCGTGGGCGCTGCCTGGCTTAGGGGCTCAGCGCCTGCCGCACCTTGTCCACCAGCGCATCGGCGTCGAAGGGCTTGACCAGCAGCTCCATGCCGGAGTCGATGAAGACGTTGCGGTGCGCCGCTTCCTCGGCATAGCCGGTCATGAGCACGATGCGGATGCCGGGAATGCGCTCGCGCGCCAGCTCCGCCACCTGCCGGCCGTTGGGGCCGGGCAGGCCGACATCGCTCAGCAGCAGGTCGAAGTCGCGCTGCACCTCGAGCAGGCGCATGGCCTGGTGGCCGCTGACCGCCTCGCTCACCACGAAGCCGTCCGTCTGGAGCAGTTCGACGGCGTAGCGGCGCACGGTCTCGTCGTCTTCCACCACCAGCACGCGTTTGCCGGCCGGCGCGCGTTCGGTGGCCATGGTGTCGGCGGCGGGCAGGGCCTGGGTCTCGGAAGCGCGAGGGAAGTACAGCGCGATGCGCGTGCCCTGGCCGATGCTGCTGCCGATCACCGCGATGCCGCCCGACTGGCGTGCATAGCCGTAGACCATCGAAAGCCCCAGCCCGGTGCCCTGGCCGATCGGCTTGGTGGTGAAGAAGGGATCGAAGGCGCGTTCGATCACGCTGGCCGGCATGCCGGTGCCGGTGTCGGCCACCGTCACCCGCACATAGTCGCCCGGCGTCAGCTCGGCCAGCGGGCCCTTGGCGTCGGCCGGCTGCAGCCACAGGTTCTCGGCGGTGATGCGCAGCGTGCCGCCGGCGGGCATGGCGTCTCGGGCATTGATCGTCAGGTTGAGGATGGCGCTTTCGAACTGGTGCTGGTCGGTGACGACCGGACCGAGTCCGTCGGCCATCTCCACCTCCAGCGCGATGTTCACGCCGCAGGTGTTGCGCAGCATCGGCTCCAGCCCGGCCAGCGAGGCATCCAGCGCCACGGTGCGCGAATCCAGCGGCTGGCGGCGGGCGAAGGCCAGCAGGCGCTGGGTGAGGCCGGCGGCGCGCCGGGCGGCGGCCATGCTGGCCTCGATGTGCTTGCCGATGCTCTCGTACTGCTGCTGCGCCAGCCGTTTCTGCGCGATCTGCAGCGGCAGCACCACGCCCTGCAGCAGGTTGTTGAAATCGTGGGCGATGCCGCCGGTCAGCTGGCCCAGCGATTCCATCTTCTGCGCCTGCCGCAGCTGCTCCTCCAGCTGGCGCTGGCGGGTGGTCTCCACACCGACGCCGGTGCGCCGCACCGGCCGGTTGTCGGCATCGAAATAGGTGTGGCCGCGCGAGAGCACCCAGCGCACCTTGCCGTCGGGATGCACCAGGCGGTATTCCAGCTCCAGGTCGCCGCTGCGCTCCAGCCCGCCGGACATGGTGGCGCGCAGCTTCGGAACATCGTCCGGATGCACATTGGCCAGGAAACGGGTGCGCAGGATGCCGGCCGCGCCTTCTTCCGCATCGATGCCGTAGAGGTCGGACACCGAGGCATCGCAGAAGAAGCGGTCGCTCGCCACCTCGTAGGTCCAGACACCGACGCCGCCGGTGGCGGTGAGCGCCAGGCGGGTGAAGTCCTGCGAATCGCGCAGGGCCTCGGTGCGCTCGGCCACTCGCTGCTCCAGTGTCCAGGCCAGCTCGTGCAGCTTCTGCTCCGATTGGCGGCGCTCGATCGCCCGGGCCACCCGCTCCACCGCCAGGCGGGCGAAGCAGGTCTCTTCGACCGTCCACTGCCGGGGCTCTGGCGCATGCACGAAGAAGATGGGGCCGGCGCGCTCGCCATCCGTCACCGGCAGGCCGAGCCGGGCGCGGATGCCCACGGCTTCCATGGCCTGCGATTCGGCGGGGGCGAGACCGTCCTCCCGCACATCGTCGACCACCGCCGCCCGGCCCCGGTGCTGCAGGCGTGCCAGCCCGGTGTGGCCGGCGATGCGATGCGGTCCGGCCAGGCTGGGCCAGCCCGGCGCGGTCCAGTCGTCCAGCACGGTGAAGCCCTGGCCGTCCGCCGAGAGTTCGCCCCAGCCCGCCCGCGAGGGGTTCAGCGCCTGCGCCAGGGCATCGATGCCGACTCGGGCCAGTTCCGCGGGATCGCAGCCTTGCCGCAGGCCGGCATCGAGCGATGCCAGTGCGTCTTCCCAGCGGTGCGTATCGGTTTCAGGTGGGGGCAGAGCGTCCAAGCGGTTGCGCCGGTTCGTGAACAACCCGCCATTCTGTCAGGCCCTGCGCAAGGCCGCAGGGGGCCGCGCCGCTCAGCCCGGGCAGCTGCTGCCCTGCCGGTCCAGTCCCTGGTGATCGAGCTGGAAGCTGGCCGTGCCGTCGCTGCGCAGGGTCAGCACATGGATGCTGTCGAAATCCTCGCTCTGCCACTTGGGCACCTGTGCAGGATCGCTGCCGCGCCGGGTGAGGATCTGGCGTGTCATGGCTTCGAGCAGATGGTGTTCCCAGGCCACGTACAGCGTCTGGCCTTCGTGGGAGGGCAGCAGCAGTTCCTCCTGCAGGCCGGCGATGTCGTTCCAGGCCCAGCGGGTGTTCACCGGCAGTTCGGCGCGGATGGCGGTCGGCTCGATAGTGGCCAGCGGGCGGATGTAGTGGTAGGGCTTGCCGTTGTCGTTCTTGATGACACCGGGGTTGGGCGCATACAGCGCGGCCGGCTTGCCATAGGCCGCGAACAGCACACGCGGCAGGGCCAGCGCGCGGTTCAGGCCCTGGCAGCTCAGCTGCCCCAGCCCGGCGGCCGGCTTCTCGCCGTGGCGGAACATCACCAGCCGCACATCCGCGCTGGCCGGAGCGGCCGACAGCAGCCAGGCAAATCCCAGGGTGAAAGCCGCCAGTGTTTTCATGAGCCTGTCTTGATCGAGTGATAAGGGAAGGCGCCGATGGTAGTGGCTCACGCAGCCCGGTTCGCAGGAATCACCCGGTTTGCGGCAGGCCGATCCGGCGTACGATCCCTGCCCACGCAGCAAAGGGTGAGGGTCATGGCGTTCGGTGATGCAAGCTTTCTTTCCAGGGTCCGGGGCTTCCTGATCCCCATCGGCTTGGCGCTGCTGCCCTGCGCCATCGCGCCGGCCTTCGGCGCCGCCGCCTTGCCGGAAGAGGTCACCGTGGTCGCCAAGGGCTCCGGCCTGTTCAACATCGAGCTGGAGACCACCGTCTACCGGCCGGAGGGCCCCGGCCCCTTTCCCATCGTCGTCATCAACCACGGCAAGGCGCCCGGCAACCCGAGGTTCCAGGGCCGCTACCGGCCGGCGATCGCCGCACGGTTCTTCCTGGCGCGCGGCTATGCGGTGGTGGTGCCGATGCGCCAGGGTTTCTCCAAATCGAGCGGCAGCTACATCGTCGGCGGCTGCAATGTGGAGGGCAACGGCCGCGAGCAGGCCAACGACGTGGTGGCCGCGCTCGACTGGGCCACCGCCCAGCCCTGGGCGGACAAGAGCCGCATCCTGGTCGTCGGCCAGTCGCACGGCGGCTGGACCACGCTGGCCTTCGGCACCCGCGGTTATCCGGGCGTGAAGGGCCTGGTCGACTTCGCCGGCGGCCTGCGGCAGGAGAACTGCACCAGCTGGCAGCAGGGCCTGATCAGCGGCGCCGGCAACTACGGCGCGCAGACGACGGTGCCCTCGCTCTGGTTCTACGGCGACAACGACAGCTACTGGCCCACGCCCACCTGGAAGAGCATGTTCGAGCAGTACGTGGCCGGCGGCGCCAAGGCGCGCATGGTCGCTTTCGGCAGCTTCGCCAGCGATTCGCACACCATGTTCGGCTCGCCCGCCGGCGCGCCGATCTGGCAGCCGCAGGTGCAGGCCTTCCTGCAGGAGATCGGCCTGCCCTACGAGCCACAGCCCGCGTTCGCCCAGTACGCCGCGGACCCGGCCCCGGTCGCCAGCGGCTTCGCCGCCATCGACGAGACCGACCGCCTGCCCGACGCCAGCCCCGCCGCGCTCGAAGGCTACCGGGTGTTCCTGAGCCACCAGAACCCGCGCGCCTTCGCCTTCAGCGCCAAGGGCGGCTGGGGTTCGGGCTGGGGCAGGGGGGACACGCGCGCCCGGGCACTGGAGAACTGCACGAAGAAGGCGCCCGAGGGTGCTTGCCAGCTCTACGCGGTGGATGACGAAGTGGTCTGGGCGGTCAAACCGTGAGCCAGCGGGCAGCACATCGTGCGTGGCGGCTGCTCGGCCTGGGCTGCCTGGCGGCCATGTCCTGCGCACCGGCTTTTGCTGCCGAGCAATCGCTGAGCTGCAACGGCTTTCTGGTGGGCAAGGGCGAGCCCGCCGAGTCCTTGATCCGCAAGTGCGGCGAGCCGATCGACTTCCAGGCGGTCTGCGTGTCACTGCTGCAGATCAATGCCAACGAACGGCCGATCCGCTCGGAAGCCGAGCGCATGCTGCTGGCCTCGCACTGCGTGCGCATGGACGAATGGCTGTACGACCGCGGCCCGGGCACCTTCTACGGCATCGTGCGCATCCGCGACGGCGTGGTCGAATCGGTGCGCGACGGCGCACGCGGGCGCTGAGCGGCGCCGGAACCTTCAACAGGAATACCGAGGAAGTCAGATGGATCCCTTGCTTTTCGTACCGGTGGCCATCCTGCTGTCGCTGACGCCCGGCCCCAACAACATCTGCGCGCTGAACAACGGCATCCGCCAGGGCCCGGCCGTGGCGGTGCTGGCCACCTTCGGCCGCGTGGCGGCCTTCGCCATCTTCCTGACCGTCTCCGCCCTGGGCCTGGGCGCGATGCTGCTGGCCTCGGAAAAGGCCTTCGTCGTCATCAAATGGGTGGGCGCCGCCTACCTGTTCTGGCTGGGCGTGCGCACCTGGCGCAGCGCGCCCCATATCGCCGCCGACGCAGCCGCATCGCCGGCGGCCGCCGCCCGGCCGCTGCGCAGCCTGGTGCTGCAGGAGTTCCTGGTGGCCATCAGCAACCCCAAGGCGGTCCTGCTGTTCGCAGCGGTCTTCCCGCAGTTCATCAAGCCGGACCAGCCGGCCGCGCATCAGTTCCTGGTGCTGGGCAGCATCTACCTGCTGGCGGAGTTCGTCTCGTCCCTGGTCTACGGCCTGGGTGGGCAGCAGCTCAGCCGCATCATCAGCAGCCGGCGCGGCGCGAAGAACATGAACCGGGTGACCGGGGGATTCTTCGTCGGGGCGGGGGGCTTGCTGCTGTCGGTGCATCGCTAGGAGCCCGGTGCGACCCGCGGCGATGGATAGAAGAAATCTTGCCCCTGCATGCAAAAACACTTCTTTTTCAAAGCCCGGTGACTGACTAGATTCGAAGCCCATGCCCTGACCCGGCCAGGCTCCCTTGCAGCACCCACCACCGGAACCCCTCATGGCATCCCAACCCACGGCCGACGAAGGCCAGACCCGCATCGACCTCGCGGCCGCCTTCCGCCTCTTCGCCCGGCTGGGCATGCACGAGGCCGTGGCCAACCACATGAGCGCGGCGGTCGGTCCCACCGGCAACACCTTCCTGATCAACCCGAAGTGGAAGCACTTCTCCACCATCCGCGCCAGCGACCTGATGCTGCTGGACGCCGACATGGACCCGGCCGGCCTGGACGGTTCCAGGGTGGATGTGACCGCCTGGGCGATCCACGGCCAGCTGCACAAACGCCTGCCCGCGGTGCGGGTGGCGATGCACCTGCACCCGGTGCATGTGACGGCCATCTCCTGCCTGCAGCGGGCCGAGATCATCCCCATCGACCAGAACACCGCCCGCTATTTCCGGCGCGTGGCGCTGGACACCGCCTACGGCGGCATGGCGGACTCCGAAGCCGAAGGCGCCCGCCTGGTGGCCCTGCTCGGCGACAAGTCGCGCCTGCTGATGGGCAACCACGGCGTGCTGGTCACCGCCGACAACATCGGCGAGGCCTTCGACGACCTCTACACCATGGAGCGCGCCTGCCAGGTGCTGGTGGCCGCCTATGCCACCGGCCAGCCCCTGCGGGTGCTGCCGGACGAGGTGGCTGAAGCCACCGCGCGGGATTGGGAAGGCATACGGGATTTCTCGGTCGCGCATTTCGAGGAAATGAAGCGGCTGCTGGATGGGGAGGATCCTTCCTACGCGGATTGAGTAGGGCGAACGCCGGCGTCGGTGCTGCATATAAAGCAGATACATTTCGGGCGGAATGGCAATTCACGGAGTCGCGAAGAACTCCGCTTGCTGATCGAGCCCACCGACTCCGACGGCAGTCGCCCCACGGCCCGCCACCGCATTCCAAGTCGCAGCTGCCCATGTCACTGAATATCCCGAACCATCGACGGCCCGGCCGCCGAATCGCCGCCGCCTGCTCCATCGTGCTGCTTGCGCTGGCCGCAAGCGGCTGCAGCACTGCGCCGCCTGCTGGCGCCAAGCTGGTGAATGCCGATGCGTTGCGCCCCATGGGCCGCATTCGCACGCAGTTGAATACCCGCGATTTCCAGAAATCGTTCGCCGGCGGCACCACCGTATTGCGTCTGGCCATCGGAGCCGATGGCAAGGTCGATGACATCAGGATCGCGGAGTCCAGCGGCAATGCGTCGGTCGATGCCGCCGCAGCGCGTTCGTTGGTCGGCGCGGCCTTTGTGCCTTATCGGGAGAACGGGGTGGCCATTCCCGTCACCACGCTGATGCCCATGCGTTTTTCGCCTTCGGGTTGCATCATGGCCAAGCCGCTGGATTGCTAGTCCATTCCGACAATGACTGGCAATAGTGTGCAATGAAGGATGCAAAAACTCTCTGGATTGCGGGCTCGACGTCGAACCATAGTATCGAACACAATATAAAGCGAACGCTAGCAATGAATTGGATCAAGAGTGCTGTTATAGGCGTAGGTGTCGTATTAATAGCCGGGTGCGCGACGCCCCCACAGCCACCAAGGATGGTTGAGCAAAAGGTCGTTGCGCCCGCATCGCATCGTTCGCCTGCCCGTATGGTTTCCCTGTCCATTGTGAAAACCAATATTCCTTTGGGCAAGGCTTTTGCGGTGTTCGAGTATGGATGGTTTTGCAAGTATGCCTCGACGACGCAGTACAGAGGTACAGAACTGAACATCACGGGTGCTGAATATCTGCAATCGTTCAGCGGGGTTTTGAAAGCTGCGCAGTACCCCCAACCCATAGTGCCAGTTGGAGCCTTTGACGAACCCAAGATGGAGGACGTCGACCTATTGGCTGGCGCAACCATCGAAGATGTTGATCTAAATGTTTGTGTTCCTTTTTCTGGAGACCCTAACCTTCGGCTCGGCTTCCTTGGGACGCTGAAGGGAAGTGTTTACATGAAAGTTCGCTGGCAATTGTTCAGCCTCGTGGCAAAAAAAGTTGTCTATGAGGCAGTCACTGAAGGCTCATACAAGTCTGAGGGAGCCATTAGCTCTTCTACGACGGAATTTCTTCGTAAAGCGTTTGAGTCCAGCCTTCAGAACCTGCTGACCGAACCTGGTTTCATGGATGTGATGCACGAGCCCAAAGAAGGCGGAAAATCGGGCCGTGATCCTAACTGACGTCGTTCCGGCGCCTTTCGGCCAGAAGCGGACATAAGCCTATAAAGGCCATATGATGAACTACAGAATAATTTTCTATTTCGCCGTACGCCTCATGTGGAGCTCTTTGTTTTGCGCGCTATTGGCGTTCGCCTGGGTTCAGCGTGAAATTCATGATATGCCAGTTGCGGCCACACTTTTTGCAGCGGTCTTATCTCTGCCTGCAGGACCTCTAGCCATCATGGTCGTCGGAGTTTTTTACGGTGAAACTATACAGCGTTTTGCAATTCCTTATGAATCATTTCGCGATTTTCTTCCGCTATGGGCCGCGAGTGCTGCGGTCGCGTATTTTCAATGGTTTGTGATATTCCCGGGCTTTTTACGTTGGCTTCGTGGCCGCCTTAAAGCACGAGCAAACGGTTAAAGCCTGCATTCGGCCAGAAGCGCACACACATGAATGCAACGGGCTGTCTCTTGCTGAGCCTTCTATCCGCGTATTACAGTCGTATTTAACCAAGCCACCGCATGCCATTTCTCGCTTCACTCATACTCCCTTTTATTGTCTGTTTTTTGTTAGTAGGCGGAACAGCAATGTTGTGGTGGACACGATTATCTACACCTTGGGCGTACGTCGCATTCGGATTTCTTGGTGTCCTAGGTTTGCACAGATGCTTGCTGGCAATTGCCGAATTGGTGAAACTATTCTCTGGAGGCGGCTATTTCCTCGAATATCAAAAAAGGGCTGATGTCGCGAAGCTGATGGAAAAATCTCTTACTGGCGAAGCATTCGCCGTTTCGGTAGCTCTAGCAATCATCGGCTGGTTCTTGCTTATTTGGCTGAAGACCATCATGGTTCGGTAGGGGCGAGATTGATTCGGTGCTGCTGCACCTTCGACTGTGAGCTCTTCCCGGAAAACGCGCCAACGGCTAATATTGGCCAGAAGCGGACTCTGAAATGGAGGCGGTATGGCGCTAGATGGACTGGCGGAACTGATTTTGCGCCCCGTCGTAGAACTTGCTTTGCACGTCGCAGGCTATTTGACGGGATATGTCGTCGTACCCGTGTTCACGCTAGGGTATGTGGTTGTTGAGCCCGACCGGAAAGGGACAAATTTCAGCTCAGGCGGGCGCATTAAGCGGCGCCGTGATGGGAAATTCGTTATGGAAGCTGAGAGGGCGTCGGTGTGCGGCCTTGTGTTTTGGGCAGGCCTTGCCCTTGTTTTCTATTTTTTCGTCATCACGCATGAAGGCCGACTTCGGCCAGAAGCGGACTTGGTGACCATTCAGTAAAGATGCCAAGAATATTGCTTGCATTCGCGATATGTGCACTCGGGTTGCCCGTGACATTGGCGGCCTGTGGTCGATGGTCGATTGGAGCACCGGCTTTGGCCGTTACGGTGATTGGGCCGTTAGTTTTGGGCTTCCCAGCGTTCCGTTATTTTCAGCGACGTGGCTACAGCAGGTTGTGGCAGTTCGCAGTGGGCGGAGGTATGTTGGGCCTATTGATTGCTTCGCCTATACTATTTTCCAGCTTAAAGGATGCGCTGGGTGGTGCGGTTATATTTGCTCCACTCGGGGCCATGCATGGCGCGTTGTTTTGGCTAATCGGCATTTACCGCAATCAATATTTCTTGCGCCAGTTGTAATGTCCGCTTTGGGCCCAAAGCGGACGTCGGAGCTGATTCTTGCGATATTCAGCATTCGGCGGCTAACTTTTGGGCGAATTAGTCAACGGGCAGTTTGAGGCCTCCACTTCGAACGACCGCGCTTCTGCGTGCTGCAGTCGTACAACGTTAAATATCAATTAAACTGCCTGATTTTTCACCAGTCCGAAATTAATCGATGGCAATGATGCTGTTCGAGGAAGTCCAGATGCGACTACTTATAGAAATCCGGGTAGAACACGCTCACCGGGTTGCCAACGCTTTCAGGATCTTCAATTGCTTTGCGAGCTTGGTTCGCTATCTCTGCTCTGTAAGTCTGAATTTTTGGAATCAGGCTGTAGATATCTGTTGTATCGAAGACAAGCGTTCGAGATTGGTTGACGTCGAATGGAAGCCGGTCGGCCTTGCGAATAAGCTGAACTACCGGCAAACGCAGTGCATGCCGGAGCGCGACTTCATAGAAGACATTCGGGTTTAGGTAAGAAAGATCGGCGATAGCCAGTTTTGACTTCTTGAGGTATTCCAGCACTTGGGTGGTGATCATCCCTGGCTCACCGATGTGATCCGCCCTGACGACGATTAGGCCAAGCTCTTCAAGTGCGGGCTGCACGAGTGAAGACATGAAGAGATCTGCGTGTTTGCGTGCTTCACTGTCCTCCGTGCCTATCGGTGTAATGTAGAAGCACACCTTCTCCCAATCCGATGAAATGGCCGAGTCGTTCGCAACCTTCTTCACGATCGCCGGCGTTGCTTGCGCCAGGGCAGCGTGCACCGTGTGAGCTACGCCGTCCGCCCTAGGAGTCTCTTCCAATAGCTGTTCGATGGAAATGAGCGTTTCTGCTCCACCAATTGTACGAAGTAGGCCTAGGTCCTTTACGTTAACTGTGAACGTATCGACGCATTCGTCTAAGTCCGGTACATCGATGCCGGAGTCTCGCACGACATCTTTGATGATCTCGCGTTCCGGTAGTCGCTTGCTCTTGTAATGCTCGTACAGGAGCTTGAATGGGGCCACGCCATTGATAGCCAAGTCAAAAGCAGCCTTGCGCCGCTCGGCGTCCGATCGTGAAGTATTGACCACCACAGCACCGACGGGCGTCAATTCGAGAAAATCGGCAGCGTACGATCCAGTGGTAATGCCGTATTTGCCGGAATTCGTGATCGCCATCTTGGTCGCGCTACTAGTAGCGGACTTGCCCATCTTCTCCAGCAGCGTAAGACGACGCACGCGTTCTCCGGCAGCGTGCGTCATGATCGCGTTGCCGAGGCCTAATGCATCCTGAAACGACGACGCTGGGTAAGGGCGGGCTGTGCGCGTGCGCCCTACATCTGCGCTCGGATTGTCTGCCTTCTTCGCGGGTGCCTTTTTCTTCGCAGTTGCCATGCCTGAGTCCTATTTGGTTGTCGCCGTCGAACAAGACGCTTTGACTCAGTGCTACAGGTCTGGAAGTCAACCGCGTCCCTCCCGTCATGCGCACTAATTGGCGTCTATTCAGTGTAACAGTGAGTCAAGTATGCGTGCGGCGGCTCCCTCGCTAGGGGCTAATCCACTGTTCGATAATTGCTGGCACCGCAATGGCCATAATTTCCAAATAGTAGTGCAGCTGGGTGTCTGCTTCTGGCCGTTAGCGGCAGGAATTACCGACCCGGCCGATGTCTTAAAGCTTCCGTCAGCTCAGAAATTTCCAGAGCATCATCGACCTCGACGCCAAGGTAGCGCACGGTGCTCTCGAGCTTAGTGTGCCCCAGCAATAGTTGTACCGCGCGCAGGTTTTTGGTTCGCCTGTAAATCAGCGACGCCTTGGTGCGTCTCATCGTGTGCGTACGGTACGCCGCCGGGTCGAGGCCGATTTCCTCTACCCAGGAGTCCACGATTCGGGCGTATTGCCTGGTGCTGAGATGGTGGGCATAGGCATTGCGCGACGGAAAAACATAGTCGCGGGCTTGAAGCTGCGCTTCTTCCAGCCAAGCCGCTACCGATACGCGGGTGAGTTCGGTGATCTCGAACTGGGTGGGCAAGCGCGTCTTCTGTTGAACGATGGATGCGCGCGCCGCCACTCGGCCAGCGCACGCGATGTCTTGGACACGCAATTGCAGCAGATCACAGCCTCGCAGCTTGCTGTCTATGCCTAAATTAGACAGGGCTAAGTCGCGGGTTCGATGGCGCAGTTGAAGGTGTATGCGGATCGCCCAGATGTCTTTCAATTTGAGCGGTGCTTTCTGGCATGGTGAACTTCGGCAGTTGGAAGGGACGTACTGTGCGCCGCATCGATCCGATGCAGGCCCATGCCGGTTCCCGCCATCGATTCACACGTGGGCCAGCATCCAGTCCTCGGCGCTTTCGAAGGCGCCGGGCTCGCCCAGCCGGCGCAGCGCGACGTCGGCGATCCAGCCGACACGCTCCATCGCCTGTCGCAACAGCAGGATGCGTTGGTCCTTGTCTTCTTCTTCCCCGGTGCCTTGAAGCGCCAGCTGGATCGCGTTGCTGGCGAGCACGTTGATCTCGCGTAGCAGTGCCTGTACCTGATCTGGTGTCTGCGATGGGGTGGGTTCCGGTGTGACGGATGTCGTCTGTTTCTTCATGCCTGCCTCCTGATCGTTGGCTCCACAAAGGGATGCCGCCGTCAATTCGTCGGGTAGAAGAAGTGGCGGCGGTTCGAACAGGTTGGCGTACCGTGACCTCCTGCGAAGAACGGCAGGGCGTGAGCCCTCCCATCCGAACCGCCATAAACGAGTCGAATGAAAAGGCCGCAGTCCCTGCGGAAATGCGGTGTCCTGCGGCCTAGGCCACAGAAGGTCGTCAGGACGCCAATCCTGGTCGCGTTTTTTGCGCGACAGCGAACTCTATCTCAAGCACCCGCCCATCGGGAACGGCCGCTCACCGCCCCCAGCGCAGCACCATCGGATCCAGCCGCCGCGCCGTCTCCAGCAGCCCCTCGCGCACCTCCGGATGCATCGAAGGCCAGGGGTGCCGCGGCTCCTCGCAGTCGATCACCCCGCCGGCCTTCATCAGCGCCTTGCAGGCCAGGAAACCCGCCTGCCGGTTCTCGTAGTTGATCAGCGGCAGCCACTGCTGGTAGCGGGCGAAGGCCAGGTCCCTGTCGCCTGCGCGATGGGCTTCGATGATGGGGCGGATGCCGTCCGCGAAACCCCCGCCGGTCATGGCGCCGGTGGCGCCTGCGTCCAGGTCGGCCAGCAGGGTGATGGCCTCCTCGCCGTCCCAGGGGCCTTCGATGGCTTCGCCGCCCAGGCGGATCAGCTCGCGCAGCTTGCTGGCGGCGCCGGGTGTTTCGATCTTGAAGTAGCTCAAGTTTTCGATCTCGCGCGCCATGCGGGCGAGCAGGGCGGCCGACAGCACCGTGCCGCTGGCAGGCGCGTCCTGCACCATGATCGGGATGGAGACGGCGTCGGACACCCGTGCGTAGAAGTCGAAGATTTGCCGCTCCGGCACCCGGAAGGTGGCGCCGTGGTAGGGCGGCATCAGCATCAGCATGGCGGCGCCCATCTCCTGCGCGCGGCGGCTGCGTTCGGCGCAGACCTTGGTGCTGAAGTGGGTGGTGGTGACGATCACCGGCACCCGGCCGGCCACATGGTCGAGCACGGTGCGGGTGAGGATCTCGCGCTCCTCGTCGGAGATCAGGAACTGCTCCGAGAAGTTGGCCAGGATGCAGATGCCGTCCACGCCGGAGTCGATCATGAAATCGATGCAGCGTTTCTGGCTCGGCAGGTCGAGTGCGCCGTCCTCGGTGAAGGTGGTGGGCGCGACGGGGAAGATGCCGCGAAAGCGGGGGTTGCTCAGGCCGGGCATCTTCACTCCACGATGTCGAACTGGTCGAGGAACTCGGTCTTGAGTGTCAGGCCCAGCCCGGGCACGTCGTCCCTGAGTTGCACGAAGCCGTTCTCGGCCACCGGCTCGCCGTCGAAGATGTAGTAGAAAAGTTCGTTGCCCACTTCCACGTCGAACATGGGGAAGTATTCGCTCATCGGCGAGGCCAGCGAACTCATGGTGAGGTGGTAGTTGTGCATCTGCCCGGCATGGGGCACCACCGGCACGCTGTAGGCCTCGCACAGGGCGTTGATCTTGTGGGCGGCGGTGATGCCGCCGACGCGGTTGGTGTCGTACTGCACCACGCTCACCGCCTTCTTCTCCAGCAGCTGCTTGAAGCCGTAGAGGCTGAACTCGTGCTCGCCGCCGGAGATCGGGATGCTGGTCAGGGCATTGAGTTCGGCATAGCCGTCGATGTCGTCGGCGATCACCGGTTCCTCCACCCAGCGGGGCGCGAACTTCTCCAGCTTGGGCAGCAGGCGTTTGCCGTATTCCAGGTTCCAGCCCATGTAGCACTCCAGCATCAGGTCGCTGTCGTAGCCGATGACTTCACGCAGGGCCTCGACCATTTTCAGGTTCTCGGCCACGCCTTTGGTGCCGTGTGCCGGGCCGTAGCCGAAGCGGGACTTGAACATGGTGAAGCCCTGGTCCAGGAATTTCTCGGCCTCGTCCTGCATGTCCTTCAGGTCGGTGCGGTAGAGCTTGCTGTAGTAGCAGGGGATCTTCTCCTTGGTGCGGCCGCCCAGCAGCTTGAAGACGGGTTTGTTCACCGACTTGCCCAGGATGTCCCAGATGGCCAGGTCCACCGCCGAGATCGCCGCCATGGTCACGCCCTTGCGGCCCCAGGCATGGGTGCTGCGGTACATGCGCTGCCAGAGGTATTCGTAGTCCCAGGGATCCTGGCCGATGACCAGCGGGGCGAGGTACTGGTCGATGATGGCCTTGGCGATGGCCGGGGCCAGGGCCACGTTGCCCAGGCCGACGATGCCGTCGTCGGTCTCGATCTCCACCACGGTCCAGGAATGGAAGCGGAAGGTGCTCATGGTCTCGGCGGGCGAGTAGAGCAGGTCCATGGCGTTGGAGCAGAAGTTGCCCTGGGGCGGAACGGTCTTGCCCTTCCACTGGAACACGCGGGCGCGGACGGATTTGATCTTCATGGTTCGGCTGTCTCTCTGTCTTATGCGGTGGGAAGGCTGTGCTTGCGGCGCTGGGCGATGCCCATGCGGCAGGCGATCAGGAAGGCCTGCCAGGTGGCATCGACGTTGGCGCGGCCCTGGCCGGCGATGTCGTAGGCGGTGCCGTGGGCCGGCGTGGTGATGGGGATGGGCAGGCCGCCCTGCACCGTCACCCCGCGCGAGAAGCCCAGCAGCTTGATGGCGATCTGGCCCTGGTCGTGGTACATGGTGACGATGGCCTGGTACTCGCCGGCCTGGGCCTTGAGGAAGATGGTGTCGGCGGGGAAAGGGCCGTGGAAGGGCGCCTCGGTGGGCCATGCGCGGGCCTGCAGGGCGCGCACGGCGGGCTCGATGGTGTCCACCTCCTCGCGGCCGCAGACGCCGCCGTCGCCGCCATGCGGGTTGAAGGCGGCGATGGCCACTTTGGGCGCTTCTATGCCGCTGGCCAGCAGGGAGCGGTAGAGCAGCTCGGCCGCCTGCTCGATGCGTTCGCGGGTGATGTATTGGGCCACGTCCTTCATCGGCACATGGGAGGAGATGCGGGAGGTCCACAGCTCGCCCAGGGTGTTGAACTCGCAGAAATAGCCGCTCACGCCCAGGTATTCGGCGAAGTGGTGCAGCTCGTCTTCATGGCGCAGGCCGCCGATCTTCATGGCCTGCTTGTTGAGCGGGGCGAAGCAGATGGCGTCGATGTCGCCTGCCAGGGCGGCGTCCATGCAGCGGTCCAGCACCTGCAGCACGGAGCGGCCGCCGGGGCGTCGGCCCTGGACCGCTGTACTTCGGTTTGCGACACGGTGTGCACTTCCAGGAAGGCGGGCCGCTCGCTGCCGCTGCGGCCGCGCACCTCGGCCAGGCTGGCCACCTCGGCGGTCGGCACCCGCAGGCCGGTGATGCGCTGGCCTTCCTCCCACAGCCAGCGGTCGCCCACCAGCACGATGTTGGCGCGCTCTGTCGCCTCGGGTTTGGCGAGCAGGCGGGCGATGAGTTCGGCGCCTATGCCGGCGGGGTCGCCCAGGGTGAGGGCGACGACGGGTTTTTCTTGCTGTGTCATGGCTGTCAGTCCACCTTGATGTTGGCCTTGCGGATCAGGTCGCCGTAGCGCTTGAACTCGGCCGCGTTGAAGGCCATGAACTCGGCCTGGGTCATGGGGGTGATCTCGGCGCCCACGGCTTCGAGGCGGGTGCGTGTCTCGGGCATGGCGAGCACCCGGTTGACCTCGTCGTGCACCCGCGCCTGCACCGCCTTGGGCGTGGCCGCCGGCATGTAGAGGCCGTACCAGGCGGTGACTTCGACGTAGGGCAGGCCGGCCTCGGCCATGGTCGGCACGTTGGGCAGCTGGGGGTTGCGCTTGGCGGTGGTCACGGCCAGCGGGCGCATCTTGCCGGCCTTGATCTGGCCGATCACCGAGGGCATGGTGTCGAAGCTCATCTGCACCTGGCCGCCCACCAGGTCCATCAGGGCCGGGCCGCTGCCCTTGTAGGGCACGTGCACGATGTCCACGCCCGCCGCCTCGCGGAACATCTCGGCGGCAATGTGCTGGGTGCTGCCGGCGCCGCTGCTGGCGAAGTTGATCTTGCCGGGCTCCTTCTTGGCCAGCGCCACCAGCTCCTGCACGTTCTTCGCCGGCAGCTCGTTGGTGACGACCAGCACGTTGGGCACGCCGCCCACGTAGGCGACCGGCACCAGGTCGCGGTTGGTGTCGTAGCCGAGCTTGAGCAGATGCGGCGCGATGGCATGGGCGGTGACCACGCCCATCACCAGGGTGTGGCCGTCGGTGGACTTGGCGGTGAAGTCGGCGGCGATGGTGTTGGAGACGCCCGGGCGGTTCTCCACCACGATGGGCTGCTTGAGCAGGGGCCCGAGCCGGTCGGCCACCGCACGCGCCATGGCGTCGGTGCCGCCGCCGGGGGCCGAGCCGACCTCGATGCGCAGGGGGCGGTTGGGCCAGTCCGCGCCGGGCTGGGCCTGCGTGATCGAGGGGACGAGGGCCGACCCGGCCAGCGCCAGGCAGGCGGCGGTCCGCAGCAGTGTCTTCATGTTGTCTCCGGTGTTTTTTAGGGGAACGCCGGGCCATCTTAGGAAGGCGATTGATGCCCGTAAACTGAAAGTATTTGATAGGCTGATCGCCTCAGGTTATCGGTCGACGCCCATGGACACCACCCCCCAATTGCTCAACCGGCTGCGCATGCGCCAGGTGGCGCTGCTGCTGGCCATCGAGGAGCGCGGCACCCTGCGCGCCGCCGCCGCGCACCTGGGCCTGAGCCAGCCCGCGGCCACCAAGATGCTGCACGAGCTGGAGCTGACGCTGGGCCAGCCGCTGTTCGAACGGGTGGGGCGCGGCCTGCGCACCAGCCCGGCGGGCGATATCGCCCTGGCGTATTTCCGCGGGGTGCGCGGCACGATGGAGACGCTCAACCGCGAGCTGCAGGAGTTGAAGCGCGGCGGCAGCGGCCGGCTGCGGGTGGGCAGCATCATGGCGGCCTCGCCGGCCGACCTCACCGAGGCGCTGATCCGCATCAAGGCCGAATACCCGCTGCTGGCGGTGAAGATCGATGTGGGCACCAGCGACCGGCTGATGGAGGGCCTGGACGAAGGCTCGCTCGACCTGGTGATCGGCCGGGTGCCGGCCCAGGCGGGGGACGACTACCTGTTCCGCGCGCTGTCGGAAGAGGCGCTGTCGGTGGTGGTCGCCACCGGCCATCCGCTGGCCGGCAAGGGCCAGGTGGATTTCGCGGCGCTGCAGGCCTTCCACTGGATCCTGCAGCCGCACGGCAGCCCCATGCGCGACGTGATCGAGCAGGAGTTCCGCAGCCGGCACACGCCGCTGCCGCGCGGGCTGATCGAGACGGCCTCCATCCTCACGACGACCAACCTGATCGCCCGCACCGACATGGTGGCCGTGATCCCCGAGGCGGTGGCCAGCCGGTACGAGAAGCACGGGCTGCTGGCGATCCTGCCCTGCCGCTTCCGGGCGGAGCTGGCGTCTTACGGCACCATCGTGCGGCGGGACCGGCCGGCGGGGATGGCGGCAGGCCGGTTCATGGAGATACTTCACCGGTCCTCGTCTGCCGAGCCGGCTGGTGCATAGCTCATCCGTTCTCGCCACGCACGCTCCGCCCATGCAGCTTGGGGCTCCAAGCCAGGATCGATAATTCGACTCCGGACCCAGGAAACACGATGCTTACCGAGATTCAGCTGAAAAACTTCAAGGCCTGGCGCGACACCAAGGCGGTGCGGTTCGCTCCCGTGACGATGCTGCTGGGGACCAACTCATCGGGCAAGTCCACCTTGATCCAGAGTCTGCTCCTGCTCAAGCAGACCGCCTTGTCGCCGGATCGCTCCATCCATCTCAACATGGGCGGTGACGAGGTCAACGATCTGTTCAATTTCGGGGACTTCGACAATGTGCTCAGCGCTGGCGTAGAAGGTGAAGCGCGCCGGTTCGAGCTGGCCTTCAAATTCAGCCGGCCCGACTCCGAGCGGGTGACGCAGGGCGAGTTCAGTTGCAGCTACGGCAAGACCTCCAGCGGTGCGGTGGTCGTGCAGGAACTCAAGCTGGGAACCGAGGGTTTTCAGCTTCGTGTGCTTCGCCGCGACAAGGGCGCTTTCTCGCTGGTGGTCAACGATGAGGTGCAGCCGCGCGGCAAGGGGCGTGACTACGCACCGGAACGCTCCATCGCATTGCCGCCCCCAGCCATCGTGGCCTTGGGTGCTGAAGGCCCTTTGGTGCAAGACCTGAGCCTTGCCATCAGACGCGAACTGGAGGAGCTGCGCTACCTGGGGCCGTTGCGACGCAAGCCGGAGCGGGACTATGTCTGGAACAAGTCCAGCCCGGGGGACATCGGCAGCGATGGGGCTAAAACCATGGACGCACTCCTGGCCAGTGCCTTGCTGCGAGACGGCAACCAGGCCAAGGTGCTGGACGGGGTGTCCACATGGCTGAAGCGGATGAAGCTGGCCGACCGCATCCAGGCCCGGCAGGTCGGACGATCCACGCGGTATGAGCTGGTGGTGTCCCGCGACGGCGTCGATGCCAACATCCGGGACGTTGGCATCGGCGTCTCGCAAGTCCTGCCGGTCCTGACGCTTGCGCACTTCGCGGCGCCAGGCAGCACCATCGTCCTGGAGGAGCCGGAGATCCATCTGCACCCGCTAGCCCAGGCGGTGCTCGCCGAGCTGTTCGTGGAGACCAGCCGCAAGCGCAAGGTGCAGTTCATCGTGGAGACGCATTCGGAACACCTGTTCCGCCGGATGCAGACGCTCATCGCGCAAGACAAGACCAGGCCCGACGAATGCGCCATGTACTTCGTCGAGCGCGCCCAGAAACAGGCTCGGCTTCGACCCTTGCAGATCGACGAGTTCGGTGCGGTCAACAATTGGCCGGAACACTTCTTCGGCGACAGCGTTGGCGAGGCGCGCGCCCAGGCGCTGGCACGCGCCAGCCGCATGCGGAGCGACCGGCATGGCTGATGGCTCGGTGGTGGATACTAATGTCCTGATCGTCGCCAGCGCGGCAGACTACGGTTCGCCGTTCCGCCCGGATGCGACCCCCGTGCAGGACGATATTCTGCGCATGGAGGTGCTGGACTGGGTGCAAGCCTTCGATTGCGACGCCGGCCGCAGTGTCGTCTTGGACTGGGATTGGCACATCTGCAGCGAATACCAGAACAAGCTTAACGTCGATCAGGACTATGGTTGGCTGGCCATGATGGCAAAAAAGGACCGCAACGAGGTGGTCTGGATTGGCCTGGAGATGGATTCGGATGGTCATGCGATCTTGCCTGCTGACTTGGGCAGCGCAGTCACGGATCTGGCGGATAGAAAAATGGTGGCCGCCGTTCTATCGGCCCAGTCGGACGGTCACGATTGCCGCCTGGTCAACGCCTGCGACACGGATTGGCTGGACTGCGAGCCAGCCTTGAAGAACGCTGGTGTCCACGTGCACCAGCTGCTCGGCGACTGGCTCAAGCACAAGCACAGCCAAAAGAGCAAGAAGCAACGCGGTGAGTGATTCGGGCTTCTTCCGTTTTCCCCATACGCCGCACCTGGCGTGGCTCGGTCAGGATGCGCCTCGCGACGACAAGGTGCTCTCCCGCAAGGAGGCCGACGAATTCCTGGCCTGCGAGCTGACGGTGGAGGAGAAGCTCGACGGCGCCAATCTGGGCGTTTCGGTCGATGCGGCCGGCGAGCTGCTGTTCCAGAACCGCGGCCAGTACTTGCGGCAGCCCTATCCAGGCCAGTTTGCCCGGCTGTCGCATTGGCTGGCGAGCAGGGCCGACACGCTGTTCGATGCCCTGCATCCAGACCTGCTGGTCTTTGGCGAGTGGTGCGCGGCGCGGCACTCATTGGACTACGGCGGGCTGCCGGACTGGTGGATGGTTTTTGACGTGTACGACCGGTCGGCAGGGCGCTTCTGGAGCGCTGGTCGGCGGGATGCCTGGGCGGCCGCGCACGGCCTGTACACCGTGCCCACTCTGGCGCGCGGGCGCTTCACGTTGCCGGGTCTGGTGCGGATGGTGGATGAACGGCCGAGCGGCTTTCGCAATGGGCCGCTGGAAGGCATCGTGGCCAGGGCGAACGGGGTGGAGTGGACCGCTGCGCGGGCCAAGCTGGTTCGCCCCGACTTCGTGCAGACCATGGGCGAACACTGGCGCAATCGACCCCTGCAATGGAACCGGTTAGCCGGACAGTGACGGTAGTTTGGTTAAATCGCTAGACGACTGGTCTAGTTCAACGTTAGACTCCGCCCCATGCCTTCCGCCATCACCAAAGACTCCACCGACACCCGCGCCAGCATCCTGGCCTCGGGCCAGCGCCTGATGGCGGGCAAGGGCTTCTCGGCGGTGGGCCTCAACGAATTGCTAGGCGCCACCGGCGTGCCCAAGGGCTCCTTCTATCACTACTTCGCCTCGAAGGAGGCCTTCGGCGAAGCCATGCTCGACAGCTACTTCGATGCCTACCTGGCCGAGATGGACGAGATCCTGCGCAAGCCCGGCCTGAGCATGGCGCAGCGCCTGATGCACTACTGGGACAGCTGGCAGGAGAACCAGTCCTTCCTCGACTGCCAGGGCAAGTGCCTGGCGGTGAAGCTGGGCGCCGAGGTGGCCGATTTGTCCGAGGCGATGCGGCTGGCGCTCAAGCAGGGCACGGCGGGAATCACCGCCCGGCTGGCGCGGGCCATCGAGGCGGGCGCGGCCGAGGGCTCGCTCTCGATCCAGGGCGAGCCGGCGCAGGTGGCCGAAGGCCTCTACCAGCTGTGGCTGGGCGCGAGTGTGATGGCCAAGATCGTGCGGGGCCGGCAGCCCTTCGAGGCGGCCATGGCGAGCACCCGGCTGATCCTGAAATTGCCTCCCTGATCCGGCCGGCGGCTGGCCTCCCGGAACACGCTTCGATGGAAGCGTTTTTTTTGGGATAGATCACTAGCCGACTGGTCTAATATTTTCCAACCCCAGCAAGCAAACGAAAGAAGCAACATGAAAATCCTGATGGTCCTCACCTCCCACGACGAACTCGGCGACACCGGCCGCAAGACCGGTTTCTGGCTCGAAGAGCTGGCCGCTCCCTACTACGCCTTCAAGGACGCCGGTGTCGAGGTCGTGCTCGCCTCTCCCAAGGGCGGCCAGCCGCCGCTGGATCCCAAGAGCAACGAACCGTCCTTCCAGACCGAACTCACCCGCCGCTTCGAGGCGGATGCGGCGGCCAAGGCGCAGCTGGCTTCCACCGTGCGGCTGGACAGCGTCTCCCAGGCCGACTTCGACACGGTGTTCTACCCGGGCGGCCACGGCCCGCTGTGGGACCTGGCGGAAGACCGCCACTCCATCGCACTGATCGAATCCTTCATCGCGGCGGGCAAGCCGGTGGCGCTGGTCTGCCATGCGCCGGGCGTGCTGCGCCATGTGAAGGGCACGGACGGCCGGCCGCTGGTGGCGGGGCGCAAGGTGACGGGTTTCACCAATACCGAGGAAGAGGCGGTCGGCCTCACCAAGGTCGTGCCCTTCCTGGTGGAGGACATGCTGGTTGACAAGGGCGGGCTTTATTCCAAGGGGGCCGACTGGGGCTCGTATGTGGTGACCGACGGGCAGCTGATCACCGGCCAGAACCCGGCCTCGTCCGCCGAGGCAGCCCGGGTGCTGCTGGCCCGGGTCGGCCAGTCCGCCGCCTGAAACGCCCAAAAAAGAGCCCCTGGGCCGTGAGGCACAGGGGCGAGTCTTGGAGAACCTGAGTGGATTATCGGCGGGCCTGCTTAAAAGTTAAGCACAAAAAGCAGGGCATTTCTGGCCCGGCTCGGCGCTTCAATCCAGCTTGACCACGATCGCCCCATCCACCACGGTGATCTCGCCGGGCACGAAGACCCGGCTGCCGACGCTCAGTTCCTCGGGCTTGAAGGTGTGCACCGGCAAGTCCTGCAAGGCCTCCTGCGCCACCACCTGGCCGATGGCCTGCAGCTGCTGCGCGTCCTGCGGCGCCAGGCCGGCGAAGTCGATACGGTCGGCCTGCGGCGAGACCAGGCGGATGGAGCTTGTGGGGGCGTCGAAGCGCAGCCGGCTGCTGATGGTGAGCACGCCGGTCAGCGCCTTGGACGCGAGGGGGCTGCGCACCAGCAGGTCCACCGTGATGGCGGCGCGTGCGGTGCCGGCGCTCAGGGCCAGCCGTGGGTGGGACACATCCACCTGGAAGAGCTGGGCGTAGCTCAGGCGCAGCGGAAAGCGTGTGTCGATGCGGGCCTGCAGCTCGGCCTGGGCGACGGTGTATTCGCCGGTGAAGATGTTGTAGCCGGCTTGGGCCGGCAGGGGGAGGAGGGCGGCCAGGGCCGCGCCGGTGAGGGACTGCAGCAGGGCACGACGGTGGGAATAAGCCATCCCCCATTGTCCCGCGCCTGCCGCGCCCGCCGGGGTGCTGTCAGCTGTCGGCCTTGATGTCGGCCGCGCGGATCACCTTGGCCCATTTGGCCGTCTCCGATGCGATGTAGGCATCGAACTCGGCCGGCGTGCCGCCGGCGGGCAGGGTGCCCATGGCGTCGAGCCGGGCGCGGGCATCGGCGCCGCGCACCACGGCGGTCACTTCCTCGGCCATGCGCTGCACGATGGCGGTGGGCGTGCCCGCCGGGGCCAGCACGCCGGCCCAGGTGCTGCCGTTGAAGCCGGCGAAACCCTGCTCGATGAAGGTGGGCACCTCCGGAATGCTGGGCAGGCGCTGGTCGCCGGCCAGGCCGACCAGGCGGATCTTGCCGTCCTTGCCGGTGGGCGCCAGGCTGCTGGGGGTGTCGAACAGCAGCTGGATCTGGCCGCCCAGCAGGTCGGCCAGGGCCGGCGCGGTGCCGCGGTAGGGCACATGGACCATGTCGATGCCGGTCTGCAGCTTGAGCAGCTCGGTCGTCAGGTGCGCCGCCGAGCCGTTGCCCGAGGAGCCGAAGCTGACCTTGCCCGGATGGGCTCGGGCGTAGTCCACCAGCTCGCGCGCGGTCTTGAAGGGCGCTTGCGGCGCCACCGCCGCCACCAGGGGCGACACACCGATCAGCGATACGCCGCGCAAATCCCTGGCCGGGTCGTAGGGCAGCTTGGGGTAGAGCGTGGTGTTGGCCGAGTAGGCGGCGATCACCACACCGAAGGTGTAGCCGTCGGCCGGCGCCTTGGCCACGGCATCCACGCCGATGATGCTGTTGGCGCCGGGCTTGTTGTCCACCACCACCGGCTGGCCGAGCCGGGCCTGCAGGCCGACCTGCACCAGGCGGGCCATCTGGTCGGTGAAACCGCCGGGGTGTAGGGCACGACGATGCGGATCGGGCGGGCCGGCCATGCGGCCTGGGCCCGGGCCGGCAGGGCCAGCGATGCGGCGGCTGCGGCGGCGGCCATGGTGGCCAGGGAGAAGGACCGGCGGTCGATACCGCGGTGGCGAGGGTCGTCTGGGAACATCGGGCTTTCCGGTTGCTGGATCGCCCCATGTTCCGGTGCCGGCCCGGCTGGCGCAGCATCGATAACCCTATCGGGTCTTCCCCTTGGTCTTCTTCCTGGTTCCCCTCGGCCTCAGGCCATGCGCCGCGCCAGCGCCTCGCCGATCGCCACGCAGGTGAAGTGCAGGTTGGCGCGGCAGTCGGTGGGCATGATGGAGGCGTCGGCCACCCGCAGGCCGTGGATGCCGTGCACCTTCAGGTCGGCGTCGGCGACGGCCATGGGGTCGCTGGACGGGCCCATGCGGCAGGTGCCGGCGGCATGCTGGATGTCGCCGCACTGGGCCAGCATCAGCGCGTCGAGTTCGTCGTCGGGCAGGGCGGCGGCCTGCTGGAAGTCCAGGCCCGAGGCCTCGAAGGTGATGGATTGCGCGATGCCGGCCAGCGCCGGCTGGGCCACGATGCGCGCCAGCCGGCGCACGCCGTCGCGCATGCGGTGGCGGTCGCGCGGGTCGGCCAGCATGTTCTCGTCGACTTCCGGATTGGCCTCGGGATCGGCCGACACCAGCCGCACCTGGCCGCGCGACAGGGCGTTGTAGATCGACAGGCCGATGGCGCCGGTGGTGTTGGGCATGTCCCCCTCGCCCAGGCCGCGGTGGTTGAAGGCGATCATGATCATGTCCCGGTCGCCGCCCTGCTCCAGGCCGGAGCTGTAGGTCAGGCAGCAGTTGGTGTGGCGGGCGTCGCGATGCTTCGCGACGTGCTCCGGCTTCAGGGCGATGGTGGCGCGCAGCATGGGATGGTCCATGAAGTTCTGGCCGACGCCGGGCAGGTCCCGGACCACCGCGATGCCCAGTCCGGCCAGGTGCGCGGCGGGGCCTATGCCCGAGCGCATCAGGATGGCCGGGCTGTGGATGGCACCGGCCGAGAGCACGACTTCATCGGCCGGGATGTCCTCCAGGCCCGATGCGGTGAGGATGCGCACGCCGGTGGCGCGGCCCCGGTCCAGCAGCACCCGATCCACCGTGGCGCCGCCGCGGATGGTGAGGTTGGCGCGGCCGCGGGCGGGCTCCAGGTAGGCGTCGTTGGTGGTGACGCGCCGGCCGTCGCGCACGTTGTAGGGATAGCAGGACACGCCTTCGCCCTCGGGCGCGTTGAGGTCGGCCTTCCAGGGATAGCCCAGCGCCAGCGCGGCCTCGCGCACGCCGCGGTCGATGGCGCCCCATTCGGCGAGCGGCGCGCGGTACAGCGGCAGCGGGCCGGGCCGGGTGATGCCGCGGGCGGCGGCGGTCTGCGGGTCGTCCTCGATGCGGTTGAAGAGGGGCATGATGTCCCGCGCGGCCCAGCCGGGGTTGCCCAGGGCCTCCCATTCGTCGAAGGCGGCGGGCGTGCCGCGGATCGCGATCTGGGCGTTGACGGTGGAGCAGCCGCCCATGGTCTTGCCGCGCCAGTAGAAACGCGGCTGCTGCACCCGGGTGCGGCGGGTGAGCAGGCCGGGCCACTGCCATTCGGCCTGGTGCGCCGGGTCCTGCATGAAGGGGTAGATATTGCTGCTGCGCAATACCTGCGGCGCGTCGGCGGTGCGCCAGTCCTTGCCGGCTTCGAGCAGCAGGACCTGGCGGGCCGGATCTTCCGACAGGCGGGCGGCCAGGGCCGCGCCGGCCGAGCCGGCGCCGACCACGATGACATCGAATTTCATGGCTGGAGGGAGAGCGGAAGGTTCGGGGGAATTCATGCGGCGGCGGCCACCGCCTCGGCGGGGGTCTCGGGCCGATCGGCGTTCAGGCTCCAGCTGCGGCCGGGCACGGCGCCCAGCAGGCTTTTGGTGTAGGCATGCTGGGGCGCGGCGAACAGCGCGGCAGTGCGGCCCTGTTCCACGATGCGGCCCTGGTGCATCACCGCCAGGCTGTCGCAGAGCTGGGCGGCCACCCGCAGGTCATGGGTGACGAAGAGCATGGCCACCCCGCGGCTCTCGCGGATCTCGGCCAGCAGCTCCAGGATCTTCTTCTGCACCGACACGTCCAGCGCCGAGACCGGCTCGTCGGCCACGATCACCGCGGGTTTCATCGCCAGCGCGCGGGCGATGCCGATGCGCTGGCGCTGGCCGCCGGAGAACTCGTGCGGGAAACGCCCGGCGGCCGAGGGGTCGAGCTGCACCACGGCCAGCAGCTCGGCCGCCTCGCGCAGCGCCTGCTGGCGCGGCACGCCGTTGGCGATCGGCCCCTGCGCGATCAGCTCGGCCACCGGCAGGCGGGGGTTGAGCGAGGCATAGGGGTCCTGGAAGATCATCTGGATGCGGCTGCGCAGCGGCCGCAGCTGGCGCCGGCCGAGCTGCGCGAGTTCGCGGCCTTCGAGCACGATGCTGCCGCTGTCGGCATCCACCAGGCGGGTGATGCAGCGCGCCAGCGTCGATTTGCCGGAGCCGGATTCGCCGACCAGGCCGAGGATCTCGCCCTTCTTCAGCTGCAGGTCCACCGAGGCCAGCGCGGGTTTGATGGCCCTGGCCTTGCCCAGTCCGAACCAGCTGCCGCTCTTTCCGTAGGTCTTGTCCAGGCCCTTGACTTCCAGCACCACCGCCTGCGTGTTGTCGGGCCGGGGCACGGCCTTGTGCATGCTGGGCACGGCGGCGATCAGCGCGCGGGTGTAGGGGTGTTGGGGATCGCGCAGCACCTGCTCGGCGGTGCCGATCTCGACCAGCCTGCCGGACTGCATCACGGCGACCCGGTCGGCGATCTCGGCCACCACGCCGAAGTCGTGGGTGATGAAGAGCACGCCGGTCTGGCGCTTCTTCTGCAGGGCCTTGATCAGCACCAGGATCTGCGCCTGGGTGGTCACGTCCAGCGCGGTGGTGGGCTCGTCGGCGATCAGGATGCGCGGCTCCAGGATCAGCGCCATCACGATCATGGCGCGCTGGCGCTGGCCGCCGGAGAGCTGGTGCGGATAGGAGCCGAGGATGCGCGCGGCGTCGGGCAGGCCCACTTCCAGCATCAGGGCACTCATCTTCTCCAGGCTCTGCTGCTTCGTCAGCTGCACATGGGTGGCGAGGGTCTCCTCGATCTGCTGGCCGATGGTCATCAGCGGATTGAGCGCGGTCATAGGCTCCTGGAACACCATGCCGATGCCGTTGCCGCGGATGGCGCGCAGGCGTTCGGGCGAAACGCGCACCAGGTCCTCGCCCTCGAAACGGATGCTGCCGGCGGCGATGCGTACATGCGGCGCGGCCAGCAGGCCCATGACGGACTTGGCCATCATCGACTTGCCCGAGCCCGATTCGCCGACCACGCACAGCACCTCGTCGGCCTGCAGCTGCAGGCTGAGGTCCTCCACGGCGGTGCGCCGGTCGGCCCAGGCGGGCAGGGCCACGCTCAGGCCCTCGATGGACAGCAGGGGAGTGGCGTCTGTGTTCATAGGGTCCTCAGCCGCGGGTTCAGCGCATCGTTGATGCCCTCGCCCACCAGGTTGATGCTCAGCACGGTCAGCAGGATGGCGATGCCCGGGATGGCGCACAGCCACCAGGCGTCCTGCAGGAAGCTGCGGCCGGCGCCGATCATGAAGCCCCAGCTGATCGCATTGGGGTCGCCCAGGCCCAGGAAGGAGAGCGCGGCCTCGGTCAGGATGGCGGTGGCGATCATCAGCGAGCCGGCCACGATCACCGGCGAGAAGGTGTTGGGCAGGATCTGGCGGAAGATGATCTGCGAGTCGCTCATGCCCAGGCAGATGCAGGCCTGCACGAAATCGCGCTCGCGCAGGGCGATCACCTCGGCCCGCACCAGGCGCACGATGGGCGGCCAGCTGATCACCGCGATCGAGATGACGATGCTGCGCAGCGAGGGCGAGAGCACGGCCACCAGCACGATGGCGAAGAGGAAGGTGGGAATCGTCTGGAAGAACTCGGTCAGGCGCATCAGCAGGTTGTCCACCCGGCCGCCGTAGAAGCCGGCGATGGCGCCTATGGTCACGCCCACCGCCATGGCGACGGCGGTGGCGACGAGGCCCACCATCAGCGAGGTGCGCCCGCCGTGCGCCAGGCCGGCGGCGATGTCGCGGCCCAGCGAGTCGGTGCCCAGCAGCCGTTCGCCGAAGGGGCTCATGAAGGGCTTGCCGACGATCTGCATCGGGTCGCCCGGAAACAGCAGCGGCGCGGCGAGCACCAGCACGCACACCAGCAGCAGGAAGACCAGGCCCCACAGGGCCATGCGGTTGCGCACGAAGCGGCCGAGGAAGGTACTGTTCATCGATGGACCTCAGCCCAGTTTCATGCGGGGATCGATCGCCGAATACAGCAGATCGACCACCAGGTTGACGACCACCACCAGGCAGGCCGACAGGAAGAAGATGCCCAGCAGCAGGTTGTAGTCCCGCGCGAACAGCGACTGGAAGGCCAGCTGCCCCAGGCCCGGCCAGGCGAAGACCGATTCGATGACCACCGAGCCGCCCAGCAGCGCGCCCACCTGCACGCCGGCCATGGTGAGCACCGGCAGCAGGGCGTTGCGCAGGATGTGGCGTCGCGTGATGACAGCTTCGGCCAGGCCCTTGGCGCGGGCGGTCAGCACATAGTCCTGGCCGCGCTGGTCGAGCATGGAGGAGCGCATCATGCGGGTGTAGACCGCCATGTTGAACAACGACAGCGTGAGCACCGGCAGCACCAGGTGCCAGGCGATGTCCAGCACCCGGGCCCAGCCGGTGTTGAAGGCCACCACGTCCTCCATGCCGGAGGTGGGCAGCCAGCCCAGCTTCACCGAGAAGACCAGGATCAGCATGATGCCCATCCAGAACAGCGGCGTGGCGTAGGTGACCACGGCCAGCACCGAGATCAGCCGGTCGCGCCAGCCGTTGAGCGCGGTGGCCGCGGCGATGCCCAGCAGCACGCCGCCGCAGATCGAGAAGACGAAGGCCAGGCCCATCAGCAGGAGCGTCGGGCCCATGCGGTCGAGGATCAGCGCCAGCACCGTCTCGCCGTGGCGGTAGGAGTAGCCCAGGTCCAGGGTGAGCATGTTGCGCAGGTAGCGCAGCAGCTGCAGGTACATGGGCTGGTCCAGGCCGAACTGGGCGCGCAGCTGGGCCAGGTACTCCGGCGGCGCGCCGCCCGATTCGCCGGCCAGCACCGTGGCCGCGTCGCCCGGCGCCAGGTGCACCAGCAGGAAGTTCAGCACCGCGATGCCGATCAGGATGGGCAGGGCCTGCAGCAGGCGCCGCAGCACGAAACGCAGGCCGGAGTGGTTGAGTTGCATGGGCGCCGTCCTGCCTGGCTTACTGGTCGAGCCAGGTGGAGTAGAAGCTGCCCTGCAGGCCCTGCGGCGAGGTGATCATGTTCTTGAACTTCTTGCTGTAGGCGGTGGGGAACTGGGTCTCCACGTACCAGGCGGCGGGCGCGGCCTCGGCGGTGAGCTGCTGCAGCTCCTTGTAGAGCGCGCCGCGCTTGGCGGGGTCGAGCTCGCGGGCGGCGGCGTCCATCAGCTCGTCGGTGCGAGGGGTGCTCCACTGCGAGTTGTTGGTGAACACCGCGCCCTGCTTGATGTAGACCGAATGCAGCGCGCGGTAGGCGCCCAGCACCGGGTCGGCCAGGTTGGCCAGGCCCACCTCGGTCATGTCGAAGTCGTACTGGGTGAACACCCGGTTGAGCCAGGTGGCCACGTCTTCCGAGCGGATGTTGACCTTGATGCCGATGCGCGCCAGGTTCTGCTGCACCACCTCGGCCGAGCGCTGGTAGTACTCGCCGTAGGCGGCGGTGGTGTCCAGCGTGGTCTCGAAGCGGATGCCGTTGTCCTTCTTCGGCAGGCCGGCCTCGTCGAGCAGCTTGTTGGCGATGGCCAGGTTGTCCGGCACCGCGTAGTTCTTCACCTGGTTGGTGTAGAAGCCGGCCGGCGCGAAGTTGGAACTGATCTGGCCGGTGGCCGCCTTGGCATAGCCGAAGTAGACGTTGTCGACGATGAACTGGCGGTCGATGGCGTAGGAGATGGCCTGGCGCACCTTCACGTTGTCGAAGGGCTTGCGTTTGGTGTTGAAGGTGATGGACTCGATGATGGAGAACATCTCGTAGCCCTTGGTCGTCACCTCGATGTTGGGGTTGCCGGCCAGGCGCTTGGCCTGGGCGAAGGGCACGGTGCCGTAGCCGGCCAGGTGGGCCTCGCCCTTTTCCAGCAGGGCGGTGCGGGTGGAGGCGTCGGGGATGAAACGCACCACCACGCGGTCGAGGTAGGGCATGCCGGGGCGCCAGTAGTCGGGGTTGCGGTCCAGGCGGATGAATTCGCCCTTGCGCCATTCCACCAGCTTGAAGGGGCCGGTGCCGATCGGCTTGTTGGCGTTGGGATGGTTGCGGATGTCGCCGGTGCCGAAGACGTGCTTGGGGATGATGGGCGCATCGGCGCCGGCCAGGGCCATCACGATGTAGGGAGCCGGGTTGCTCAGCTTGAAGACGGCGGTGTAGTCGTCGGGTGTCTCCACCGCCTCCAGTTCGCGCAGCGCGCCGATGCCGCGCGGGTGCACCTTCTTGAGCACATCCATGAAGGTGAACTGCACGTCGGCGCTGGTGAAGGGCGAGCCGTCGTGGAACTTCACGCCGTGGCGCAGCTTGAAGGTGATGGACTTGCCGTCCGGCGCCACGGTGAAGGACTCGGCCAGCGAGGGCTGGGGCTTGAGGCTGAAGTCGTATTCGAGCAGCCCGTCGTAGATCTTGCCGGTGACCTGCGGCACGGCGAAGGAGGTGTTCATGTAGGAGGCCAGGGTCGGCGGCTCGGGCGAGGTCAGCTGGACCAGGGTCCCGCCTCTTTTCTGGGCATACGCAGCGCCCGTCAGACCCAGGGAGGCGATGACCGCCGTGCCGATGACGGCTCGAAAGGTGGCAAGGATTCGGGGCATGGTTTCTCTATCTGTCGGTGGACTTGGGAAAGCGGATGGAAAGAGGCGGGAGGGAGCTTGGGCTCAGGGCTGCACGGCGAGCCCTCCGTCCCGGGTGGCGCTGGCGAGCGCGGGGTGCAGCGCCAGCACCGACAGCGCCACCGCCTGGGCGCGCGGCACCAGGGTGCTGATGTCGCAATACTCCTTGACCGTGTGCGGATGCGCGCCCACCGGGCCGGTGCCGCACAGCGTGGGCACGCCGCGGCTGGCGGTCAGGCCGCTGTCGGCGCAGCCGCCGGAGAACTCGCCCTTGACGTCGAAGCCCAGCTGCCGGGCGCTGCTGCGGTAGATGTCCAGCATCTTCTGGCTGGCGCCGGAATCGGCCATGGCCAGGAAACGCCCCACGTGCGAGATGTGGCCGCAGGTGTAGCGCACCGACTCTTCCTTCACGATGGAATCGATGGTGCGGTAGAGCGCATCGGCATCGGTGTCGGCGGTGAACCGCACATCGACCTGGGCGAAGGCGCTGTCGGCCACGGTGTTGACCGTGCTGCCGCCGCGCACCGTGCCGACGTTGGTGGTGATGCCGCTGTCGTAGTCGGTGAGGGCGTGCAGGGCCAGCGTCTTGGCGGCCAGCGCGCCGATGGCGCTGGCGCCGGCCGCATGGTTGCCGCCGGCATGCGCGGCCACGCCGGAGACCTCGAAGTCGATGAAGAAGGCGCCCTTGCGGCCGGTGACCACATTGCCGTTGGGCCGTCCGGGCTCGGCGTTGAAGACGGCGGCCGCGCCCTCGGACGCGGCCAGGATCCATTCGCGCGAGGCGGGCGAGGCGATCTCCTCGTCGCAGCTGTAGAACAGGCGCAGCGGCACCCGGCCCACGCCGATCACCTCGGCGAAGGCCTTGGCGATGAAGGTGTTCATCACCAGGCCGGACTTCATGTCGGCCACGCCCGGGCCGTAGGCCAGGTTGCCCTCCACCCGGTAGGGGCGGGCGGCGGCGGTGCCGGCGGGAAACACCGTGTCCATATGGCCCATCAGCAGCACCGGCGCCGGGCCGCCGGGCGCCAGCTCGGCGCGCAGGCAGCTGCCGTAGCCGGGGCAGGGGATGGTCTGCACCTCGATGCCGGAGGCTTCGAGGCTCTGGCGGATCAGCCCGGCCACCCGGTCGATGCCGGCCACGTGGCGGCTGCCGCTGTCGGTATCGACCAGCTGCTGCAGCAGCTGGCGCATCGCGCCATCGTGCCGGCTCAGCCAATCCAGGATCTCTGCTTGCATGGGGTTCCTCTGTCTGCTGGTGCGGGCCAGTGAATCAAATATCGGGCTGCAATGCAATGGGGCTTGCATGTGCATTTTTGTGGTGCAATGAGCTTTGCATGAATGGTGTCAAAGCACAATCCGTTCCAGCGCCGCCCAACACCTTCCACCAGATGCCATGAACCTTTTGGACAAGATCGCCAGCGCCGGCCTGCGCCTCACGCCGGGCGAGAGCGCGCTGGTCGACTACCTCGCCAGCCACTATCCGCAGGGCGTGCTGGAATCGGCCACGGCGATCGCCGCGCACACCGGCATCAGCGCCTCGACGGTGGTGCGTTTCTTCAGCAAGCTGGGCTATCCGAGTTTTCCGGAGGTGCAGCGCGAGATCCGCGAGGAGGTGTCGGCGCGGCTGGCATCGCCCGCCAACCGGGCCGAGGCGGTGATGTCCACCGGCCAGCCGATGAAGGCCGCGCTGGAGGGCGCCTACAGCCACGACCGCAACAACCTGGCCGCCACCTACGAGCAGCTGGACGTGCGGGCCTTCGAGGCCGCGGTGCAGATGCTGACCCGGCGTGGTGCGCGGGTCTCGCTGCTGGCCTCCAAGAACAGCGCCGCGGTGGCGCTGTACCTGGCGACGCATCTCAATATGTGCCTGCCGCACGTGCGCCTGCTGGACGGCGGTCCGATGGTGCTGGCCGACCAGCTGATCTGGGCCGGGCCGGACGATGTGCTGCTGGCGATCTCGATCCGGCGTTATTCGCGCTCCATCCTCACCGCGGCGAAACACGTGAAGGCCCGGGGCGGCAAGGTGGTGGCGCTGACCGACAGCCCGCTCGCCCCGGTGGCCGCGCTGGCCGACGAGTACCTGACCTTCCGCACCGCCAACGCCTCGCCCTTCGACAGCTACACGGCGGCGATCTTCCTGGGCAACGCCCTGGTGTCGGCGGTGGCCGCCCGGCGCGGCAAGGAGGTGCGCCAGGCGCTGGACCGCGGGGAGGGGCTCTGGACGGAGTTCGGGGTGTTCACCGCCAAGAGCTGAGGATCCCTGGCGCTCAGTTCGCCAGCGCGCGCATCTCGGCGATCAGGTCCGACTTGCCCTCGAAGCCGATGCCCGGCAGCGGCGGCAGGGTGACGTAGCCGTCCTGCACCCGCACCCCATCCGGGAAGCCGCCGTAGGGCTGGAACAGGTCCGGATAACTCTCGTTGCCGCCCAGCCCCAGGCCGGCCGCGATGGCCAGCGACATCTGGTGGCCGCCGTGCGGTATGCAGCGGCTGGGCGACCAGCCGTGTTCCTTCAGCATCTCCAGCGTGCGCAGGTATTCGACCAGGCCGTAGCTGAGCGCGCAGTCGAACTGCAGCCAGTCGCGGTCCGGCCGCATGCCGCCGTGGCGGATCAGGTTGCGGGCGTCCTGCATGGAGAACAGGTTCTCGCCGGTGGCCAGCGCGCCCTGGTAGGCCTCGCCGAGCCGGGCCTGCAGTTCGTAGTCCAGCGGATCGCCGGCCTCCTCGTACCAGAAGAGCGGGTATTGCGACAGGGCGCGGCCGTAATCGAGGGCGGTCTTCAGGTCGAAGCGGCCGTTGGCGTCCACCGCCAGCTGCTGGCCGGGGCCGAGGATCTTCAGCACCGATTCGATGCGCTCGCAGTCCTCGGCCAGCGAGGCGCCGCCGATCTTCATCTTGACGACCGAGTAGCCGCGGGCGAGGTAGCTCTCCATCTCCTTCCTCAGGCCGTCCAGGCCCTTGCCGGGGTAGTAGTAGCCGCCGGCCGCGTAGACGAACACCCGCGGGTCGGGCGTGCCGCTGCCGTAGCGTTCGGCCAGCAACTGGTGGAGGGGCTTTTCGGCGATCTTGGCGACGGCGTCCCAGACCGCCATGTCGATGGTGCCGACGGCGACAGAACGCTCGCCGTGGCCGCCGGGCTTCTCGTTGATCATCAGGCGTGACCAGATCTTGTGCGGGTCGAGGTTCTCGCCGCTGTCGTCCACCATCGAGGGGGTGTCGGCCTCCAGCAGGCGCGGCAGGAAACGGTCGCGTATCAGCCCGCCCTGGCCGTAGCGGCCGTTGGAGTTGAAGCCGTAGCCGATCACCGGCCTGCCTTCGCGGATCACGTCGGTGACGACGGCGACCAGGCTCAGGGTCATCTTGGAGAAATCGATATAGGCGTTGCGGATGTCCGACTTGATCGGGCGGGTGGATTCGCGGATGTCAACGATCTTCATGGCATGGGGTTCCGAGGGGGAAAGCAGGCGTTCTAGGAGGCGAGCGAGGAGCCGCCGCAGATGGCGATGTCCTGCCCGGTGATGGCGGCTGCCGCGGGCGACAGCAGGAAGGCGGTGAGCGCGGCGATCTCGGCGGGCTCGATCAGCCGGCCGATGGGCGGCAGGCGCGGAGCGCTGGCGGCGCGCGCCGGGTCCTGCAGCATGGCGGTGGCCGTGGCGGCGGGGGAGACGACGTTGATCGTCACGCCGCGTGCCGCCACCTCCACCGCCCAGCTGCGCGCCAGGGCGATGACGGCGGCCTTGGTGGCGGCGTACTGGCCGCGGCCGGGCATGCCCTGCGCGACCCGGCTGCCGATGAAGACCACCCGGCCGCCGCCGCGCGCCGCCATGGCCGGCACCAGCGCATCGGCCAAGCGGGCGGCGGCATCCACATGCAGGCGCCACATCAGCTCGCCGCCGCCGTGGTCCAGCGTGCCCAGCGGGCCGACCCGCAGCACACCGGCCGCATGCACCAGGGCATCGACCGGGCCGAGGCTGGCGCAGGCGCTGGCGATCTGCTCGCCCCGCGACAGGTCGACCGGGATCGCCGTGAAGGCCGCATGCGTGATGGCCGGCGCGGCCAGGTCCAGCCCGCTGACGCGCCAGCCCTGGGCCAGCAGGTGTTCGGCGATGGCCCGGCCTATGCCCGAGCTGCTGCCGCTGACGGCCGCATGGCGCGCCTCATTCGACACGGATGTTCCCCTCGGTGATGATCTTCTGCGAGCGTTCCATGTCGCTGGCCTGGAACTTCGTGAAGTCCTCCACGCTGCCGGGCGTGAGCAGCAGGCCCAGCTCGCGCAGCTTGTCCTTGATGTCGGTGGCCAGGGCCTTGTTGACCTCGGCGTTCAGGCGCGCGGTGACCTCGGCTGGCAGCTTCGCCGGCCCCCAGAGGCCGTACCAGCTGTAGAACTCGTAGCCGGGAATCGTCTCGCCCACGGTGGGCACGTCCGGCAGGCTGGGCGCGCGGGCGGCGGAGGTGACGGCGACCACCCGCAGCATGCCGGCCTTGTGGTACTGCAGCGAGCCCAGGATGGGGTCGATGAAACCGTCGATCTGGCCGCCCACCAGGTCCTGGAAGGCGGGCGCCGTGCCCTTGTAGGGCACGATCAGGAAGTCCATCTTGCCGGCGCGCTTGAGCAGCTCGGTCGAGAGGTGGCCGGCCGAGCCGATGGAGCCGACCGCGAAGGTCATCTTGCCGGCATGGGCCTGGCCGTAGGCGATCAGCGACTTGATGTCGGTGATCGGCAGGTTCTTGTTGATGGCCACCGACAGCGGCGCCTTGCCGACCAGGGCGACCGGGGTGAAATCCCGGGTGACCGCGTAGGGCACCGACTTCATCGTCATCGGCGCCGTGACGAAGGTGGAGGCGTTGAAGAGCAGGGTGTAGCCGTCGGCCGGCGAACGGGCAACGGCCTCGGCGCCGATGGTGCCGTTGCCGCCGGGGCGGTTCTCCACGATGAAACTCTGGCCGGTCTGCTCGCCGAGTTTCTGGGCGAGCTGGCGGCCCACGGTGTCCAGCGTGCCGCCGGGCGGGAAGGGGATGATCACCCGCACCGGCTTGCTCGGATAGGGCTGGGCCAGGCAGGCGCCGGCCGCGGCCAGCGCCGCCGCCGTGAGCACCGAGCGCAGGAAGGATTTGCGTTGCATGTCTTGTCTCCGTCTTTCTTGGGGAACCCCGGGCGGCCGCTTCTGGCGAGCGGCCTTTGCCGCGTTCTATCGCTTGAGCAAGCCTGCCTGCTGCACGGCGGCGCGCAGGGCCTCGGTTTCCCTGGCATTGGGCGCCTCGGTGGGCGGGCGCACCGTAGCGTCGGCTATCACGCCGGCCAGGTACATGCCGCCCTTCATGCGGGCATGGGCCTCGCCGGTGGGCTCGCCGCCGCCGTAGACCGCGTCCTTCAGCGGGGTGATGACGGCCTGGATCGCCATGGCCTTCTTCAGGTCGCCGGCCTTCACCGCGTTCCACAGGTCGATGATGAGCTGCGGTATGAAGGTGGCGAAGCCCACCAGCGCGCCGTCCACGCCCTGCACCATGGAGGCCAGCAGGTATTCGTCGTGGCAGGTGAGGATGGCCTTGGAGGCGTCGGCCTCGCGGATCGCCTGGATGTCGCGGGCGTACTTGTTCATGTCGCGCTGGCCCACCTTGAAGGCCTGCAGATAGGGCAGGCGGGCCAGCTCGGCCAGCAGCTGCGAGGAGTAGGAGGCGCGTGTCCAGGCCGGATAGACGTGGCAGACCAGGTCCAGCCCCGGCGCGGCCTGGTGGATCGCCTCGAAGTACTGCAGCGCATGGCCGGGCGTGAAGCCGAAGCGCAGCCAGTGGTGGGGCGGCATCACGTCGAGCGCCACGGCGCCCGCGGCCTGGGCCATGCGGGCATGCTCGGCGGCCTCGGCCAGGCCTTCGCAGACGATGGAGGAGATGACCGGCGTGCGGCCCTTCAGCTCGTCGGCCACGATGCGGGTGACTTCGGCGCGTTCGGTGGGGGTGAGGGAGAACACCTCGCCGGTATGGCCGTTGGTCATGATGGCGACCACGCCTTCGTGGCCGGCCAGCCAGGAGGCCAGCTGGCGCAGGGCCGGTTCGTCGATGCGGTGGTCGGGGGTAAACGGGCAGGAAATGGCGGGGATGATCCCGCGATAATTCGCGATGGTCGGCATGTCTCTTTGTCTCCGTGTATCGGTAGGGGGCAGGCCGATGATCGGCGCGGGGCTCCTGGCGGGTCCAATACTCGAAACGAATACATCTATCCGCAGCGACCCATGGGCCCTGGCAACCGACCGCTCGACCTGGAATGGCTCGAGGACTTCCTGGCCCTGGCCGAGACCGGCAATTTCTCCCGCGCGGCCGAGGCCCGCAACATCGCCCAGCCGGCCTTCAGCCGCCATATCCGTTCGCTGGAGGAATGGACCGGCGCGGAGCTGTTCGACCGCAGCGCCCATCCCGCCGCGCTGACGGCGGCGGGCAAGCGTTTCCATCCCCTGCTGGCGGACGTGCTCGCCGCGCTGGAAGCCGCCCGCATCAAGGCCCGCGCCGCGCAGGACCAGGCCGCCGCCGGCCTGCGTTTCGCGGCCACGCACCTGCTGTCGCTGTCCTTCTTCCCGGCCTGGCTGTCGGGCCTGGAGGCGGGCTCGGCGCGCTGGCCGATCCAGATGTTTTCCGACAGCGCCCATGCCTGCGAGGACCTGATGCTGCAGCGGCGGGTGCAGTTCCTGATGTGCCACGGCCATGACGCCGTGCCGGGGCGCATGGAGGAGGCGCATTGCCCCATGCTGCGTTTGCGGACGGACGAGCTGTTGCCGGTGTCCGTCCCCGGTCCCGACGGCGCCGTTCCGCTGCACGCCCTGGACGGCTCCGGCCCGTTGCCTCTGCTGAGCTACAGCGATGTCTCGGCCCTGGGCCGCATCCTGGCCGCCCGCCTGGGCAGCCGCATGACCCGCGGCGCCGCGCCGCTGCACACCGTGTTCACCGCGCACCATGCCAGCCTGCTGCGCACCATGGCCCTGGAAGGCCGCGGCATCGCCTGGCTGCCGCGCAGCCTGGTGGCGGAAGACCTGGCCGCCGGCCGGCTGGTGCCCGCGGCGGGCGCTGACTGGGAGGTGCCGCTGGAGATCCGGCTCTACCGGCAGCGCAGCGAGATGTCGGCTGCGGCCGAGTCGCTGTGGGAGCGGGCCGGGCCGGGCCTCAGCGCAGGTCCTTGACGATGCGCCAGGTGGCGCCTTCGTCCGGGCTGCGCATGATGGCGTTGTCGGGCAGGAAGGCGAGCAGGGCGCCGTCGCGGCGGTCCACCGCCATCGCATCGACGGCGCGCGGGCCGGTCAGCCCGGGGGATTCGCCGGTGTGCTTCCAGGTCTTGCCGCCGTCGTGCGACACGATGGTGCTGGGCCCCACGATGGCCATACGGGCGTACAGGGCGCCATCGGGCTCGGCGACCAGGCCGAAGGTCGACTGGCCGGTGGTCAGGCGCTGCATTTGCTGTCCGTCCTAGAGGCGGATCTCGTCGTTGGGCAGCACCACGCCGGCGCGGTCGGGCAGGGCGATGGCGCTGGGCCGCTTCCAGCCGATGTTGAGCGAGTCCCTGTCCTCGAAACTCTCGATCTTCTGCCATGCGAGGGTGTCGGTGCCGCTGCCCACTCAGACCGTCCAAAGCCGGTCCGCCGGGCAAAGGCCAGGATGCGGTCATCGGCCAGCGGTTGGGTCACGGCGATGAAGGCGGCATCGGGCGGGTTGAGCATCTTCCAGTTCCGGCCTTCGGCATGGGAAAGGGCGAGCAGGCCTTCCTCGCCGGCCGCCAGCAGGCCGCCGCGGCAGGGGCGCACGAAGCTGACCTCACGCAGGGTACCGATGTCCAGTTCCTGCTAGCGGGCGGTGCCGGTCCGGCGCCACGTAGCCGGTGGTGTAGCGGTTGCCGAGGGTGGCGGCGAGAAAGGTGCGTTTTTTCATGCGAGGAGAGACGGGGCGGAGGTCGCTTGCAAACGGCGATGCTACAAGGCCTGCATGGAGTTCACCGGCAAGTTAGAAGCCTGGATCCGGCAAGTTGCCGTACAATTCCGGCAGGAGGCCATCGCCATGCCAGCCACTTCTTCCGCGCGGCTCGAAGCCCGCATCAGCCCGGAACTGCAGCAAACCATCAAACGAGCTGCCGACATCGAGGGACGCTCCCTTACTGACTTCGTGGTGGGCGCCGCCCTGGATGCGGCTTACCGAACCATCGAGCAGGCCGAGGTGATCCGCCTGTCTCGCGATGACCAGCAGCGTTTTGCCGAGGCCTTGCTATCGCCTCCCGCGCCGTCCCCTGGGCTCAAGCGCGCGATGAAGCGCCACGACAAGCTGCTGCGCAGCGAATGAGCCGGGCACCGTTCCGGATCGCCGCGCTCGATGCCGGCGAACGTGATCGAAGCCGTTTCGACAGCGGCACACCAGCGCTGGACCGTTATCTGAAGGAACAGGTTTCGCAGGACATCCGGCGCCGCGTGGCGGCCTGTTTTGTCGCCCTCACCGATGAGGGGCGAATCGCCGGCTACTACACGCTGGCCGCCGCCAGCGTACCGCTTCCCGACCTGCCGGAAGCGCTGCGCCGCAAACTGCCCCGTTACCCGTCCGTACCGGCCATCCGCATGGGCCGGCTGGCCGTGGACGTGGCCTTCAAGGGACAGGGCCTCGGTGGGGCCTTGCTGGTGAACGCGCTGCACCGCGCCGCGGGCATCGAGGTGGGGGCGGTCGTCCTGATCGTGGATGCAAAGGATGAGCAGGCGGCCGCGTTCTACCTGCACCACGGTTTCATCGCCATCACGGCGTCTCCTCTGACTCTCTTCCTGCCCCTCGCATCGGTGTCTCGGCCTTAAGGCTTGCCCTCCCGCCGCGCCACCCAGGCCCGATACCTCGCCTGGTTCTCCGCATTCGGCGGATACAGCCCCGGCAGCGGCAGGTCCGCCTCCACCTGCGACATGATCCAGCCTTCGAGCCGCTCCTGCTCGACCGAGGTGGCCACCACCTCCTGCAGCATCGCGGCGGGGATCAGCACCGCGCCGTCCTGATCGACAACGATCACGTCGTTGGGAAACACCGCCACGCCGCCGCAGTCGATGGCCTCCTGCCAGCCGACGAAGGTCAGCCCGGCCACCGAGGGCGGGGCGGCCGTGCCCTGGCACCACACCGGCAGGCCGGTGCCCAGCACGCCGGCCACGTCGCGCACCACGCCGTCGGTCACCAGGGCCTGCACGCCGCGGCGCTGCATGCGGGCGCAGAGGATGTCGCCGAAGATGCCCGCGTCGGTGGTGCCCAGCGCGCCCACCACGGCGATGCAGCCGGCCGGCATGGCCTCGATGGCGGCGCGGGTGGAGATGGGCGAGGCCCAGGAGGCCGGCGTGGCCAGGTCCTCGCGGGCCGGCACGAAACGCAGGGTGAAGGCCCGGCCCACCAGGCGCGGCAGGCCGGGCGAGAGCGGGCGCGTGCCGCGCAGCCAGACATTACGCAGCCCGTGCTTGAGCAGCACGGTGGTCAGCGTGGCGGTCGAGACGCCGGACAGTGCTTGAACGACGGCGGGATCCAGAGGCAGGGGACTCACGGCTTCCATGAAGGCCTTTCTTCCTTGAGAGGCCGGAACCTTACGCCGGCTGACAACAAAATTTTTATGGTCTGACCGTGTCCGGACCGCATCCTCGCCGCCCCGCGATTGGCAACACTGCGGGCAGCGACGACACGCCTGCCACGCCAGGGGTTCCAGGCCGGAGCACAGCGGTCAGATCGCGGCCAGCCAACGGAGACACACCATCAAAACCACCCCCGCTACCCCCCACGGGCCGCGACGCGGCTTCCTGCAGGTCTGCCTGGCCTGCGCCCTGGCGCTCGGCGCCTCGGCGCCGGCGTACGCGGCCTATCCCGACAAGCCGATCAAACTCATCATTCCCTATCCGCCCGGCGGCGCGACCGATGTCATCGGCCGCATCGTGGCACTCAAGCTCGGCGAAGAGTTGAACCAGCAGATCGTGGTGGACAACCGCGGCGGCGCGGGCGGCAACATCGGCGCCGAGGCCGCGGCCCGGTCGGCGCCCGATGGCTATACCCTGCTGATGGGCGCGCTCACCAGCCACGCCACCATCGTCACCCTGGAGAAGGGAAAGCTGCGCTACAACCTGGTGAAGGACTTCGCGCCGGTGATGGTGGTGGGTTCGGTGCCGCTGGTGGTGGTGGTCAATCCTCAGCTGCCGGTGAAGACGCTCAAGGAGCTGATCGCCTACGGCCAGGCCAACCCCGACAAGCTCAACTTCGCCTCTTCCGGCCCCGGCGCGCCGCAGCGCCTGGGCGGCGAGATCATCCGCAAGGACGCCAACATCCGCATGCAGCACGTGGCCTACAAGGGCAGCGGCCCGGCCATGACCGACCTGGTCGGCGGCCAGGTCAACATGATGGTGGAGACGGTGCCCGCCGCCCTGCAGTTCATCCAGGCCGGCAAGCTGCGCGCCCTGGCCGTCACCATGCCGCAGCGCATCTCCATGCTGCCCGACGTGCCCTCGGCGCCCGAGGCCGGCATGCCCAGCCTGGACGTGGCTTCCACTTTCGGCGTGCTGGCGCCGGCCGGCACGCCCGAGCCCATCGTGACCCGGCTCAACGAAGCCCTGGCCAAGCTGGTGCAGTCGCCCGAGGTGAAGGAACTGCTGCTCAAGCAGGGCGTGTATGCCGCACCGCCCACCACGCCGGCGCAGTCGGCCGAACGCATCAGCGCGGAAGTGGCGCGCTGGGAGAAACTCATCCACGAGGCCAACATCAAGGCCGAGGAATAAAACCCCGATGACCGACAAGAAGCAATCCCCGTTCGAGCCCGACACCGATTCACAAGCCGCCGCCGACACCGGCATGCGCAAGGGCCTGACCAGCTACGGCGACCAGGGCTTCTCGCTCTTCCTGCGCAAGGCCTTCATCAAGGGGCGGGTTTCACCGACACCGCGCTCGACCGCCCGGTGATCGGCATCACCAACACCGGCAGCGCCTACAACCCCTGCCATGGCAATGCGCCGCAGCTGATCGAGGCGGTCAAGCGCGGCGTGATGCTGGCCGGCGGCCTGCCGATGGACTTCCCGACGATCTCGGTGCACGAGAGTTTCTCCTCGCCCACCAGCATGTACCTGCGCAACCTCATGTCCATGGACACCGAGGAGCTGGTGCGCGCCCAGCCCATGGACGCGGTGGTGCTGATCGGCGGCTGCGACAAGACCGTGCCCGCGCAGCTGATGGGCGCGGCGTCGGCCGGCATCCCTTCGATCCAGCTGATCACCGGCTCCATGCTCACCGGCAGCCACCGCGGCGAGCGGGTGGGCGCCTGCACCGACTGCCGGCGCTACTGGGGCAGGTTCCGCGCGGGCGAGATCGATGTCGAGGAGACGGTGGACGTGAACAACCAGCTCGTCGCCAGCGTGGGCACCTGCTCGGTGATGGGCACGGCCAGCACCATGGCCTGCATCGCCGAGGCCCTGGGCATGACGGTGCCGGGCGGCGCCTCGCCGCCGGCCGTCACCGCCGACCGCATCCGCATCGCCGAGATGACCGGCGCGCAGGCGGTGGAGATGGCGCGCACCGGCCTCACCATCGACAAGATCCTCACGGCAGATGCCTTCGAGAACGCCATGCGGGTGCTGCTGGCCATCGGCGGATCGACCAACGCCGTCGTGCACCTGACCGCCATCGCCGGCCGCATGGGCCTGGAGATCGACCTGGCCGCCCTCGACCGCATGGGCCGCGACACGCCGGTGCTGGTCGACCTGAAGCCTTCCGGCCAGCACTACATGGAGGACTTCCACCACGCGGGCGGCATGGCCACGCTGCTGCGCGAGCTGAAACCCCTGCTCAAGCTGGATGCGCTGACCGTCACCGGCCGCACGCTGGGCGAGGAGATCGAACGCGCCGGCCCCGGCTTCCCGCAGGACGTGGTGCGGCCGGCCAGCAACCCCATCTATCCCCAAGGCGGCATCGCCGTGCTGCGCGGCAACCTGGCGCCGGGCGGCGCCATCGTCAAGCAGTCGGCGGCCGACCCCAGGCTGATGGAGCACGAGGGCCGGGCGGTGGTCTTCGAGAACCTGGAAGACCTGGTCACCCGCATCGACCGCGACGACCTCGACGTGAGGGCCGAGGACATGCTGGTGCTCAAGAACATCGGCCCCAAGGGCGCGCCCGGCATGCCGGAAGCCGGCTACATCCCCATCCCGCGCAAGCTGGCCCGGGCGGGGGTGAAGGACATCGTGCGCATCTCCGACGGCCGCATGAGCGGCACCGCCTTCGGCACCATCGTGCTGCATGTGACGCCCGAGTCGGCCGTGGGCGGTCCGCTGGCGCATGTGCACAACGGCGACCGCATCCGGCTGAGCGTGAAGAACCGGGAGATCGCGCTGCTGGTGTCCGACGAGGAACTGGCGCGGCGCGCCGCCGCCAACCCGGTGGTGGAGCCGACCGCCGAGCGGGGCTACCGCAAGCTCTTCCTGCAGTCGGTCACCCAGGCCGACCAGGGGGTGGATTTCGATTTCCTGCGCGCCGCGAAGATGGTGGGCAAGGCGCCGAGGTAGGGAGCGCGGCCGGTGATCGGGTTGGTAAGAATGTGACGATTTCTCGCGAAAGCAAGAGATTGATCGGGCGGCCTCCTGGCGTGTGAAAGGCCCGACCGTCACACTAGAATCGTTAATCCTTTCACCTGTCGGAGCGATCCATGGAACTGCAATCGGCGTACCGCCAGGCGTCGCCTCCATGTGCCATATCCCATTCGCCTGCGCAGGCGGCACAGATTCTGCTGACAAGACACTGGGATAAAAGATTCCCAGTGAATGTGGCCGCCATCATCGCGGCTGAGGGCCTGAATCTCGTCTGCCGCGGCATCCTGAATGACGAGGGCTATGGATTCAGCGGTTATTACAACCGCGCCGCCCGTACGGTCGAATACAACGGCAACGAAGCCCATGTTCGCCAGCGGTTCACCATGGCGCATGAACTCGGCCACTACGCCCTGGGCCATTCGGATGCGCCGCGGGACACGGCCAGCTCATTCGTCAGCGACAGCACCAAACCGCAGGAGCGCGCAGCCAACCAGTTCGCCGCCGCCTTGCTGATGCCGGCGGCCGCCGTCAAGGTGGTCATCCAGGCTGGCACCGTCAAGACCTCGGACGAATTGGCCCGGATATTCGGCGTATCCAAGGTGGCCATGGCGTACAGGGTGCAGAACCTGGGTATTGCGGTGTGACGAAATCGCCTGAGAGATTCGACCTGGCGGGCGGGGAATATTCGCCGCCGAGCCCTTTCCAGACCCTGGATGAAATCATCGCAGAGAGTCGTTCCCGGAAATATCACCGCACCGCCTCTGCGGTGCTGGTTTATCTGGTCGTGGCGGGCCTGCTCGTTTTTCTGGCAGCGCTATTGCTGGCGCTGAAAATGGATCTGGCCCATGCCAGCACGCCGGTCGTCGCCATCGCAGCGTCCACCATCGTGTCGATCACCGTGCTGACCATCGCCTTGGCCAAGTATTCGTTCGGCATGGGCGACAGGCCGGACGACAGCGGCAAGAAGGAAAAAGGCGAGGCATTCACGGCGCCCACCATCGAAATGGTGAAGGTGCTGGGCGATGTCGTCGGCAAGGCGGGTGAGGCCCTCAAGGGGCTGAAGCCCTAATCAGCTTTCGATGGCGCGGGCGCTGCCGCACACGGCGCGGGCTTCTTCCAGCAGCGCATCGGCCAGTGCCGCCCGCGGCCCGTGGGTGGCCCACACCAGGCCCACACGCCGCACCGGCGCGCGTTCGGGCAGGGGGATCTTCACGATCTCCAGCCCGCCCTGCCACATCGGCACCCAGTCCGGCAGCAGGGCCACGCCCAGGCCCTGGCCGACCAGCGCGGCCACGGCCATCAGGCTGTTGATCTCCAGGCGCTGGCGTACACGGATGCCGTGGTCGCGCAGATAGCGGTCCGCCAGCTGGCCGCCGAGTACCGAGCGGTCGTAGCGGATGAAGGGCAGGCTGGCCAGCAGCTCGTGCGCATCGCGGCCGGCCTGGGCGGCCGGGGCCACCACCACCATCTGCTCCTCCAGCAGCACCGACCAGGAACTGGCCTTGCCGATGGAGAACTGCGGCTCCACCACGATGGCCGCATCCAGGCTGCCGGCCGCGACCTGGCGGCACAGCTCCACCGAGGCGCCTGGTTCGACATAGACGGACAGTTCCGGATACCGCCGGTAGAGCCGCTGCAGCACCGGCGGCAGCACGCCGGTGAGCGCCGAGCCGAAGACACCCAGGCGCAGTTCGCCGAGCGAGCCGCCGCCGGTCACCGACCGCAGGTCGCGCACCTCGCGCAGCACGCTGCGGGCGCGGTCCAGCATGGCCAGCCCCACCTCGGTCGGCCGCACCGAGCGGCCCACGCGCTGCACCAGGGCCGAGCCGATATCGTCCTCCAGCGCCTTCACCCGTGCGGCGATGGCGGCGGGTGTCAGGTCGAGCCGGCGCGCGGCCTCGGCCATGGAGCCGAGTTCGACCACGGCGACGAAGCTCTGCAGGTAGCGGGTGTCCATGGCGGGCAAATGTACGTGCGGTCCATCGCGCCGGCCATGGGCATAGTCCCGGTCAGACCCCGTTGCTGTTCGGATTGCGATAGATATCCTTGATCGCATCCGTCATCGGGAAATTCAGGTTCGCGTTGGTCGGCGGGATGGGCTTCAGGAACCACTTGGCGTAGATCTGCTCGATCGCGCCGGATTTCATCAGCTCGGTCACCGTGCCGTCGACCACGTCCTTGAAGGCCGGATCGTCCTTGCGGTACATGATCCCGTAGGGCTCCTGGCGCAGGGATTCGCCGGTGAGGATCTTGAACTCGCCCGGGTTGGGCGCGGTGGCGATGAAGCCGGCCAGCTGCACGTCGTCCAGCACATAGGCCACGGCGCGGTCGGAGGCCATCATCAGGAAGCCGTCGGCCGTGTCCTTGGCGTAGATCTCCTTGACCTCCAGCGTCTTGCGCTGGGCGCGCAGCAGCGCGATGGAGGTGCTGCCCGACACGGCCGACACCGTCTTGCCGTTCATGTCGGCGAAGCTGTTGATGCCCGAGCTCTTCTTCACCGCCGCCGTGATCGAGGTCACGAAATGGCTGGGCGCGAAGGCCACCTGCTTCTGCCGGTCCACCGTGTTGGTGGTGGTGGCGCAGTCCAGGTCCACCGTGCCGTTGGTCAGCAGCGGGATGCGGTTGGTGGAGGTGAGCATGGTGTAGCGCACCTCCAGGTTGGGCATGGCCAGCTTGGCCTTGATGGCGTCCACGATCTTCAGGCAAATGTCGGTGGTGAAGCCGACCGGGTCGCCGCCGCCGTTGGGCTTGTACGAGAAGGGGATCTGGCTCTCGCGGCCGCCGATCTGGATCACGCCGCTGGACTTGATCTTGGCGAGCGTGTCGTTGCTCTGCGCCATGGCGGTGGAACACAGGAGCGCGGCGGTGGCGGCGACGGCGAGCATGGCGGGCAAACGGAGCTTCATGGTCTTCTCTTTCGGGGTGGATCGGGTCAGGGTTCGGTTCGACGGATTCAGCGCAGCGCGGCGACGGCCTGGGCGATGGCCGCGCAGCCGCGGTCGATCTCCGCGGCCGAGGTGGCGAACGACAGGCGCAGGTAGCCCGGCATGCCGTAGGAGCTGCCGTCCACGCTGGCCACGCCGACCGCGTCGAGCAGGTAGGCGGCCACGTCGGGGTCGCCGGCCAGCAGCCGGCCCTGGGGCGTGGTCTTGCCGAGCAGGCCTTGCACGCTGGGGAACAGGTAGAACGCGCCGTCGGGGCTGCTGCACGACACGCCGGGGATGGTGGCCAGGCCGCTCACCATGCGGTCGCGGCGTTGTTCGAACAGATCGCGGGCCTGTGCCACGCACTCCTGCGGGCCTTCGAGGGCGGTCACCGCGGCGGCCTGGCCCACGGCGCTGGCGCAGGTGGTGGTCTGCGAGGCCAGCAGGGTCATGGCGCGGATCAGGTCCAGCGGCCCGGCCGCGTAGCCCACGCGCCAGCCGGTCATGGCATAGGCCTTGGAGACGCCGTTGACCACCAGCGTGCGATCGGCCAGATCGGGCGCCACGTTCAGCGGCGACAGGTGGCGGGCGCCGCCGTAGGCGAAGTGTTCGTAGATCTCGTCGGTCATCACCCGCACGGCGGGAAACCCGCGCAGCACCTCGCACAGCGCGCCCAGCTCGGACTCGGTGTAGATGGCGCCGCTGGGGTTGTTGGGCGTGTTCAACACCAGCCAGCGGCTGCGCGGTGTCAGGGCCTGGCGCAGCGCCTCGGGCGTGAGCTTGAAACCGGTGGCGGCGCTGCTGGGCGCGATCACCGGCGTGCCGCCGTTGAGCAGCACCATGTCCGGATAGGACACCCAGTAGGGCGCCGGGATGACCACCTCGTCGTCCTCGTTCAGGGTGGCGGCGAAGGCATTGAAGATCAGCTGCTTGGCGCCGGTGCCCACGATCACCTGCCCGGGCTGGAAGTCCAGCCGGTTCTCGCGCTGGAGTTTGGCGCAGATGGCGCGGCGCAGCGCGGGTGTGCCGGCCGAGCCGGTGTAGCGGGTGGCGCCTTCGGCCAGGGCGCGTGCGCCGGCCTGCACGATGTGTTCGGGCGTGGGGAAGTCGGGCTCGCCGATGGTGAAGTCGATGATGTCGCGGCCGGCCGCGCGCAGGGCGTCGACCCGGGCCTTGGCCGCCACGCTGGGCGAGGGCTTGACCTGGGCCAGGCGCGAGGAAAAGGAGGCAGTGGAAGCAGTGCTCATGCCGCGCATTCTTCGAGCGCCGGGAAATTTAAAAAAGCGATTTAAATCTATCTGTATGCATTCCAAAAGTGGATATAAACCCGATAGCACCCCAGTTTCAGCACCAAAACGATGACTTTCAAACAGCTAGAGGCCTTGTTCTGGATCGCCCAGCTCGGCGGCTTCTCGCAGGCCGCGCAGAAGCTGCACACCAGCCAGTCGGCGGTTTCCAAGCGGGTGCAGGAGCTGGAGGAGTTCTTCGAAACCCCGCTCTTCGACCGCAGCCAGCGCGCCGCCCGCCTCACCGAAAAGGGCGAGGAGATGTTCGTGCTGGCCAAAAAGCTCCTGGCCCAGCGCGACTCCGCCATCGAGCAGTTCAGCCGCCCCGAGGTGCTGGAGCGCCGGCTGCGCCTGGGCATCACCGAGCTGACCGCCATGACCTGGCTGCCGCGGCTGATCGAGACCATCCGCGATCTCTATCCCAAGGTGGTGATCGAACCCACGGTGGACAGCAGCCCGCACCTGCGCGACCAGCTGCTGGCCGGCGAACTCGACCTGGTGGTGGTGCCCGACGCCTTTGGCGACAGCCGCATGACGAGCACCCGCATCGGCCAGGTCGCCCACGCCTGGCTGTGCCGCCCGGGGCTGATCGCCACCGACCGCGCCTGGCGCCTGCACGAGCTGGCCCAGTACCGCATGCTGGTGCAGGGGCCGCAGTCGGGCACCGGCAGGGTCTACGACGCCTGGCTGAAGGAGCAGGGCGCCGAGCCGCGCGACCCGATCCAGGTGAGCAACCTGGTGGCGATGCTGGGCCTGGTGATGTCCGGCCTGGGCGTGACCTACCTGCCGCACCAGTGCCTGGCGCCGCTGATCGCGGCCGGCATGCTCAGCGCCATCGAGGTCACGCCGCAGCTGCCGCCGATGCACTACGTGGCCATGCACAAGGTGGAGCAGCGCAGCACCCTGGTCACGGCGGTGGTGATGCTGGCGCAGGAGTGCTGCGATTTCGGGGCGATGTTCCAGGGGCTGGGGCAGACCATGGCGCATCGGGGGAAAGTCGCGGGCCTGGAGCGATGAGAGTGATGCTTGCGAGCCTGGTCGGCGCGCCGCGCAGCTTCGTGATGTCGGCGAGCGTGGATTTCTGAACGCGGCCCTATGCCGGAGCTAAGTCTGGGCGGGCAGGATGGTTTTCCTCCTCCACTCACGCGCCCCGGCGCCCGCCGCCCATGAAGACCCGCCAGCCGCCCGTCACGCCCGGCCTGCTCAACAAGGTGCCCGAGGTGGCCCTGTCGTTCTGGGTCATCAAGATCATGTCGACCACCGTGGGCGAAACCGCGGCCGACTATCTGGCCGCCGATGCCGGCCTGGGCCTGGGGCCCACCACCGTCGTCATGGGCCTGCTGCTGGCCGGCGCGCTGGCGCTGCAGCTGCGCAGCCGGCGCTGCGTGCCGGCCCTCTACTGGCTGACGGTGGTGCTGGTGAGCATCGTCGGCACGCAGATCACCGACCTGCTGACCGACCAGGCGGGCGTCAGCCTCTACCTCAGCAGCTCGGCCTTCGCCCTGGCGCTGGCGGCCATCTTCGCCGTCTGGTTCGCCAGCGAACGCACGCTGTCGATCCACGCCATCGTCACGCCGCGGCGCGAGGGCTTCTACTGGGCCGCCATCCTCTGCACCTTCGCGCTGGGCACCGCCGCGGGCGACCTGGCCACCGAGGCGCTCGGCCTGGGCTTCCTGCCAGGGGCGGCATGCTTCGGCGCGCTGATCGCCGCGACCATCGTGTTCTGGCGCCTGGGCGGGCATCCGGTGCTGTGCTTCTGGATCGCCTATATCCTCACGCGTCCCTTCGGCGCGGCGTTGGGCGACTGGCTCACCCAGCCGCGCGCCGACGGCGGGCTGGAGCTGGGCACGATGCTGGTCAGCGCGGCCTTCCTGGCCACCATCGTGGTGCTGGTGGCCGTGGCGCAGCTGCGGCCGGCAAGCCCGGAACTGAAACAGGACAAGGCATGAACATCCGCGCACAGAGGATCACCGAGACACCGGCCATGCAGGCGCCACGGGCGCGCTGACATGCGCGTGCTGCTGGTCGAGGACGACGGCATGATCGGCGAGGCCGTCCATGCCGCCCTGGCCGATGCCGGCGACGCCGCCGACTGGGTGCGCGACGGCAGCGCCGCCCTGGCCGCGCTGGCCTGCCAGCACTACGACCTGGTGCTGCTCGACCTGGGCCTGCCCGGCGCCGACGGCCTGGAGGTGCTGGCCCGCCTGCGTGCCGCGCAGAACCCGGTGCCGGTGCTGGTGGTCACCGCGCGCGACGCGCTCGACGACCGCCTGCGCGGCCTGGACGGCGGCGCCGACGACTATGTGCTCAAGCCCTTCGAGATGGCCGAACTGCTGGCCCGCATGCGCGCGGTGCTGCGCCGCAAGTCGGGCAGCGGCGCGCCGCTGCTGGGCAACGGGGTGGTGTCGCTCGATCCCGCCACCCGCGAGGCGGTGGTGCAGGGCGCCGGGGGGGCCGCGCCGCCGGTGCAGCTGTCGCGGCGCGAGTTCGCCCTGCTGCAGGCGCTGCTGCTGCGGCCGGGCGCCATCCTGTCGCGCGCCGACCTGGAGGACCGCATCTACGGCTGGGGCCAGGAGGTGGAGAGCAATGCGGTGGAATTCCTGATCCACGCCCTGCGCCGCAAGCTGGGCACCGACATCATCAAGAACGTGCGGGGGGCCGGATGGCGGGTATCCAGGGGCGCATGAAGCGCATCGGCGCATCGCTGCAGCTGCGGCTGTCGGTCTCGCTGGCGCTGGCCATCCTGCTGGTCGGCGCGCTGGCGGGCGGCCTGGCCTTCCGTGCCGCCCTGGAGGAGGCCCACGAACTGCAGGACGACACCCTGCGCCAGGTGGCCCTGCTGTTCGACCGGCAGCCGCTGCCGCCCTCCGCCGCGCAGGCGGACGCCCCGCAGGATTCGGACGAGGACTCCCGTGTGCTGGTGCAGCTGCTGGGCGAGCCGCATCCCGCCGCCCGCGCGCTGCCGCTGCCGCCCGGCCTGGCCGACGGGCTGCATACCCTGGAGATCCAGGGCGAGACCTACCGCGCCCTGGTCCGCGGCAGTGCCGCCGGCCAGCGCATCGCCGTGCTGCAGCCCACCGAACTGCGCGACGAGATCGCCCGCGAAGGCGCCTTGCGCGCCCTGGTGCCGCTGCTGGTGCTGGTGCCGGTGCTGCTGCTGGTCGTGGCGCACCTGGTGCGCAAGATGTTCCGGCCGATCGCCGTGCTCTCGCGCGAGATCGACCGGCGTGCCGACGACGCGCTGCATCCGGTGGACGAGGCGCCGCTGCCGCTGGAAGTGCGCCCCTTCGCGGTGGCCATCAACCGCATGCTGGGCCGGGTGGAGCAGTCCATGCAGGTCCAGCGCCGCTTCGTGGCCGATGCGGCGCACGAGCTGCGCTCGCCGCTGACCGCCTTGTCGCTGCAGGCCGAAAGGCTGGCCGAGGCCGACATGTCCGCGCCCGCGCGCGATCGCCTGGCCGCCCTGCGCCAGGGCATCGCGCGCGGCCGCCGCCTGCTCGACCAGCTGCTGGGCCTGGCGCGCGCTCAGGCCCCGGCGCAGTCCGTCCCGCGCGAGGGCGCGCGGCCGGCCTCGGTGCAGCAGGTGTTCCGCGAGGTACTGGAGGACCTGATGCCGCTGGCGGAAGCCCGCGGCATCGACATCGGCGTGGAGGGCGAGCAGGACGCCCTGGTCCGCCTCGACGCCTTCGAACTGGCCGCCGTCATCCGCAACCTGGTCGACAACGCCGTGCGCTACACCCCCGAAGGCGGCCAGGTCGACCTGTCGGTGCGCCTGGCCTCGGGCCGCGCCGTGCTCTGCGTGGAGGACTCCGGCCCCGGCATCGCGCCCGGGGAGCGCGAACGGGTGTTCGATCCCTTCTACCGGGTGCCGGGCAGCAGCCAGTCCGGCGCGGGGCTGGGCCTGTCCATCGTGCGCACCTTGCTGGCGCGGATCGGCGGCGACATCGATCTGGCCTACCGCGACGAGGCGGCGGCCACCGGCCTGCGGGTCAGGCTGGTGCTGCCGCTGGCCTGAGGATTTCAGTCCTTCTCGCCGTGTTCGTCGTCGTGGTCCATCCGGTCCTCGGCCGAGGAGATCACGGTGCCCTTGTCGGCATCGATGCGCACATCGAACACCTTGGCGCCGCTGACCACCTCCACCTCGTAGATGCCGCCCTGCCGCGAGTGCTCGTATTCGGCGCGGGAGGCCTTGCCGTTGGCGGCCTGCTCGGCGGCGGCCACGGCCTGGACCAGGCTGAACCTGGCGCTGGCGATGGCCATCGCGTCGTTCTCCGCCTTGCCGAGGTCCGCATGGGCCAGGGTGCCGGCCGCGCCGGCCACCGCGGCCACGAGGGTGCAGGCGAGGGCTGTCTTGTGATGCTTTTGCATGGATGTCTTCCTGAGGGCACGCAGGGATTTGCGTAACCCGCAGGCTAGGCCCCGTCACTTAGCCCACACTGAGCGGGCCTGCATGCGTGCTGCCTAGCGTTCGAAGGACTCCACCGCCATCGGCAGCACCGGCGGCTGCCAGCGGTAGTTCGGCCGCAGCGCGTCGCGCTCGGTGGCATCGCCCGGCCAGCGCAGGTGCAGCAGCTCGGCGAGCGTCCAGCTGGCCCAGTCGGTGCGCAAGGGCCGGGCCTCGATGGCGGCCGTGTCCCGGGGCTCGATCGGCCGGTTGCGCCAGACGATGGCCGGGATGCGGTAGCCCGACGCGGTCTGCGGGCTGTGGCCCGCATGGTCGCCGCCGTGGCCGACCTCCTGGCCGTGGTCGGACAGGAACATCCAGGCGCGGTAGCCGTCCTGCCGGCCGACGCCGCGGGCCAGCCGCAGGGTCTCGGCCACCACGAAGTCGCTGTAGAGGATGGCCGAGTCGTACTCCTGGCGGAAACGCCGCACCCAGGCGGAGCGGCCGCGTTCGGAGAGCTGTTCCTCCACCCTGTCGATGCTGTCGTCGAAGGGGTTGGCGCCATCGGGAAAACGCAGCGCGTAATGCGGATGCGCGCCCAGGAAATGCACCACGATCAGCTTGCGTTCGGCCGGGTCCTCCAGGGCTTCCTGCAGGCAGTCGAGCAGCTCGCCGTCCAGCGAGGCGCCGGCCCGGCCGGGCACCCGGTTGACGATCTCCACCACATCGGCCAGCCGGGCATGCTGCTGCTCGATGCCGATGTCGTCGTGGTTGCTCATCCACCAGGTCTTGTAGCCGGCGGCGCGCGCCAGGGCCAGCACATGCTGCGGGTCCTGCGACTCGGGCTGGCCGAAGTTGAGGATGTTGTGCACCGAGGGCAGGGTGCTGGCGTCCACCGACCAGGCGTTGCGCATCACCAGCATCTGGTCCTGCAGCTGGGCCTTGTGGGCCAGCAGGCGCGGCGTGGTGGCGCGGCCGTAGCCGTAGAGCGCCATGTTGTCGCGGTTGATGCTGTCGGTGATGACCAGCACCAGGGTGGACGGCCCGGTCTCGGCGATCACCGGCGCGGCAGCGCGTGCCCGCGCCAGCACGGCTTCGCGCTGCTGCTGGCGGTCGGCCCAGCCGGCGCGCAGGGTCTGCACCGTGCCGCCCCATTGCGACCAGAAGACGGCCGGATGCAGCCGCCGCCAGGGCTTGCTGGCATAGGCCAGGGCCGAGGCCAGCACGGCCAGGCAGAGCAGGCCGGCCAGCCAGCGCGATCCAGCCGCCGGCCCGCGCGCGCCGCGCGGCGCGAAGCGGCCGAACACCAGGGCGGCGGCCAGCAGCACGGCCGACCAGGCGGCCAGGCTGCGCCAGTGCATGGCCAGGTATTCGCCCGACTCACGGGCATTGGTGTTGGCCGCCGCGCCCAGCACCAGGGCGCTGTCGGGCGCTGCCTGGTAGGCCTCCAGCAGATAGGCGCGGGCCACCGCATCGAAGGCGAAGGCCATGGCCCAGAGCCAGACCACCGCGCCGCGCAGCCGGTGCACGGCCGGGCTGCGCACCGGCCAGGCCGGCCAGGCCAGCACCGGGAGCGCCAGCACCAGCAACTGGGCCACGCGCCGGCCTTCGTGGCCCAGCACCACCAGCAGGACCATGGCCGCGAACACGGCGAGGCCGGCCAGCGGCGCACGGCGTGCGGGCGGGCCGGAAGGCGTGGTGACGGCGCCGTTCATGGCTCCAGCGCCCACAGCTGATGCGCCTCCAGCCGCAGCCGGTAGCCCGCGCGCAGGGCGGCGCTGCGCGCCTGCAGCTCGCCCAGCGCGGCGTCGCCCGACAGGCGCCGGCTCAGCAGCAGGGTCTGCAGGTCGGCCTCGCCCAGGCTGAAGGCGCGCTGGGTCAGCCGCGCGTTGTCGCGGGTGATGGCCATCGAGCGGCTGGCGTACTGCCAGCGCGCATAACTGCCGCCGGCATCGGCCAGGCGTTCGGCGACCAGGGCTTCCAGCTCCAGCCACCGGGCGTCCAGGGCCGATTGCGCCGCATCCTGCATCCGCAGCGCCTCCTGCACCCGCGCGTCGCGATAGGTGCCGCCGAGCGGAATCGACAGGGTCAGGCCGATCAGCCGCTCGGCGCCGGCCCGGCCTTCCGAGACGGTGTTCACGCCCAGGGTGGGGTCGGGCGTGCGGTCGGCCTCGGCGCGGCTGGCGGCGAGCGCGGCCTCGCGGCTCTGCTCCTGCAGCACCGCCAGGGCGGCGTTGCCGTCGAGGATGGCGCTGCGCAGGCTGCCCGCCTCGCCGTCCAGCGGCAGCGGATCGCGCAGCGGCGGCGCGGCCAGCCGCAGCTGGGGGAAACGCGCCTGCAGCCGGGCGCGGGCGATGGCGCCCAGGCTGTCGGCATCGGCGCGCTGGCGCTGCACCTCCACCAGGTCGGCGGCGGCGTTGTTCTCGTCCAGGCGCGAGGCATCGCCGGCCTTCTGGCGCCGGCCCACCGCGTCGGCATTGGCCTGGGCGAAATCCTGCTGCGCGGCCCAGGCGGCGCGCAGGCGTTCGGCGCCGGCCCAGTCCATCCACATCTCCAGCAGGGACTGGGCCACCTCCAGCCGGGCCAGCGCGAACTGCGCGCTGGCCACCCGCACCTGGGCATCGCCCAGGCGGCTGTCCAGGCCGGCCTTGCCGGGGGCGCGGAAGGTGCGCTCCAGGCCGGCCGACCATTCACGCGCATCGGGCTCGCCGGTGCGGTAGCGCCGCCGCTGGGCGCTGGTGCTGATCGTCCATTCGTAGGGGCCGGCGGCGATGGCCGTGCCGCGGTGGCGGGCGGCTTCCAGGGCGAAGCGGGCGCGGGCCACGGCCGGGTCGGCATCGATCACGGCCAGGGCCATGGCGGTGTCGGGCAGGTCGGGGCGGTCGGTGGCCTGCGCCTGGGCGGCCAGGCAGGCGGCCAGGGCCAGCAGGGGACAGAGCCGCTTCATGCCAGGCTCCCCGCGGCGATCGCCGGTGTCAGCCAGTACTGCACTTCAAGCCCTTTGAGGGCGCTGGACAGCCCTTGCAGCAGTTCCTCGGGCGTGCGCTCGCGCACCACCATGTCGAATCGCACCATGTGGCACATGCCGATCACTTCTTCTTCCTTGGTCAACGATGCATGGAAAGCGCCTTGCGAATAGACGGGCGCGCGGATGAAGCCCAGCGGGCCGGCGATGGACAGCAGGTGGTCGGCCGCCGCGTCGGCGGCCGAATCCCGGCAGAGCAGGTGCAGCACGAAATCAGCCATGGAGCACCTCCCGCTTCGTGGCCGCGCCGGCCCTGGGAAAGGCGAAGCGCTGGAACAGCAGCGGCAGCAGGATCAGCGTCAGCGCCGTGGCCGACACCAGCCCGCCGATCACCACGATGGCCAGCGGCCGCTGGATCTCCGATCCCGGCCCGCTGGCGAACAGCAGCGGCACCAGGCCGAAGGCGGTGATGGAGGCGGTCATCATCACCGGCCGCAAGCGCCGCTGCGCGCCCAGCACCACGCTGTCGCGCAGGCTGGCGCCGGCCGCGTGCAGCTGGTTGAAGTAGCTCACCAGCACCACGCCGTTGAGCACCGCGATGCCCAGCAGCGCGATGAAACCCACCGAGGCCGGCACCGACAGGTATTCCCCCGTCAGCCACAGCGCCACGATGCCGCCCACCATGGCGAAGGGCACGTTGCTCAGCACCAGCAGGGCCTGGCGCATCGAGCCGAACAGGGTGAAGAGGATGACGAAGATCACCCCCAGCGCGGCCGGAATCACCAGCGTGAGCCGGGCCGCGGCCCGCTGCTGGTTCTCGAACTGCCCGCCCCAGCTCAGCCGGTAGCCGGGCGGCAGCTTCACCTCGGCGGCGATGCGCGCCTGCGCCTCCTGCACGAAGCCGACCAGGTCGCGCCCGGCCACGTTGGCCACCACCACGTTGTAGCGGCTGCCCATCTCGCGGTCGATCTTCACCGGGCCGTCCTCGCGCTTCAGGGTGGCGATCTCGCGCAGCGGCACGCTGCGGCCGTCGGCGGCGGTGATGTGCAGGCTGGCGAAGTCCGAGGGCGACACCAGGACGTTGTCCGCCCCGCGCAGCAGGATGGGGATGCGCTGATTGCCGTCGATCACGATGCCGGCGCGCCGTCCTTCGAGCTGGGCGCGCAGCGTGTCCTGGATGTCCTCCACGCTGAAGCCGTAGCGGCCGGCGGCCAGGCGGTCGATGTGCACCGCCAGGTACTGCACGCCGTCGTTGGCCACGGTGAACACGTCCTGGCTGCCCTGGATGGACTTGGTGACATCGACGATGCGCCCGGCCAGCTCGTTCAACTGGCGGATGTCGGGGCCGAAGATCTTGATGGCGATGTCGCCGCGCACGCCGATCACCATCTCGGAGATGCGCATCTCGATCGGCTGGGTGAAGTTGAAGCGCAGGCCGGGCATGTCGTCCAGCACGGCGCGCATTTTCTCCATCAGGGCGGCCTTGCTCGGCATCACCCAGTCCTTCTCGGGCTTGAAGACAAGGAAGGTGTCGGTCTGGTTGAAGCCCATGGGGTCCAGCCCGATCTCGTCGGAGCCGGTGCGGGCGACGATGCGTTCGATGTCGGGCAGCTCCTGCATCAGGCGCTGCTGGATGCGCAGGTCCATGGCCGCCGTCTCCTCCAGGCTGATCGAGGGCAGCTTCTCCAGGCCGACGATGACGTTGCCCTCGTCCATGCTGGGCATGAAGGTCTTGCCGACCTGGGTGTAGACGGCGGCGGCGGCCAGCAGCATCGCGGCGGCGGCTACATACACCGTGCGGGGATGGGCCAGGGCCTTGTCCAGCAGCGGGCTGTAGAGCGCCAGCATCTTGCGCGGCAGCCAGGGCTCGTGGTGGCCGCCCTGCTTGAGCAGGAAGGAGGACAGCACCGGGATCACGGTGAGCGACAGCACCAGCGAGCCGGCCAGGGCGAAGACGATGGTCATGGCCACCGGCACGAAGTACTTGCCCTCCAGGCCCTGGAGCGTGAGCAGCGGCAGGAACACCACCACGATGATCAGCACCCCGGCGGCCACCGGCATGGCGACTTCCTTCACCGCGCGAAAGACCACGTGGAGCAGCGGCGTGCGGTCGCCGGGCGGCTTGCGGCCCAGGTGCTCGACCACGTTCTCCACCACCACCACCGCGCCGTCCACCAGCATGCCCAGGGCGATGGCGAGCCCGCCCAGGCTCATCAGGTTGGCCGACATGCCGTAGAGGTCCATCAGCAGGAAGGTGATCAGCGCCGACAGCGGCAGCACCACCGCCACCACGATGGCCGCGCGCAGGTTGCCGAGGAAGGCGCCCAGCAGCACCAGCACCAGCAGCGTGGCTTCGAGCAGGGCGCGCATGACCGTGCCCACGGCGCGCTCCACCAGCGCGGCGCGGTTGTAGAAGGGCCGGATCGACACGCCCTCGGGCAGGCTGGGCTGGATCTCCGCCAGCTTGGCCTCCACGCCCTCGACCACCGCCTTGGCGTTGGCGCCGCGCAGCGAGAGCACCAGGCCCTGCACCGCCTCGCCCTTGCCGTCCTGCGTGACCACCCCGTAGCGGGTGACGCTGCCCTGGCGCACGGTGGCGATGTCGCCCACGCGGATCGGCTGGCCGCCCGCCTGGCGGACCACGATGGCGCGCAGGTCGTCCAGGCTGCGCACCCGGCCTTCTCCGCGCACCAGCAGCACTTCCTCGCCCTCGCGCACCCGGCCGGCGCCGTCGTTGCGGTTGTTGCCCTCGATGGCCGCCTGTAGTTGCGCCATGGTGATGCCGACGGCCGCCAGGCGCATCGGATCGGGCACCACCTCGTAGCTGGTGACCTTGCCGCCCAGCGTGTTCACATCGGCCACGCCGGGCACCGAACGCAGGGCCGGGCGTATCACCCAGTCGAGCAGGCTGCGCCGCTCCGCCAGCGTCATGGTGGGCGATTCCACGGTGAACATGAACATCTCGCCCAGCGGGGTGGTGACCGGCGCCATGCCGCCGCTCACGCCCTCGGGCAGCTGGTCGCGGGCATTGGCCAGGCGTTCGGCCACCTGCTGGCGGGCCCAGAAAATGTCGGTGCCGTCCTCGAAATTCAGGGTCACGTCCACCAGCCCGTACTTGGACATGGAGCGCAGCATCTGCTGGCGCGGAATGCCCAGCAGCTCGATCTCCAGCGGCACGGCGACCCGGGTCTCGATCTCCTCCGGCGGCATGCCGGGGGATTTCATGATGATCTTCACCTGCGTGTTCGACACCTCCGGGAAGGCGTCGATCGGCAGGTTCTGGAAGGCGAACCAGCCCGCCACACCCACCGCCAGCGCGGCGAGCACGACGAACAGGCGCTGCGAGAGCGCCGCTTGCACGATCCTGGCCAGCATCTCACTTCTCCGCCGGGTGGGCGGCCTGCCAGGCCGATTTCAGCGCGGCGATGGCGCCGATGGCGATCTCCTGCCGCGCATCGAGCGCGCCGCGGATGCGGGTGGTCTCGCCCGCGGCGGCCAGCACCTGCACCGGCGTGGCCACCAGGCCGGCCGCCGAACGCACGAAGACCAGGGTGCGGCCCCGGTCGCGCACGACGGCCTGGGTGGGCACCGCCCAGCCGTCGGCCGAGGCCTGGCTGGCGAAGGGCACACGCACCTGCACATATTCGCCGGGCCGCAGCTGGGCGGCGCCCCTGGCGACTTCGGCGCGCAGCACGAAGGTCTGGCTGGCGCTGACGGTGGCCGAGGCGCTGGTCAGCTTCGCCCGGGCGTCATGGCCGACCACCACGACCGGCGTGCCGGGCGCGGAGGCGACGGCGTCGCGCCGCACGCTGGGCACCTGGATGTCCAGCCAGAGCGTGGACACATCGGCCACCCGCAGCAGCGGCTCGGTCTGCGGCACCCGCTGGCCGGGCTTGGCCAGCATCTGGGTGACGATGCCGGCCGAGCGGGCGCGCACCAGCACGGCGGATTCGGCCTCGCCGCCGGCCATCACGCGCTGGATGCTGTCGCGGTCCAGCCCGGCCAGGCGCAGCGCGGCCTGGGCCTGGCGCAGCCGGGCATCGCTCTGGGCTGCGGCGGCCTGGGCTTCCTGCACCCGGCGCTGGGGCACGATGCCTTCCTGGAACAGCGACTGCTCGCGCTGCAGGGTGCTGCGGGCCAGCCGGTCTTGCGTGGCGGACTCCATCAGGCGCAGCTGCAGCTCTCCGACCTCGGGGCTGGCCAGTCGCACCAGCGGCGTGCCGGCCTTCACCGCCTGGTTCTCGGTGACGAATATCTGCTCGATCACGCCGGGCAGGGGCGCGCTGACCACCTGGTCGTTGGCCGGCGGCAGCACCACCTGGGCGGGGTAGGCGCTGCCTTCTATGTCGCCGGGCGCACCCAGGGGCTTGAATTCAACGCCCAGGGTCTTGAGCTGGGCGGGGCTGAGCTTGAGTTCCTGCGCATGGGCGGCGGGCAGGGCGGCGCACAGCAGGGCAAGGGCCAGCGCGATGGCTGGCCTGGGGAAACACGACATGAAAACTCCACGGCCGAGGCTCGGCCAAGCATGAGGAAAGCGAAAAAGGGCTTCTCAGGCTTGGACGGGCGGCGCGTGGGGTGGAGGCGGCAGGCTTCGCCAGCTGTCGGGCGGGGCGCGGGGGCCGCCGGCGCCCCAGCGCATGGCGATGGCCTCGCGCGGCGATGCAGCTTTGGCCACCTGCGGGTTGGCCGGCGCCAGGGCGATCTCGTAGCTGCCGTGGTCGGGCTGGGCGATGGCCGCGCGGCCCACGGTGGTGGAGGCGGTGCCCAGCAGCGGCACTTCCTCGTCCTGGCTGCCCGCATAGGCCTGGCCGTCGGCGGGCGTGGGTTGGTGCCAGTGGCTCAGCCAGTCCATGTCCACGCAGGAGTCGCGCTGGAAGACGTGCCAGGGCGAGGAGGCCTGCTCGACGATCGCGAAGAGCACGAACAGCCAGCGGGCCAGCAGGATCATCCAGGCGCGGCGGCCTGCGGTGCTCGACATGGGGCGAAGGAGAGGGGAAAGAAGGGGCCGGTGGAACTGCAAAAACGGTGCCAGCCGGGCAGGTCCCGCCCGCGGCAGGCGGCGAGTATAGGCAGGCCGCATGCCGGTTCGATGACAGCCCCGCGCGGGGGCCGGGCTTCAGGCCGCGGGGTCGAAGGGCACCCGCACCCAGCCTTCCATCAGCACCCGGGCGCTGCGGCTCATCAGGGCCTTGGTGACCTGCCACTGCCCATCGACCAGCCGCGCCTCGGCGCCCACCCGCAGGCTGCCCGAGGGATGGCCGAAGCGCACCGCCTGGCGCTCGCCGCCGCCGGCCGCCAGGTTGACCAGGGTGCCGGGAATCGCCGCCGCGGTGCCGATGGCGACCGCCGCCGTGCCCATCATGGCGTGGTGCAGCTTGCCCATGGAGAGCGCCCGCACCAGCAGGTCCACGTCGCCCGCCGCGACCTGTTTGCCGCTGGAAGCTGTGTAGCCGACGGGTTTGGCGACGAAGGCCACCTTGGGTGTGTGCTGGCGTTTGGCGGCTTCGTCGATGGTGGAGATGAGGCCCATGCGGACGGCGCCGTGGGCGCGGATCGTCTCGAAGCGTTCCAGCGCCTTGGGGTCGCCGTTGATGGCGTCCTGCAGCTCGGTGCCGGTGTAGCCGATGTCCTCGGCGTTGACGAAGATGGTCGGGATGCCGGCGTTGATCATCGTGGCCTTGAAGGTGCCGACGCCGGGCACCTCCAGGTCATCGACCAGCTGGCCGGTGGGGAACATGGCGCCGCCGCCTTCGCCGTCGCCCTCGTCGGCCGGGTCGATGAATTCGAGCTGCACCTCGGCGGCGGGGAAGGTAACGCCGTCGAGTTCGAAGTCGCCGGTTTCCTGCACCGCGCCGTTCGTCATCGGGATGTGGGCGACGATGGTCTTGCCGATATTGGCTTGCCAGATGCGCACGGTGGCGATGCCGTCGCGCGGCACCTGGGCCGGGTCGATCAGGCCGTTGGTGATGGCGAAGGGGCCGACGGCGGCGGTGAGGTTGCCGCAGTTGCCCGACCAGTCGACGAAGGGCTGGTCGATGGAGACCTGGCCGAAGAGGTAGTCCACGTCGTGGCCGGGCCTGGTGCTTTTGGACAGCAGCACGGTCTTGCTGGTGCTGGAGGTGGCAGCTCCCATGCCGTCTATCTGCTTGCCGTAGGGGTCGGGGCTGCCTATGACCCGCAGCAGGAGCCTGTCTCTTGCGGGGCCTGGTTTTTGCGCTGCTTCCGGCAGGTCCGGGACGTGGAAGAAGACGCCCTTGCTGGTGCCGCCTCGCATGTAGGTGGCGGGGATCTTGATTTGGGGTGCGGTGCTCATTTTGTTTGGCTCCATTGGTGTTCAGGGCGAGGTCCGAGGCTGCCGGGTAGTCCCCTCCGCGAATGTCCCCCGGAATACGCTGCGCGTATTCCTCCTCCTTGATTTCGCTGCGGGGACTACCCGACACCCTCGGACCAGGACACGCTCTGCGTGCGCGCTGGTGAGGCACGCTCTGACCCGATCATGACGATGGCGTGCCCTGCGCAGCGAAATAAAGGAGGAGGCCGAAGGCCGGGGGACATTCGCGGAGCAGGGTACGCCGTCGGCATGATCCCGCGCGATGCCCGACGGCCTACGGTCGGTTTTCATGCCGCCTGTGTTTCAGCCAGGAAATCCTGAGCGAACCGCTGCAGCACCCCCCCGGCCTCGTAGATCGAAACCTCTTCGGCCGTATCCAGCCGGCAGGTCACAGGCACTTCCACCCGCTCGCCATCCCGGCGATGGATGACCAGGGTGAGATCGGACCGAGGCTGACGAAGCCCGACCACGTCATAGGTTTCGGTTCCGTCCAGACCCAGGGTCAGACGGTTGGTACCCGGCTTGAACTCCAGCGGAAGAACCCCCATCCCGATCAGGTTGGTACGGTGGATCCGCTCGAATCCCTCGGCCACGATGGTCTCCACACCCGCCAGCCGCACGCCCTTGGCCGCCCAGTCGCGTGAACTGCCCTGGCCGTAGTCGGCGCCGGCGATGATGATCAAGGGCTGCTTGCGGGTCATGTAGGCCTCGATGCCCTCCCACATGCGCACGACGGTGCCTTCGGGCTCCAGGCGGGTCAGCGATCCCTTCTTCACCTTGCCGTCGACCACGGCCATCTCGTTGACCAGCTGCGGGTTGGCGAAGGTGGCGCGCTGGGCGGTCAGGTGGTCGCCGCGGTGGGTGGCGTAGGAATTGAAGTCCTCCTCGGGCAGGCCCATCATGTGCAGGTACTCGCCGGCCGCGCTGTCGAGCAGGATGGCGTTGGACGGCGAGAGGTGGTCGGTGGTGATGTTGTCCGGCAGCAGGGCCAGCGGGCGCAGGCCGCGCAGGGTGCGTTCGCCCGCCAGGGCGCCTTCCCAGTAGGGCGGGCGGCGGATGTAGGTGCTTTGCGGGCGCCAGTCGTAGAGCGGGCTGATCGCCTCGCTGCTGGCCACGCCGATCTTGAACATGGGGTCGTACACCCGGCGGAAATGCTCGGGCTTGACGCTGCTGGCGACGATGGCGTCGATCTCCTCGTCGGTCGGCCAGAGGTCCTTCAAGGTGACCGGGTTACCCGCGGCATCGGTGCCCAGCACGTCCTTCTCGATGTCGAAGCGCACCGTGCCGGCGATCGCATAGGCCACCACCAGCGGCGGCGAGGCCAGGAAGGCCTGCTTGGCATAGGGATGGATGCGGCCGTCGAAATTGCGGTTGCCAGACAGCACCGCCGTGGCGTAGAGGTCGCGGTCGATGATCTCCTGCTGGATGGCAGGGTCCAGCGCGCCGCTCATGCCGTTGCAGGTGGTGCAGGCGAAGGCGACGATGCCGAAGCCGAGCTTCTCCAGTTCTGTCAGCAGGCCGGCTTCCTTCAGGTACAGCTCGACGGCCTTGGAGCCGGGGGCCAGGGAGCTTTTCACCCAGGGCTTGCGCACCAGCCCGCGCGCGTTGGCGTTGCGCGCCAGCAGGCCGGCGGCGATCACGTTGCGTGGATTGCTGGTGTTGGTGCAGCTGGTGATGGCCGCGATGATGACGGCGCCGTCGGGCATCTGCCCGGGCACTTCCTGCCAGGGCGCGGCGATGCCGCGGGCCGCCAGGTCGGAGGTGGGCAGGCGTTTGTGCGGGTTGGAAGGGCCGGCCATGTTGCGCACGACGGTGGACAGGTCGAACTTCAGCACCCGCGGGTATTCGGCGGTGGCCAGGGCGTCGGACCACAGGCCGGTGTGCCTGGCGTACAGCTCCACCAGGCGCACCTGCTCGTCTTCCCGGCCGGTCAGGCGCAGGTAGTCGATGGTCATCTGGTCGATCGAGAACATGGCCGCGGTGGCGCCGAACTCGGGGTCATGTTGGAGATGGTGGCGCGGTCGCCCAAAGTCAGCGCCGCCGCGCCCTCGCCGAAGAACTCCAGATAGGCTCCGACCACCTTCTGCTGGCGCAGGTATTCGGTCAGCGCCAGCACGATGTCGGTGGCGGTGATGCCGGGCTGCGGCCGGCCGCTCAGTTCCACGCCGACGATGTCGGGCAGGCGCATCCAGGAGGCGCGGCCCAGCATCACGTTCTCGGCCTCCAGGCCGCCGACGCCGATGGCGATCACGCCCAGCGCATCGACATGGGGCGTGTGGCTGTCGGTGCCGACGAGGGTGTCGGGATAGGCCACGCCGTCCTTGGCATGCACCACGGGGCTCATTCGCTCCAGGTTGATCTGGTGCATGATCCCGTTGCCCGGGGGGATCACCTCCACGTTCTCGAAGGCCTTCTTGGTCCATTCGATGAAGTGGAAACGGTCCTCGTTGCGGCGGTCTTCCACCGCGCGGTTCTTCTCGAAGGCGTCGGGGTCGAAGCCGGCGAATTCCACCGCCAGGGAATGGTCCACGATCAGCTGGGTCTGCACGACGGGGTTGACCTTGGCGGGGTCGCCGCCCATGTCGGCGATGGCGTCGCGCAGGCCGGCCAGGTCGACCAGGGCGGTCTGGCCCAGGATGTCGTGGCAGACCACGCGGGCCGGGTACCAGGGGAAGTCGTGGTCGCTCCGGCGCTCGATCAGCTGGCGCAGGGACTGCTCCAGCATCGCCGGATCGCAGCGGCGCACCAGGTTCTCGGCATGCACACGCGAGGTGTAGGGCAGCTTGTCGTAGGCGCCGGGCTGGATCGCGTCGACGGCTTCGCGGGTGTCGAAGTAGTCGAGTTGGGTGCCGGGGAGGGGTTTTCGGTATTGCTGGTTCATGGTGGGTGTTTGTGGTCTCCGGGCTATTCGGTGGCCTTGATGCCTGCGTCCCGGATGACCTTGCCGTAGCGGATGATTTCGGCCTGCAGCAGGGCGGCGAACTGCTCGGGTGAGCCGCCGCCCGCGCCCACGCCGGTGGGCTCCAGGCGGGCTTCCATTTCCTTGCTTTTCAGGCCGGTGTTGAGTTCCTGGTTGATCCGGGAAACGATGGCCGGCGGCACGCCGCGCGGGGCCACCAGGCCGTGCCAGGCGACCACGTCGTAGTCGGGCAGGCCGCTCTCGGCCACCGAGGGAATGTCGGGATAGGCCGCCAGCCGTTGTTTGGTGCCCACCGCCAGGGCGCGCAGCTTGCCTGCCTTGACGTGCTGCATCAGCGCCTCGGTGCCGGCGAAGAGCATGTCCACGCTGCCGGCCAGCAGGTCGTTGACGGCCGGGCCTGTGCCCTTGTAGGGGATGTGGGTGCACTTCACCTTGGCCATGTCCATCATGTAGGCGGTCACCACATGCAGGTGGCCGCCCGCGCCGCTGGAGGCATAGGTGAGCTTGCCCGGCTCCTTGCGCGCCAGGGCCAGCAGCTCCTGCAGGTTCTTCGCCGGCACCTTGGGGTTGACGCACAGCACATAGGCGCCGCGCGAGAGCTGGATCACCGGCGCGATGTCCTTGACCGGGTCGAAGTGCAGCGGATAGAGCGCCGGGTTCACCGTGTAGCTGCCGGCCACCAGCAGCAGGGTGTAGCCGTCCGGCGCGGTCTTGACCGCGTATTCGGTGCCCAGCAGGCCGCCGGCGCCGGGGCGGTTCTCCACCACCACCGACTGGCCCAGGCGTTCGGTGAGCACGCCGGCCGCCACGCGCGCCATGAAGTCCGAGCCGCCGCCGGGCGTGAACGGGCAGATGATGCGCAGCGGCTTGTTGGGAAAGCCCGTCTGCGCCCGCGCCAGGGGCGCGAAGGCGGCGGCTGCTGCTGCGGCGGTGAAAGTGCGGCGATCGAGGGTCATGCGGCTGTCTCCTGTCGGTGGTGTTCTATGGACACCCAGGAAGCTGGAGCCCTCAGGTCCGCTCGGCAATCGGTACAAACCGCAGGTCTTCCGGGCCGGTGTAGTTGGCGCTGGGGCGGATGATCTTGTTGTCGATGCGCTGCTCGATCACATGCGCGGCCCAGCCGGCGGTGCGGGCGATGACGAAGAGCGGGGTGAACATGGCGGTCGGCACACCCATCATGTGGTAGCTCACGGCGCTGAACCAGTCGAGGTTGGGGAACATCTTCTTGGCGTCCCACATCACCGTCTCCAGGCGCTCGGCGATGTCGAACATCTTGCGCGAGCCGGCCTCGTCGGAGAGCTTCTTGGCCACTTCCTTGATGACCACGTTGCGCGGGTCGCTGACGGTGTAGACCGGGTGGCCGAAGCCGATGACGACCTCCTTGGCCTCGACGCGGCGGCGCACGTCGGCCTCGGCCTCATCCGGGCTGTCGTAGCGCTTCTGCACCTCGAAGGCCACCTCGTTGGCACCGCCGTGCTTGGGGCCGCGCAGGGCGCCTATGCCGGCGGTGATGGCCGAATGCATGTCGGAGCCGGTGCCGGCCACCACGCGGCAGGCGAAGGTGGAGGCGTTGAACTCGTGCTCGGCATAGAGGTTGAGCGAGACATGCATGGCGCGCTCCCAGCTCTCGGAAGGCTTGTGGCCGTGCAACAGGTGCAGGAAATGGCCGCCGATGGATTCGTCGTCGGTGTCGGTCTCGATGCGCACGCCGTTGTGCGACCAGTGGTACCAGTACAGCAGCATGGAGCCGAGCGAGGCCATCAGCTTGTCGGCGATGTCGCGGGCACCGGGAACGTTGTGGTCGTCCTTCTCAGGCACCACGCAGCCGATGGCCGAGACGGCGGTGCGCATCACGTCCATGGGATGGGCGGCGGCGGGGATGTTCTCCAGCACGGTGCGCACGGCGGCCGGCACGCCGCGCAGGGACTTCAGCTTGGCCTTGTAGCCGCGCAGCTCGGCCTCGGTGGGCAGCTTGCCGTGCACCAGCAGGTAGGCGATCTCCTCGAACTCGCAGCGGGTGGCGATGTCCAGGATGTCGTAGCCGCGGTAGTGCAGGTCGTTGCCGGTGCGGCCCACGGTGCACAGCGCGGTGTTGCCGGCGGTGACGCCGGACAGGGCGACGGATTTCTTGGGCTTGAAGCCGGGGGTGGCGGTGGCTTCGGGGGTGGTCGTGCTCATGTGGCGGTCTCCGGTGCAAATCTGTGGTTGTGCTGCTTCGCAATCTACGCAAAATAGCGCTCCGCGTGAATAGCTGAAAGGGCGAAGATTTGCGAACGCTGACAACAAAGCTTGCGAATCCTGCGAATAACGGGGTGGCCCCATGAGGAAGATGTTCATGGGCGTGCGCCTGCGCCGCCTGCGTGCCGAGCGCGGCATGACCCAGGCCGCGCTGGCCCAGGCGCTGGACCTGTCGCCCAGCTACCTCAACCAGCTGGAGCAGAACCGCAGGCCGCTGACGGTGGCCGTGCTGCTGAAGATCCAGCATGCGCTGGGCGTGGACATCCAGGAGTTCTCCGAGGACGAAAGCTCGCGCCTGGTGGCCGGCCTGCGGGAGGCGCTGGCCGATCCGGCCGAGTCGATCACGCTGCCGGAGCTGCAGGAACTGGCCGCCCAGATGCCGGCGCTGGCGCGGGCGGTACTGGTGCTGCACCGGCGCAATGCCGCCCTGGCGGACCAGGTGGAGGCGCTGACCCTGCGCCTGGGCGACGACCGCACCGAACTCGGCGTGCCGCAGGCCACGGCCTTCGAAGTGGTGCGCGACTTCTTCTTCGCCCACGGCAACTACTTCGATGTGCTGGACCGCGCGGCCGAGGCGATGGCCGCGAAGCTCGGCACGGCCGTGGGGCCGGACTGGCTGGCCCGGCGCCTGCAGCGCGAGCACGGCGTGAGCATCCGCCTGGAAACCATGACCGACAGCAAGCGCCGTTTCGACTCCGCCGCGCGTGTGCTGCACCTGCCCGCCGGCCTGCAGCCGGCGCAGCTGGCCTTCCAGCTGGCCACCCAGCTCGCGCTGGCCGAGCAGGAGGAGGCCATCACCCGCCTGACCGACGCCCCCACGCTGCAGCAGGACGAGGCCGCCCGCAAGCTGGCGCGCATCGGCCTGGCCAACTATTTCGCGGGCGCGCTGCTGCTGCCCTACGGCGAATTCCTGCGGGCGGCCGAGGAGCTGCGTTTCGACATCGACCTGCTGGCCCAGCGCTACGGCGTGGGTTTCGAGACGGTGTGCCACCGGCTCAGCACCCTGCAGCGGCCGGGCACGCCGGGCGTGCCCTTCTTCTTCGTGCGGGTGGACCGGGCGGGCAATATCTCCAAGCGCCAGTCGGCCACGCATTTCCACTTCAGCCGCACGGGCGGCACCTGCCCGCTGTGGAATGTGTACGAAGCCTTCGGCCAGCCGGGGCGCATCATGCCGCAGCTCGCGCGCATGCCCGATGGGCGGGTCTACCTCTGGATCGCCCGCACCGTCACCGGCCATTCGACCGGCTTCGGCTCGCCGCAGAAGACCTTCTCGATCGGCCTGGGCTGCGATGTGCGGCACGCCGGCCGCATGGTGTATGCCAAGGGCCTGGACCTTCAGGACCCGGACGTGGCCACGCCCATCGGCATGGGCTGCAAGATCTGCGAGCGCGAGAGCTGCGCCCAGCGCGCCTTCCCCTTCGTGGGCCGGCCGCTGGCGGTGGACGAGAACCAGAGCCGGTTCGCGCCCTACGGCTTCAGCCCCTGAGCGGGCGGCTCAGGGCTTGGCGGTCTTCTTGATCTCGGCGGCCAGGGCCTCGAACTGCGGCCTTTCCTTGGCCACGAAGGCGCTGACTTCCTGGGTGTTCATGTAGCGGATGGTCAGGCCGCGGCTGCTCATGAAATCGGTGAAGGACTTCTCCTGCATGCCCTTGGCGAAGCCGTCGTGCAGCTGCTTGACGACCTCGTCGGACATGCCGGCCGGCCCGCCGATGGCGCGCCAGGTGCCGATGGACAGGTCGATGCCCTTCTCCTTGAGCGTGGGCACGTCGGGCAGGATGGCGCTGCGTTTGTCGGCCATCACCGCGATCACCCGCATCTTGCCGGCCTGCACCTGGGGCAGCACCTCGGGCGGGCTGGCCACGAAGGCCTCGATGAAGTTGCCCAGCAGCGCCTGCACCGTGGGTGCCGAGCCGTTGTAGGGAATCTGCAGCAGGTCCACGCCGGCCTTGTTGGCGAAGGCGGCGGCCGACAGGTGCCAGATGTTGCCGAAGCCCGAGTTGCCCACGCTGATGCGGCCCGGCGCGGCGCGCGCGGCGGCCAGGAAGGATTCGAGGCTGTCGTACTTGGAGTCGGCGGAGACCACCAGGCAGGCCGGATCCTCGTTGACCATGATGATGGGGCGGAAGTCCTTGCCGGAGAAGGTCAGCGGCTGGAACACCGGCAGGGTGAAGATCTCGGAGGTGTAGGAGTTGAGGAAGAGCCCGTTGGCCGGCTTGATCGCCGCCTGCGACAGGCCCACCGCGCCGCCGGCGCCGGGCAGGTTGAGGACCACGACGGTGCGGTCCAGGTGCTTGCGCGAGGCTTCCATCAGCGCGCGGAAGGTCAGGTCGGTGCCGCCGGCCGGCGGCACCGGGATGATGAAGTTGATCGGGCCTTCGGGCAGCGGCGCCGCCCGGGCTGCCGCGGGCAGCAGGGCGGCGATGCCCGTCAGGGCGAGGCTGGCGCAGAGGGTGCGGCGCTGGAACTTGGGGGTCATGTCTTGTCTCCTGCTGGTTTTATGCGGATCTTCTGGCGGGCTTTCGGGGCTGGCCCGCCGGCAGCTTCATGCCTCAGAGCGCCTGCACCAGGCGCTGCACGGCGACCATGCCGGGGTCGTCCAGGCCCACGCTGCGTTCGGCGAACATGCGGGCCCGGCCGATGCGGTTGGGCTGGTCGCGCAAGGTGTGCAGCGCGGCGTCCGTGGCCTGGCGCGCGGTGGCGGCGAGCGCGGCCGGCGAGGTGTCGGCGGCCGACTGCAGGGCGCGGGCGATGGCGTCGATGCTGTCGAGCATGGTCTTGTCGCCCGGCTTGGCGCCGCCGCGTTGCGACAGCGCCTGGCCGATGCGGTCGAGCAGGGCGACCAGGGCTTCGCGGTCCAGCGCCGGGGTGCCGGCCGTGGCCTTGGCCGCTTCCAGGAAGGCCACGGCCAGCAGGGTGCCGAAGCTGGACCCCGAAGCCTTGGCGCAGGCCTGGGCGCAGGCCTTGAAGAGGCTGGCCAGCGTGGCGGACGGCGCGGCCAGCACCGGGGCCAGGTGCTGCGCGCAGCGCGACAGGGTGGTGCCCAGGTCGCCGTCGCCCAGCCGGGCATCGAGTGCATTGAGTTCGGGCGCGGCGGCCTCCATGGCCTGCGCGCAGCGTTGCAGGCCGGCGTGCACGGCGGGCAGGTCGAGTGGGTGCAGGGTCTCGGTCGTCATCACACCCTCCAGAACGGGCAATGGGCGGGGGCCCGCAGCAGGCGTTCGAGTTCGCTGTCGAGCTTCAGCAGGCTGAGCGAGGCGCCGGCCATTTCCATGGAGGTGGCATAGCGCCCCACCAGCGGCATCACCGGCACCACGCCGCGTTCGCCCAGCACCTGCGCGACGCGGCGGTAGAGGATGTAGAGCTCCTCGTGCGGTGTGGCGCCCAGGCTGTTGACCAGCACCGCCACCCGGTCGCCGCGGACCAGCGAGAGTTCGGGCAGCAGCTGCTCCAGCATCTCGTCGGCCAGGCGGTCAGCGGTCTTCAGCGGACCGCGCCAGATGCCGGGTTCGCCATGGATGCCCATGCCGAACTCGATCTCGTCCTCTGCGATGCTGAAGCTGGGCTGGCCCGACTCCGGCACGATGCAGGGTGTGAGCGCCACGCCGATGGAGCGGCAGCCGTCCGCCGCGCGGCGGGCGGTGTCGGCCACCTCGGCGAGCGAGGCGCCTTCGGCCGCGCGGGCACCGGCGAGCTTGTAGGCATAGACCAGGCCGGCCACGCCGCGGCGCTTCTCACGCTCGGCCAGCGGCGCGCTGGCCACGTCGTCGGCCACCCGCACCGACTGCACGGGCACATCGTCCATCTCCAGGAACTCCTGGGCCATGTCGAAGTTCATGCGGTCGCCGCCGTAGTTGCCGTAGAGCAGCAGCACGCCGGCACCGCCGTCGGCGGCGCGCGCGGCCTCCTGGCAGTCGGCCACACGCGGGCCGGCGAAGACGTTGCCGACCGCGCAGGCGTCGAGCAGGCCTTCGCCCACGTAGCCGAGGAACACCGGCAGGTGGCCCGAGCCGCCGCCGGTGACGATGCCGACCTTGCCGGGCAGCGCGCCGCCGGCCCGGGCGATCACCCGGCCGTCGTCGCCCAGGCGGCGCAGCGCCTCGGGATGCGCGGCGACCAGGCCGTCGAGCATCTCGTCGACATAGGCCGCGGGCTGGTTGAGGATCTTCTTCATGGGAAGCGTCGCGCGGCTGCGGCGGTTCAGTTGTCGAAACGCAGCACGTTGACGATCTCGCGGCGGATGTGGGCCGCCTGCTCGTCCGAGGTGGCCGGCATGGGCATGCGCGGCAGGCCGGTCTCGCAGCCCTGCAGCGAGAGCGAGAACTTGATGTTGGCCGGCAGGTTGTCGAAGGCGATGGTGTTCCAGAAGCGCAGCAGGGCTTCGTGGATCTGCTTGGCCTTGGCATGGTCGCCGGCCTGCACCGCGTTCCACAGGTTCACGCAGACGCCGGGCACCGCCGCCGGGTTGGCGGCGATGGTGCCGTGGCAGCCCAGCACGAAGGAGGGATAGAGCAGGGCATCGACCGCGCTGTAGACCTTCTTGCCGGCGGGCAGGTCGAGCAGCAGGTCGGCCATCAGCTTCAGGTCGCCGGCCGACTGCTTCACGCCGATCACGCCCGACATGTCGCGCATGATGCGCAGCAGCAGCTTGGGGCTGAGGTAGTTCCAGGGCACGACGTTGTAGATGATCACCGGGAACTTGGTGGCATCGCACAGCGCCTTGAAGTGCTTGTAGGTGGCGTCCTCGTCGGGCTTGAAGACGTAGTGCACCGGCGTGACCTGCAGGCCGGCCACCGGCAGGTGGGCGATGCTGCGCACCCGGGCGATGGCGTCGCGGGTGCTGTTGACGATGATGCCGGCCACCACCGGAATGGCACCGGCGACTTCCTCGCAGGCGATCTCCATCAGGCGCTTGAATTCGTCCGGCGAATAGGTGTGGCCCTCGCCGCTGCTGCCGCCCACGCAGATGCCGTGGACCTTCTTCTGCACCATGAAGCGGCAGACGCCGCGGAAGGCTTTTTCATCCACCTCGCCGTCGGCGGTGAAGGGCGTGACGATGGGGGGATGATGCCGGTCAGGTCGGAACTCATGGCGTGCTGCTTTCGTTGGGCGGAGTGAAAAGACAGGCGCATGATGATCTGACATGTCTGTGACATGTCACGGGGAAATCCCTTGATGCCTTCGGATCACCGTACGGCGGCGTGCACGCGACAATCGCATTCAGGAGCCCACGAATGCCCGCCAAGAAGCCGCCGACCGAATCGATGATCCCCGCCGCCGCGCCGGCTGCCGCCGATGCCCCTGTGTCGTCCAGCCTGAGGACGCTGGCCTACGAGCGTTTCCGCCAGAACATCATGGGCGGGCAGTTGAAGGCGGGGCAGTTCGTCTCGCAGCGCGAGCTGGTGGACCTGCTGCAGGTGCCGCTGGGCGCCGTGCGCGAGATGATTCCCCGGCTGGAAGCCGGCCGCCTGCTGCTGACCGTGCCCAAGCGCGGCCTGCAGATCGCCCATGTGGACATGCGCCTGATCCGCAATGCCTTCCAGGTGCGCACCATGATCGAACGCGAGGCGGTGCAGGCCTATCTGCGGCAGGTGAGCGAGGCCGAGCTGTCGCAGGAGGAGTCCCGGCACCAGGCCATCCTGGACCGCGCCTTGTCAGGCAGGCCCGATCCGGCGCTGGACCAGGACGGCCTGGCGGTGGACTGGGCGCTGCACGACCGCATGGTGGACAGCCTGGGCAACGAGATCCTGTCGGACATCTACCGGGTCAACAGCATGCATGTGCGCATGATCCGGCTGGAGGCGCCGCTGGTGCTGCCCGAGCGGGTGATACCGGCGATGCAGGAGCACCTGCAGTTCATCGGCCTGCTGCGGGCGCGGGACGCTGAGGGGGCGGTGCGGGCGATCGAGGCCCATATCGACCAGTCGCGCCAGCGGGTGCTGAGCGCGATGCTGCGGATGGGGTGAACGGCCTCAGGCCGCCCGCCGGGCCCTGCGCTTGCGTCGCCAGACCAGCACGCCGGTGACGCTCAGCAGGGCCACGCCGAGGCCGGTGGCGCAGAGCAGCAGCTGCATCGGCCAGCCGCCGACCGAGGCCATGTGCAGGTCGCTCAGCCAGGTGCGCAGGGTGTCGCCGCTGGCCTGGCCGGTGGGCAGCCAGATGCCGCGCAGGGCGCCGGTGTCGCCGTCCAGCGCCATGCGGGTGTTGCCGCCGTGGCGGCGGATGTCGCGGCTGGTCCTGGCGTCGTAGCGGTAGAGGCCGCGGGCCGGGTCGTAGATCAGGGCTTTTTCTTCGAGCACGGTGAAGCCTTTTTCGATGGCCTGCCGGGCCATCAGCGCCCGGCCGGCGGCGAGGGCCTGGGGCCAGGCCAGCGCCGGCTGCAGGCGCGGTTGGGGAAGCCGGGCCAGGGTCTCCAGCCCGGGCTGGCGGCTGAAGGCGGCGTTCATCACCGGGTCGTAGACGGCCGGCAGGTTGAAGGCGACCGAACTCCAGGCGATCACGAAGAGCATCGCCCACAGCCACAGGCCGCCGGCGCGGTGCAGGTCGAAATGCAGCTTGTAGCCGCGTGCCCGGCGCACCCGCCATGCTCCGGCCCAGCGCCGCAGCGAGAAGGGCTGCGTACCGACGGGCAGGGTGAGCCAGGCGCCGACGAAGCAGTCCAGCGTCCACAGCAGGCCGACGGCGCCGAAGGCATAGGCACCGACCGGGCCCAGGGCGAAGGACTCGTGCAGGCGGTAGACGAAGGGCATGAGGTTGCGCCGGCCCTGGGAGATGTCGCCCCACTTGCGGTCTCCGAGCAGGCGGCCGGTGTAGGGATCGACGAAGACCTGGTCGGCCGACAGGGCCGGCGGACGGGCGCCCTTGGCCGATGGCATGGGGCGCAGCATGAAGAGCTGCGAACGGCCGGGCTCGACCCGCAGCGGCACCCGCAGCGCGAGCGCCTGCGGATACCGCGCCTGCACCCGCTCGCGCAGCAGCAGGGGATCGAGCGGCCGGGCCTCGGGCGTGGGCGGTTCGGCCCGGAACAGCTCCGGACTGAACAGCATCTCCAGCTCGTCGTTCCAGGCCAGCAGGCTGCCGCTCAGGCCCGACAGCAGCAGGAAGCCGGCCAGCACCAGCCCCACCCAGCGGTGCAGCAGCACCAGCCCCGCGCGCGTCCGCATCGCCCTGCGCCTTACCAGGCGTAGCTGAGCGTGGCGGTGGCCTGCCTCGCGTCGCCGTAGCGGCAGATGGCGAACTCGCAGTAGGTGAACTTCTTGTTGGTGAAGTTGCTGACGTTGGCTGTCAGGCTCCAGTGGGGGTCGATCCGCCAGCGCAGCATGGCGTCGTACAGCGTGTAGGCCGGGCGCGGGGAGGCGATGCCCGAGGGCTGGGTCTGGCCCTTGTAGCGGGCGCCCAGGCCGATCTTGAGCTGGGGCAGTCCCAGGCTGGCGAAGCCGTAGTCGATCCAGGCGGCGGCCTGGTTGTAGGGCGTGTCCTCGCTGCGCTGGCCGACCTCGGCGGCGATGGTGCTGCGGGTGATGCGGGCGTCGGTATAGGCGTAGGAGCCCAGCACGCTGACGTCGCGGCCGAGTTCGGCCTTGGCTTCCAGTTCGAAGCCGCGCGAGCGCACCTCGCCGGCCTGGCGGTAGACGTCGGCGCTGGCGTCGTACTTCAGCACATTGGTCTGGGTGAGTTCGTAGACGGTGCCGGACAGCAGCATCTTGCTGCCCTCGGGCTGGTAACGCACGCCGGCCTCGTACTGCTTGCCGCCGGTGGGCTTGAAGGTCTGGCCGCCGGCATCGGCCGCTGCCACGGGGAAGAAGGATTCGCTGTAGCTCACATAGGGCGCCACGCCGTTGTCGGCCTTGTAGACCACGCCGGCGCGCCAGGTGTTGGCCTGGTTGTCCATGCCGGTGCGGGCCTGGTTGCGGTGCTGGGTCTGGTCTTGGTCGGCCCAGTCGTGGCGGGCGCCGAGCAGCACCGTCCAGCGCTCGCCGAAGTTCATCTGGTCCTGCAGGTAGAGGCCCTTCTGCACCGTGTCGATGAGCGAGCCGCGGTCCAGGCTGGGGTCGCGGTTGACGACGACCGGCTGGCCGTAGTTGTAGGTGGCCAGGTTGAGGGAGGAGGCGTTGCCGCGGAAGTTGCGCGAGTCGTAGCGGGTCTTGTAGGCGTCCAGGCCCAGCAGCACGGTGTGGCGGGCGCCGAAGAGGTCCCACCGGGTCTCGACATGGGTGTCGGTGGCCACGCCGCGCGAATGTTCCAGGCGGTCGCTGTACTGGCGCGCGAGTACGCCGCGGGTGGCGGCGGCGGTGATGGCGGCGGCGGTGGTCTGGGCCTGCAGGTAGTTCCAGGTGACCTCGCTTTCGAAGTAGCGCAGCTTGTGGCTGATGCGGGCGCGGTCGCTGAAACGGTGCTCGAATTCGTAGCCGACGGTGGCCATGTCGCCCTTCATCTCGTCGTAGGAAGGTTCGCCGATGAAGGCCGTGCGGCCGATGCGGAAGGCGCCGGCGGTGCCCACGCCTTCGGTCAGCTGGTAGGGCAGGGGGCGGAGAAGCGGGTGTTGGTCTTTTGGTAGAAGGACAGCAGGGTCAGCGAGGTGTCCGCGGTGGGATGCCAGCGGATCGAGGGGGCGATGTAGAGGCGGTCGTCCTTGAGGAAATCCTGCGCGCTGTCGCTCTCGCGGCCGAGGAAGGTGAGGCGGTAGTCCAGGTCCTCGCGGCCGGCGAGCGGGCCGCCGAAGTCGCCCGAGACCTGGCGGCGGTCGTACTGGCCGGCCTGCAGGTTGATCTCGTGGATGGGCGTGGCGCCGGGCCGCTTGCTCACGGCGTTGATCACGCCGCCGGGCGAGAGCTGGCCGTAGAGCACCGAGGCGGCGCCGCGCAGCACTTCCACCCGCTCCAGGCCGTAGGGCTCCTGGATGCCGTCGTAGGAGTTGGTCTGCAGCCGCAGGCCGTCGCGCAGCGAGCCGCTGGTGGCGGATTCCACGTCCATGCCGCGGATGCGGAAACGGTCGGCGGTGCGGTTGAAGCTGGTGGGCTGGCTGGTGAAGCCGGGGGTGTAGTTGAGGGCCTGCGACAGGGTCTCGGCCTGGCGGTTGCGCAGCTCGTCGCTGGTGACGACGGAGATCGACTGGGGAATGTCGACGATGGCGCTGTCGGTCTTGCTGCCGGTGGCGCTGCGTCTGGCGACATAACCGGCGAGCGGGCCGGTGGCGGTTTCGCGCTCGGCCTCGGCCGTGACGGTGACCGGGGCCAGCGTGGCGTGCGGCGCGGCGCCGGGGAGCGGGCGCTGGATCGAGATGGTGGCTGGACCGCTGCGGACGGCGGCCAGGCCGGAGCCGGCCAGGGCCTGGTCGAGCGCCTGCTGCAGGGTGAGGCGGCCCTGCAGCGCGGGCGCGGTCTTGCCGGCGAGCAGCGAGCCTTCGGCGCCGATGGCCACGCCGGACTGGCGCGACAGGGCGGTGAGCGTCTGCGCCAGCGGCTGGGCGGGCAGGGCGATCTGCATGGCGGCGCCGGCCGCGGTCTCCTGCGCGGCGGCGGTCGTCGGTACGGCCAGCACGGTGGCGGCGGCGGAGCAGGCCAGCGCGATGGCGCAGCAGGTCTGTTGTCGGGTCATGGAAGCTCGTCCTCTTGTTGGTTCACGCAGAAGACCGGCGAGCGGCTCAAAACCTGACAAAACGAATTGAAACTATTTGTATCCCAGAGATGTCATCGCGCTTCGATGGAGATGTCGCCGTTGCTGGCGTGGACCACCCGTACCGGCAGCATGTCCGGCAGGCCGCGCAGGAAGGCCTGCGGATTGCGCAGCGGGAAGCTGCCGCTCAGGCGCAGCGCGGCCAGGCCCGGAGCGCTGCCCAGGCGCAGGGGCTGGCGCAGGTAGTCGTTCCAGCGGGCCAGGGCTTCGTCGAGCCGGGTGTTGTCGAACACCAGCCAGCCCTGGCGCCAGGCGGCGATCTGGCCTGCATCCACGCTGCGCTGCGGGCCGGCGCCGCGGGCGTCGGTCTCGATGGTGCTGCCGGCGCCGAGCACGGCGGCGGGTTCGGCGCCGATCTCGATGGGCCTGCCATCGGCTTGCGCCGGCCAGACCGCGACGCGGCCCTCCACCACCGCCACCCGCATATGGCCGCGGCCGGCGCTGACGCTGAAGGTGGTGCCCAGCACCCGCACGCGGCCCCAGTCGGTGGCGACGGTGAAGGGCCGGTCGGGATCGGGGCGGACCTGCAGCAGGATCTCGCCGGCATTGAGGCGGATCTCGCGGCGGTCTCGGTAGAGCGCGACGCTGCCCGAGGTGCGTGCGGCCAGGTTCAACACCGTGCCGTCGGGCAGGGTGTGTTCCTGCAGCTGGCCCTGGCCGCTGGCCAAGGCCAGCTGGAACACGGGCTGGGCCCGGTACCAGCGGCCGCCACCCACGGCCAGGGCGGCAGCGAAGCCGCCGATGCCCAGCGTTGCGATCATCCGGCGTCGGCCCGCCTGCCGCTCGGCATGGCTGCGCGGCAGGGCGAGGTCGGACTGCAGCGCGGCGCCATCGGTGCTGTCCCAGAGATGCTGCGCCGCCGCGAAAGCCTGGGCATGGGCTTCGTCGATGCTTCGCCAGTGCTGCAGCTGCGCCTGGGCATCGAGGGCGATGTCGGGGCGGGCCTTGTGGCTGCGGCCGATCAGCAGCAGGGCGTGTTCGACCATGCGGCGCGAGGGGGTGGCGTGGCTCATCGGCTCATGCCCGGCCGGGCGCCAGGCCGGCGCAATCGAAGATGCCGCGCATCACATGGCGTTCCACTGCCTCGTCGCTCAGGCCCAGGCGTTCGGCCGCCTCGTGGTAGCGCCAGCCGTGGATGCGCACCAGGATGAAGACTTCGCGCCGCTTGCGCGGCATGCGCTCCAGGCGCTCGATCAGGCGTTGCAGCTGCTGGCGTGCGATGGCCGTGCGTTCGACCGAGGGCGCGCTGTCGCTGCCGACCAGGGCCAGGGTGTCGAGCATGCGGCGCTCGGCCGCCTGCCGGGTGGCCGCGGTGGCGGCGATGTTGCGGCCCGCGTGGTAGAGAAAGGCCCTCGGCTCCAGCACCGCGCCGCCGGAGCGCTGCAGCGCATAGACCCGGGAATAGGCTTCCTGCACCAGGTCCGCCGCGCCATCGCCGTCGCCGGCGCGGCGGGTGAAGTAGCGCAGCAGCTCGCGGTAGTAACGCTCGGGCATGGTGCGTCAGGCGGGCCGCCGTGTCGGGGCGGCGCCTTGGAGCGGCAAGCGGGAAAGAAGGGCAAAGCGGGCCACGAACAGGGCGGATCGACGCGGGTCGATGCAAGGTATTTCATTTAATGAGAATTGTTCGTGATTGTATCGCCGGGAGGCCCGCCCCGTCCCGGCGTCATCGCCCCGGTCTCAGTCCACCGTCACCCCGGCCGACTTCACCAGCTTGCCCAGGCGCTCGGAATCGCTGCGGATCAGCTGGCCGAAATCGGCCGCGCTGCCGCCGACCACCGGGGTGCCGATGGCTTCCCAGCGCGTGCGGAACGCTGGGTCCTGGAAGATCGCGTTCACCGTCGCGTTGAGCCGGTCGACGATCTCTTTGGGCGTGCCGGCGCGCACCGCGATGCCGTGCCAGGCGCTGATCTCGTAGCCGGGCACGCCGGCCTCGGCCATGGTGGGCACCTGCGGCAAGGCCGGGCTGCGCTGGGCCGAGGTGACGGCCAGCGGCTGCAGCTTGCCGGTCTGCAGATAGGGCAGGGAACTGCCCAGGATGTCGAACATCACGTTGACCTGCCCGCCCAGCAGGTCGTTGAGCGCGGGGCCGGCGCCGCGGTAGGGGATGTGCTTCAGCTCGGTGTGCACGGTGGTGTTGAAGAGTTCGCCGGCCAGATGCTGCGGCGTGCCGTTGCCGGCCGAGGCATAACTCAGCGGCACCTTGCCGGCCTGGGCCAGGGCGATCAGCTCCTTGACGGTTTTCACGCCCAGCGAGGGGTGTACCTCCAGCACCTGCGGGAAGGCCGAGATCTGGATCACCGGCGCCAGGTCCTTGATCGGGTCGAAGGGCAGGCTCTTGTAGAGCGAGGCGTTGACCGCCATCGGGCCGCTGGCGGCCAGCAGCAGGGTGTAGCCGTCGGCCGGTGTCTGGCGCGCGACCTCGGTGGTGCCGAGGTTGCCGCCGGCGCCGCTCTTGTTGTCCACGATGACGTTGGTGCCCAGGCGCTTCTGCATCTCGGGCGCCAGCATGCGCGCCATCAGGTCGGTGGGACCGCCGGGCGGGTAGGGGACCACGAAGCGGATGGTCTTGCCGGGGTTGGGATAGGCCGTGGCGGCTTGCGCCAGGGCCGTGCCCATGGTGGCCAGGGGCAGCAGGCCGCCAGCGAGCCAGCGGTTGAGGTTTCTTCTGTTCATGGTGTTTTGTCTCCGTCGTTTTGTTTTCTGGTGGCGCGATCCGGTCGGGTGGGCTTTTGCTAGCCCGTGCGGAAGCGCTGCCGAATGTGGTCGGCCCCGGCCAGCGGCCGGCCGAGCGCTGCGGCGGCTTCGGCGGCCTGGCGCACCAGGGCGGCGTTGTCCGGCGCCCGGCTGCCGTCCTTCAGCAGCAGGTTGTTCTCGAAGCCCACACGCGCATGGCCGCCCAGTGCGGCGGCGGCGGTGATGCAGGCGTTCTCGGTGGCGCCGAAGGCGCACACGGCCCAGGGCTCTGTGCCTTCATGGGCGGCCAGGAAAGGCAGCAGGTCGCGCGGGTCGGAGGTCTGGCCGGCGGTGTAGCGGCCCAGCACGAAGAGCAGGAACCAGGGCGCGTCCGGCACCAGGCCGCGGCTGCGCAGGGACTGCCAGCGCTGCACATCGGCCACGTCATACAGGATCACCTGCACCATCACCCGTTCGCGCGCCAGCCAGCCGAAGAAGTCGGCCAGGCCGGCTTCGCCGATCCCGGGCTTGTCGATCTCGCGCAGGCCGATGGAGACGGCCTCGGGCCGCAGCTGGCGCACCATGGCGATCTGGGCCGGAGCCTGGTAGCGGCCGGCGGCTTCGCTGGTGACCTGCAGCACCATCGACTCGCCGACGGCGGCATGCACCACCCGCAGGGCCTCGCGGTAGCCCTCGGCGTCCAGGCTGTGGCGGCCGTTGGGCTCGCGGATGTGCATGTGCAGCATCGCGGCGCCGGCCTCGCGGCAGGCCTTGGCGGTGCTGGCCAGGGTGGCGGGGGTGATGGGGACTTCGGCGTGGTCGGCCGGCTGCTTGTAGGCGCCGTTGGGGGCGACGGTGACGATCAGCGGATCGGGGTGGGTCACGACGGTGCTCATGCGGCCTCGGCCTTCGCAGCGGGTGCATCGCTGCGGTCGATGGCCGGCAACTCCGGCGCCAGCAAGGCCAGGCCCTGGCGCAGCAAGGCGTCGTAGCGGGCGCGTTCGGCCAGGCGCCTGTCCTCCGGCCAGTCGAAGAAGCCCTTGCCGGTCTTCATGCCGAGTTCGCCGCGCGCCACCCGCTCGCTCAGCGCCAGCGCCGGCGCTGCCGTGTTCGACAGCGTGGGATACATGGTGGCGGCCGCCGCGCAATGCACGTCGATGCCGGCATGGTCGCGCTGCATCACCGGCCCGGCGGCCAGGTAGCGGAAGCCGAAGCCGAAACGCACGGCGGCATCCACGTCCTCGGCCGAGGCGATGCCTTCGTCGATCAGCGCGAAGGCCTCGCGAGACAGTGCATGCTGCAGGCGGTTGGCCAGGAAACCCGGCTTGTCCTTCTTCACCAGCACCGGCACGCTGCCGCAGGCGCGCATGAAATCGCACAGCCAGGCGGCGCGGGCCGCATCGCTGCCGGTGCCGCACACCACTTCCACCAGCGGCACCAGGTGGGCCGGCATGAAGAAGTGCAGGCCCAGCATGCGCTGCTGCGAGGCCAGGCCCTGGCCGATGGCGGTGATCGGAAAGCTGGAGCTGTTGCTGGCCAGCACCGCATCGGCCGGCGCCAGCGCTTCCAGGCGGGCGAAGAGCGCCCGCTTGGCATCCAGCCGCTCGGTGATGCATTCGACCACCAGCACCACACCCTGCCAGTCCAGGTCTTCGAGGGCGGCGACGCTGTCGATGAGGGCGGCGCGGTGGCCCAGTCCCGCGGCCTGCAGTTCAGTCGCGACATGCGGCGCCAGGCGTTCGCGCTGGGCGGCGCTGGGATCCACCACCGTGACCCGTGCGCCGCCGCGCGCCAGCACCACCGCCACGTCGGCGCCCATGGTTCCACCGCCGACGACCACGGTGCGCGCGCCGTGCGTCCTGAGGGCTTGATTCATCTGTCCTGTCTCCTGCTCCGGCTGCCCCGTGCAGCCGGTTTGCGGCGCAGTCTAGGGAGCGCCCCTGAAAAGATCCAGACGCATATTTCTATAGACTGATAAGCCATGAATATCAACTGGACGGCCCATGAACTCGAGGTGTTACTGGTCCTGGTGGAGACCCTGAGCTTTCGCCAGACCGCCCAGCGCATGCATCTGTCGCAGCCGGCGGTCTCGGGCACGGTGGCGCGGCTGGAGGCGATGCTGTCGGCCCGCCTCTTCGAACGCAGCACCCGCTCGGTGCAGCTGACCGAGGCCGGCCAGGTCTTCGCCGAGCAGGCGCGGTTCATGCGCCACCAGATGCAGGAGGCGGTGAACCGGGTGCGGGCGGTGTCGGATGCGCAGGTGGGCCGGGTGGCCCTGGCGGCGCTTCCCTCATTGGCTGCGACCGTCGTGCCGCTGGCCTTCGCGCGCTTCGCCCGGGACCATCCGGCGGTGCAACTGGAGCTGGTCGACCGCCTGGCCGGCTCGGCCTTCGAGATGGTGCGCGCCGGGCGGGTGGACTTCGCGCTGACCGCCGCCAACCCGGCCTATGCCGACCTGGACTACATCGCTTTGTCTTCCGACGCCGTCGGCCTGCTGCTGCCGGCCGGCCACAAGCTGGCACGCGGCAAGACCGCCCTGGCCTGGAGCGATATCGCCGAACTGCCCCACATCTCGATGCCCGCCGGCACCAGCGTGCGCCAGTACGCCGATGCGGCCTTCCTCGCCCACAAGCTGCGGTTCGCACCGCGATTCGAGGTGGAGTACCTGGCGACCATCGCGGCGATGGTGGCGGCGGGCGTGGGCGTCAGCGCCTTGCCGGAACTGGCGGCGCGGGTGGCGGGCAATGCCGGTGTGGTCTGGCGCCGGCTGCGTTCGCCGGAGGTGCGCCGGCCGATCGGGTTGGTGAGTGCACGCAACCGGGCTTTCTCGCCCGCGGCGCTGCGGATGATCGATTGCCTGAAGGAGGAGATGCGCGTTTCCGGGGTCTGAGGCCCGGCCTTTGCGCGGCCTGGGCCTAGAAGTCCACCACCGCCCGCAGCACCGCCTGCCGCGACTCGCCCAGCGTCACATACAGCGGGCTGCCCGAGGACGAGACATAGTTCTTGTCGAACAGGTTCTTCACGTTGAACTGCAGGCGCAGGCCGTGGTTGTTCCAGCGGGTGTCGTAGCTCACGAAGGCATCGACCACCTCGTAGGCATCGTTGGTGAAGCTGTTGGCGCTGTCGCCCGCGCGCTTGCCGATGTGGCGCACGCCGGCGCCGGTGCGCCACTGGCCGCCGCCGGTGGCGCGGGCGAACTCGTAGGTGGCGAAGACCGAGGCTTGCTGCTGGGCGACGTTGGCCAGGCGGTTGCCGCTGTATTGCGGGTCGTCGGTGACGTAGGCGTCGGTGAAGGCATAGCTGCCGATCAGCTTCCACTGCTTCGCGATCTGGCCGGCGGCGTCCAACTCCAGGCCGCGCGAGCGGGCGCCGCCCACGGCGCGCTGGGTGGTGATGCCGGCGACGGTCTCGCTCACCACCACGTTCTTCTTCTTGATGTCGTAGAGCGCGGCGGTGGCGGTGATGCCCTGCGGCATCTCCAGCTTGGTGCCGATCTCCCAGGACTTGCCTTCCTCCGGCGGCAGCGTGCCGATGACGGTGCCGGTGCTGGTCTGCGGGTTGAAGGATTCGCTGTAGCTGCCGTACACCGACCACAGCTTGCTCGGCTGCCACACCAGGCCGACGCGCGGGATGAACTTGGAGCCGTCCGACTGGCTGGCCACCACGAAGGGCCGGCCCTTGCCCGCCGTCTGCTCGTAGCGCTGCCAGCGGCCGCCGGCCTGCACGATCCACTGTTCGGACAGGCGGATCGAGTCCTGCGCGAAGAGCGCCTGCTGGTTGAGCAGGGCGTGCTGGTCGCTGGTGGTGGGGTCCACGACCAGCGAGTTGGCCAGGGTGCCGTAGACCGGGTTGTAGACGTTGAAGGCCGTGCTGTTGGTGCCGCGGATCAGGTCCTGGCGGTAGATGTCGGCATCCTCGGCATCGAAGCCGGCCAGGATCTGGTGCTTCACCCCGCCCCAGTTCACGTCGCCCTGCAGGTTGACCTGGGCCACATGCTGCTGGCTGTTGGCGCCGCGGGTGCCGTCGGGCCGGCGGGTGAGCACGCCGGTGACCGGGTTGTAGGCGACCGGGCGGGCCTGGAAGTCGCTGTAGGTGTTGCGGTTGAAGCTGTAGGTGCCGTTGAGCTTCCAGGCGGTGTTGAGCGTGTGCTGCGCCTGCACCGTGAAGAAGTCCGAGGTGCCGATGGTGCGGTTGTAGGCCTCGTCGAAACGGGTCTCGGGATTGGTATTGACCGGCTTGCCGGTGCGGGTGTCGATGACGGTGCCGCGGTCGAAGGGCTGTTCGTAGTCGGTGTGCTCGAAGGAGGCGCGCACATAGGTGCCGGAGCCGTACCAGGCGAGCGACGGCGCGATCACCTTCTGCTTGTTGGTGCCGAAGTTGCGCCAGTAGTCCACGTTGCTGATGTCGGCGATCAGGCGGTAGGCCAGGCCGTTGGTGCCGATCGGGCCGGTGAGGTCGATCTGCGCGTTGCCGCCGCCGTAGCTGGAGGCGCTGGCCGCGGCCTGGCCGGCGAATTCGAGCTGGGGTTTCTTGGTCACCATGTTGATGACGCCGCCCGGGTCCATGGTGCCGTAGACGATGGACGAGGGGCCCTTGAGCACCTCGACCCGGTCGGTCGTGTAGGTGAGGTTGCGCGCCAGCACGGTGCGCACGCCGTCGCGCAGGATGGAGCCGTCGCGGTTGAAGCCGAAGCCGCGCTTGATCAGCGCGTCCTGCGTGCCGCCGAGGGTGTTGGCCTGGGTGATGCCGCTGACGTAGTAGAGCGCCTCGTCGATGTTGCGCACCTGGGTGTCCTGCAGCACCTGGGCGGGCACCACGGCGACGGCCTGCGGCACGTCGCGCAGGTCGGCATCCACGCGGGTGGCGGTGGTGGCGCGTTTGGGCTGGTAGCCGATTTCCTGGGCGCGCTCCTGCACGATCACTTCCGGCAGTGCGGGCGACGACGTGGAGGAGGCCGGTGCGGATTGCGCCGCGGCGCTGCCGCAGGCGCCCAGCAGGGCGAGTTGGGTGAAGGTGAAGAGGCCGCTCGGGATGGGTCGCATGAAGGAAAAGCCAGGAAAAGTAACTTACGGTAATGTAAGTCATTCTCATCTGGCTTTGCCCCGCTCCCCATCAGGAGCGGCCTGCCGGCGGGCCGGTCAGGAGGTCTTGACCGACACCGTCTTGGTCCAGAGATAGGACTCCATGGCCTCCGGGCCGCCTTCGGAGCCGTAGCCCGAATCCTTGATGCCGCCGAAGGGCATCTCGGCGCTGGGCGTGGCCGGCTGGTTGATCCACAGCATGCCCACTTCCAGGCGGTTGGACAGCTGCTGCACCGTGCGGATCGACTCGGTGAAGGCATAGCCGGCCAGGCCGTAGGGCAGGCGGTTGCCTTCGGCGATGGCCTCGTCCAGCGTGTCGAAACCGCGGATGGCGGCGATCGGGCCGAAGGGCTCGTCGTTGAACACCGAGGCGTCCAGCGGCACGTTTGACAGCACGGTGGGCGTGAAGAAGTTGCCGTCGGCCTTGCCGCGTTCGCCGCCGGTCAGCACCTTGGCGCCGCTGGTGCGGGCGTTGGCCACGATCTGGTCCATGGCCTGCAGGCGGCGCGGGTTGGCCAGCGGGCCCATGCTGGTGCCCTGGGTCAGGCCGTCGCCGACGACCAGGCTTTCGGCATAGGCCACGAAGGCCTTTTCGAATTCGCTCCGGATGCCGTTGTGCACCAGGAAGCGGGTGGGCGAGATGCAGACCTGGCCGGCATTGCGGTATTTGGCGCCGGCGGCGGAGCGCACGGCAAGTTCCACGTTGGCGTCTTCCGCCACGATCACCGGCGCGTGGCCGCCCAGCTCCATGGTGGCGCGCTTCATGTGCTGGCCGGCCAGCGCGGCCAGCTGCTTGCCCACGGCGGTCGAGCCGGTGAAGGTGACCTTGCGGATGATCGGATGCGGGATCAGGTAGCTGGAGATCTCGTGCGGATCGCCGAACACCAGGCCGACCGTGCCGGGCGGCAGGCCGGCATCGACGAAGGCCTGCATCAGCGCGGCGGGCGATGCCGGGGTTTCTTCCGGCGCCTTGCACAGGAAGGAGCAGCCGCTGGCCAGGGCGGCGGCGAGCTTGCGCACCACCTGGTTGATCGGGAAGTTCCAGGGCGTGAAGGCGGCGACCGGGCCCAGCGGGAACCTCAGCACCTGCTGCTGCGTATCGGGCGCGCGGGCCGGCACGATGCGGCCGTAGACGCGCAGGCCTTCGTCGGCGAACCATTCGATGATGGCGGCGCCGGACATCACTTCGATCTTGGCCTCGGCCAGGGGCTTGCCCTGTTCCTGCGTGAGCAGCGGCGCGATCTCGTCGGCGCGGCTGCGCAGCAGGGCAGCGGCCTTGCGCATGGCGATGGCGCGCTCGGCAGGGGGATGGCGCGCCAGGCTTCGAAGCCGCGCTGCGCGGCTTCCAGGGCGGCGTCGAGGTCGGCGCGGCCGGCGTGGGCCACCTTGCCGATGGTCAGGCCGGTGGCCGGGTTGCGCACCGGCAGGCTGCGGCCGTCGGCGGCGTCGCGCCATTGGCCGCCGATGAGCAGGCCGGTGTCGGGATAGGAACGGGTTTGGGTGTCGGACATGGAGATCGAGCTGATGTGTTCGTTGCAAACGCGGCAGCCGCTGAGAGCGCCGCGACCCATCCCGGACTTTAGGCGATTGCGGCGCCGGCCGTGCGAGCGCGCCGCGTTACACCGCCGAACCGGCCGGCGCGCGCCGCGTCGGATGCTGTTGAGCATGCGCAATGCCCTCGATTTCTCCTCCCTGACCGGGCTGCTGTCCACGCTGCTGGGCCTGGTCGTCGTCTCCCTGGTGGCGGTGAGCATCCGCTTGCTGGTCATGACCGGCGTGCAGCAGCGCCGCGAAAGGCAGAACCGGCAGATCAACGAAAGGCTCAAGACCCTGATCGCCGCCTACAAGACGCTGGGCGGCTCCTTCACCGGCGACCTGACGGTGGACCCGAGCCACCTGCGCGACCTGCGTGCGCGGGCCGATGCGGCCGACGCCGCGCTGAAGCGGGCGGAGGTGGAGGCGGCCGTCGCGCCGGTGGAGGGCGCGGCGCCGCCGGCCGTCGTGCCTGCCCGGCCGCCCGAGACCGGCTCCGAGCGGCGCCGTCGCATCCGCGATGCCGTCGAGGCGGCCCTGTCGGATGTCGTGCTGCTGGGCACCCGCGAGCAGGTGGAGCTGGCGGCCCGGGCGGCCAACGACATGGTGGCCGGCCGGCCGGTGGAGACGGCCGAGCTGGTGGTGTCGCTGCGCGCCTTCATCCGCGAGGTGCTGGATCTGGAGGCGATGCCGGCCGGCCTGTCGATTCCCCGGCAGGGGCCCTTGCGCGGCGGGAGCTCGGGCAAGGGCGGTGGCGGGCAGGGCGAAGGGAAGTCCGGCGGGGGCGGGGGCGGAGGGGGCGGCGGCGCTGGAGGCGCTGGAGGCGGAGGCGGAGGAGGCTTCGCCGCCATCGGCGTCCACCACGATCCCGCCGCCGCCGACCATCCCCTTCAGCCGGGCTGAGCCGGGCGCTTCGCCCGGTGGTAGCTGCCGATGCCGCGGTGGATCACCCGGTCGCTCTCCAGCACCGTGCCGGGCGCATGCTCGGCCTGCCCGCGGATCGCCGCATAGACCGGCGCGAAATCGATGCGGGCCAGTTCCAGCAACTGCTCCAGGCTGTCGATGACGAAATAGCTCTCCTGGAAATCGTCGATCCGGTAGCGCGTGCGCATCACCCGCGCCAGGTCGAAGCCGATGCGGTGGGGCGAGGGTGAGTCCAGCGCGAACACACTCTCGGTGAAGGAACTGGCGATGCCGGCGCCGTAGATGCGCAGGCCGTCTTCCTGCCGCACCAGGCCGAACTCCACCGTGTACCAGTAGACACGGGCCAGCTGGTCCAGCACGCCGAGCTGCTGCGCCCGCAGGCCGCCTTCGCCGTAAGCCTGGATGTAGTCGGCGATGGCAGGGTTCATCAGCATCGGCACATGGCCGAAGACATCGTGGAAGACATCGGGCTCCTCCAGGTAGTCCAGCTCCTGCGGCCGGCGGATGAACTGGCCGGCGGGGAAACGCCGGTGGGCCAGATGGTCGAAGAAGACCTCGTCGGGCACCAGGCCGGGCACGGCGACGATCTGCCAGCCGGTGCGCCGCATCAGGCTGTCGCTGAGGCGGCGGAAATCCGGGATCTCGTCGGCGCCCATGGGCAGCCGGTGCATGCCCTCGATGAATTCGTCGCAGGCGCGGCCGACCAGCATCTTCGTCTGGCGCTCGAACAGGGTCTTCCAGGTGGCGTGGTCCTGGGGCGTGTAGTGCTCCCAGCCCTGGTCTATCGTCCAGTCGGCGCGCTCGGGCCGGAAGGCGTCTCCCGCCGCCAGGCCGTGCTTGCTGTCCGCGGGCATGGCGGGTTCAGGCGGTCTGCAGCACGCCGCGTTCGATCTGGTCGCGCTCCAGCGATTCGAACAGGGCCTTGAAATTGCCTTCGCCGAAACCTTCGCGGTAGTCGCCCTTGCGCTGGATGAACTCGAAGAAGACTGGGCCGAGCACGGTGCCCGAGAAGATCTGCAGCAGCAGGCGCGGGCTGCCGCCCTCGGTGGTGCCGTCGAGCAGGATGCCGCGCGACTTCAGCGCGGCCGGGTCCTCGCCATGGCCGGGCAGGCGGCCTTCGAGCATCTGGTAGTAGGTGTCGGGCGGCGCCTTCATCAGCGGCACGCCGGCCGCGCGCAGGCGGTCCACGCTGGCCAGCAGGTCGTCGCTGAGCAGGGCGATGTGCTGGATGCCCTCGCCGTTGAAGGCCATCAGGTATTCCTCGATCTGGCCCGAGCCCTTGGAGGACTCCTCGTTGAGCGGGATGCGGATCATGCCGTCCGGCGCGGTCATGGCCTTGCTGGTCAGGCCGGTGTATTCGCCTTTGATGTCGAAGTAGCGGATCTCGCGGAAGTTGAAGAACTTCTCGTAGAAGCCCGCCCAATAGGCCATGCGGCCGCGGTAGACGTTGTGGGTGAGGTGGTCCACCAGCTTGAAGCCGTGGCCGGCGGGCTTGCGGTCCACGCCCTCGATGAACTTGAAGTCGATGTCGTAGATCGACAGGCCTTCCTCGGAGCGGTCTATCAGGTAGAGCGGCGCGCCGCCGATGCCCTTGATGGCCGGCAGGTGCAGCTCCATCGGGCCGGTGGGCACATCGACCGGCTGGGCGCCGAGTTCGATCGCGCGGTAGTAGGCGGCATGCGCGTCGCGCACCCGGAAGGCCATGCCGCAGGCCGAGGGGCCGTGCTCGGCGGCGAAGTAGGCGGCGGGGCTTTTCTCCTCGCGGTTGACGATGAAGTTGATGTCGCCCTGGCGGTACAGGTCCACGTTCTTCGAGCGGTGGCGGGCCACCAGCGAGAAGCCCATCATCTCCAGGATGGGTTCGAGCACGCCCGGCGTGGGCGAGGCGAATTCGACGAACTCGAAACCCATGAGGCCCATTGGATTGTCAAAAAGGTCGGCCATGTTCTCTCGCTCCTGCTGCGCATGCGTGGTGGGGCCTCCATGCTAGGCGGGGCGGGGAGCGGGTTTCCTGCGCGCTGGTGCTTCTACCGGGCCCATGGCGCGGGATTCCTGTGAAAATCCGCGGATGGGTGAAGAAACAGGTCTCGATGCGGTCGATCTGCGCGTGCTTCGCGCGCTGCAGGCGCATGGCCGCGCCAGCTTCGAGGAATTGTCGGCGCTGGTGGCGCTGTCGCCTTCGGCCACGCAGCGCCGGGTGCGGCGGCTGGAGGAAGAAGGCTTCATCGCCGGCTATTCGGCGCGGGTGAACCCGGCCAGGGTCGGCATCCACCTCACCGCCTACATCAACGTGCGGCTGGAAAAACACCGCGAGAACGGCAAGCGCGGCCCGGCCGACGAGTTCGCCGCGGCGGTGCAGGCCTGGCCGGAGGTGGTCGACTGCATGGCGCTGACCGGCGAGATGGATTACCTGCTGCGGGTGCTGGTGGCCGACATGGAGCATTTCTCGGCCTTCGTGATGGACAAGCTGCTGCGCCATCCGGCGGTGCAGGACTGCAAGTCCAGCTTCGTGCTGAGCCAGGTCAAGGCCAGCGCGGTGCTGCCGATCTGAGCGGCGCCTGTCCCTTTGGAGGGAGCGCCGGGGTGGACCGGTTGGCGATGTGCCGCGGCGCTGCGCGGGCTAACTTTCCGGCTCGCATCACCTCCATAGGAAACACCATGTCCACCCAAGCCAAACTCGAAGTCCTGACCCCCAGGAACAGCCAGCTGATCTTCATCGACCACCAGCCGCAGATGGCCTTCGGCGTGCAGTCGATCGACCGCCAGACCCTCAAGAACAACACCGTGGGCCTGGCCAAGGCCGCGAAGATCTTCGACGTGCCGACCACCATCACCACGGTCGAATCGCAGTCCTTCTCCGGCTTCACCTATCCCGAACTGCTCGACGTGTTCCCCGGCAAGCAGGTGCTGGAACGCAGCTCGATGAACTCCTGGGACGACCAGAAGGTGCGCGACGCCCTGGCCGCCAACGGCCGCAAGAAGGTGGTCGTGGCCGGCCTGTGGACGGAAGTCTGCAACACCACCTTCGCCCTGTGCGCCATGCTCGAAGGCGACTACCAGATCTACATGGTGACCGACGCCTCCGGCGGCACCAGCAAGGAAGCCCACGACATGGCCATCATGCGTATGGTGCAGGCCGGCGTGGTGCCGGTGACCTGGCAGCAGGTGCTGCTGGAATGGCAGCGCGACTGGAACAACCGCGGCACCTACGACGCGGTGATGGCCGTGGCCAAGGAGCATTCCGGCGCCTATGGCATGGGCGTGGACTACGCCTACACCATGGTCCACAAGAGCGCCCAGCGCACCCAGACGCCGCACGAGGCGCTGGCGCCGGTGCATGCGCCGGTCATCGAACGCTGATCGCGCCCTTCAGTCGCGCTCGCCCGCGAAAGCATGGCCGGCGCGGGTGGCCCGGCGCTGGCGCTTGCTGCGGTACATGGCCTGGTCGGCCAGGCGCAGCAGCTCGTCCAGGCCCGAGGCGTTGAGCGGATAGCTGGCGATGCCCACACTCATGCCCACCGACAGGGCGCGGCCCTCGAAATCCACCGGCGCGGCGCAGCTCTCGGCCAGCCGCTCGGTGAGGGCGGCGAGCTGCGCACGGGTGGCGCCGCCCGGCAGCAGCAGGGCGAACTCGTCGCCGCCCAGGCGGGCCACCATGTCCTCGCCGCGCAGCAGCGCCTGCATGCGGCGCACCACGGCCTGCAGGATGGCGTCGCCCGCCGCATGGCCATGGCTGTCGTTCACCGCCTTGAAGCCGTCCAGGTCCAGCAGCATCAGGCTGAAGGGCCGGCCCTCGGCCAGCAGCGCCTCGGCCCGGCCGTGGAAGCCGCTGCGGCTGGCCGCGCCGGTGAGGGCATCGGTGCCCAGGGCCTCCACCAGCTGCTCGGTGCGGGCGCTGAGCCGGCGTTCGGACTGCAGCACCAGGCGCAGCCGCGAGGCGGTGGCGCCGGCGAAAACCACCAGTTCGGCCACCAGCGCGGCCTGGGTGATGTTCATCTGGTCGGGCGTCCACGCCACCCAGCCCCAGCTGGCCACGATGATGGCCGAGATGCCCGCCAGCAGCAGCGCCACGCCCAGCGAATACAGCACCGCCGGCCAGTAGCGCCGCCGCACCGCCGACAGCGCGCCCACCAGCAGCACCATGGTCGACAGCAGCACGCAGGCCTGCACCAGGCGGAACATCCACACCACCTGGATATTGGCGAAGGCCAGCACCGTGGCCAGCACCAGCGCGCCCAGCATCAGCCGCACGATGTGCTCCAGCCAGGGCGCGAAGTGGTGCAGGCGCAGCAGCCGGCGGCCGAACTGCAGCTTGCAGAAGACCCAGGCCGGCGGCATCGCCATGTAGCAGAACCAGGCCGCCTGCGGCCAGTGCGGGAACAGGTAGCGCAGCGAATGGCCGTTGAAGCCGGCCAGGGCCAGCAGGGCGCAGACCACCGAGGCCAGATACCAGCCGTAGATGCCTTCGCGGAAGATCGTCAGCAGCACCAGCGCATACACCACCAGCCCCAGCAGCATGCCGTAGCTCAGGCCGTCGAAGATGCGTTCGTCCTGGGTGTCTTCCAGGTAGCGCACGGTGCGCCAGATCCGCACGTCGTAGATGCGGGCGAAGGTGGAATCGACGCGGAAATACAGGGTGTAGGTCTGCGTGTCCGGCAGGCGCAGGCGCCAGGCCATCTGCTCGGAGCTGGCCGGCCGGGTGGACCAGGGATGCGACATGCCAGTGACCACCGGCTCGGCCAGCGCCCGGCCCTGGCTGTCGTAGGGGCCGTAGAAACTCAGTTCGTGGGTGGAGACGGTGGGCACCACCAGCAGCCACTCGCGGCCGGTGCTGGCCTGGTCGCTCAGGTGCACCTGCAGGCGGAACCACAGCACACGGTCGGATTCACGGCCGCGCAGCGGTGCGTCGGGGTAGGCGAAGCGGGCCTGGTTCGCCGGCTTCAACACATCGGCGATGCCGAGGCTGCGGCTCTCGTCCTCGAAGAAGGACAGGCCGGAGACAGCCGGCACACCGCCGGGCATGTCGGTGACCGCCACGGGACGAGATTCGGGACCATCGCCGGCCCGGGCGGTGGATGTGGCCGCCAGCAGGCCCAGCCAGCAGAAAACGATGAAGAACAAGCGCAACGCGCCACCTCACGGGCAGGTCGCCCACAGACAAAAGGGGCGCCGATTGTGCCGTGACGCCGCGGCGGGAAGAAAAAAGGCCTCCGCGGGGGAGGCCTGGTCAGCGGGGCGCATGGCGGGGCGGCCGGTCAGGCGGCCGCGGCCAGCAGGCTGCGGGCCAGCGCCTGGCTGTCCGCCGAATGGTCGGCGCGCGATGGCAGGCCGTGGTGGGTCAGCAGGCTCCACACCATGTCGTCATCGACCGGGAAGCGGCAGAGCAGGGTGCTGCCGGTGGCCAGCTTCACCATCTGGGCGGTGGAGAGCTGGCCCAGCAGCTCGGCGGATTCCTCGCTGATGCCCAGGCTCTGCACTGCCTCGGCCTTGTCCATGCGGATCAGGTTCTGCGCCACGCCGAGGTAGCTCAGGTTGGCGTCGCGGATCTCGGCGAGGATCTGTTCGGTGTTCATCGGTCGTCCCGTTTCGGTGTCCGACTCCAGCCGTTGCACGATTGCGGGGGGCTCGATTCGGTGAAGTGGATTGTGAAGACCGGCCAAACGGAACTGAAGTCGGGGACTGGATGTGCTTCGTGTCTGCCTGCGGGGTGGGGATGTAGGAGCTTGCCCTACATCCCCTGCTGTGCGCCCGGGCCCTGGTCAGAGGCGCTCGACCAGCTCCGGCACGATGGTGAACAGGTCGCCTTCCAGCCCGTAATCGGCCACGCCGAAGATCGGCGCTTCCGGGTCCTTGTTGATGGCCACGATCACCTTGGAGTCCTTCATGCCGGCCAGGTGCTGGATCGCACCCGAGATGCCGGCGGCGATGTAGAGCGTGGGCGCCACGATCTTGCCGGTCTGGCCGACCTGCCAGTCGTTGGGGGCGTAGCCCGCATCGACGGCTGCACGGGATGCGCCGAGTGCCGCGCCGAGCTTGTCGGCCAGGGGCGTGAGCACCTCGTTGAACTTGTCGCTGGAGCCCATGGCCCGGCCGCCGGAGACGATGATCTTGGCTGCGGTCAGCTCTGGCCGGTCGCTCTTGGTGACTTCACGTCCGACGAAGCTGCTCTTGCCGCTGTCGGCCACGGCATCGATCTTCTCGACCGATGCGCTGCCGCCTTCGGCCGCTGCCGCGTCGAAACCGGTGGTGCGCACCGTGATGACCTTGGTCGCATCGCCGCTCTGCACGGTGGCGATGGCGTTGCCGGCATAGATCGGCCGCTCGAAGGTGTCCGGCGAATCGACCTTGGTGATGTCGCTGATCTGCGCCACGTCCAGCTTGGCCGCCACACGCGGCGCGGCATTCTTGCCGGCGGCGGTCGCGGGGAACAGGATGTGGCTGTAGCCCGAAGCGATGGACAGCACCTGCGCGGCAACGTTCTCCGCCAGCCCTTCGGCCAGGCTGGGACCATCGGCCAGGATGACCTTGCTGACGCCGGCCACCTTGGCAGCAGCATCGGCCGCACCCTGGGCGTTCTGGCCCACGACCAGAACGGTCACATCGCCACCGCAGGCCTTGGCTGCGGTAATGGTGTTGAGGGTCGCCGGCTTGATCGCGGCGTTGTCGTGTTCGGCAATGACGAGGACGGCCATCAGATCACCTTCGCTTCGGTCTTGAGTTTGGCCACCAGCGTGGCGACATCGGGCACCTTGATGCCGGCGCCGCGCTTGGGCGGCTCGCTGACCTTGAGGGTCTTCAGGCGCGGGGCCACGTCCACGCCGAGGTCGGCGGGGGTGAGCGTGTCCATGGTCTTCTTCTTGGCCTTCATGATGTTGGGCAGCGTCACGTAGCGCGGCTCGTTCAGGCGCAGGTCGGTGGTGACGATGGCGGGCAGCGTGAGCTTGAGGGTCTCCAGGCCGCCGTCGACTTCACGGGTCACCTGAACGCCATCGGCGGACAGCTCGACCTTGCTGGCGAAGGTGGCCTGCGGCAGGTCGGCCAGGGCGGCCAGCATCTGGCCGGTCTGGTTGCTGTCGTCGTCTATGGCCTGCTTGCCCAGGATCACCAGGGTCGGCTGTTCCTTGTCGACCAGGGCCTTGAGGATCTTGGCCACGGCCAGGGGTTGCAGCTCCACATCGGTCTGGACCAGGATGGCGCGGTCGGCGCCGATGGCGAGCGCCGTGCGCAGCGTCTCCTGGCATTGAGCGACGCCGCAGGACACGGCGATGACTTCGGTCACCAGGCCTTTTTCCTTCAGCCGGACCGCCTCTTCGATGGCGATCTCGTCGAAGGGGTTCATGCTCATCTTGACGTTGGCGATATCGACGCCGCTGCCGTCCGACTTGACGCGGACCTTGACGTTGTAGTCGACGACCCGTTTCACGGGCACCAGGATTTTCATGGCGATGTTCCTTATCGATAGGGAGTGTTCAGGCCTGCCGGATCAGTCCGGCCAGGCGTTCATGGATGAGGGCATGGGCTTCGGCCATGATCCGGTCCATCAGCTGGCGCACGGTGGGCACGTCGTGGATCAGCCCGGCCACCATGCCGCAGGACCAGATGCCGGCGTCCATCTCGCCGCCCTGCATGATGCGCGGATAGACACCGGCCACCTCGGGCAGGATGTCGGCGAAGCTGATGGCGGCGCCCAGCTCGCGTTCCTTGTCCAGCAGCCGCTCGGTGGCGGCGTTCACCAGCACCCGCTCGGTATTGCGCAGCGGGCGCATCACCAGCCGGGTATCCAGCTCGCTGGCCGCGACGATGGCCTGCTTGACGTTCTCATGCACCGGCGCTTCCTGCGTGGCGATGAAGCGGGTGCCCATGTTCACGCCCTCGGCGCCCAGTGCCAGCGCGGCCACCAGCGAGCGTCCGTCGGCCATGCCGCCCGAGGCCACGAAGGGAATCTTCAAGGCCTCGGCCGCGCGCGGCAGCAGGATGAAGTTGGGGATGTCGTCCTCGCCCGGATGGCCGCCGCATTCGAAGCCGTCCACGCTGATCGCATCGCAGCCGATGGACTCGGCCTTCAGCGCATGGCGCACCGAGGTGCACTTGTGGATGACCTGGATGCCGTGCTCCTTGAGCCCCGGCAGCCACTTCTGCGGATTGTTCCCGGCCGTCTCGACGATCTTCACCCCGCCTTCGATGATGGCGCGGATATAGCCCGCATAGTCCGGCGGGTTCACCGAGGGCAGGAAACTCAGGTTCACGCCGAAGGGCTTGTCGGTCATCTCGCGGCAGCGGGCGATCTCGCGGGCCAGCAGCTCGGGTGTGCGCTGGGTCAGCCCGGTGATGATGCCCAGGCCGCCGGCATTGGAGACGGCCGAGGCCAGCTCCGCCAGGCCGACATGGTGCATGCCGCCTTGGATGATGGGATGCTCGATGCCGAAGAGTTCGGTGATGCGGGTCTTCATGGCGCGCCCTCAGTCCGACACGATGTTCTTGTCGCGGATCAGCTGCCCCCACTTGGCGTAATCCTGCTGCACATGCTGGGCCATGCCGGCCGGATGCTCGAAGCGGGCGATGGCGCCGGCGTTGAGCAGCCGCTCCTGCGTGTCCTTCTCGGCCAGGATCTGCCTGACCTCGGCGGCGATGCGTTCGGCCACCGCCTTGGGTGTGCCGGCCGGCGCCAACAGGCCGCCCCATGACACGGCGTCGTAGCCCTTGAAGCCCTGCTCGGCGATGGTCGGCACGTCCGGCAGCATGGCCACGCGCTGCGGCGAGCCGATGGCCACGGCACGCAGCTTGCCGGCCTGGATATGCGGCAGCGCGGCGACCAGGTCGGAGTACATGACCGGCACCTGGCCGCCGATGGTGTCGGTGATGGCCGGCACGCCGCCCTTGTAGGGCACATGGTTCATCTCGAAGCCGCCCATCTGCTTGAGCAGCTCCATGCTGAGGTGGCCGAAGCTGCCCACGCCGGAGCTGGTATAGGCCATGGGCACCTTCTCGGCCTTGGCATGGGCGATGAGTTTCTTCAGGTCCGTCACCTCGGGCAGCAGGCGCGGGTTGACCACGATGACGATGGGCAGGTCGTACACGCCGGCCACCGGCGTGAAGTCCTTCACCGTGTCGTAGCCGCTCTTCTTGTAGAGGTGCGGCGCCAGCAGCGTGGGCGTGGCCAGCATCATCAGCGTGTAGCCGTCGGGCTCGGCCTTGGCTACCTGCAGCGCGGCGATGGAGCCGGAGGCGCCGGGGCGGTTGTCCACCAGCACCGGCTGCTTCAGCCGCTCGCCTAGCTTCTGGCCGACGATGCGGGAGGCGGTATCGGTGGGGCCGCCGGGCGGGAAGGGGACGATCAGCTTGATCATCTTGTTGGGCCAGGGCGCGCTGTTCTGGGCGAGGGCGCTGCCGGCCAGCAGCGGCGCGGCCGCCAGGGCGAGCAGGGCGCGGCGGCTGGCGAGGGATTCGAAAGGCATCTTGTCTGTCTCCGTGCTATTGATGATTCTTCTCAGGCCTGGGGCGGCGGCGGCTCCGGCAGCGTCAGCACGCCGCGTTCCTGCAGGGCCTGCAGTTCGGCGTCGTCCATCGCCAGCAGGCGCTGCAGCACCTCGCGGGTGCCTTCGCCCAGCGTGGGCGGGGCGTTGCGGATCGGCAGGCGCTGGCCGTCCAGGCGGTAGGGCGGGGCGAACACGGGCGTGGTGCCGACGACCGGATGCGGCATGTCCTGCAGCAGGCCGCCGCGGCGGGTGCGTTCGCTGGTCAGGGCTTCGTGCAGGCCGGCGACCCGGCCGCAGGGGATGCCGGCGGCGGTCAGGCGCTCCAGCAGCAGCTCGCGCGGGAAGGCACGGATCAGGCCGGCGATCAGCGGGGAGATCTCCAGGCGGTTCTTGGCGCGGTTGACGTTGGTGGAGAAGCGCGGGTCCTCGACGATGTCGGGGCGCTCGATCACCTGGCGGCAGAACTTGTCGAACTGGGCGTTGTTGCCGACGGCGATGATCAGCGGGCCGTCGGCGGCCTCGTACATGCCGTAGGGGACGATGGAAGGGTGGGCGTTGCCGTAGCGTTGCGGGTCCTTGCCGAGCTGCATGGCGTCGAGGCCGTAGTAGCCGGTGACCATGAGGCCGCAGTCGTAGAGGGCCATCTCGATCAGCTTGCCCTTGCCGGTGCGTTCTCGCTGGAACAGGGCTGCCAGGACTGCCTGGGCGGCGTACATGCCGGTCATCAGGTCGACCACCGCGACGCCGAATTTCAGCGGGGGCTGGCTGTTCTCTCCGTTGAGGGCCATGAGGCCTGTTTCGCCCTGGATGACGAGGTCGTAGCCGGGGCGTTTGGCTTCGGGGCCTGTGGTGTCGTAGCCGGAGACTGCGCAGTAGATGATGTCCTGCTTGACGGCTTTCAGCTGTTCGTAGCCGAGGCCCAGCTTTTCTGCGCCGCCTGTCTTGAAGTTGTGGATGACTACGTCGAACTGCGGGAGCAGGTTCTTGACGATCTGCAGGCCTTCCTGGGTTTGCAGGTCGAGGGTGATGGACCGCTTGTTGCGGTTCATGCTGTTGTAGTAGGTGGTCTCTGTTTTTCCTATGCGGATGCCCCAGTCTCTGGTGTCGTCGCCTCTGCCGGGGTGTTCCACCTTGATGACTTCTGCGCCGAAGTCGGCCAGGACCTGGCCGCAGAGGGGGCCTGCGAAGACTCTGGAGAGGTCTAGGACCTTGATGCCCTCTAAGGGGAAGTCTTGTTTGGCTGTCATTTGTCTGTGCCTCCGTTTTTTGAGTTTGGTTCTACTGCGTAGGGCGGAGCTGGGGCTGCGCGCCCCAGACCGCGCTCACTTTCTTTGCTTCGCCAAAGAAAGTAAGCAAAGAAAGGCGACCCGACACCCGAGGCCCTTCGGGCACCGCTGCGGTACTCGCAAAGGCGGGGTCCACGACAACTCGCTTCGCTCAAACAGGTCGTGGCCCTGATCCGCCTTTGCTCCGTTCCTCGCTCTCGGGCTCACGGGACCCGGGGAGCGGGAGCGGGGACAGCCACTGCTTCGCAGGGCGACGGGCCGTCGCTGCGCTCGGCCTGGGCTTGAAATGCGGCGCAAAGCGGAGGGCGGGTATTCATCAGCCAGAGGCCGAGCGCAGCGAAGGCCCGTTGCGCTGCGAAGCAGCCGCTGCCCCGCTCCCGGGTCCCGTCTGCGGGTGAGCGAGGAGCGGAGCAAAGGCGGATCAGGGCCACCGTCTGTTTGAGCGAAGCGAGTTTAGGCGGACCCCGCCTTTGCGAGCACCGCAGCGTGCCCCCTCCGCACGAGGGGGACTCCCGCAGCCGGGTCGCCTTTCTTTGCTTACTTTCTTTGGCGAAGCAAAGAAAGTGAGCGCGGTCTGGGGCGCGCAGCCCCAGCTCCGCCCTCCGCAGGAGAACAGCCGCCAGCAAGAAGCGCATCACCCCACCCGCCGGAGCGAAACAAAGTCAGCCCGCCGCTTCCCCATAAAAGCAGCAATCCCTTCAGCCGACTCCTCAGTAGCCTGGGAAAGCACCATGAGCCGAGCCTCATGCTCCAACTGCTCTTCAAGAGAGGCCTGAGAAGCACTCCGGCAAAGCGCCTTGATCCGAGCCATGGCCATCAAAGGCCCCTCGGCCACACTGCCAGCCAGCGCAACGGCCACACCCAGCGCCTCGCCAGACTCGACCAGCCGATTGACGGCCCCCAGCGCATGCAGCCGCTCACCAGAAATCCGCTCCCCGGTCAGACAAAGCTCAGTCAACACCTGCCGCGAAACAAACTCGGCAAGAAAGGCAGTAGCCCCCCCATCCGGCGTCAACCCCACCTTGACGTAGGCAACGGAAAAGACGGAATCGCGCGCCGCCACGAGCATGTCGCAAGCCAGCGCCAGGGAAAGCCCGGCCCCGGCCGCAGCCCCCTCCACAGCCGCCACCACAGGCTTGCCGCAATCCCGCACCGCCCGAATCAGGTCATGCAGCCCTTCGAGCAACTCCCGCCGCTCGGCCACAGGCAAATCCCGCCGCGTAGCCAGCTTGCGCAAATCCCCGCCCGAGCAGAAATGCCCACCTTCCCCGGTCAGCACGACAGCCCCAACGGAGCCATCCTCCTGCGCATCCCGCAAGGCCTGCGTCAACGCCGCGTAGAAGGCCGGCGACAGGGCATTACGCGCCTGCGGATTGTTATTGCTCAGCACCAGCACAGCACCCTCGCGCCGCTGCAGAAGCACGGGCAGGGCATCGCTCATGCAAGGGCTCCGAGCGCCATGTAGCGCGCCAGGTGATGGTCCTCGTCGCCCAGCTGGTGGTCGATCATGACCAGGCGCTTGGCATAGTGGGCCAGCGGCAGCTCCCAGGTCATGCCGATGCCGCCATGCATCTGGATGCTCTCCTCGGCCACCAGGGTGCCGATGCGCCCGATCGAATACTTGGCCGCCGACAGCGCCTTCTCGCGCACCACCCGATCCTCGCCATCCACCGCAGCCGCCGCGTTGATGACCGCCGAGCGTGCCTGCTCCACCTCCAGCAGCAGGTCCGCCATGCGGTGCTGCAGCGCCTGGAAGCTGCCGATCGGCACGCCGAACTGCTTGCGGGTCTGCAAATACTCCAGCGTGAACTGCTTGGCCACGTCCATCGCGCCGACCGCCTCGGCGCACAGGGCCACCAGGCCCCAGCCCACGATGCGTTCCAGCAGCGCGGCGCCCTGGCCTTCGGCGCCCAGCAGGGCATCGGCAGCGACGGCCACGCGCTTGAATTCGAGTTCGGCGACCCGCCCGCCATCGATGCGGCCCAGGCTGCGGCGCGCCAGGCCGGCGCTGTCGCCCGGCACCAAAAAGAGCGAGATGCCGTCCGCATCGAAGGTCGAGCCGCCCGTGCGGGCCGACACCAGCAGCCAGTCGGCCGAGGCGCCGAACAATGCCACGCCCTTGGCCCCGTCCAGCACCCAGCCCGCGCCTTCGCGGCGGGCGGTGGTGGCGACACGGGTGAGTTCGTAGTGGCTGCCCGGTTCGTCATGCGCCAGCGCGGCCACCGCCTCGCCGCCGATCAGCGCGGCCAGCACCTGCTCCTTCTGCGCTGCGCTGCCGGCGGCGGCCACGGCCCGGCCGACCAGCAGGGCGCCCAGCAAGGGCTCGGCGACCAGGCCGCGGCCCAGGCTCTCGAACACCACGCTGACATCGAATCCGGCGCCGCCGAAGCCGCCGTCGGCCTCGCCGAAGAGCGCGCCGATCACGCCCAGCTCGGCGAACTGACGGTACAGCTCCGGGCCGTGGCCGGCCTCGCCGTAGGCCAGATGGTTGCGCTGCTCGAAGCCGTACTGCTCGGAGACGAAACGGTTCAGGGTGTCCGCCAGCATGCGGCGGTCTTCGGTGTGCACGAAGTTCATGGTGTGTGTCTCCTCACAGTCCCAGGATCATCTTGGAGATGATGTTCTTCTGGATCTCGTTGGAGCCGCCGAAGATCGACAGCTTGCGGTAGTTGAAGTAGTTGGCCGCCGCGGCAGCCGCGCCGTCCGGGCCCACGGCCAGGTCCTCGTGGCCGGCATGCAGCGCCTCCTCGGTGAAGGGCAGGGCGTAGGGGCCCATGGCGCGGCGGATCAGCGAGAGGATCTCCTGGCGGATCTCGGTGCCGCGGATCTTCAGCATCGAGCTTTCCGCGCCCGGCACGCCGCCGCCGGCGACAGCCGCGATCACCCGCAGGTTGGTGGTCTTCATGTTCTCCAGGTCGATCTCGACCTTGGCCACGCGGGTGGCGAACAGCGGGTCCTGCGCCAGCGGCTTGCCGTTGCACTGCACCGTGGCGGCCACCTGCTTCAACTTGGCCAGGGCGGCCACCGAGAAGCCGACACCGGCGATGTTGGTGCGTTCGTAGGTCAGCAGGTACTTGGCATAGGTCCAGCCCTTGTTCTCCTCGCCGACCAGGTTCTCCACCGGCACCTTCACGTCGGTGAAGAAGACTTCATTGACCTCGTGCTCGCCGTCCAGCGTGATGATGGGGCGCACTTCCACGCCGGGCGCGGTCATGTCCACCAGCAGGAAGCTGATGCCCGCCTGGGCCTTGGCCTCGCGGTTGGTGCGCACCAGGCAGAAGATCATGTTGGCGTGCTGGCCGAGGGTGGTCCAGGTCTTCTGGCCGTTGACGATGTAGTGGTCGCCCTCGCGCACGGCGGTGGTCTTGACCGAGGCCAGGTCGGAGCCGGCGCCGGGCTCGCTGTAGCCCTGGCACCACCAGTCGGCGCCATTGAGGATGCGGGGCAGCCAGTAGTCCTTCTGCGCCTGGTTGCCGTACTTGATCATCACCGGGCCCAGCATGCTCAGGCCGAAGGGCACGATGCGCGGCGTGCCGGCCAGGGCGCATTCATGCTCGAAGATGAACTTCTCGACCGGCGTCCAGCCCGGGCCGCCGTATTCCTGCGGCCAGTGGTTGGCCAGCCAGCCGCGTTCGTTGAGGATGGCGTGCCAGCGCTCCAGGTCCTGCTTGGACAGCCGCAGGCTGTTGCGCACCTTGTGCGCCAGCTCGGGCGGCAGCTGGTCCTTCAGGAAAGCCTGGACTTCGGCGCGGAAGGCCTGTTCCTGGGGGGTGAATTGCAGATCCATGGTCAGTCTTGCCTTGCGCTGGAATTTCAGAAGATCTCGAACAGGCCCGCGGCGCCCATGCCGCCGGCGATGCACATGGTCACCACGCCCCACTTGGCCTTGCGGCGCCGGCCTTCCAGCAGGAGGTGGCCGGCCAGGCGGGCGCCGGTCATGCCGAAGGGATGGCCGATGGAGATAGCGCCGCCGTTGACGTTGAGCCGCTCGTTGGGAATGCCCAGGGTGCGCTGGCAATACAGGGCCTGCGAGGCGAAGGCCTCGTTGAGTTCCCACAGGTCGATGTCCTCGACCTTCAGGCCGTGACGCTCCAGCAGCTTGGGCACCGCGAAGACCGGGCCTATGCCCATCTCGTCGGGCTCGCAGCCGGCCACCGCCATGCCCCGGAAAGCGCCCAGGGCTTGCAGGCCCTGGCGCTCGGCCTCGCGGGCCTCCATCAGCACGCAGGCCGAGGAGCCGTCCGAGAGCTGCGAGGCATTGCCGGCGGTGACAAACTGGCCCGGGCCCTTCACCGGCTCCAGCTTGAGCAGGCCTTCGAGGGTGGTGGAAGGGCGGTTGCAGTTGTCGTGGGTGGCGATGACGTCGCGGTAGGTGATCTCGCCGGTGTCCTTGTTCTTCTCGGCCATGCGGGTGGCGCAGGGCACGATCTCGTCGGCGAAGACGCCGGCCTTCTGCGCGGCGGCGGTGCGCTGCTGGCTCTGCAGGGAGAAGGCGTCCTGGTCCTCGCGCGAGATGCGGTAGCGGTGGGCCACGATGTCGGCGGTGTCGATCATGGCCATGTAGAGCGCGGGCTTGTGCTCGACCAGCCAGGGGTCCTGGTCGCTGGGCAGGTTGTTGCCCGGACGCAGGCCGGAGATGGTCTCCACCCCGCCCGCGATCATGGCCGGCACGCCCTCGGCCACGATGCGGCCGGCCGCGATGGCGATGGCCTGCAGGCCGGAGGCGCAGTAGCGGGTGACGGTGGCGCCGGCCACCGACAGCGGCAGGCCGGCGCGCAGGGCGGCCTGGCGGCCGAGGTTGCGGCCCTGGAAGCCGTCGGGGTTGCCGCAGCCCAGGATCAGGTCCTCGAACCGGTCCGGGTCCACGCCGGAACGCTCGACGGCGGCGGTGATGGAGTACGCGGCCAGCTGGGCGGCCGGGGTGATGTTGAACTCGCCGCGGTGCGACTTGGCCAGCGGCGTGCGGGCGGTAGAAACGATGACGGCTTCGCGCATGGGTGCTTGTCTCTTGGTTCTTATGGGAAAAGCCGGCCGCGTGCGCGGCCGGTGCAGGGCCTTCAGGCCTGGGCCGAGGCCTGGTTCAGGCTGTCGAAATTCCGGCCCTCGGCCACCAGCTTCTGCAGCAGCGGCGCGGGCTTCCAGAAGAGGGCGTCCTCTTTGGCGAACTCCTGGATGTCGGCCAGGATCTTCGGCAGGCCCACCATGTCCGCATACTTCATCGGGCCGCCGCGAAAACGCGGAAAGCCGTAGCCGGAGATGAAGGTCACGTCCACATCCAGCGGGCGCAGGGCGATGCCTTCTTCCACCACCTTGGCGCCTTCGTTGACCATGGCGGCCATGTAGCGGCGCATGATTTCCTCGCCACTGAAGGCGCGCGGCGTGACGCCTTTTTTCGCGCGCTCGGCATCGACGATGGCCAGCACTTCCGGATCGGGCTGGCCGATGCGGGCGCCCTGCGGGTAGAGGTAGAAGCCCCGGCCGGTCTTCTGGCCGAACCAGCCGTTCTCGCATATGCGGTCGGCGATCTCGACGTAACGCGCCTGGGGGTCGCGGGTGGCGGCGCGGCGCTTGCGGGTGGCCCAGCCGATGTCGCCGCCGGCCAGGTCGGTGACCTGGAAGGGGCCCATGGCGAAGCCGAAATCGCGCACGGCGGCATCGATCTCGTAGGGGCTGGCGCCGTCCTCCATCAGGTAGTCGGCGGCCTGCTTGTAGACGGCCAGGATGCGGTTGCCGATGAAGCCGTCGCAGACGCCGGCGCGCACCGGCACCTTCTTGAGCTTCTTGGCCAGTTCGAAGGCGGTGGCGACCACGTCGGCGCTGACCTGGGAGGGCACCACGATCTCCAGCAGCTTCATGATGTTGGCCGGGCTGAAGAAGTGCAGGCCGATCACGTCCTGGGGCCGCGACGTGGCGGCGGCGATCGCGTCGATGTCGAGGTAGGAGGTGTTGGTGGCCACCACGGCGCCGGGCTTGCAGACGCGATCGAGTTCCTTGAAGACGGCCTTCTTCACTTCCAGGTCTTCGAAGACGGCTTCGATCACCAGGTCGGCTCCGGCGATGTCGTCATAGTGGATGCTGCCGGTGTAGCGGGCCATGATGGCGGCCTTGGCTTCGGCGCTGAGGCGGCCCTTGGCGATCAGGCCGTCGTAGACCTTTTCCACATGGGCGCGGCCGCGGGCGATGGATTCGGCGTCGCGCTCGATCATGGTGACCGGCAGGCCGGCGTCCAGCACCGAGACGGTGATGCCGGCGCCCATGGTGCCGCCGCCGATCACGGCGATGGAGGCGAAGGCGCGCGGCGCGGCGGCCTTGGCTTCGGGGATCTTCACCACTTCGCGTTCGGCGAAGAAGGCATGGACCAGGCCGGCGCGCTGCGGGCTGTCCACGCAGGCCAGGAACTGCTCGCGTTCGAAGGCCATGCCTTGGTCGAAGGGCAGGTCGATGGCGGCATTCACGCAGTCGATGATCTTCATCGGCGAGAACAGGCCGCGTGCGGACTTGGTGGTGGCGGCCCGCAGGGCTTCCAGCCCGGCGTGGGCGGCTGCCTTGTCGGCCAGGCGGCCGGCGCTGGCACTGATGGGACGCGTCGGCGCCTGGCTGGCGAGCAGCTGCTTCGTGTAGGCCAGGCCTGCGGCGACGGGGTCGGTGCCTTCGGCCAGCTGGTCCACCAGGCCGGCGGCCAGCGCGGCCTTGGCCGACAAATGCTTGCCGCTCAGCATCATCTCGGTGGCGGCCTTCACACCCATCAGGCGCGGCGCGCGCTGGGTGCCGCCGGAGCCGGGCAGCAGGCCCAGGTTCACTTCGGGCAGGCCGAGCAGGGCTGCCGGCAAGGCCAGGCGGTAGTGGGCCGACAGGGCGACCTCCAGGCCGCCGCCGAGCGCCGCGCCGTGGATGGCGGCGATCACGATCTTGGCGCTGGACTCGATGCGTTCGCAGACCTCGGGCAGGCTGGGCGGCACACGCGGCTTGCCGAATTCGCGGATGTCGGCACCGCCGATGAAGGCCTTGCCCGCGCCGACGATCAGCACCGCCTGCACATCGGCGCGCGATTCGGCCTCCTGCATCGCGGCCAGCAGGCCCTGGCGCACGGCGGCGCCCAGGGCGTTGACGGGCGGGTTGGCGATGGTCACGACCAGCACGCCGTCCTGCGTTTGCAGTTGAACCACAGAAGCCGATGCTTCAGAAGCCATGCAGATATCTCCGTTATTGGTATGGAAGGCCAGGGGCCCATTCTTGCGGCGACAATGGATTTTGGTAATCCCCTGAATCATTGACAGACTGTCAAATCGTTTTGACCAATCCATGGATTCCCAATCCCTGACCCTGCTGATGGAAATCATCGACAGCGGCAACCTCAGCCAGGCGGCCCGCAAGCTGAAGATGACCCGCGCCAACGTGAGCTACCACCTCGCCAAGCTGGAGAAGGACGCGGGTGTGCAGCTGGTGCAGCGCAGCACCCGCCGCATGGAGCCCACCGAGATCGGCCTGCGGCTCTACGAGCACGGCCGCGCCATCCACAACGAGATGCAGGCGGCGCAGGAAGCGATCACCAACCTGGGCGAGGGCCTGCGCGGCCGGGTGGGCATCAGCGTGCCCAGCGGCTACGGGCAGATCGTGATGAGCGACTGGCTGATCGAGTTCAAGCGCAGCTATCCGGGCATCGTGCTGGATGTGCTGTTCGAGAACCGGGCGGACAACCTGCGCGACGAAGTCGATATCGCGATCCGCGTGATGCAGGAGCCGCCCCTGTCGATGGTGGCGCGCAGCCTGGGCAATGTGCGTTACCTGGCCTGCGCCTCGACCGACTACGCCAGCCGCCACGGCCTGCCGCGCACGCTGTACGACCTGCGCACCAGCCCCTTGATCACGGCCGGTGTGTCAGGCCGCCAGCTGCGGCTGACGGCCTACCAGGGGGAAGAGCGGCAGGAGGTGAGCCTGGAGCCGACCATGATCTCGGAGCATTTTCCCTTCCTGCGCCAGGGCATCCTGGCCGGCCTGGGCGTGGGGCTGGTGCCGGACTATGTGGTGCAGGACAAGCTCGACAGCGGGGAGATCCTCACCACGCTGGACGAATACCGGCTGAGCATCTTCGGCACGCACATGTACCTGCTGTACCTGCCGAACCGGCACCGCACCCGGGCTGTGCGGACCTGTATCGACTTCCTGATGGGCAAGGCCAGGCCGAACGAAGGGCTATCGGCCTAGCCAGACGGCGGCGACGCCCTTGACCAGACCGGGCAGGGCCGGCAGCACTTGCGTGAGAAAGGCCGAACCGACGACCCACAGGATGATGCTGGTCTTGGCTTCGGACACATCGGCGCGGGTGGCGAAGTAGTCGGCGCGGGTCTCGATCTTCGTCAGCCGGGTTTCGATGGCGGTGAGTTTCTCGCCGGTTTTCTCGGCGAGGTTCTCGAGCTTTTGAACGCGTGCATCCATGTCGGCATTATCCGGCGGTCCGCCACCGGGAGGCAGGTGGGACTTGATCGAATCGGATATGACCAGGGTTGGCAAGCGCAGTTGGCCCATGAATGACATGCTTTCTGATGTGCCACCGAAAGGGGTGAGGCAGAAAGTCTAGGACGGCCGGCCGCGGGTGGCAGACCGTCCGTCGGGTCAGCATCGACGCCTATTCGGGCTTGGCCCCGGTGGCGGTGACGACCTTGCCCCAGCGAACGATCTCGCTGCGCACGAACTTGTCGAACTCGGCCGGCGGCAGGTTCATCGGCACCAGGCTCTCGGAGGCCAGGCGCTTCTGCACCGTGGCGCTTTCCAGCGCCTCGCGCGCCGCCTTGGCGTACTGCTGCACCAGGGCGGGCGGCATGTGGGCCGGGCCGAACAGGCCGTACCAGGCGCTGTATTCGAAGCCCGGCAGCACCTCGGAGATGGCCGGCCAGTCCGGATACAGCGGCAGGCGCTTGCCGCTGCTCACGCCCAGGGCCTTGAGTTTGCCGCCCTTGATCAGCTCCTGCGCCGAGGCCACGCCCGAGAACACCAGGTCGATCTGCCCGGCCATCACGTCGGCCAGGGCCGGGCCGGTGCCCTTGTAGGGGATGCTCACGATGTCGATGCCGGCGCTGCGCTTGAGCATCTCGCCGGCCAGGTGGTTGGCGCTGCCGATGCCGGCGATGGCGATGTTGAGTTTGCCCGGCTGCGCCTTGGCCAGGGCGATCAGCTCCTTGATGTCCTTGGCCGGCAGGTTGGGCCGGGTCACCAGCACGGCCGGCGCGCTGGCCACGCCGTACAGCGGCGTGAAGTCCTTGACCGGGTCGAAGGGCAGGTTGGGATAGAGCGTGGCGTTGATCGCATGGCTGGTGTAGCTCAGCAGCAGGGTGCTGCCGTCCGGCGCGGCGCTGGCGGTGGCCTGGGCGGCGATGTTGCCGGCGGCGCCGGGGCGGTTGTCCACGATGAACTGGCGGCCCAGGGTGCGGGTCATTTCCAGGGCCATGGAACGGGCGACCAGGTCGGTGCCGCCGCCGGGCGTGGCGCCCACCAGCAGGCGGATGGCCTGGGGCTGGGCCAGCGCCTCGTGTATCGGCAGGCCAGTGGCCGAGGCCGCCAGCAGGACGAGTAGCTCGCGTCTTTGCATCTCTGTCTCTCTCTTTCTATTTCTCTTACCGCCCGTGGGGGGCGGGGTCGCGGCGGCGGTGTTTCAGGCGGCCAGCAGCTCGGCCATTTCTTCCTTGCGCACCACCGGCGCCCAGGGACGCATCGGCATGCCCATGACGGCGGCCTGGCGCTTCTCGTAGTCCAGGAACTCCTGCGTGATCGAGCTGCCGCGCACGCCGCCGCGCACCGCGCCGGCACGCACGTCGCCGTAGTACTCCTCCCACTGCGCCGGCAGCGGTTGCGAGTGGGGCACCGACAGCCACAGGCGCAGCAGGTGGCGCTTCAGGTCCGGCTGCTCGAAGTCCTCGAAGGGCGTGCGCGAATGCAGGATCACGTAGTTGTTGAGCAGCTGCAGGTCGCCGCGCTCCAGCTCCATCGAGTAGCAGAGTTCGTCGCTGGGCATCAGCTGGTCGAGCAGGTCCAGGGCCTCTTCCTGCCGGGCCGTCAGGCGCGGCACCTCGGGGAAGTCGCGCTGCGCCGCCACCGTGTTCTTGCGGTTGGTGCGGGCGCTGAAATGCTGCGGGTCGTCGCCGAAGATGGGGCAGCGGTAGAAGGGCGGCTGGCTCGGGTCCTGCGTGCCCTGGTAGCTGTGGAACCAGGGCTGCTGCAGCACCGGGATCAGGTCCGGGCGCAGCTGCTGCACCTTGTCGCGCAGGGCGATGGAGCTGATCACCTTGCTTTTGCCGCCGGTCTTGGCGGTGCGGCGGCAGAGCAGGGCGACGACATCGCAGGAGTCCTGGTGGAAGTCCAGGCCTGCATTGGTGTTGTAGCCCCGGCCGCCCTTGACCTTGTAGTCGGCGCCCTCGTCGCGCACGTCGTTGATGCACTGGCTGGCGCGGTTCTGGGTGCGGCCCACGCCCATGTAGAGGCTCATGCCCCAGTAGGCGAGGCGGCATTCGGCCTCGGTCCACTCATCGGTGGGGAAACCCTTGACCAGGCACATGCCCCAGCGGTCCTGGGTGGTGGCGACGGCGCGCACCAGGGCATCGCGGGACGCGGCGGGCAGGGGGAAATCGGCCTGCTCCAGCTGCAGGATGTCCTTGCCGGTGGCGCGGGCGTGGATCAGGGCTTCGCGAAAACCCTGTACTTCCTCTTCGCTCAGGCGCTGTACCCAGCCGGTGTCCTGGGCGGCCTGCTGCGCGGTCCAGGCGCGGGGCCCGGTGTGTGCCGTGGATACGGTCATGTCTTGTCTCCTGGTCTGTTCGATCCGATCAATACAGTCTAGGCAGGCAAACCCTTTCAGAATAGCGAGGGTATTTCACGTTCTTCCTAAGAGTTCTTGATGAAGATCGACACTTTCACCACTCTGGCCGCCGTGCTGCGCAACGGATCCTTCGCTGCCGCGGCGCAGGAATGCAACATCACGGCCAGTGCCGTCAGCATGCAGATGAAGCAGCTGGAGCTGTACCTGGGCCAACCCTTGTTCGACCGCTCCGGCCTGCAGGTGCGGCCCACCGCCCTGGCCCGCGAGCTCGGCGCCTTGATGCAGGCACCGCTGATCGGCCTGGAGCAGCTGCGCAAGCGCAGCGGCCTGGTGGTGCAGGGGGTGGTGCGGCTGGGCGTGATCGAGTCGATGCAGCCGGTGGTGCTGCCGGCCACCATGCGGCAGCTGCGCGAGCAGCATCCCTCGCTGGAGCTGCGGCCGGTGCGCGGCCGCAGCGCGGGGCTCACGGCCAGCGTCAAGGCTGGCGAGCTGGATGCGGCGCTGGTCGCCGAGCCCGAGGGCGGCGGCTCGGCCCGCCTGCTGTGGCAGCCGATGCTGCGGCGCGAACTGGTGATGGTGGTGCCGCCGAACGCCACCGAGTCGTCTCTGGCGGCGCTGTTCCGCAAGTACGAATGGATCCGCTACGACCGCAACACCATCACCGGCGCGATGGCGGCGCAGTTCGTCAATGCGCAGGTGGGCGAGATCCGCAGCAGCCTGGAGTTCGACAGCGCCGCGGCCATCGTGGCCATGGTCAGCGCGGGCCTGGGCATTTCCATCGTGCAGATCGCCGACCCGGCCATCCTGCAGAGCTACCCGGTGCGCACCGTGCGGCTGGGGCGGGCGGCGCCGGTGCTGCAGCTCTCGCTGGTGATGCGCAAGACCGAGGGAGAGAACCGGGCGCTGCAGGCCCTGCACGACGCGATGCGCACGGCGCTGCATGCGCCGGCGCGCTGATGCCGCCTCACTCCAGCCTCACGCCGGCCGACTTGATCACCTGGCCCCATTTGCGTTTGTCGTTGGCCAGGAAGGTCTTGAATTCCTCGGGCGTGTTGCCGATGGGCTCCACCCCGTCCTGCAGCAGGCGCTGCATCACCTCGGGCTGGCGCAGGGCCTTGACCAGGGCCTTCTGCAGCAGCGCGATATTGGCCGCGGGCATGCCCTTGGGTGCGCACAGGCCGGTCCAGGGCACCGGGTCGAAACCGGGCAGGCCGGCTTCCACCATGGTCGGCAGGTCGGGCAGCGAAGGCAGGCGTTTCAGGCTGGCGATGGCCAGCGCCTTGAGTTTGCCGGCCTTGACGTACTGGTAGGAGCTGACCGGCTGGTCGAACATCATCGAGACCTCGCCGGCCAGGATGTCGGCGATCACCTGGCCGGTGCCCTTGTAGGGCACGTGCACGATGTCGATGCCGGCCTGGGTCTTGAACATCTCGCCGGCCAGGTGGCCGGTGGTGCCGTTGCCCGAGGAGGCGAAGTTGAGCTTGCCCGGATTGGCCTTGGCATAGGCGATCAGCTCGGCCACGTTGTTGGCCGGCACCTTGGGGTTGATCGCCAGGAAGAGCGGCGTGTTGGCGATCAGCGAGACCGGCAGCACATCGGTCTCCGGATTGAAGTTCGGGTAAGGCTGCAGGTGCGGCAGGATGGAGAGCGAGCCGGCGGTGCAGATCATCACCGTGTGGCCGTCGGTCGATTTCACCATCAGGTCGGCCGCGATATTGCCGCCCGCGCCGGGCCGGTTCTCGATCAGCACCGGCTGGCCCAGCGCCTCGGCCATGCCCGGCGCCACCAGGCGCGCGATGATGTCGTTGGAGCCGCCCGGCGAGAAGCCGACCAGCATGCGCACCGTGCGGTTGGGGAAGGCGGCCTGGGCATTGGCCGTCTGCACGGCCAGCGCCGGCAGCAGCAGGGCGGCCGCGGCGGCCAGGCGAAACCATCGGGGAACGAGTGAGTGGCTCATGGTGGTTCTGGGCAGGACAGGGGCAGTGGAAAAAATCGTCAGTCGCCGAGCGCGGCCACGGCCGCGGCGATGCGGCGGTTGGCTTCGGCCAGGCGCTCCTCGCTGGTGGCGAAGGAGATGCGGAAATGCGTGGGCACGCCATAGGCGCTGCCCTGCAAAACGGCCAGGTCCTGGCTCTCCAGCAGGTATTCGGTGAAGTCGTCGCTGCTGGCGATGGTCTTGCCCTCGGGCGTCCTGCGGCCGAACAGCCCCTGGCAGGAGGCGAAGGTGTAGAAGGCGCCGTTCGGCACCGGGCAGGCGATGCCTTCGATGGCGTTGAGGCCACCCACCACCAGGTCGCGCCGGCGCTGGAACAGCTGGCGGTGCGGCGCTATGAAATCCTGCGGCCCGGTCAGCGCCGCCAGCGCGCCGGCCTGGCCCACCGAACTGGGGTTGGAGGTGCTCTGCGACTGCAGCTTCACCATGGCCTTGATCAGCGCCTGCGGGCCGGCCGCGTAGCCGATGCGCCAGCCGGTCATGGCGTAGGCCTTGGAGGTGCCGTTGACCGTCAGCGTGCGGTCCCGCATGAAGGGCGCGGCCTGCACCATGGTGGAAAAGGGCTGGTCGTCGTAGATCAGATGTTCGTAGATGTCGTCCGTCATCACCCACACCTGCGGATGGCGTGCCAGCACCTCGGCCAGCGCGGCCAGTTCGGCGGCGGTGTAGGCCGCGCCGCTGGGGTTGTTGGGCGAGTTCAGCACCAGCCACTTGGTGCGCGGGGTGATGGCGCGCTCCAGGTCGGCCGGCTGCAGCTTGAAGCCGGCCGCGGCCGGGCAGTCGACGAAGACCGGCTTGCCCTCGGCCAGCAGCACGATGTCCGGATAGGACACCCAGTAGGGCGTGGGCACGATCACCTCGTCGCCCGCCTGCACGGTGCACATCAGGGCGCTGAACACCACCTGCTTGGCGCCGGTGCTGACGATGGTCTCTTCGGTGCGGTAGTCCAGGCCGTTCTCGCGCCGGAACTTGGCCGCCACCGCTTCGCGCAGCTGCATGGTGCCGCCGACGTCTGTGTAGCGGGTCTGGCCGGCCAGCATGGCCTGGTGGGCGGCCTCGATGATGTGGGGCGGCGTGGGGAAGTCGGGCTCGCCGGTGGTCAGCGAGACGATGTCGCGGCCCTGGGCCTTGAGGGCCCGGGCGCGCTGGCCGGCCATGGAGCTGGGCGAGGGTTTGATCCGTTGGAGGCGGTCGGCAATCTGGATAGCTTGGGTCATGCGCCGCAGTTTCGAGTGCGGCGGCCCGGTTCGCGAAACGATTAATCCGCTTGCCGGCCCATTCCATTTTTTCCTGGCACCGAATTTGCCTCCTTCCTTTTCGGATCAAGGCACCCCGGCATGAACCTCACCTTCAAACAGCTCGAAGCCTTCTATTGCGCGCTCACCCTCGGCAGCTTCAGCGCGGCGGCGGCGCGGCTGCACACCACCCAGTCGGCGATCTCCAAGCGGGTGGCCGAGCTGGAGGAGGACCTCGGCGAGCGTTTGCTGCACCGCATGCCCCAGGGCCTGCTGCCGACCGCCGCGGGCCACCGCCTGCTGCCGCTGGCCCGCCAGACGCTGCAGCTGCGCGAACGCATCGCCAGCGAGATCCGCCCGGGCCGCCAGCTGCACGGCACCTTCAAGCTGGGCGTGACCGAGCTGACCGCGCTGACCTGGCTCACCCGCCTGATCCAGTCCCTGCACGCCGACCATCCGGAGCTGGTGGTGGAGCCGGTGGTGGACGCGGGCCTGCATCTTTTCGAGGCGCTCAAGGCCAACCGCATCGACATCGCCCTGCTGCCCGGCAGCTTCTGGGGCGAGGGCTACAGCGTGCGGGAGATCGGCCGGGTGGACGATCCCTGGATGGCCAGCCCCTCGCTGGACATCCCGCGCCGTCCCCTCAAGCCAGCCGAATTCGCGCCCTTTACTGCACTGGAGCAATCGGCCGGCTCGGCCAAGGGCCGCTTCTACGCGGCCTGGCGGGCCCAGCACGGCTTTCGTTTCCACAAGGCGCTGGAGACCAACAGCCTGACGGTGCTGCGCGAACTCACCATCGCCGGCATGGGCATCACCCAGCTGCCGCTGGCTTATTTCCTCGACGACATCGCCGCCGGCCTGATCCGCGTGGTGGAGAGCGACCCCGCGCCGCCGCCGATGGCCTTCAGCGCGGTCTGGCACCAGGACCAGTTCAATCCGGCGCTGCAGGTGATCGCCGACCGGGCGGCGGCGGTGTGCGATTTCCATCGGCCGCCGGCGCATCGGGGGGCTCAGCCGCAGGAGGTGGGCGCTGCCCTGCGCGAATTGACGGACAGCGTGTCCGCCTGAGCCTGCGTGCCGGCTCAGCTGCGCTGGGCGCGGTTGACCGGCAAGGCCAGGTCCTGGAGCTTGCGGCCCAGGACATCGTCGGCAGCCAACAGCTCGATGTCACTGTCGAGGCCCAGGACACGCAAAGCACGCATGAAGCTGCCCATCGCAATCGTGGGGTCGCCCTTTTCCAGGCGTCGCAGGGTTTCGCGCGAGACTCCCATACGCTCGGCGAACAGCGCCTGGCTCAGCTTTCGGCGTTCCCGCGCCATCCGCAGACGCAGGCCCAAGGCTGCGAGTTGCTTGGCCGCGCCAGGAAAAGTGGGAACAGTTGCTTTTGGCATGGCGTACATATTGGCCATATATGACCAAACTGCCAAATTTATAAGGCTGTGTGCGTGTCGGCGGACATCGCCAACGCCGGCGACGATACGGCTACGATTGGCCTGCCTCCCACTGACCCTCCGCCACCATGACCCCTCGTATCGTTGGGACACCCGCGCCCGGTGCCGTGCCCGCCACCTTGTCCGACCCGCAGCCGCTGCCCGGTCTGGCGCCGCAGCAGGTGGCGATTCCCGCCAACCTGGGCTTCACACCGCCGCCCGAGGCGCTGGATGCGGTCGCGCGGCAGGTGGACGGCATCGATCCCGCCGCCACGCCCCTGCTGGCGCTGGCCTCGCTCGGCAGCGATGCCGACGTGGCCCTGCACCGCAGCCTGGGCGCCTTTCTCGACCGCATCGACAAGGCGCAGAACCCGCAGCTCTTCAAGCTGGTCGCCGAACTCAACCGCGAAGTCGCTGCGCAGGACCTGCCGGGGCTGGCCGACCGCATCCTCGACGGCAAGCCCGGCTTCCTGGAAAAGCTCGGCGGCCTGTTCAGCCGCCGCGGCGCGGCCGCCAGCGCCAACGCGCTGTTCGAGCAGCTGCGCGCCCTGGTGGCCGGCCGCACCGCCACCCTGAAGACGCTGATGGACCGCATGGAGCGCGACATCGAGGCCGAGAAGAAGAACGCGATCGCCGAGGCCCAGAACCTGGAGTCGCTCAAGAACCAGTACCGGGCGCACTTCAGCGAATTCGCCATGGCCACCATCCTGGTCAACACCCTGGCGCACAAGGCCCAGGCGCAGTTCGATGCCGCCCAGGCGGCGGTGGCCTCCAGCGCGCCCGATGCGCTCGACAGCGGCAGCCTGCAGGACCTGCAGGACAAGGTGCTCGCCCTGCAGAACCGCGCCCTGGCCCTCGAAGGCGTGTTCACCAAGCTGCCGGCCGAGCAACTCGTCATCCGCCAGGTGCAGACCGCCGCCGTGCAGACGGTGCTGGAGGTGAGCACCACCACCGCCCAGCGCTTCGCCAGCATCAAGATGACCCTGCTGAGCCTGCACGGCGCGCTGGCCACCCAGTCGCTGCAGCGCATCGCGGAGCAGGGCGCCCAGCTCGACAGCAACCTGGCGGCGGCGCGCGCCAAGGTGGTCGGCAACGTGGTCGCCACCGCCGCCAACGCGCCCGGCGACAACCGCCTGCGCCAGGCCGGGCAGTTGCGCGACATCGTCACCCAGACGGCCGCCCTGCAGCAGGTGGTGGAAGACGCCCGCCGCAGCAATGCCCAGAAGTTCGAAGAGGCGCGTGGCCTACTCTCGCAAGCCCGCACCGACCTGGCCCAGCTCGGCGCCACCATCCGCCCCGACCGGCCCTTCCAGCCCTGAGAGTTCCTTCGCCATGACCAAACTCACCCTCAACCTCGCCAAGCCCGGCGACGCCAAGCCGGCCGCGCTGTCCCTGAACCTCACCAAGGCCGAGCGCTTCACCGTCAAGCTGCTGTGGGACGGCGATGCCGACGTCGACCTGCATGCCCTGCTGTGCCTGGGCACGGCGTCCACGCCGCCGGCGCTGACGCAGGCCGACCAGATCCTGTCCTGCTACAACCTCGCGCCCAACGGCGTGCTGCCCAAGCAGGCCGACGGCCGTTTCGCCCTGCCCGGCGGCGCCCTGGTGCACAGCGCCGACGCACGCGACGGCCGCGCCGACGGCGTGGACGAATACATCGAGATCGATCCGGCGAAGATCCCGCTCGCCCCCGGCCAGACGGCCGAGGTGCCGCTGATCGCCATGCTGCATCCGGGCGACGGCAGCAAGCGTTTCCGCCAGGTGCAGAACGCGCGGGTGGAGATCGTCAACTCCAGCGGCCAGCAGCTGCTGCTGGCCGACCTGTCCGCCCAGTTCGCCAATGCGGTGGGTGTGCAGATGGGCACCATCATGTTGCAGAGCGGGCTGCCCGCCACCTTCTCGCCGGTGGGCGTGGGTTTCGAGCAGGACTTCAACCAGGTGCTCGCCTCCTTCCAGTGAACGCGCCCCTGCAGCCGCCCAAGCCGCGTGTGGTGCAGGGCGCCGCGCCGGCGGCCGAGCCTGTCGCGGCCGTGCCGCGCCAGCCGCGCACGGTGGCGGGCATGCCGGCTGCCGCCGCTCCCGTCGCAGCCGTGGCCGCGCAGGCGCCGCCGATGCCGCGCCGGGTGCCGGGCGTGGCCCGCCGCACCCTGGCGGTGACGGCGGCCGAACTGGGCCGGCTGTTTCCCGAACAGCCCGAGGCGGTGCTGCAGCCGGCCGCCGCGGTCCTGGCCGCCGTCTCGCCGGACGGCTTCGGCTGGCGCCAGGTGCAGGCCCTGGGCGCCGCCGCGCAGGAGCGTTTCGGCCGCGCCTCCGACCGGCTGCTCGCCGTGTCGCGCGACGAAGCCCAGCGGGCCGCCCTGCAGCATGTGGGCCGCCTGGTCGAACTGCTGGGCGAGATGCTGCCGGCCTATGGCGCCAGTGCCGGCCTGTGGTCGCGCCGCCCGCGGCAGCAGGACCTGCAGCGCGGCATGCGTGAGGTGGACCAGCTGCGCAAGACCCTGCGCGACCTGCTGCCCCGGCTCGACGGCCTGTGCGCCGACCTCGACCGCGCCCAGGCCGAACTGGATCAGGCCCGCCTGGAACTGGCCGGCGCCGCCCTGGCCTGCGAATACCTCAGCCGTCCCGAGCTGAACCTGCCGCGCGACGGCGCCGACCGCCTGCCCGAGCGCGGCCTGGAACTCTCGCGCGCCGCCGTCGCCGCCCTGCAGTCGCTGCAGCTGCTTGCCGCCCAGCACCAGTCCCTGGACAGCCTGCGCCGCCAGATCCGCGAGACGGTGCTGACGGCGCTGCCCGCCTGGCTGGCCACCTGGTCGGCCGCGCCGGCCGAGCCCAACGAGACAGAACGCTTCAACCTGCACCAGGCGCTGGTGCGCCTGATCGACACCTTCAAGAGCTGAGCCATGGCCATCACCCTCAACCTCACCAAGTCCGTCCCCAGCCTGAAGCTGGTGCTGGAAAAACGCGGCATCACCCGCATGCCGCAGCTGGAGATGAACATCGTCGCCGACGTCTCCGGCAGCTTCGAGGACGAGCACCGCGAAGGTGTCACCAACGATTTGTTCACCCGCCTGGCGCCCTGGGGCCTGAGCTTCGACCCCGACCGCCAGCTCGACGTGTTCACCTTCTCCAGCGGCCCCGGCTCGGCCCACCACGTGGGCTCGCTCACGGCCGACAACTACCAGGACTTCGTCGCCCGCCAGATCATCGCCAAGGTGCCCGGCTGGAACGGCGGCACCGACTACAGCTATGTGCTGGAGAAGATGCTGCAGCACTACGGCTGGCTGCCCAAGGCGGCCGGCTTCCTCGACGGCCTGCTCGGCCGCAAGCCCAGATCCGCCGCCCGCAAACGCACGCTCTGCGCCTTCATCACCGACGGCGACAACAACGACCATGCCCGCACCCGCCAGGTGCTGGCCGCCTCGCAGGCGCGGGCCGACGATGCCTACATCCTCTTTCTGGGTGTCTCCAACCAGGGCGCCGGGCATTTCCCCTTCCTGGAGAAGGTGGCCGACGAGTTCGGCAACACCGGCTTCAAACGCATCGCCGATGTGCGCTCCTTCGTGCAGAAGAGCGACGACGAGATCAACGAATTCCTGATCGATCCGGAACTGGCCGCCTGGCTCTCGAAGGCCTGAAGGCAGCGCGGCGGGCCGCTCCAATAAATTCTTAATGCGGGGCCGCGACCATCGCGTCCTTCGTGGCGCCCGCCACAACGCTTCAGGATTTTCGATGCCGCATCACCGCTCCGCCTCCGCCCGCCTTTGCCTTCGCCGACCCGCGCTGCTCCTGGGCGCCGCCGCCCTGCTGGCGGCTTCGGCCCAGGCCCAGGAAGTGCCGTCCGCCGCGCCCAGCTGGGGCGTGGGCGGCGGCGTGTTCTACGTACGCAAGCCCTACAAGGGCTACGACAGCGACACCAAGGTGCTGCCCTGGGTCTCCTACGAGAGCGAGCACTTCAGCATCCAGGTGCCGCAGATCGACTACAAGTTCTCGCCCGTCGGCCCGGTCAGCTTCCGCCTGCGCGCCCGCTACGCCCTGAACGACGGCTACGACGCCAGCGACTCGCCCAACCTGGCCGGCATGGCCGACCGCGATGCCAGCGTCTGGCTGGGCGCGGCGGCGGTGTGGAAGAACGACTTCGCCAATGTCTCGGCCGAACTGCTGGGCGCCACCGGCCAGAGCAAGGGCTCCAAATTCACCATCGGGCTGGACCGCAATTTCGGCTTCGGCTCCTTCGTGCTCACCCCGCGCATCGCCGCCGTGTACGCCGACAGGAAATACGTCGACTACTACTACGGCGTGCGCGCCGCCGAGGCCACCGCCAGCCGCGCCGCTTACGACGGCCGCTCCACCACCAACCTGGAACTCGGCCTGCGCCTGGGCTACGGCATCGACGCGCGCCAGAGCCTCTTCCTGGACGTGAGCGGCACCCGCCTGGGCTCCGCCATCAAGGACAGCCCGCTGGTCGACCGCTCCAGCGTCGGCGGCGTGCGCGTCGGCTACCTCTACCGCTTCTGAAGCCGCCCTGGCGATGCGCATCCTGCTGGTGGAAGACGACGAGATGCTGGCCGAGGGCGTCTGCGCCGGCGTGCGCCAGAACGCCTGGACGATAGACCACGCAGCCGATGCCGCCGCCGCCCGCATCGCCCTGGTGGACCACGACTACGACGTGGTGCTGCTCGACATCGGCCTGCCCGACGCCACCGGCTTCACCGTGCTGGAAGCCATGCGCAAGCGCGGCGACGCCACGCCGGTGCTGATGCTCACCGCACGCAGCCAGTTGAGCGAACGCATCAAGGGCCTGGACGCGGGCGCGGACGACTACCTGGTCAAGCCCTTCCAGTTCGATGAACTCGGCGCCCGCATCCGCGCCGTGCTGCGCCGCTCGCAGGGCACGGTGGTGCCGGTGCAGCGCTTCGGCGCGGTGCAGATCGACCGGGGCCGCAAGCTGGTCACCCGCGAGGGCGCGGCGGTCAACCTCAGTGCCCACGAGTTCGCCACCCTGCTGGCCCTGGCCGGGCGGCCGGGCCATGTGCTGTCGCGCCGGCAGCTGGCCGATGCGGTCTACGGCGAGGACGACGGCTCGGACAGCAACACCATCGCCGTCTTCATCCACCAGCTGCGCCGCAAGCTCGGCGAGGACTTCATCACCACCGTGCACGGCCGCGGCTACCTGCTGGCGGAGCCGGCCGCGTGAACTCGCTGCGCCAACGCATGCTCTGCACGCTGGGCGCCGGCATCGTGCTGTGCTGGGCGGTGTGCTGCCTGATCGTGGTGCTGGTGCTGTCGCAGAACCAGACCGGCATCTGGGACGACCGGCTCAAGAGCGTGGCGGTGAAGATCATGCAGGCAATCCCGGCCGGCAAGAAGCTGGCCATCAACCACGGCCCGGCCCTGCAGCTGCCGCTCGACGACCTGGACGGCATCGATCCTATGCACTTCCAGGTCTGGACACGCGAGGGCGATCGTTTCGAACTGCAGGTCCGCACGCCGGAGGCGCCCGCCACCGCGATGGCGCCGGCCTTCCCGACCGAGGGATTCTCCAGCGCCATGATCGAGGGGCGCCAATGGCGCGCCTATTCCATCGCCGACCGCCGCGGGCAGATCTATGTGCAGGTGGGCAGTCCGCAGAGCAGCATCGATGCGCGCTTCCAGCGGCGTGCCATCGGCTTCGTCGCCATCGTCACCTTCTTCCTGCTGCTGGCGGGCGGGCTGATGTTCCGGGTCGTCAAGCGCGCCCTGCGGCCGGTGAACGCGGTGGGCGCCGAGCTGCGCGCCCGCTCCGAATTCGACCTGCGCCCGCTGGCACCCGCCCGCCTGCCGCAGGAGCTGGCGCCGCTGGTGGACGCCTTCAACCACGCCCTGGCCCGGGTGGACCGCGCGGTGCAGGCCGAGCGCCGCCTGGTGGACGATGCCGCCCACGAACTGCGCACCCCCCTGGCCGCATTGCAGGCCCAGGCCCAGGTGGCCCTGCGCGCCGCCACCCTGCAGGACAAGGACGCCGCCCTGCACAAGCTGCTGGTCATCGTGGAGCGCAGCAGCCGGCTGTCGGAGCAGATGCTGGACCTGGCCCGGCTCGATGCCGGCGGCGCCGGTTTCGTGCCGGTGCCGCAGAGCCTGGGCGCCCTGGTCGGCCATGTGGTGCACGAATTCGAGGTGACGGCGCAGCAGTCCGGCCGCACCCTGCGCGCCGAGGTGTCGGACTGCGAGATCGCCTGCGACGTGGACGGCATCGGCATCCTGCTGCGCAACCTGATCGACAACGCCCTGCGCCATGCCGGCCCGGGCGGCGAGGTGGTGGTGGCCTGTGCGCGGGTCGTGGACGCTGCGGCCGGCAGCGTGCGCCTGTCGGTGCTGGACGACGGCCCCGGCGTGCCGCCCGAGGAGCGCCAGGAGATCTTCCGGCGCTTCCACCGGGTGGGCGGGCGCAGCGGCAAGGGGGCGGGCATCGGCCTGTCGCTGGTCGCGCAGATCGCCGCGCTGCACCAGGCCAGCATCGCCACCGGGCCCGGCCTGCATGGGCGTGGTTTCGGGGTGTCCGTCACCTTCGCGGCACATCCGCCGCTGGCCGACGACTGAAGGGCTGCCGGCCGCTCAGAACACCTTGCCCGGATTCAGCAACCCCCGAGGATCCAGCGCCGTCTTGAGCGTGCGCATCAGCGCGATCTGCTCCTGCGAGCGCGCATGCCCCAGCCACTGCCGCTTGAGTGTGCCGATGCCGTGCTCGGCCGACACCGTGCCGCCGTACTCCCGCACCAGCCCGTAGACGATCTGCTCGACCTGCTTCTTCGGCTGCTCGTCCACGCCCGGCTGCCACACGATGATGTGCAGGTTGCCGTCGCCGATATGGCCGTAGAACAGCGTGGTCGAGCCGGGGAAGGTCTCTTGCAGCTGCGTGCGGCATCGCGCCACGTAGTCGTCCATGCGGGCGATGGGCAGACCCACGTCGAAGGCCATGTGCTGCGGGAAATGCTGGTACAGCTCGCCGGTCGCATCGCGCACCGCCCAGAAGGCCCGGCCGTCGGCCACCGACTGGGCGACCACCGCGTTGGGGATGGTGCCCTGGTCCAGTAGGGTCTCCAGCCAGACCTCGAAGCGCGGCGCATCCTGCTCGGCATCGGTGCCCAGGGCTTCGATGAGCACGTAGGCGCCGTGCGGTACGTCGTCGCCCGCGAAGGGGCTGCGCACCAGGCCGGTGGCGAAGTCCCAGTATTGCGGCCACATCACCTCGAAGGCCGACAGCAGCGGGCCCAGGTTCTGCCGCGCCGACTGCAGCAGGGCCAGCACATTGGCGAAATCGGTCGCGGCGCAGATCGCCACCATGGTGGAGGCCGGTTTCGGCCAGAGCTTCAGCACCACCCGGGTGATCACGCCCAGCACCCCCTCGCTGCCGATGAACAGCTGCTTCAGGTCGAAGCCGGCGTTGTTCTTGATCATCTTGTTGAGGCTGGTGAGCACCGTGCCATCCGGCAGCACCGCCTCGATGCCCAGCACCATCTCGCGCGCCATGCCGTAGCGGATCACCCGGTTGCCGCCGGCATTGGTGGCCAGGTTGCCGCCGATGCTGCAGGAGCCGCGCGCGCCCAGGTCCAGCGGGCAGAAGAAGCCGGCGGCCGCGGCGGCTTCCTGCACCGCCTGCAGGGGCGTGCCGGCCAGCACCGTCATGGTGGCGCTGGCGGCATCCAGCTCCTCGATGCCGACCAGGCGTTCCAGCGACAGCGCGATCTCGTCGGAGCCGGCACGCGAGCCGCCGCACAGGCCCGTCATGCCGCCCTGCGGCACCACCGCCACGCCATGGGCCTGGCAGATGCGCAGCGCGGCCGAGACAGCGGCCGTGTCCGCCGGCCGCAGCACCGCCAGCGGGGTGGTGGCGGGCAGGCCGCTGTAGTCGTTGCGGTTGCGTTCGGGCACCGCATCGCCGGCCAGCACCGCGCTGGGGCCCAGGGCGTCGAGCAGTTCTGCCAGCAGGCTGGCGGTGTCGAGGTCGTCGCGTTTCATCATCCCCCCAGCAGGCGCGCGGGCCAGGTCACCAGCGCGGGAAAGGCCACCATCAGGAACATCACCACGAACTCGGCCAGCATGAAGGGCCAGACGCCGCGGATCACGTCGTCCATGCGGATGCGCGCCACCCCGGCCACCACGTTGAGCACGGTGCCCACCGGAGGCGTCACCAGCCCGATCGAGTTGTTGATGATGAAGAGCACGCCGAAGTAGATCGGGTCGATGCCGGCCGCCTTCACCACCGGCATCAGCACCGGGGTGAGGATGAGGATGGTGGGTGTCATGTCCATGGCCGTGCCCACCACGATCACCAGCAGCATGATCATCACCATCAGCAGCATCGGGCTGCCGACGAAGGGCTGCAGCAGCGCCACCACCTTGCTCGGCAGGTCGGCCACGGTGATCAGCCAGGCCGAGACCAGCGCGGCCGCCACCAGGAACATCACCACGCCGGTGGTGCGGGCGGCGGTGACGAACACGCCGTAGATCTGCGCGGGCTTCAGCTCCCGGTAGATCACCGTGGCCACGAACAGCGAATACACCGCGGCCACCACCGCGGCCTCGGTCGGCGTGAACACGCCGAAACGCAGGCCCACCAGGATGATCAGCGGCAGCATCAGCGCCCAGCCGGCCTTGCGCAGGGCGGTCAGCACCTCGGCGCGGGTGCTGCGGCGCGGCGGCGTGACCTGCTCCTTGCGCGCCAGCCACCACCAGGTGATCCACAGGGCCGCGGCCACCAGGATGCCCGGGAAGATGCCGGCCAAAAAGAGCTTGCTGATCGACAGGTTGGCCGCCACGCCGAAGATGACGAAGCCGATCGAGGGCGGGATGATCGGCCCGATCACCCCCGCCGCCGCGATCAGCCCGCCCGAGCGCGCCTTGTCGTGCCCGGCCGCCACCATCATCGGGATCAGCAGGGCCGACAGCGCCGCCGCATCCGCTACCGCCGAGCCCGACAGCGCCGACAGCACGCAGGCCGCCACGATGGCCACGTAGCCCAGGCCGCCGCGCACATGGCCGACGAGGGTCAGGGCCAGGTCCACGATGCGTTTGGACAGGCCGCCGGTGTTCATGATCTCCCCGGCCAGCATGAAGAAGGGCACGGCCAGCAGCGGAAAGCTGTCGGCGCCGTTGATGACGTTCTGCGCCAGGATCTGCGCATCGAACATGTCCAGGTGCCACATCAGGGCGACACCGCAGAGCAGCAGCGAGAAGGCGATCGGGATGCCGATGGCCATGGCGCCCAGGAGGGACGCGAGGAAGACGGTGATGGTCATGTCTCGTCTCCGCTCAGTGCTGTGCCTTGGCCAGGGCGGCCAGGCGGTTCTCTTCGGCCAGGCGGGCCTGAAGGGCATCGAACTCGGCCGTCTCCTCCGAATCCTTCACCATCACCAGCGCATCGCCCTGGAGCTGGCCGCTCAGCACCCGCCACAGGTCCCACAGCAGGAAGACGGCGGCCGACACGGCGAACACCATGCCCACGCAGTAGAACCAGCCCATCGACAGGCCGGTGGTGGGCGCCGTCACATCCATGTTGATCTTCGTCTGCGCCAGGCTGCCCATGAAGAGCAGCCAGCACACCCACAGCATCAGCAGCTGGCCGACCACCACGCAGACCTTCTTGCCCGCATCCGGCAGGCGGCTGACCAGCATGTCCACGCCCAGGTGGCCGTGGTCCTTCATGGCGACCACCGCGCCCAGGAAGGTGAGCCACACGAAAAGCCAGCGCGAGAGTTCCTCCGAGACGGTGATGCCGCTGTTGAAGGCGTAGCGCAGCACCACGTTGCCGAAGACCAGCACCACCATCACGGCCAGGGCGGCGGCCATGAGGAAGTCCAGCAGCCGGCAGTAGCGGTTCATCCAGTATTCCATTGGTCTTGTCTCCTGTTATTTTTTGGAAAAGGCTTGTGTCGTCTCGTCTAGATCGGCCGCGCGTCGAGCAGGCCGCGCCGCGCCAGGTTGCCGATGAAGGCGCGCAGGCCGAAGCGCCAGGGCGGCGCCGTCTCGCTGTGGGTCACCCGGTTGTGCAGGCCGCCCAGGCGGGCGCTGCGGATGCTCACCCGGTCGCCCAGCTTGTGGGTGAAGCCGCTGCCGGGCTGGTCGCGGTCCTCGATGGGCGCGAAGAGCGTGCCGAGGAACAGCATGAAGCCGTCCGGGTACTGGTGCGCGGCGATGGTCTGGCCCACGATATCGGCCGGGTCGCGGCTGATGCTGGCCATGGTGTTGATGCCGCGCAGCTGGTAGCCGTCCTCGCCGCTGACTTCCAGGTGCACCGTCTCGGCGCGCACGTCGTCCAGGCTGAAAGTGCCGTCGAACAGGCGGATGAAGGGGCCGATGGCGCAGGAGGCGTTGTTGTCCTTGGCCTTGCCCAGCAGCAGGGCGCTGCGGCCCTCGATGTCGCGCAGGTTCACATCGTTGCCCAGCGCAGCGCCCACGACCTCACCGCGGCTGTTCACCGCCAGCACCACCTCCGGCTCCGGGTTGTTCCAGGCCGAGTCGGCGCGTATGCCGATCTCGTCGCCGCTGCCCACCGAGGCCAGCACCGGCGCTTTGGTGAAGACCTCGGCATCCGGGCCTACGCCCACTTCCAGGTACTGCGACCACAGGCCCTGCTGCTGCAGCAGGGCCTTGAGCGCCATCGCCTGTTCGGAGCCGGGGCGGATGTCCGCCAGGTTGGAGCCGATCAGCGCCAGCACCTTGCTGCGCAGCAGCAGGGCGCGCGAGGCATCGCCGCCGGCCTGTTCCTCGATCACCCGTTCGATCAGGCTGCTGGCGAAGGTCACGCCGGCGGCTTTCACCACCTGCAGGTCGCAGGGGGCGAGCAGGAAGGGCTTGGCGGGATCGCGGCCGTCGAGCTGGCTGTTGGCCAGCAGCTCGTCGACGCTGCACAGGCGTTTGCCGGCGAGCCGTTTCATTTCGGCGGCCGGGGCGGCCGTCTCCAGCAGCGTGCTCACGGTGGGGAAAAGCTCGCTGATGTCGAACACGCCCTCGGGCCGCAGCACGGCCACCGAAGGGCCGTCGGTCCAGACGCGGGCCAGCAGGGTGCCGGCCAGCCCGTCGTCGGGCAGGATCTGTGGTGCTTGCATGGGAAAAAGGATCTCAGTGGTTGTGCCGGGGCGTCTTCTCGGCGATGCGGCGGTAGGCCAGCGCGAAGTCCAGCGTGGCGCCGTCGGCCAGCTGGCCGGTCTTCTCGCGGTAGAGCTGCTCCCAGGGCGAATGGCTGGCGGGAATCGGCGGGGCGGGCAGCTCGCGCTTGCGCCGGGCGATCTCTTCCTCGCTCACCAGCGCATTGCAGCTGCCGGTGTTGAGGTCGATGCGGATGGTGTCGCCGGTGGCCAGCCAGGACAGCCCGCCGCCCACCGCGCTTTCCGGCGAGGCGTTCAGGATGGAGGGGCTGTCCGCCGTGCCCGACTGGCGGCCGTCGCCCAGCGTCGGCAGGGTGCGGATGCCGGCCTGGATCAGCGCGTCCGGCGGCTGCATGTTCACCACCTCGGCCGAGCCCGGCCAGCCGATGGGGCCGGCGCCGCGCATCACCAGGATGCAGTTCTCGTCGATGCCCAGCGCCGGATCGTTGATGCGGTGGTGGTAGTCGTCCGAGCCCTCGAAGACGACGGCGCGGGCCTCGAACACGTTCTCGTGGCCGGGCTGCTGGAGATAGCGGGCGCGGAAGCTCTCGCCGATCACCGAGGTCTTCATGATGCCGAAGTCGAACAGATTGCCCGACAGCACCAGGAAGCCGGCGTCCGTCATCAGCGGCGCATCGAAGGGCAGGATCACCTCGCGGTCGCGCGACTGCCGGCCTTCGACGTTCTCGCCCACGCTGCGGCCGGTGACGCTGTGGCAGTCGCCGTGCAGCTTGCCGGCCTCGCGCAGCTCCCACATCACCGCCGGCACGCCGCCCGCGCGGAAGAAACGTTCGCCCAGGTACTTGCCGGCCGGCTGCATGTTCACCAGCAGGGGCAGGGCGTAGCCGTGGGTGGTCCAGTCGGAAGGATGCAGCTCCACGCCCGCATGGCGGGCCATGGCCTGGATGTGCACCTGCGCATTGCTGGAGCCGCCGGCGCAGCTGACGACCGACAGGGCGTTGAGGAAACTCTCCCGCGTCAGGATCCGGGAGGGCCGCAGGTCCTCGTGCGCCATCTCCACGATGCGTTTGCCGGTCTCGTAGGCCATCTGGCCGCGCTCGCGGTAGGGCGCGGGAATCGCGGCGCAGCCGGGCAGGGACAGGCCGAGCGCCTCGGCGACCGCGTTCATGGTGCTGGCCGTGCCCATGGTGTTGCAGTGGCCGGCCGAGGGCGCGCTGCTGCAGGCGCGGTCCATGAACTCCTCCTCGTCGATCTCGCCGGCGGCCAGCTGGCGGCGGCTGCGCCAGATGACGGTGCCGGAGCCGACCAGCTCGCCGTCGTGCCAGCCGTCGAGCATCGGCCCGCCGGAGAGCACGATGGCCGGGATGTCCACGGTGGAGGCGGCCATGATGCCGGCGGGCGTGGTCTTGTCGCAGCCGGTGGTGAGCACCACCGCGTCGATCGGATAGCCGTAGAGGATCTCCACCAGGCCCAGGTAGGCCAGGTTGCGGTCCAGCGCGGCGGTGGGGCGGCGGCAGTTCTCGAAGATCGGATGTACCGGGAACTCCATCGGAATGCCGCCCGCGTCGCGTATGCCCTCGCGCACCCGGCGCGCCAGGTCCAGGTGGATGCGGTTGCAGGGCGAGAGGTCGCTGCCGGTCTGGGCGATGCCGATGATCGGCCGGCCCGAGCGCAGCTCGGCGGGCGTGAGCCCGTAGTTCATGAAACGCTCCAGGTAGAGCGCGGTCATGTCCGAGCGTTCGGGGTCGGCGAACCAGTCGCGGGAGCGGAAACGGCGGGGTTCTGGTCTATCGGTCATCGCTGCCTTTGCTTTTTTCGCCTTACTTGCCGCGGGCCTTGTTCAGCTCGGCCATCATTTCGCGGGTGGTGTCCTCGCCGAATTCCTTGCTGAACTTGGCGACCACCGGCTGCAGCTTCTCGCGCAGCTTGGCTTGTTCCGCGGGCGGCAGTTCGGTGATCTGCATGCCGACCTTCTTCAGCTCGCCCAGGGCCTTGTCGGCCAGCGCGCGGATCGCCTTGCGTTCGAACTGGGTGGCTTCGGCGGCGGCTTCGCGCACGATCTTCTGTTCGTCGGCGTTGAGCGTGTCCCAGCTCTTCTTGGACAGCAGGAACACCCAGGTGCTGTAGATGTGGCGCGACAGCACCAGGTGCTTCTGCACCTCGTAGAACTTGCTGGTGAGGATGGTGGCGGCGGGGTTCTCCTGGCCGTCGACGGCGCGCTGCTCCATGGCCGAATACAGCTCGGTGAAGGGCAGGGGCGTGGCGTTGGCGCCCAGGGCGGCGAAGCTGTCGATGAAGAGCGGGCTCTGGATCACCCGCAGCTTCAGGCCGGCGAAGTCCTCGGCCTTGGTGATCGGGCGGCGCGAGTTGCTGGTGTGGCGGAAGCCGTTCTCCCAGTAGCCCAGGCCGATCAGGCCTTTCTCGGGCAGCTTGTCGAGCAGCTTCTTGCCGAAGGCGCTGTCGAGCACCGCGTCGGCTTCCTGCTCGTTGTTGAAGGTCATCGGCAGGTTGAGCACGCCGAAATCCTTCACCACCGAGACGAGGGTGGAGCTGTCGGGAATCGTCATCTCCAGGCTGCCGCCGCGCAGGGCCGAGATCATGGTGACGTCGTTGCCCAGCGTGCCGTTGGCGAACACCTTGGCATTGAGCTTGCCGCCGCTCTTGGCGGCCAGCCCTTCGCCGAAATGCTTGGCGGCGAGCGCCTGCGGATGGTCGTCGGTGATGCCGGTGCCGATCTTGAAGGTGTGCTCGCGGATCTGGGCGAAGGCGGTGCTGCCCAGCAGGGCCAAAGCGGCGGCCAGCGCCATGGTTTTCAGTTTCATGTCTTGTCTCCTGTCGTTGTTGGTTGGAACCGGCAGGCAGACTAAAAGACTCGGATAGCGTGGTCCAATCAGTGTTTAGGACAAGGTCATTCCATTCAGTTATCGGTGGCTTCCAGGATGTCGGGCAAACCCTTATCGATCACCTCGGTGTGCAGCCGGCTGCGTTTTCGGCACCTGCAGTTCCTGGACATCCTGGGCCGCAGCCGCAACCTGCGGGTGACGGCCGAGCAGATGCACATGACCCAGCCGGCGGCCACCAAGATCCTGCTGGACCTGGAGGAGATCTTCGACGCCCGGCTCTTCGACCGCCTGCCGCGCGAGATGCGGCCGAACGAACTCGGCCTCTTCGTGCTGCGTTATGCCGCCGCCGCGCTGCAGGGGCAGAACAAGTTCGTGGAGGAGTTCAACGCCCTGCAGCAGGGCGGGCACGGGCAGCTGGCCATAGGCGCCATCTCGGGCTCGGCCGCCGGCCTGCTCACCCGCACGATAGGCGAGATGCAGCGGTTGCGGCCCTTGCTGGTGCTGAAGGTCTTCGAGCAGAGCAGCGACCAGCTGATCCACTGGCTGAGCGACCGCAAGATCGACCTGATGATCGGCCGCTTCACCGACGAATCGCAGCGCGCGCGTTTCCAGTACGAACGGCTCTCGGGAGAAACCCTGCAGGTGGTCGGCGGGCCGCAGCATCCGCTGCGCGGCGTGGAAAACCTGGAGATGGAAAAGCTGGCGCACTGGCCCTGGCTGCTCTACCCGGAATCGACCGCGCTGAGGAAGGTGTCCGACGGCATCTTCCGCAGCATCGGCATGACACCGACATCGGGCGTGATGGAAACCCAGTCCTTCCTCTTCGCGCTGGAGTCGCTGCGCATCACCGACATGCTCTCGCTGCAGCCCACCGCCCTGGTGGACAAGTACGTGGCCAAGGGCCTGCTCTCGCGCATCTCGGTCGATGTGCCGAAAGTGATGCCCGACTACGGCATGCTGACCCGCCTGGGCGAGGTCACGCCGCCGCCGGTGCTGGCCTTCATGGCGGTGCTGCGGGACGTCGCCGCCGAGGCGTCGGAGCCGCAACCGGAGTGATCTCCTGGGCCGCCGGCTGGGCCTTGCCGGCGGCGCTGCGCAGGCACTGCACCAGCATCTCGGCGGCCGGCGACAGGCGTGCGCCGCGCCGGGTGACGATGCCGAAGGGCTCGTGGCGCGAACGGATCTCCAGCGGCAGGCGGCTGGCGATCTGGTGCTCCTCGCAGAAGTCCATGGTGGCCGAGGAGACGAGGGCCACCAGGCGCGGGTCTTCCTTCAGCATCAGCATGGTGACCAGCGAAGACGAGGTCTCGATGGGGTAGGGCGGCAGGTCGAGCCCGGCCTCGCGGAACTCGCGCTCCAGCAGCTTGCGCAGCGGCATGTTGCCGGGGTAGATGATCCACTGGTATTTGGCCAGCTGCGCCAGCGTCACCCGTCTGGCCTTGGCCAGCGCATGGCGCGGGCCGACGGCCACGGACACCGATTCGTCCATCAGCGGCTCGTAGTCGAACTGCTCCACCTTGCTGGTGACGGTGGTGCGGCCGATGGCCAGGTCCAGCCGGCCGTCGTCGATGGCGTTGAGCAGTTCCAGGCTGGTGCTTTCCCGGATCTCGATGGAGAGCGCCGGCTGCAGCCGGCGCAGCTCGGCCAGCGCATCGATCAGCACCGAATGCAGCGCGCCGGTGATGGCGCCCACGGCCACCCGGCCGCCGCTGCCGCGCAGCACGCCGTTCATCTGCTCGCGCAGATGGCCCAGGTCGGCATCCATCAGCCGGGCATGGCGGATCAGGCACTGGCCCAGCTCATTGGGATAAACCCCTTGTTTGGTGCGCACGAAGAGTTCGGAGCCGAAGGTGGATTCCACCTCGCGCAAGGCCTTGGTCAGCCCGGGCTGGGTCATGTTCAGGCGTTCCGCCGCGCGGTTGACGCTGCCGCATTCCTCCAGCGCCACCAATAAGGAGAGCTGGCGGAAACGCAGGCGTGCGCTGATGGAAGAGAGGCTGGGTATCACCGTAATTCCTCGAAGCTATAACCCCATGTGAAGCTCTCACTATGCAGCAAGCGGGGCGCCGCCGAGAATTTGCGCTCTCAAGGAGACTCTCAGATGAAGTTGCTACGTTACGGCCCCCGGGCCAGGAGCGCCCCGGCCTGCTCGACGCCACCGGCACCCTGCGCGACCTTTCCGCCCATGTGCGCGACATCGACGGTGCGGCCATCGGCCCCGCCTCGCTGGTCAAACTAAAGGCGCTCGACCCCGCCACGCTGCCGGCCGTGCCCGGCTCCCCGCGCCTGGGCGCCTGCGTGGGCAGCATCGGCAAGTTCGTCTGCATCGGCCTGAACTATGCCGACCATGCGGCCGAATCGAACATGCCGATCCCGGCCGAGCCGATCATCTTCAACAAGTGGACTTCCGCGGTGGTCGGCCCCAACGACGACGTGAAGATCCCGCGCGGCTCCGAGAAGACCGACTGGGAAGTGGAACTCGGCGTGGTCATCGGCACGGCCGCCAGCTATGTGGAAGAGGCCGATGCGATGAAGCATGTGGCCGGCTACTGCGTGATCAACGACGTGTCCGAGCGCAACTACCAGCTGGAACGCGGCGGCACCTGGGACAAGGGCAAGGGCTGCGACACCTTCGGCCCCACCGGCCCCTGGCTGGTGACGGCCGACGAGATCCCGGACCCGCACAGCCTGGACATGTGGCTGGAGGTGGACGGCAAGCGCTACCAGACCGGCAACACCCGCACCATGATCTTCAACGTGCCGCAGCTGGTGTCCTACCTCAGCCGCTTCATGAGCCTGCAGCCTGGCGACGTGATCTCCACCGGCACCCCGCCCGGCGTGGGCATGGGCATCAAGCCGCAGGCGGTCTATCTGCGTGCCGGCCAGACCATGCGCCTGGGCATCCAGGGCCTGGGCGAGCAGCAGCAGAAGACGGTCGCCGCCTGAGGCCGCCACCATGGTCCACTACGACTACGAAGGCCGCACCGCGGTCGTGACCGGTGGCGCGCAGGGCATCGGCTTTGCCATCGGCAAGCGCCTGCTCGCGGGCGGCGCCAAGCTCTGCATCTGGGATGCCGACCCGGAGGCGATCGAGGTGGCCAAGGCCGCTTTCGCCAGCGATGCGGTGAGCGCGGTGCAGGTCGACGTGACCGACTACGCCCAGGTGGAGGACGCCGCCGCGCTCACCGAGGCCGTCTCCGGCCCGGTGGCGATGCTGGTGCACAGCGCGGGCATCGCCGGCGCCAACAAACCGGTGGCCGACTACGAGATATCGGAGTGGCGCCGGGTGCTGGGCGTGAACCTGGACGGCGCCTTCCATGTCAACCGCGCCCTGGTGCCCGGCATGGTGAAACGCAACTACGGCCGGGTGGTGAACATCGCTTCCATCGCCGGCAAGGAAGGCAATCCCAATGCCAGCGCCTACAGCGCATCGAAGGCCGGCGTGATCGCGCTGACCAAGAGCCTGGGCAAGGAGACGGCGGCGAGCAACGTGGCGGTCAACGCCATCACGCCTGCGGCGGCGCGCACCAAGATCTTCGAGCAGATGTCGCAGCAGCACATCGACTACATGCTCTCGAAGATTCCGCGCGGACGCTTCGTGGAGGTGGACGAGGTGGCGGCCATGGTGGCCTGGCTGGTGTCCGAGGAGAACTCCTTCACCACCGGCGCGGTGTTCGACCTTTCGGGTGGGCGCGCGACCTACTGATCGCCCGGCATTTCACAAATACAACAGAGACAAAACCATATGAAGACCAACCGGCGCCAAGCCATCGCGGCAGCCTGTGCGCTGGCCTGGGGCGGAGGCTCTACCTTCGCCGTCCAGGCCAGCGACTATCCCAACAAGCCGATCGAACTCATCGTGCCGGTGGCGGCCGGCGGCGGCACCGATCTCGTCGGCCGCGCTTTCGCCGAATCGGCCAAGAAGTACCTGCCGCAGCAGCCGATGATCGTGAACAACAAGCCGGGCGCCAGCGGCGCCATCGGCACGGCGGAGCTGATCAATGCCAGGCCGGACGGCTACAAGATCGGCATCGTCATCTGCGAGATCACCATCATCCCCAACATGGGGATCACCAAGTACACGGCGGCCGACGTGCGGCCGATCGCCCGCCTGAACGCCGACCCCTCGGCCATCTCGGTGCGGGCTGACGCGCCCTGGCAGACGGTGGAGGAATTCATCGCCGATGCCAGGAAACGCAAGGACCCGGTGGCCATCGCCAATGCCGGCATGGGCTCGATCTGGCACATGGCGGCGGCGGCCTTCTCCGAGAAGCTCGGCCTGCCGGTGAACCATGTGCCCTTCCTGGGCGCCGCGCCCGCCGTGGTGGCCCTGCTGGGCGGCCATGTGGATGCCATCACCGTCAGCCCCGGCGAGGTGGCCCAGCATGTGGCGGCGGGCAAGCTGCGCACGCTGGCGGTGATGGCCGACCAGCGGGTCGGCGGCATGTTCGAGAAGGTGCCCACACTCAAGGAGCGCGGCATCGACCTGTCGGTGGGCGTGTGGCGCGGCCTGGCCGTGCCCAAGGCCACCCCGGCCGACATCGTGGCGACGCTGAGCGACGTGGCGGCGAAGGCGGCGGACGACGCCGTCTTCCGCGACGCGCTGCAGAAAGCCAACCTCGGCTGGGCCTACGCGGATGCCGCCGGTTTCCAGAAGACCATCGACCACGACCGCGCCTTCTATGCGGAACTGGTGCCCAAGCTGGACCTGAAGAAATGAAGCGATTGCAAGGCAAGACGGCCGTGGTGACGGCCGCGGGGCAGGGCATAGGCCGGGCCACGGTGCTGGCCATGGCGGCCGAGGGCGCCGAGGTATGGGCCACCGATATCCGGGCCGACCTGCTGGCCTCGCTCGACGGCACGCCGGGCGTGCGCACGGCGGTGCTGGACGTGCTGGACCATGCGGCCATTTCCAGCTTCTTCGAAGGGCTGGCCCGGGTGGACGTGCTGTTCAACTGCGCGGGCGTGGTGCATTCCGGCACCGTGCTGCAGGCCAGCGACCGCGACTGGACCTTCGCCATGGACCTGAACGTGCGCTCCCAGTTCTGGACCATCCAGGCGGTGCTGCCCGGCATGCAACGCCAGGGCGGCGGCAGCATCGTCAACATGGCCAGCGTGGCCAGCAGCGTGAAGGGTCTGCCGGGGCGCTGCGTGTACGGCACCAGCAAGGCGGCGGTGATCGGGCTGACCAAGTCGGTGGCGGCGGATTTCGTCGGCGCGCGGGTGCGCTGCAACAGCATCTCGCCCGGCACGGTGGACACGCCCTCGCTCGGCGACCGCATCGCCGCCAGCGCCGATCCGGCCAAGGCGCGCGAGCAGTTCATCGCCCGCCAGCCCCTGGGCCGGCTGGCCACGGCCGAGGAGATCGCGCCGCTGGTGGTGTTCCTGGCCAGCGACGAGTCGTCCTTCGTCACCGGGCAGAACTACGCGATCGACGGCGGCATCTCGATCTAGTCGCGCGGGATTTCAGCCCGCGGCCGGCGCCTGCCGGTCCCAGCCCCCGCCCAGGGCCTTGACCAGCAGCACACTGGCCAGCAGGCGCCGGCGCGCCAGGCCGACCGCCAGCCTTTCGTTGTTCAGCGCGGTGGTCTGGGCCAGCACCACGTCGGTGTAGGGCACCACGCCCAGGCCATAGCGGCGGGTGAGCAGCGCCAGCGCCTGGTCGCTGGCATGGACCACCCGGTCCTGCACCAACGCCTCCTGCCGCAGCACACGCAGGGCCTGCAGCTCGTCCTCCACCTCCTGGAAGGCCACCAGGGTGCTGTGCCGGTAGTCCTCCACGCTGGCGTCGTAGCCGGCCTGTGCCTGCGCGGTGCGGGCCTGGCGGGCGCCGCCGTCGAAGATCACGCCGGCCAGCGCCGGGCCCAGGGCCCAGAAGCGGCTGGGCGCGCTCAGCAGCTGCGACAGGGCGGCGCTCTCCACGCCGCCGCTGCCGCCCAGGGTCAGGGCCGGGAACATGCTGGCCTCGGCCACGCCGATCTGGGCGTTGGCCGCGGCGGCGCGGCGTTCGGCCGCGGCCACGTCCGGCCGGCGCTGCAGCAGCTGGGAGGGCAGGCCGACCGGGATGTCCGGCGGTGCGGCGATGGCGCTCCGTCCCGGCCGGGACGCGTCCGCGGCCGGCGCCAGCGTGTAGCTGGAGGCCGGCACGCCGATCAGGGTGGCGATGGCGTGTTCGGCCGCGCCGCGCTGCAGCGCGATATCGGCCAGCTGCGCGCGGGCGCCGTCGAGCTGGCTCCGTGCCAGGGAGATGTCCACGCCGGAGGCGATGCCGATGCGCTGGCGCTCCTGCGTGATGGCCAGGGCCTTGCGGTAGGCCTGCACGGTGGCTTCGAGCAGGCGGCTTTCCGAATCGAGGGTGCGCACCAGGAAATAGCTGCTCGCCAGGTCGGCATGCATGGCCAGGCGCACCGTCTCCACATCGGCCGCGCTGGCCTGGGCGCCGGCGGCGGCGGCTTCCTCGCCGCGGGCGATGCGGCCCCACAGGTCGGGCTCCCAGGACACCGACACGGGCAGGATGAAGTCGTTGGTCGTTCTGCCCGCCAGCGAGCGGCCCAGCACGTTGTTGGACACCCGGGCGCGCGAGGCGTTCAGCCCCACGCCGACCTGCGGCGCGCCGGCCGCCTCGGCGATCCGGATCTGCGCCCGGGCCTGGCGGTAGCGGGCCATGGCCGCGCGCAGGCTGCGGTTGTCCACGTCCACCCGGGCCTGCAGGCGGTCCAGGACGGGATCCCGGAACAGGGTCCACCAGTCGCCGCGCAGTTCGGCGTCGGCCGGTTGCGCGCGCGCCCAGCCGGGCGTTTCGCGGAATGCCTGCGGTGTCTCCACCACCGGCGGCCGGTAGTCGGGGCCCGCGGCGCAGGCGCCCAGCAGGGTGGCGGCGGCCAGTGACAGGGCGGCCAGGGCCGGCAAGGTGCGGACCATGGTCAAGCTCCCGCCTGGGGCGTGACGACCTGCACGGCCTGGCCGGCCAGCAGGGAATCCGGCGGGTTCAGCACCACCGCCATGGCGGGCGTCAGGCCCTCCAGCACCTGCACCTGGGTGCCGCTGTTGCGGCCCAGCCGCACCGGCTGCAGGGCGATGGTGTTGTCGGCCCGCACCACCGCCACCCGCACGCCTTCGGGCCGCATCAGCAGGGCGGTGGAGGGCAGGCTGAGCCGGGGCTGGTTGTCTGCCAGACGGAAGCGCACCTGGGCGAAGCTGCCGGGCAGGAAGACATGCTCGCGGTTGTCCACGTCCACCTCCACGTGCAGGGTGCGGGCCACCGGGTCGATCGCCTCGGCGCGCCGGCTGATGGTGCCGGCCAGCATGCGGCCGGGCTGGTCGGGCGCCTCCACCGTGGCGGGCTGGCCGACGGTGGCGGCGTAGGCGTCGGCCTCGGGCACGTCGGCGGCGATGCGCAGTCGGCTCGACGATGCGATGTGGAACAGCTCCACGCCCGCGCTGGCGGCCGAGCTGCCGGCGTTGATCAGCGTGCCCACCTCCAGGTTGCGCGCCGTCACCACGCCGTCGAAGGGCGCCAGCACCTGTTTGTACGAGGCGGTCTTGCCCAGGCGGGCCACGTCGGCCTGGGCCTGCGCCACCAATGCGGCCTTGGCCTGCGCGTCGGCCACCTTCTGGTCGATCTCCTGCCGGGTCACCGCTTCGGTGCTGCCCAGCGCCTGCCAGCGCTCGGCGGTGACACGGGCCAGGTCGGCATCGGCCACGGCGCGGACCTGCGCCGCCTGCGCCTGGCGCAGGCTGTCGTCGAGTTCGGGCGCCTCGATCTCGGCCAGCAGTTGGCCGGCCTTGACCGGGGCGCCGATGTCGACGGTCCAGCGTTTCACATAGCCGCTGGTGCGCGCATAGATCGGCGTGTCGGCGAAGGCCATGACACGCGCCGGCAGCAGCAGCTCGCGTGTCGCCGGGCCGGTTTGCGCATGCACCACCGCCACCGGGGTTAGGGCCTGGGCCTGCGTCTGCTGGCGCAGTCCCGCCTGCGCGTGGATGCGGGCCGGCAGCAGCAGCGCCACCAGCACGCCTGCCACCAGGAAGGGCGCTGCCATCGCGGCGAGGCGGAATGTTCGGGAGTGGCCGGCGCGGGCTGTAGGGTTCGGAATGCTTTGGGCCATGGTTCAGGCTTCGAGGATGGAGGGGGATGCGGTGTTCGAGGCGATGCGGCGCCGGGCGCGCCAGCCGTGCACCAGGGCGAAGACCAGGGGAACGAAGAACAGGCTGACGACGGTGCCGAACAGCAGGCCGCCGAGCACCGCGCGGCCCAGCGGCGCGTTCTGCTCGCCGCCCTGGCCCAGGCCGATGGCCATGGGCACCATGCCGATGAGCATGGCCAGCGCCGTCATCAGCACCGGCCGCAGCCGGCCGGCGCCGGCTTCCAGCGCGGCCTGCGCCGCCGCCATGCCGCCGGCCAGCTTCTCGCGGGCGAAGTTGATGACCAGGATGCTGTTGGCGGTGGCGATGCCCACGCACATGATCGCGCCGGTCAGCGCCGGCACGCTGATGGTGGTGTGGCTGAGGAACAGCATCCAGGCGATGCCCGCCATCACCGTGGGCAGGCCGGTCAGGATGATCAGCGGATCGAGCCAGGACTGGAAGTTCACCACCATCAGCAGGTAGACCAGCAGGGCCGCGAACACCATGCCCTGGGCCAGGCCGGTGAAGGATTCGTGCATGGTCAACACCTGGCCGCGCACCACCACGCTGGCGCCCTTGGGCAGGTCGGCCCGGCTGTCCTGGACGATGCGCTCGATTTCGGTGGCCACGCCGCCCAGGTCGCGCGACTGCACCGAGCCGAACACGTCCACCACCGGCTGGGCGTTGTAGTGCGAGACCACCGCCGGGCCGCTGGCGAAGCTGAAGTCGCCCAGGTTGCCCAGCAGCGCGCCCACGCCGCCCGCCGGCTGGCCGGCACCGGTCACCGGGATGTTGGCCAGGGCCTGCAGCGAGTCCATCTGGTACTGCGGCGTCTGCACCGCGATCAGGTAACTCACGCCGTTGGCCGGGTTCAGCCAGAAGTTGGGCGTGGTCTGCGCGCTGCCGCTCAGGCTGACCAGCAGGTTGCCGGCCGCGTCGCGCGGGCTCAGGCCCATCAGCTGCGCCTTGGTGCGGTCGATGGCCACATGGATGCCCGGCTGGTCGCCCGGCTGCTGCACCCGCAGGTCGGCGATGCCGGGGATGGTGCGCAGGCGCGCCATCAGCCGGGCGGCGTAGGCGCGGTTGGCCGCGCCGTCCTTGCCCACCACCTGCACGTCGATCGGCGCGGGCGAGCCGAAGTTGAGGATCTGCCCGACGATGTCGGCCGGCGGGAAGGAGAAGGTGGTGCCGGGGAAGGCCCGGGGCAGCTGTTCGCGCAGCTGCGCCAGGTAGCCGGCGGTGGGGGCGTGCCGGCCGGCCAGGGTGATCAGCACTTCCGAATCCGATGCGCCGATCACGCCCGAATTGCTGTAGGTTAGGTTGATGCCGCTGACCGGCACGCCGATGTTGTCGAGCATGCTGCCCAGCTCGGCCGGCGGCACGATGCGGCGCACGGCGGCCTCCACCTCGTCGGTGAGCCGGGCGGTTTCCTCGATGCGCAGGCCGGTGCGGCCGCGCAGGTGCAGGCGGATCTGGCCGGTGTCCACGCTGGGGAAGAAGTCCTGGCCCAGCGTGGGGATCAGCAGCAGCGAGCACAGCGAGAAGGCCAGGAAGAGCGCGGCCACCGTGCCGGCCGAGGCGATGCCGCCCTCCAGCACCCGGGTGTAGCCGGCGCGCAGCTGCTCGAAGCGGCGCTCGAAGCCCTGCTGGAAACGCTGGGCCATGCCCGGGCGGCGGCCCTTGTCCGCCTCCTCGTCCCGGGCCTTGAGCAGGTAGGCGGCCAGCGTCGGCACCACGGTGCGCGACAGGATGTAGGAGGCGATCATGGCGAACACCACCGCCTCGGCCATGGGCACGAAGAGGTAGCGCGCCACGCCGGTCAGCAGGAACATCGGCAGGAAGACGATGCAGATGCAGCCGGTGGAGACGAAGGCCGGCACCGCGATCTCGCCCGCGCCTTCGAGGATGGACTGATGCAGCGGCCGGCCGTTCTGCAGGTGGTGCTCGATGTTCTCGATGGTCACCGTGGCGTCGTCCACCAGGATGCCCACCGCCAGCGCCAGGCCGCCCAGCGTCATGATGTTGATGGTCTGGCCGATGGCCGACAGCACCACCAGGGAGCACAGGATGGACAGCGGAATGGTCACCACGATGATCAGGGTGGCCCGCCAGCTGCCCAGGAACAGCAGGATCATCAGGCTGGCCAGTGCCGCGGCCAGCACGGTCTCGTGCACCACGCCGTCGATGGCGGCGGTGACGAACACCGACTGGTCGGCCAGCGCCTGCAGCGTCACGCCCGCGGGCACGGCGGCCTGCAGCTTGGGCAGCATGGCCTTGACCTGGGCGACGATGTCCAGCGTGGAGGCGCCGCCGCTTTTTTCCACCTGCAGCAGGGCGGCGCGGCCGCCCGCCTGCTTGACGATGTTCTGCTGCGGCGCGAAGCCGTCGTGCACCGTGGCCACGTCGCGCACATAGGTCACGCCGCCCTTGCCGTCGCGGCCGGAGCGGATCGGCAGGTCGTTGAGTTCCTGGATGCTGGCCGGGCTGCCGTTGGTGTCGATGTTGTATTCCAGCGTGCCGATGCGGGCGCTGCCGGTGGGCAGGATCAGGCTCTGGGCGTTGATCGCGTTGACCACGTCCATCGGCGCCAGGCCGCGCGCCTGCAGGGCCGGGCCGTCGATGTCCACCATCACCTGGCGCACCTTGCCGCCGAAGGGCAGGGGCGTGGCCGCGCCGCGGATGGTCGCCAGCTGGGTGCGCACCACCGTGCCGGCCACGTCGTAGAGCGCCTGCTCGGGCAGGGTCTTGCTCGACAGGGCCAGCTGGATGATGGGCACGGTCGAGGCGTTGTAGGCCAGCATCAGCGGCGGCTGCGCGCCCGGCGGCAGCTGCTTGACGGCGGCGGCGGATTCGGCGGCGATCTCGGCCAGCGCCCGGTCCAGGCTGGCGCCGGGCTGCAGGAAGATCTTCACCACCGACACGCCGCTCAGCGCCTGCGACTCGATGTGCTCGATGTCGGCCACGCTGGTGGTCAGCGCCCGTTCGTAGCCCGAGACGATGCGCTGCTCCATCTGCTGCGGCGCCAGGCCGTTGTACGACCAGATCACGCTGACCACCGGGATGTTGATGTCCGGGAAGATGTCGGTCTGGGTGCGGTAGATCGTGAGCGGGCCGACGATGAGGATCAGCAGGGCGAGAACGATGAAGGTGTAGGGGCGGCTCAGCGCGAGCTTCACGATCCACATGGAGGGTCTACCTTTGGCTTCGGGGCGATGGAGCGCCGATTCTTGGAAGACCCCGCGCACGCCTTGCGCACAGCTCCATTGCAAATTTGTCATCATCGGCAGCCTCGAAAGCAGGCAAGGTGGCGCCCATGCGGATACTCGTGGTCGAAGATGAGAAGCGGCTGGCCGACTACCTCCACAAGGGGCTGGCCGAGGCCGGCCATGTGGTGGACGTGGCGCACGACGGCATCGACGGCCGCCACATGGCGCTGACCGGCAGCTACGACGTGGTGGTGCTCGACGTGATGCTGCCCGGCATCGACGGCTTCGAGGTGCTGGCGGCGATCCGCCAGGGCTCGCAGGCCGCGGTGCTGATGCTCACCGCCCTGGACGCGGTGGACGACCGGGTGCGCGGCCTGCATACCGGCGCCGACGACTACATGGTCAAGCCCTTCGCCTTCAGCGAGCTGCTGGCCCGGCTCGATGCCCTGCAGCGGCGCGGCGTGCGCTCCAGCACCCGCGACGCGACCACGCTGCAGGCGGCCGACCTGGTGATGGACCTGATGCGCCGCCGGGTGATGCGCGGCGGCACCCGCATCGAACTCACCGCCAAGGAGTTCAAGCTGCTCGGCCTGCTGCTGCGCCGCCAGGGCGAGGTGCTGTCGCGCACCGTGCTGGCCGAGCAGGTGTGGGACATCAACTTCGACAGCGGCACCAACACGGTGGACGTGGCCATCCGCCGCCTGCGCGCCAAGATCGACGACGCCTTCGAGCCCAAGCTGCTGCACACCGTGCGCGGCATGGGCTACATGCTGGAAGCGCCGTGAGGCTGCTGCCGCCGACGGGATCGATGGCGCTGCGCCTGGCCGCCATGCTGGCCCTGCTGGCCGTGGTGGTCTTCGCCAGCGTGGGCGCGGTGCTGCACTGGAGCCTGGCGCAGGAGCTGCGCTTCAGCGAGCAGCTGCAGATGGAGGCCAAGGCCCATGCGGTGGAACTGCTGCTGGAGCGCAGCCAGGCGCCGGTCACGGATTTGCAGCGCGAGATCGCCGAGCTGCAGGCCGGCGACGGCGACCTGCGCATCTGGCTGGTGGACCGGGCCGGCCATATCGTCTTCGGCCGCCCGGACCTGCCGTTTGGCGCGGGCGAGGACAGGCAGCCGCTGGTGACCATAGAGCGCACCGTGGACCGCTCCGGCCCCCATGCCGGCCTGCGCATCGTCGTCGGCCTGCATCCGCGCGCGCGCCTGGCCCTGATGCGGCGCTTCGACCGCACCACGCTGCAGGTCTGCCTGGGCGGCATCCTGGCGACCGGCCTGCTGGCGGTGCTGGTGGCGCGGCGCGGCCTGCGGCCGCTGCGCCGGCTGTCGGCGGACGCGGCCGGCATCTCGCCCCTGTCGCTGTCGCAGCGCCTGGCCGCGCCGGCCGGCGCGCAGGAACTCGACCCCCTGGTGGAGAGCTTCAACCAGACGCTGGACCGGGTGGAGCGCGCCTACCGGCAGCTGGAGAATTTCAGCGCCGACGTGGCCCATGAACTGCGCACGCCGCTGGCCGTGATGATGGCCGGGCTGGAGGTGTCCCTCTCGCGCGAGCGGCCGGTGCAGGAGATGCGGGAGACCGTGGGCACGGCGCTGGAGGAGGTGCGCGAACTCTCGTCCATCGTGGACGACATGCTGTTTCTGGCGCGCGCCGACCGCGGCGAGGCGGCCGCCGACCTGCTGCCGGTGGCGCTGGAGGAGCAGGCGGCCCAGGTGATCGACTTCCTGGACGCCTCGATCGAGCAGGGCGGCCACCGCGTGCGGGTGGAGGGCCGGGCGACGGTGCAGGCCAATGCGGCACTGGTGCGCAGGGCCATCTTCAATTTGCTGGGCAATGCCTTGCGCCACGGCGCGCAGGGCAGCGAGGTGGTGCTGTCGCTGGAGCCGACGCAGCACGCGGGCGGCGCGCGGCTCTCGGTGCGTAATGCCGGGCCGGGGCTATCGGAGGCTGACTGCGGCCGCATGTTCGACCGCTTCTGGCGGCGCGAGGGATCGCGCTCGCGCTCGCACGAGAGCGAAGGCCATGGCCTGGGGCTGAGCATCGTGCGCGCGGTGGCGCTGATGCATGGCGGCGATACCTTCGCCTCCTCGCGCGGCGGCGTGACCACCGTCGGCCTGAGCCTGCAGGCCAAGGATGCCGGCGCGCGCGAGGCTTGAAGGCGCCGGCTTATTCCTGGCCGGTGGGCAGGCCGCCGGCATGCACCGCACGCGCGGCGCTGGCTTCCACCCGCTTGCGGGCCATCTTGTCGTGCTCGATCTGGGCCTGGTCGACCTGGCCGTAGCCCGAGATCACGTTGTAGGCGAAGGGGGCGGTCGTGGGGCCCTTGGCCGGGGCGGCCGCCGGGGTCGGGGCGAAGGCCTTGCCCGAAGGCTGGCTCTGGTCGACCTGGCCGTAGCCGGAGACCACGCTGTAGGCGAAGGGTTGGGCGGCCATGGCCGGTGCCGAGACGGCTGCGGCGACCAGGGCTGCGGAGGCGAGGAGGGTGCGGTAGAGCGTCATGAGAGTTCCTTGAAAAACCGCCGCGCTGACAGAGGAGGGTTGGCGTCGGTGAAGGTGACTCTAAGAATCGGCCGGGCTCAGATTCCGCACGATCGGATTACAAAACTGCCATCTGCCGTGCGTGTGCACGGCGCCGTTCAGCCCGCCGCCAGCAACCGCGCGATCGCCTCGGGCAGCCCCTGGTGGGCCTTCTGCGGCGGCGGCGCGAAACTGCCGCTGCGCGCCCGCCCCGGCTGCAGCGCCACCATCGAGACGGCATGGCGCACCGCGCTGGAAACGCCTTCGACCACCGGCACCGGCAGCTGCCCGCGCAGGCTGCGTGCCAGGCCCGCCAGCGGCGCGCCGGCCAGGATGATGACCTCGGCGCCGTCCTCGGCCACCACCTGTTCGCACAGCGCCTTCAGGCGTTCGCCATGGTCGGCCTGCACCGCGCCTATGCTGGCCAGCGGCCGGTCGAGCGCGCGGATGCTGGCCAGGCGCTGCTGCAGGCCGTGCCACTCCACCACCTCGCGGTACCAGGCCTGGATGCGCTGAGAGATCGCCACGATGGAGAAACGGTGGCCCAGCAGGCAGGCGCTGGCCAGGGCCGATTCGGTCAGGCCCAGCACCGGCACCGGCAGCACCTCGCGCAGGGCGGCCAGGCCCGGGTCGCCGAAGGCCGCGACGATCACCGCGTCGTGGCCCGCATGGTGTTCGGCCGCCAGCTGCGCGGTGGCGTAGGCGCCGATCAGGGCTTCGAAGCGGGTCTCGATATAGGCCACGCCGAAAGGCGCGGTCATGACCGTGATCTCGCAGCCCTCGGGCGCGCTGGCGCGGGCCTCGGCGGCGATCAGCTCCGAGACGCTGTCGGAGATGTTGGGGTTGATGAGCAGCAGTTTCATCGGGGTGCCCGCCTGCTCAGCGCTTGCGCGGCATCAGCGTGGGCGCGCCGCAGGCCAGGAACTGGCCGCGGCCGGCGCGGCCGTGGAAGGTGCTGCCGTCCCACACCACCTCGCCGCGCGACAGCGTCAGGCCCGGCCAGGCCCTGAGCTGCATGCCGGCGTAGGGCGTGTAGTCCACCTCGTGGTGCAGCATGGCGTTGTCGAGGGTCAGCTCGCGTTCGTCCCACACCACCAGGTCGGCATCCGCGCCGATGGCGATGCTGCCCTTGCGGGGGTGCAGGCCGTAGGCCTTGGCCGGGTTGGTGGCGGTGAGTTCCACGAACTTCTGCGCGGTGAGCCGGCCGGCCAGCACGCCTTCGGACCAGAGCAGGGGCATGCGGGTCTCGATGCCCGGGATGCCGTTCGGGATGTGGCGGAAGGCCACCTCCTCGCCGCCCGGATGCTTGCCTTCCACCCCCTCGTACTTGAAGGGCGCATGGTCGGAGGAGAACACGGTGAAGAGGCCATCGGCCAGGCCGTTCCAGATCACGTCCTGGTTGGACTTGTCGCGCGGCGGCGGGCTGCAGACGCAGCGCGCGCCCAGGTAGCTGCCCTGGCCGTCGCTCTCGATGCCCAGGTCCTCGGCGGTCAGGAACAGGTACTGCGGGCAGGTCTCGGCGAAGATGTTCAGGCCCAGGCCGCGCGCCCAGCGGATCTGCTCCACGGCGTCCTTGCCCGACACATGCACGATGAGGATGGGCACGTCCACCAGCTGCGACAGCGAGATCGCCCGGTGCGTGGCCTCGCGCTCCACCAGCATCGGCCGCGAATGCGCATGGAAACGCGGCGCGGTGCGGCCCGAGGCTTCCAGGCGTTTGGTCAGCCATTCGATGCAGTCCGAGTTCTCGGCATGCACCATGGCCATGGCGCCGTGCTTTCGCGCCACGTCCAGCACGTCGAGGATCTGGCCGTCGTCCAGCTTCAGATCGTCGTAGGTCATGTAGAGCTTGAAGGAGGTGTAGCCCTCGGCGATCAGGGCCGGCAGCTCGCGGTTCAGCACATCGGGCGTGGGGTCGCTGACGATGAGGTGGAAGGCGTAGTCGATGTGGGCCTTGCCGTTGGCGCGGCGGTGGTAGTCGTCCACCGCCTCGCGCAGCGAATGGCCCTTCTGCTGGGCGGCGAAGGGGATGACGGTGGTGGTGCCGCCGCAGGCGGCGGAGCGGGTGCCGGTGTCGAAGTCGTCGGCCATCCTCACCGGCGGGGCAGTGGGCTGGTCGAGATGGCAGTGGGCATCGACGCCGCCGGGGGTGACGTTGCGGCCGGCCACGTCGATCTCGCGCTCGCCCGGCGCCAGGCCGCGGCCGAGGGCGGCGATCATGCCGTCCTTGATGCCGATGTCGCAGTCGAATTCGTCGGCGGCGGTGATGGCGTGGGCGTTGCGCAGCACCAGGTCGAAGGCGGGGGATGGGGTGGTGTACATGTCTTGTCTCGCGGTGGGGGAGAGGTTCAGGAAGCCATCCAGCCGCCGTCCACCATCAGGGTGGTGCCGGTGACGAAGCTGGTCTCGGGGTCGGCCATGAAAAGTACGGCCTGGGCCACGTCCTGGCTGCGGCCCAGGCGCGGCCAGGGGGTGCGGCGGGTGGCGCGGTCGAGCACGACCGGATCGACCGCGCGGCCGCCCGCCCCGGTCTGGATCTTGCCGGGGGCGACGGCATTGCAGACGATGCCGGCGGCAGCGTAGTCGGCGGCCACCTGGCGGGTGAGGTAGTCGATGCCGGCCTTGCTGGTGCCGTAGGCCAGGTCGCCGGGGGCGGCGATCATGCCGTGCTGGGAGGAGAGGTTGACGATGCGGCCGCGCACGCCCTGGGCATCGGCGGCCTGGCCGGCCATCTGGCGGATGGCGGCGCGGCAGCAGCGAAAGACGCCGCCCAGGTTCACGTCCAGCACGCGCTGCCAGTCGGTTTCTTCCAGTTCCAGCAGCGGCCGGGCGTGGCGGATGCAGGCGTTGTTGACCAGCACGTCGAGGCGGCCGAAGCGGGCGACGGTGCCGTCCACCAGGGCCTGCACCTGGGCGGTGTCGGAGACATCGGTGCGCTCGAAGACGGCGGTGCCGCCTTCGTGAGCGATGACCTCGGCGGTCGGCGCGCCGCCCTCGATCACCTCGGTCGTCACATCGGCCAACACCACCGTGGCGCCATGCCGGGCGAACAGCCGGGCGATGGCGCGGCCGATGCCCGAGGCCGCGCCGGTGACGATGCAGACCTGGCCGGCCAGGCGTTGCGCGGCGGGGGCCAGTGCGGCTTGTGGGTTGTCGGTGTTCATGGCGCGTGGGCCCGCCAGGCCAGGAAGTCGGCCGCGGCGGCGGGAAGGTCGTAGGAGGGCGGAAACCGATGTCGGCGCGCAGGGCCTCGATGTCCATGCTGGCGCGGTCGTAGGCGGCGTAGTAGTCGATGTTGGGGGGCTCGCCGGGGGCGGCGATGCGCCAGTCCAGGCCGGGCAGGTCCAGCGCCAGGCGGCGGCACCAGTCGCTCACCGTCCATTCGAAGCCCGCGGCCAGGTTGTAGACGGCGCGCGGCGGGCGCGGCATGTCGAGCAGGGCGGCCAGGGCGGCTGCGGCGTCGCGCACATAGAGCCAGTCGCGCCGGCCCGGGCGGGGCAGGCGCACCGGCTCGCCGCGCTCGGCCCGGCGCAGCACCTGCAGCGGGGCGCTGGGGGTGTCGCGCAGCTCGCTGCCGCCTTCGTAGGGGCCGAAGCAGGTGCCGATGCGGCCGACCGTCAGGTCCAGGCCGTGGAGTGCTGCGAGTCGCAAGGCGCCGGCCTCGGCCGCCTGCTTGCTGATGCCGTAGAGGCCTTCGGGGCGCTGCGGTGTCAGGTCTTCGTAGAGCGGCGTCGGCTCCGCGCCGCAGGCGCCGTAGACCGATCCCGAGCTGCCGTGCACCACCCGCTCGACGCCGCACTGCGCGGCGGCCGCGATGGCGTTCCAGGTGCCGCCGATGTTGACGGCCGCGATGGCCGCCGGCGTGCCGCGCTCGCGGGCCGCATCGGCGGTGATGGCGGCCAGGGTGACCAGCCGGCGCGGCCGGTGCCGCTGCAGGGCGGCGCCGAGCGCGGCCGCGTCGGTGACGTCGCCCGTCTCCATGAGGAAGCGGCCGGGCAGGGCGGCGAAGTCGGCCAGCACGGAGGGCAAGGGCGCGGCCAGGTCGAAACCCACCACCTCCCCGCCGCGCCGCAGCAGGTGTTCGGCCAGCGCCAGGCCGACGAATCCGCTGGCCCCGGTGATGAAGGTCGACATGCCCCGTCCGCTCAGGCGAAGGCCTGCATGGCCGGCACTTCCTCCGGCCGCAGCAGCGAAAGGATGTGGCGCTTGTAATCGTTGAAGCGCGGCGAGGTGGAGTCGCGCGGCCGCTCCAGGTCGATGGGCAGCAGTTCGCGGATGCGGCCCGGCCTTGCGGACATCACTGCCACATGGGTGCCCAGCGCCAGCGCCTCGTCGATGCCGTGGGTGACGAAGACGATGGTGCTCTGGCTCTCGCGCCAGATGCGCACCAGCTCGGCGTGCATGTCCATCTTGGTCTGCTCGTCGAGGGCGCCGAAGGGCTCGTCCATCAGGATCACCTCGGGGTTCATCAGCAGCGCCCGGGCGATGCCCACACGCTGGTTCATGCCGCCGGAGAGTTCGCTGGGAAAGTGGTTCTCGAAACCCTTCAGGCCCACCATCTCGATGAAACGCTGGGCTTTCTCGCGCCGCTCGGCCTTGGGCGCGCCGCGCATCTGCAGGTGAAAGGCCACGTTCTCCCACACCGGCAGCCAGGGCATGAGGTTGGCCTGCTGGAAGACCACGCCGCGGTCCGCGCCCGGCTGGGTGACGACCTGCCCGCCCACCGTGACGGTGCCGGTGCTGGGGTGGTCGAAGCCCGCGATCATGTTGAGCAAAGTCGATTTGCCGCAGCCGCTGGGGCCCAGCAGGCAGAGGAATTCGTTGCGCGCCACGCTGACGCTGACCTCCTCCAGCGCGACGACCGGCTTGCCGCGCTTGGCATCCTGGAACAGCCGCGAGACGCGGTCGATGGTGATGAGTGCCATGGGTTTCAGCCTTCCTTGGCCTGCAGGGTGGAGCCCTTTTGCCAGCGCAGCACATGCGCGGCGACGAGCTTGATGACGAGGTCGCTGAGAAAACCCAGCAGCCCGATGCTGGCCATGGCGGCGATCACCAGGTCGTAGCGCAGGAAGTAGTACGAGTCCCAGAGCACGTAGCCCACGCCGCTCTTCACCGCCACCATCTCGGCGGTGACGGTCAGCATCCAGGCCGAGCCGATGGCGATGCGCAGGCCCGAGAAGATGCTGGGCAGCGCGGCCGGAAAGACGATGTAGCGCAGCAGCTTGCCGGGCGATCCGCCGGTCATGGCACCGGCGCGCAGCAGGTTGCGGTCCACCGTCTTCACGCCGTGGATGGTGGACAGCAGCACCGCGAAGAAGGAGCCGAGAAAGACCAGGAAGATGGCCGGTTTGTCCGCGATGCCGAACCAGATGATGGCCAGCGGAATCCAGGACACCGGCGGCACCGGCCGCAGGATCTGCAGCGTGGGCTCGATCAGCTTTTCCACGGTGCGCGACCAGCCGATGGCCATGCCGAGGCCGATGCCGAGCAGGCCCGCCAGGGCGAAGCCGGCGAAGACCCGCATGGCGCTGTGGGCCACGTCGAAGATCCAGTTGCCGCTGTAGTTCTGGGTGTTGCCGTCGATGGCGAAGATCCAGTCGGCCCAGGCCAGGAAGACCTGGGAGGGCGCCGGCAGCAGGGCCGGCGGTAGCACGCCCGAGCGGGAGAAGACCTCCCAGCCGGCCAGCACCAGCACCGGCACGATGGCGCGCTCGATGCGGCGGTAGAGCCGGCGCCAGGGCGCCAGCGGCGCCGCGGGTGCCGGCGCAACGGACACGGGCGTGGACGCCATCTCAGTAGCCCAGTTCGGTCTTGGGCTTGCCGGTCACTTTTTCGAGGAACTGGTAGTCCATGTTCTTCTCGATCTTGGCCGACACGTCGGAGTTGATGTATTTCAGGTCGCGCATCATGGCGCCGATGGCCACGGCCGAGGCGCGGTGCATCTGGTAGTCGGGGTAGAGGTTGTCCACCGCGCCGGCGGCGATGGCCTGGTCCAGGCCGGTGATCTTCTGGATGGTGGCCACGAAGAGCGGCTTGTCCTTGCCGATCAGGTCGTTGACCTTGACGATGGAACGCACGGTTTCCTCGACCGCCTTGGGCTTGGCGGCGATCACGTCGGGCCGGGTCAGGATCAGGTTGGTGAGCTTGCCGGCGGCCTGGTCGTAGGGGAAGGCGAAGAACTTGGCGGCCTTGACCTGGCGGATCTGGGTGGCGAAGGGATCGACCGAGCAGATCAGCTCCACCTCGCCGCGGCGCAGGGCCTGCACATGGTCCGAAGGGTTGGGGATGTTGATGAACTGCACGTCCTTGTTGACGTCGATGCCGTGCTTGGCGAAGGCGCCGCGCATGTGGATGTCCTGCGCATTGCCGCGCGAGGCGGCCACGCGGAAGGGCTTGCCCTCGGCCTTGTACTTGGCGATGAGTTTCTTCAGGCCGTCCCAGTCGTTCTCGGCCAGGGGCAGGTCGTTGCCGACCAGGATCTGCGAGCCGCCGTTGACCTGGCCGGAGATGGCGACCAGGTCGAAGCCCTTGTCCAGCGCCGTGGCGTAGTGCAGGTAGGTGACCTGGGCCACGTCGATGCTCTTGGACAGCAGGGCGGTGAGCACGTCGTTGCCGGTGTTGAAGCCGATGGCTTCGAGCTTGATGCCGGTGGCGTGCTCGGGTGTCAGCGCCAGCGGGGTGCAGTGGGCGCACTTGGCATAGCCGAGCTTGATGGTGTTGTCGGCCTGGGCATGGCCGGCCAGCGGTGCCACGGCGGCCACTGCGAGCAGCAGTTTCGCGATCAGTCTGAACATGGTGGGAACTCCTGGAGGGGAAGGGCGGAGAAGGGGTCTCCGTCTTTCCGAGCAAGGGGCGTGCCATGTGTGTATCCAATGCGATTGCATTATGGATACAGTTTTCGGGGCGCCATTTTCCCCGGGGAGCGGGCTCGGACCGGATGGCTTTTTGGTGCCGCCCATGCACCGTTTCGACAAACCGGCGCACTGAATTGGATACACCTTCTGGTGCACCGGCGTTCAGCCGAGCAGGACTTCCTCCAGGTCGACCTCGACCTCCTGGCCCCGGTCCAGCCGCAGGGCGCTTTCGATATGGCGCAGGTGCTCTTCCATCAGGCCGGTGGCGGTCGCCACGTCGCCGGCCTCGATCGCATCGATCAGCCGCAGGTGCTCGTCGTTCGGGCAGGCCGAGGCCAGGGGGGTGTCGAAGGTCAGGATGGCCAGGCAGGTGAGCGGGGTCAGCTCCCGCATCATCCGCGCCAGGATGCTGCTGCCGGACAGCTCGGCCAGCAGCACGTGGAATTCGCCGGACAGGCGCACGGCGGTGCGCCGGTCGCCATCGGCGTGGGCCTGGTGTTCGCTGCGCACCAGGGTGCGCAGCTGGGCGACGGCGCCTTCGGCCCGGCCGGCGGCCATGCGTTCGATCAGGCGGGCGACCACCGAGGGCTCCAGCGTGCGGCGCACCGCCAGCACGTCTCGGGCTTCCTCCACGGTGGGTGTGGACACGAAGGCGCCGCGGTTGGGTATCAGCGTGACCAGCTGCTCCACGGCCAGGCGCTGCAGCACGCCGCGCACCTGGGTGCGGCTGACGGCGAAGAGTTCGGCCACCCGTTCCTCCGGCAGCTTGGTGCCGGGCAGCAGCCGGTGTTCGACGATGGCCTTGTAGATGCGCTCGTGGATATCGGCTTTGGAGAGCGGCGCGGCGCGGGAGGTGGAGCGGGGCATGGGGTATTGGATACAGGAACTTCAGGGATCGTACTCAAAACCCGTGCCGATGGCACGAATCTCGCGTCATGCCCCGCATTCCATCACCGAGACCCGACCCCCATGAACCGCCATCTGCTCGGCATGCTGACGCCGTCCTCCAATACCGTGCTGGAGCCGGTGACCTCCGCCATGCTGGCCGAAGTGCCCGGCGCCAGCGCGCATTTCGGGCGCTTCCGGGTGACCGAGATCGCGCTGTCGGGTTCGGCCCTGGCGCAGTTCGATCCGGCCGGCATCCTGACCGCGGCCGGGCTGCTGGCCGATGCGCGCTGCCCGGTGATCGGCTGGAGCGGCACCTCTTCTTCCTGGCTGGGCTTCGATGCGGACGAGCGGCTGTGCGCGCAGATCCAGGCGCATACCGGCGCCTTGGCCTGCACCTCGGTGCTGGCGCTCAACGAGGTGTTGAAGACGACGGGTGTCTCGCGCCTGGGCCTGGTCACGCCCTACCGGCCGGATGTGCAGGCCGCCATCGTCGCCAATTACGCGGGCCTGGGCATCGCCTGCACCGAGCGCCATCTGGGGCTGCAGGACAACTTTTCTTTTTCGGAGGTGGACGACGACCAGATCCGCCGGATGGTCGCGGAAGTGATGGACCAGCCCGAGGCGACCCGGCCGCAGGCCATCACCATCCTCTGCACCAATGTGCGCGGCGCCCCGCTGGTGCCCGAGCTGGAGGCGCGCCACGGCGTACCGGTGTACGACAGCATCGCGACCGTGGTGTGGAAGGCCTTGCGCCTGGACGGCGCGCCCCTGGCGCCGCTGGCGGGCTGGGGCTCGATCTTCTCGCTGCCGCAATGACCGCTCAGGCGCTGGCCCGGACCTTCTCGGCCCGCTGCGGCAGCAGCAGCACGGCCAGCACGATGAAGACCAGCAGCGCGGCCGAGGCGCCGTAGCGGCTGAGCGCCAGGCCGCCGTTGGCCAGGGGTTTGTCCAGGAAGTCGCCCACGGTGGCGCCCAGCGGGCGGGTCAGCACGAAGGCGGCCCAGAACAGGGCGGTGCGGGAGATCTTCGTGCCGTAGTAGAGCCCGATCACGACGAGCAGGCCCGCGCCGAACACCACCGCCCCCCAGGCGTAGCCCAGGCCCAGCCCGCCCTTGTCGTCGGCGGTCCAGTCGCCCAGGGCGGTGCCCAGGGTCTGCGAGAACAGGATGGTGAGCCAGTAGAAGAATTCGGCCTTTCTCGAAACGATCGAGTCGATCGAGATCGAACCCTGGCTGCGCTGCCAGGTGAACAGCGTGGCCAGCAGCAGCGCCACCAGGATGCAGGTGCCGCCCAGGTAGCCGATGCCGAGCGAGCGGTCCAGCAGGTCGGCCAGGGTGGTGCCGACGGTGGTGGTCGTCACGATGACGAGCCAGAAGAGGGCGGGGTGGAATCTGGTCGCGCGCACCTGCAGGGCGACGGTGGCCAGGAAGGCGACGGCGAAGATCGCGGTGCCGACCGCATAGCCCAGGTTCATCGACATGGTGACGGCGTCGCCGCCGGTCTCGCCGAGCGTGGTGGCCGCGATCTTCACGATCCAGAAGCCCAGCGTGAGCGCGGGGACCTTGCCGAGTGTCTCTTCGAGTTTTGCCACTTGCTGCCCTCCGGATGGTGGATTCGAAAGGCCACCTTAGGGCCGCGACACTTAATCCAGGATTAAGGGCCTGCGCGGCTGGCTCATTCCACCATCTGGCTGGCCACGCCTTCGAGCAGTTCGCGGTCGTGGATGGAGGGCAGCTCCATCAGCGGGCGGCGGCTCACGCTCCACAGTCGCATGTCTTCATCGGTGTGGAAGACCTGCTCGGTCGGCATCTTCGGCCACGCATCCACCCGCAGCCACATGCGCAGCAGATGGCGGCGCTGCGACAGCTCCTTGTGGTCCTGGTAGTCGGTGCGGCCGTGCACCATCATGCGGTTGTTCAGGAACTGGATGTCGCCTTCCTTGAAACCCATGTCGAGATAGTGCTCCGGCGATGCGGCGGCCTTGCGGGCCAGCAGCAAGGCCTGGGATTCGGCTTCGCTGAAGGGGCGCTCGCCGCTCTTCTCGGCCAGGCGGGCGTAGCCGGTGGGCAGGTAGCAGGTGATCTCGCCCTGGTGTTCGGTGAAGAAGGGCACCGGCTTCTCGCTGAAGGTGCGGGTGGCGCGGCGGCCGTCTTCCTCGGTGCGCTTGAGCCAGAGGCCTTTGCGCAGGATGTCCAGCGCCTCGGGATGGTGTTCGGCCAGGTAGTTGTGCACGGTGAGCGCGCTGCTGATGCGGCTGTCGCCGCCGCTGATGGCGGTGCGCAGGCACATCAGGCCGATGATGTCGCAGGAGTCGGTATGCATCAGCTGGCCGCCGCCCTTGCGGTAGCCGCGGCCCTTGGGATCGAGGTCGCTCACGTCCACCACATGGCCGAGCAGGTCGCCCAGGTAGGACTGGGTCATGGTGCGGCCGATGTAGCTGCCCAGGCCGAAGTAGATGCGGGCCATGTCGTCGTCGGAATACTGCTGGCGCGGCAGGCCGCGCAGCATCAGGAAGCCGCAGCCTTCGCGCAGGCGCTGGGGCAGGGAGGCCATCAACTGGCCGACGCTCTGCAGCGGGAAGTTTTGCGGCGTGATGTCCGGGAAGTCGACATCGCCCTGGGCGAGCAGGTGGCGCAGCGCCTGGTCGATCTCCTGCAGCTGCGCGGGGGAGAGTACGTGCAGGCCCTGCTGGGTCCAGTCGATCTCCGGGCCTTTCCAGGCACCGGGCGAGACGATGGGCGAGCCGAGGTGGTTGATCTTGGGGTTCATGGCGGTCTCCTGTCGGGCGGTGGATGTGTGGATGGGATCAGGCGGTGGCGGGCGCGCGCCGGCCGGTCGAGATGGCGCCCTCGTCCACCAGCCGCTGGAATTCGCTGTGCGGCAGCAGCGGCGACAGCAATTCCCGGTTGTGCTGGCCGAGCGTGGGCGCCGGCATACGGAAGGCGCCCGGCGTGGCTTGCAGCCGGGGCGTGATGTTGTGCATGGGCAGGCTGCCCAGCTCGGCGTCGGGCAGCTGCACGATGCTTTCCCGCTCGATCACATAGGCATCGGTGCCCAGGTGGCGGGCATCCTGGATCGGGCCGATGGTCACGCCGGCCCGGTCGAAGAAGGCCAGGTTCTCGGCCAGGGTGCGGTCCTGCACGAAGGCGCCGACCAGGCGGTCGACCTCCTCGATGTTCTTCAGCCGAGCGGCGTTGGTGGCGAAACGCGGGTCGTCCAGCAGCGCGCCGTGGCCGATGCTTTCGAAGAGCCGCCGCGCCATGCTGTGCGAGGCGGTGGACAGGCACACCCATTCGTCATCGAGGGTGCGGTAGGCATTGCGCGGCGCGGTGGTGCTGGAGCGGCTGCCGGTGCGGCTCTTGAGTTTGCCGGTGAAGTGGTGGTTGGCCACCTGCGGGCCGAGGATGGACAGGGTGGGTTCGAACAGCGACAGGTCCACCACCTGGCCGGCGCCGCCCTGCACCTTGACGTTCCACAGCGCCGTCATGGTGGCGCTGGCGCCGTAGAGGCCGGTGGTCATGTCGCCCAGGAAGATGGGCGGCAGCACCGGCTCGCGGTCGGCGAAGCCGTTGATCGCCGCGAAGCCGCTGTAGCCCTCCACCAGCGTGCCGAAGCCGGGCTTGTGGCGATAAGGGCCGGTCTGGCCCCAGCCGGAGATGCGGGTGATGACCAGGCGCGGGTTGATGGCGTGCAGCACTTCCGGCGCCAGGCCCATGGCTTCGAGCACGCCGGGGCGAAAGCTCTCCACCAGCACGTCGGCGCCGGCCACCAGCTGCTTGACCAGCCCGATGCTCTCCGGCCGTCGCAGGTCCAGGCCGACGCTGCGTTTGTTGCGGGAGTAGGTCTTCCACCAGATCTCCATGCCCTCGGTGGTGAAGTGGCGCAGCGAATCGCCTTCGGGCGGCTCGACCTTGATGACATCGGCGCCGAAGTCGGCCAACTGCAGCGTGAGCATGTTGCCGGCCACCAACCGGCTCATGTCGATGATGCGCAGGCCGTGCAGCGGACCGCGGGCGGCGGCATCGAAGGTCTTGGAAGGCAGAGCGGACATTTTTTGAAAATAGACGAGATGTCTATTATTGATTCTGGTCAAAGGGGACGGGCCTGTCAATCGCTTAGGATCGAATCCGAACCAGCGCAAACCCGAGGAAGAGGACGATGAAGAAAGCAGCGCAGCCAGACATCGAAGAGGCCGGCGACAAGGCAGAAAAGGGCGAGAAGGGCGAGAAAGGCGTGGCCTCGGTCAACCGCGCGCTGTCGGTGCTGATGGCCTTCGAGGACAGCGTGGACGGCATGACCCTGGCCGAGCTGACCGCCGCCACCGGCCTCTACCACAGCACCATCCTGCGGCTGTGCGAATCGCTGGAGCAGTTCCGTTTCCTCAAGCGCCTGCCGGACGGGCGCTACCTGCTGGGGCCCATGCCCTTCCACCTGGGCATGGTCTACCAGGGCTCCTTCCACCTGCGCGACCATGCGCTGCCGGTGATCCGCGAGCTGACCCAGCGCACCCACGAGACCTCGGCCATCTATGTGCGTGAGGGCGAGGACCGGGTCTGCCTGTTCCGCGTCGAGATGCCGCGGGCGGTGCGCATGAACGTGCGCGAGGGCGAGCGGGTGGACCTGGACAAGGGCGCGGCGGGCAAGGTGCTGCTGGCCTGGTCGGAGGCAGCGTCGCTGCCCGGCGGCAAGGGTCGCGGCGAAGGCGCGGAGTACGACCATATCCGCCGCGCCCACTACGCGATCTCGCTGGCCGAGCGGGAGACCGACAGCGCGGCCATCGCCTGCCCGGTGTTCGGGCTGGGGCAGAAGGTGGTCTGCGCGATCTCGGCCGGCACGCCGCTGTACCGCTTCGACCAGGCGGCCTTCGAGAAGAACCTGCCGCTGGTGATGGCCGCGGCGGCGAAGCTCAGCACCGACCTGGGCGGCGACGGCTCGGTGTTCGCCGCGCCGCATGCCGCGCCTTTCCGCAAGATTCCGGCGCGTCGGCATTGAGCCCGTTCAGTCGGCGGTGATGTTGCGTTCCTGGGCCAGCTTGCGCCACTTGACGACCTCGGCCTGCAGGTAGTCGCCGAACTGCTCGGGGCTCATATTGCTGGGCTCGGTCGATTCGCGGGCGAAGAGTTCGCGCATCTCGGCGGTGTCGGCCACGCTGCGGATCTCGCGGTTGAGGCGGTCCACCAGGGGCTTGGGTGTCTTGGCCGGCGCGAACACGCCCCACCAGGATTCCACGCTGAAGCCCGGCACCGATTCGGCCAGCGCCGGCAGGCCGGGCATGAAGTTCGAGCGTGTGGGCGAGGTCACCGCCACCGGCCGGATCATGTTGCCCTTGAGCGGGCCGGCCACCGAGGCGGCGGTGGTGATCATGATCTGCAGGTTGCCGCCCATCATGTCGGCCACCGCATTGGAGATGCCCTTGTAGGGCACGTGCACCGCATGGCCGCCGGTGCTGGAGTTGAGCAGCTCGCTGGCCATCTGGCCGATCGAGCCCAGGCCGGCCGAGCCGTAGTTGATGTCCTTGGCGGGACTGCGGATGGCCTTGAGCACATCGGCCGGGGTCTTGTAGGGCGTGGCGTTGCCGACGATCAGCAGCATCGGCCCGCGGTTGAGCAGGGCCACCGGCGCGAAGGACTTGATGGGGTCGTAGGGCAGCTTGGTGGCGACCGCGGCATTGGTGGTGAAGCTCACCGAATTCAGCAGCAGGGTGGCGCCGTCGGGCTCGGCCGTGGCCACCGATTGCGCGCCGATGGCGCCGCTGGCGCCCGGCTTGTTCTCGACGATGAAGTTGACGCCCAGCTTGACGGAGAGCTTCTGCCCAAGCGCCCGGGCGAAGAGGTCATTGCTGCCGCCCGGCGAGAAGGGCACCACGATCTTGATGAGCTTGGGCAGGGCCGGTTCCTGCGCCTGCAGGGCCGAGGCGCCTAGCAGGCAGCAGAGGGCGAGCAGGCCCCGGGGCAGCATCTTTTTCATCGTGTCTCCGTGAATAGACGGGTTGTCTAAAATTTGGAGGCCAGTCTCGATGAAATAGACGCGATGTCCAATCATGGAATTCCCGGGGCCGGCGGGCCGGTTTGTCAGCGCCGGTTACATGGCGCAGATCTTCTCGCGCAGCGGCGCCGCGTCGCGGCTGAAGTGGCGCAGGGTGCCGGTGGGGTTCCAGTCGTCGCCGTCGATGCTGTAGCTGGAATCGAAGGGCCGGGCGTTGGTGGTGGACTGCGCATACAGCGGCGTGGTGTAGGCCGCCAGCACCGCCAGGTGGAACCGGCCGTCGGGGCCGAAGGCCAGGCCTTCGCCCTCGGTGCGATTGGGCTCGTCGTAGTGCAGCAGCTCGATCACCGAGCCGCTGACCGGGTCGACCTTGTAGATGCGCTTCCTCTTCAGGTCGCTGCCGGTGACGGCGTCCTTGGTGTCGGCGGCTGCGTAGAGCATGCCCTTGTAGACCTTGGCGCCCTGCACCCGTTTGCCGTCGAAGCTGCTTTGCAGCGGCACCGAGCGCAGCAGGGTGAAGGTGGCCAGGTCGAAGACATTGAGCTTGCCCGCGGCGGCGGTGCTCCAGGTGACGGTGTAGGCCAGCTTGCGCGGGCCGTCCACGGCCACCCATGGCACGCCGTCGGCATGTTCGGCGCGCGGCAGGGCGTATTTGGTGCCGGTGTAGAGCAGGGTCCTGGCGTCGAAGACGGCGATGTAGGCCTGCTGGGAGGAGTCGTCCTCGTCCTCGATCGGCGCATAGAGCTTGCCGTCCAGGATGTCGATGTCGCCGATATGGCCCAGGTGCACGCCGGCCGGGTTGGCGGCGTATTCGGCCTGGATCTCGCTGGGCAGGGCCAGCGGCTGGGTGAGGGTGCCGGTGAAGCTCGCATCGGCCCGTTGCAGGCCGTAGCGCCAGGAGAAGACGGGCGTGTCGCCGTCGTAGGCCATGCCCTGGCCCTTGAGGGTGGCGGGAATCTTCGCGGCCTCGTCGTTGCTGAGGTAGGCGAAGCCCGAGAGGTCGCCGGCCGCGCTGGCCAGCACGGCCTGGACGCGGTCGAGGTAGCTCTGCAGCACCGACATGTCGTTGGTGAACAGCGTGCGATGGGCGGTGTCCTCGGTCCAGGTCTCGGCATCGAGCACCGCGTTGGCGGCCTGCAGCGCGGTGGCCACCGGCATGCTGCGGCCGACGAGGCGGGTTTCCAGCACCATCAGATCGGCCTCGGACAGGGCCGAGAGCTGGGTGCCGGCGGCGGCGGGCGTGGCGATGGCGGGGATCTCGACGCCGTTGCTCGGGTCCTGGTCCTTGTCCAGGGCCAGCAGCAGGCTGAGCAGCTTGCCGAGGTCGGCGCTGCTGCCGCAGTCGCGCGTGGGCAGCAGGTCGAACAGGGTGATGCTGGCCTTGGGCGCCAGGGTGGCGAGGGTGACGCCGGCCAATTCGAAGCTCAGGCTGCTGGCGGTCTTGGCGGTGAAGCTGGTGCTGCCAGCGGCCAGCGCCACGCCATCGACCTTCACCGTCAGGCCGGTGAGGCCGGGCCATGCGGAGAGCTGGACCTGGGTGGTCGGCGCGATCGCCGGCACGTCGGGTACGTTCGGCTGCACGATGGCGGGCGCGGTGGCGTCCGCCACCACCGTCTGGTTGCCGCCGCCGCAGGCCGCCAGCGCCAGTGCGCAGGCGACGGACAGGGCCGTGGGACGAAGGCTGCGGCGCTGCGCGCGCAGGGAGATGCGGAGGCTTTTCATGCGGATGGGCGGCTGGTGGGATGAAGCCGTCCATTCTTCGGCGCCGGTATGACGTGCTTGCTAAGAACCGGGCCGATGCATGAATTTGGAGGAAATTGTCGAAGCTTGCGCGGACTTACTGCGCAGCTTCAGCCGCCGAGGTGGCCGGCATCCAGCGAGGGCGGACGCAGCAGGTCCCGGTCCACCCCCATCGCATCGCTGGCGCGTTCCACCGCCTGCCAGAGGGCGGCGGGCATCTTCAGGATTTCCTCAGGCGTTTCGGCGCGTGCGATCCATGCGCCGACTTCGGCATGCTGCTCGGGGGTGAGCAGGTCGAGGTTGAGCATTTCGTCGATGGTCTTCATTCGTTCGGTCCCTGGCTGGTCATGCCGCATCGTAGGCGACATGGCCAGCCGGCCTATTCAGCCGTGGCGCCGGATCGGCGTACGGCATCGCCCCACTTCAGGATCTCGGACTGGATGAAGCGGTCGAACTCGGCGCCGGTGGAGGGCGAGGCGATGGAGCCGCGGTCGCCGATGAAACGCACCATCTGCTCGGACTTCAGGATGTCGGTCACTTCCTGCTGCAGCCGGGCCATCACCTCGGGCGGGGTGTGCGCCGGCGCCATCAGGCCCAGCCAGCCCACGCCTTCGAAGCCCTTGAGCGCGGCGATGCCGGTCTCGCGCATGGCCGGCACATCGGGCAGCTGCGCCGAACGGGCGGCGGAGGTGACGGCCAGCGGCACCGCGCGTTTGCTCTGGATCAGCGGCAGGGCGGCGGTCACCGAATCCACCATCAGCGGCACCTGGGCGGCCATGAAGTCGGCCTGCGCCGGGCCGCTGCCGCGGTAGGGGATGTGGGTGATGAAGGTGCCGGTGGCGGCCTTGAACATCTCGGCCGACAGGTGCTGGGTGCCGCCCACGCCGGCGCTGGCGTAGTTGAGCACGCCCGGCTCGGCCTTGGCGCGGCGCACCAGTTCCGCGATGGAGGTGATGCCCGAGGCCGGCGTGGCCAGGAAGACCAGCGGCACCTTGGCGATCAGCGAGATGCCGGCCAGCTCGGTCTTCACGTCGTAGGGCAGCTTCTTGTAGAGCGTGTGGTTGACCGCCATGGCGCTGCCGGCGACCAGCAGGGTGTAGCCGTCCGCCGGCGCATGGGCGACCAGCTCGGTGCCGATATTGCTGCCGGCGCCGCCCTTGTTGTCCACCACCACCGGCTGGCCCAGGCGCTTGCCGAGCTGCTCGGCCAGGGCGCGGGCGAAGATGTCGGTGGCCTGGCCGGGCGGAAAGGGCACCACCATGCGGATCGGCCGGTCGGGCCAGGCGGCGGCCCGGGCGGGCAGGGTGCCGAAGCAGGCGGCCACGGCGGCGGCTGCCGCGAGGCGGATCAGGGTTTGTCTCTTCATTTTTTCTTCTGCCGGCATCGGGGCCGGCCTTCGCGGTGAATCCGCGTTTTTAACCCGGATTCGGGTGGCTGCTAGCGGGCGTCCTCGTCCTCGACGAATTCGGCGGTGATGCGGTCGGCGCCGATGGCGGGTTCGACCAGGTCGCCGCGGCTCGGCAGGATCTCCCAGCGCTTCTCGCGCAGGCCGCCGCGCACGGCGACCACATGTAGCTTGAGCTGGATGTTTTCCTCCACGGCGTCCCAGACGCCGCGGTAGACCAGTTCGCCGTCTTCCTCGACGAAACCGTTGGAGATGTCGATGCCGGAGAACTCCTCGGCATCGAAATACAGGCCGAGCAGGGTGGAATCGCCGCGGATCTTGTAGGTGACTTCGACCGATCCGTTCAGCTGGAAGCGCATGTCAGGTCCTCTCTGGTTGGAAGCCGAGGATTCTGGCGCCTGCCGGTGCGGCTGGTGTAGCGATGTTTCCCCGGGAAACCCCGATGCGGCTTCAGCGCAAAGCCGCTGCCTGGCCGGCGCTGACGAAGGGGCGCTCGCGCATCCACTTGGTGGCCACCCACTTCTCGCCGGCCGAGACGGCGCTGCTGGCATGCAGCAGGGCGGGATCGACCTCGCCGCTCTCGTTGCAGTATTCGAAGTAGACCGCGTTGCCGCGCTGGGGCGACACCGATACGCCGAGTTCCGGGAACACCGTCTCGCCGCCGCCCTCGGGTTCGTGCAGGTAGGTGACCAGGGTGCTGACCCGCTGGCCGCTGCGGGCGATGGAGGCCTGGTTGGCCTGATTCGACGGCTCCAGGTAGTCGTGGTGCGGCGCGCTGCCGGCACCGGGCGGGTAGTACAGCAGCTGCAGGCCCTCGCCGTGCGACTCGGGCAGGTTCATGAGTTCGGCGCAGAGACGGTCGATGCGCGCGACCAGCGGGTTCTCGGCCGGCAGGAAGAACATGCCCAGGCTGCCGCGCAGGCCGGTGACGGTGTCGCGGCCGGTGGCCGGATCGACCACGGTGGAGGGCTTGAGCCGTGGCCGCGCCATGCCGATCAGCCGGGCACATTCGTCCGCATCCAGCACGCCCGACAGCACGGCGCCGGCCTGGCGGTGGAAGCGTGCGGCCACGCGGACGGCGCGGCCGGCGGCCTGCAGCACAGGGCCGGGCGGCAGGCGGGCGATGTCTTCCAGCTCGACGGTATGCAGGGGCGGCGGCAGGCCCAGCGAGCGGGCGCGTTCGAAGGCGCCGACGATGGCGCGCGAGGCGCGCGGCGGGATGCCCTGTTCGTCCAGGGCTTCGACCACCGCGGGCGGTGCCCAGCCCTGGGCGAGCTGGGCGGCGATCCAGTCGCCCAGCGCGGGCGGGAAGCGGGCGAGTGTGGGCATGGCGGTGTCGGGCCTAGAGCTGGTCCACGGCCACCCATTGCGGGTCGCGCCACTGGAAGGTTTCCTGCAGCTGGGCCTTGCCGGCGCCGTGCACCACGCCGGCCACGACCGGGAAGACCTGCTGGATCTCGCTGTCCTGCGTCCACGGCGCGGCCTCGACCTGGTAGGTGTAGCTGACGACCGCCTGGCGCTGCGCGCCCTGGCCGTTCAACTTCCAGCCGACGACCTTGTCGAGCGTGAGATGGGCGGCGCAGAAGTCGTGCGCCGGCACCGGCTTGCCGCCCTGGTTCATGGTGCCGTGCACGATGTAGAACTTGCGGCCGGCGTCGGTCAGGTCGAAACGGCGCACCTTCATGTGGTGAAGGGTGCCTTCGTCGTCCACATCGACTTCGGCCACGCCGGAGGCGACCAGGCCCAGGCGCTCCAGGGCCGGCATCTGGCGTGCGTCGCGGCTGCCGACGTCGATGTCGTGCTGGGTGACGTCGATCGGCCAGCGGCTCTTGCCCAGGCAGAGGTCGCCGCGATCGGCCAGGTATTTCTGGGTGGCGGCGCCCAGCACTTCGGCATTCGGTTCGCTGGTGTGGGAGCAGGCGGACAGGGCCAGGGCGGCTGCCAGGGCGGCGGCGGAAAGAGTCGTCTTCATCGGGAAATCGTTCATTGGATGCAGGGGCTGCCGGCGGGCGGGGCGGGCGCGTCGGCCGCCTGGGTCTTGTAGCCGTCGTCCAGGGTCTTGAGGAAACACTGCAGGTCGGCCAGGTCCTGTTCGGACATGGGCGGCTTCGTGTGGCGGGCACGGCCGTCCATGGGCATCTGGGTGTCGATGTTGGCGACGAAACGCGGGGGCAGGTCGTCGTACTTCTGCACCTTGCCGCCGACGTACTGGGTGGTGATCAGGCCGTAGGTAGGGAAATCGGCATCCGGTTGGGCCTTGGGCTTGCCGCCGACGGTGGGATACCAGATCTCGGGCATGGTGTCGCGGGTGTTGTAGAAGCGCAGGACCTGCTCCAGCGAATGCATGGCGCCGTTGTGGAAGAAGCTCTTGCGGGTGGCCACGTTGCGCAGCGTGGGGGCCTTGAACATGCCGCAGAAGGTGTTGCCGGCGACGGGCGGATGGTCGCTGCGGTCGGGGCCGCACAGGCCCAGGTCGAAGTGCCTGGCGTCCTGGTTGGCGGCGATCTCGCGGTTGCGCGGCACGCCGATGGCCTCGTAGGAGAAGTCGGTGAACAGCGCCGAGGCGCCGTTCAGGCCCGCGCCCTGGTAGTGGCAGGAGGCGCAGTTGCCGGTCTGCGGATTGGAGAAGACACGCAGCCCGCGTGCCTCGGCGGCGGTGAGGGTGCCGCCGATCTTGTTGCCGGCGTAGCGGTCGAACTTGCTGGTGTAGGGGTGGAAACTCACGTCTTCGAGCTGGTAGGCCTGCAGGGCGGAGGTGGCCTGCATGAAGGCCTTGTGCGGATCGTCGAAGACCTGGGCGCCGAAGGCCTGGCGGAACTGCTCGGCATAGGGGCCGTTGCGGATCTTCTGGATGACGTCGGCTTCGCTGGTGTTGCCCATTTCGTTGGGCGCCAGCAGAGGGATGGGGGCCTGATCGGCCAGGGTGGCGGCGCGGCCGTCCCAGGCGAAACCGCCGCCGGGGCCGGGAACACTCACGCCGTCGGGGTTGTCCAGCAGGTCGGCGTAGGGCGGGGTGGTGTCCTTGTAGCGCAGCGAGGGCACGGCGCGGGTGCCGGGCGAGGCCAGGTCGCCGCCGCCGAGCTGCACCGCCAGGTCGTTGGGCGGGCCGTAGGCGTGGCCAGGATCGTGGCAGGTGGCGCAGGACATCTTGCCGGAGCCCGAGAGGCGGGCATCGACGAACATCACCTTGCCCAGTTGCGCGGCGGCGCTCAGCGGCCGCTGCACGGGTTCGAAAGGATCGCGGGGCGCGGCCGGTGCGCTGGCGACGGCCGCCGGTTTCTCGGGGACGGCCGAGGCGGTCTTCGCGCCGCCGTCGCAGCCCGCGAGCGTGGCCAGTCCGAGCAGGCAGCACAGGCCGACGGGGCCGAGCACGGAACGGCGCGCCCGGGCGCGCCAGGGGGAAGTTTTTTGCATGGTCTGAAAAGAGGACCGGGCCGCGGCGCAATGCCGCGGCCCGGCCTGGGGGGGCAGGCTTACTTCAGTGCCCAGACGTTGGTCTGGACGGCATCAGGTCCGACCTGTGCGGCGGTCGCCACGTCGGCCGACTGCTTCTGCGTGTAGGTCGCCGGGGCGGTCCACGCATGGTTGATCGGGCGGACCGAATCGAAGTGCGTGTCGGCGCTGCCGGCGTACTCGGGCAGGTTCAGGATGTTGGCGGCGATGAAATGCTCGGTGTACTTCGAGCGGTTCATGTAGGAGCCTTCCACGGCCGGGTCGGCCAGGCCGAACATGTCCTGGAAGGTGCGCACCAGTGCGAAGTGGCTGTAGGCGTCGCCGTCCGACACACCCTTGGGCGCCGTGCCCTGGTTGGTCAGGATGCCGAAAATCGACTGGCCGTGGCCGCGATTGCCCTTGAAGTAGTTGTTGACGGTGGTGTCGGGCGAGAAGGTGCCGTCGGCGTTCTGCTTGAGCGGGTTGGCGACCGTGCTGTTGGACACGTTCCAGCCGCAGCAGGAGTTGAAGCCGGAGGTGGCATTGCCTTCGTCGAACATCAGCACGATCGCGACACGCTTCTGCGGGTTGTTCCACAGCGGCGAGGCCTTGATCTTGGCGACCAGCTTGTCCACGGCGTTGTCGCCGCGGGTGATGATGGCGCCGCCGGTGGCGTTGGGCACGTTGTTGGCCACGCTGACGCAGTCGCTGGCGGTGCGGGTGGTGCCGGTGGACGTGTCGGTGCCGGTCAGGCCGATGCCGTGCATGTCGTCGCACTGGTCGGGCACGACGAAGTTCAGGGTGCCGACATTGCCGCTGGCCAGGTCGGTGCCGAGCTGGTCGACGTCGTAGCTGGCCGGCACGGTGTACTTGGTGCTGGACTTCAGCACGGCGTCCCACTGGCCGCCGCCCATGGTGCGGTTGCTGTACTTCCATTCCGGCGCGCTGCGCACGTTCTGGTAGGCCATGCCCGGATGGTGCTTGGTCTTGTACAGGCCGGCCGGCAGGGGCAGGTTGAGGGTGGCGCTGCCGAGCGCGGTGGTGTTGCCGCCCACGGTGCCGACGGCATAGGTGTGGTCGACCGCGCTGACGGTGCTGTCGGCCACGCTGTCGGTGCGGTAGTCCTGGCCCGGGTTCATCGACTCGTTGTAGGTGCGCCAGGTCATGCCGGCGGCGCTGAGTGCGTTGAACAGGTTGGGCTTGCCCACGATGTTGTGGTTGACCGCGGCGGTCTGGGTGCAGCTGGCGGCGAAAGGCGAGCTGGCCAGGCCCGGCTGGTCGCTGGTGGGCAGGGGCAGGTCCTGCGGAGCGTTGGCGCCGGTGGCGTCGCAGTTCCACTGGCTGTCGTCGGTGATGCCGAAGTCGTCGGCGCCGCCGAGGGCGGTGTAGTTGGGCTCGCTGGGGTTGCCGGTGGCGTAGTAGCTGGTGAGCTGATTGCCGGCCTTGAGCAGGGCGTTGATCTTGGGCGCGTAGGCCGAATTCAGGATCGACAGCGTGGCCTTGTTCTCCAGCATGACGACGAACACGTTGTCGTAGCGCGGGATGCCTTCGACGTTGAAGGCGGCCTGCTGCGACTGCGCGAAGGTGATCTTGGCGCGGGTGTCCTTGGCGGTGGGCACGGTGGCCTGGGTGACGTTGGTCATGGCGACCAGGCGCGGATCGCCGCCCGGGGTGGCCAGGTCGTCGGGATACAGGTCGCCGCGGTCGAGCTTGGTGGCGGCGTAGGTGAAGCGGTTGTCCAGCGACTTGGCTTCGGCGAGCATCGCCTTCTGGTCGGCGCCGGTGACGGTGGCGGCGTCGGCCAGCACGTTGTTCACGGACACGCCGATGCGGGTGGCGACGTTCTGCTTCTCGACGGCGTAGGTGGTGCCGTTGGCTTCGGTCAGGCGGGTGACTTCGCTGGACAGCGGGCTGATCACCACGCCGCCGGTCTGCTCGACCACCTGGGCCAGCGAGGCGCGCAGCACGTCGCGGCTGGCGACCTTGGCGCCGGTGCCGCTGTTGGTGGCGCTGGTGCCGATGTCGGCCAGCAGCGCGGCGCGTGCCGGCAGCACGATGCTGAAGGCGCCCTTGCTGTCGGTGGTGACGGCGCTCTCGCCGGCATCGCAGACGCCGTTGGCGTTGGCATCCACGCAGACCTTGGCGCCCTGGTAGTAGGCCGCGGCGATGGTCGGGTCGGTGGCGCTGCCGGCGGTGAAGTTGGTCGCGGTGACGACACCGGTGAGGGTGACGGTGGTCGGCGAGGTCGAGGCCGAGCCCGGATCGACGACCATCGAATTGCCGCCGCCGCCGCAGGCGGCGAGTACCGCCGTGGCCAGCAGCGTCAGCGTCGTGTTCAGGACGCGCGCGTGGGGTTTGTACATGTGGATTTCCAGGATGTTTGTGAATGCCGCCTGCTCCGGATCCGCTTCATTTGCGTATGAATGGCGGTGGAAGGTTGCCGGCGGACATTAATTTCCTGTCATGACAATTCATTGACGAAGCATGAATGTTTACCTGGGCGGTACTTCATTGGAAGCGGATTGAAAGCTTCCGGAAGGCTGCGCTGGTCGCCCCTGCTTCTGGATATGCAAGTGCTTGTGGTTTCAGATGATTTGTTTGGATCGAATATCGCATCGATTATTCGAGTCGAATGTCGATAATTCGATCGACGAAGACTGCGATTTACCCGGGTTTCTCTCTTGGAATATCCCTGTCGCGATTATTGTTCGCGATGCCTCGCCCTTCGCCGGCGCAAGGCTAGACGGCCCGCGGCATGTGTTTGTCGATCACCCGCCGGATCAATGACCCCACTTCGCGCGCCGCCCGCGATGCGGGCCGTGCGGGCGTGCGGCCCAGCACCAGCTGACGCTGGATCTGCGGCTCCACGATCAGCGAGGTGCGCATCGGCCGGTTGGCGGGGATGCCGGCGACCGAGTGGCCCGAGGCGATCGCATAGGCCTTGCCGCAGGAGGCCAGGGCCTGCTGGATCTGGGTGGAGTCGGCTTCGGCCACCACGTTGAGCACCACCTCGTGCTTGCGCGCCAGCTGCTCCAGCAGGAGCCGGGTGGAGCTGGGCGCGCTGGGCAGGATCAGCGGGGCGCCGCCCAGCGCCTTGAAGGGCACCTGCGGGTTGCGGGTCAGCAGGCTGTCGGGTGCGCCGGTGAGGTAAGCCTCCACATCGCACAGCAGCTCGAATTCGGAGGACTTGCGGCTGCCGTAGCGCAGGGTCACGCCGAGGTCGACCGCGCCGCTGGACAGCCACTGTTCCACATGCCCGGCGGAGCCTTCCTGCATGCGCAGCACCACGCCGGGAAAACGCAGGCGCAGTTCGTCGAACAAGGGCACCAGCAACACATCGCAGAGCGAAGGCAGCAGGCCCAGGCGCACTTCGCCGGCGGGCTCGGCGGCGCCGGAGACGATGTCGCGCGACAGGTTCTCGGCTTCCCGCAAGACCGCCTGGGCGCGCGGCAGGATGCGCTGGCCCAGGTCCGACAGCTGCAGGCCGCGGCCGGTGCGCAGGAAGAGTTTGCCGCCGCACTCGGCTTCGAAGCGGGCGAGTCGTCGGCTCACGGCGGGCTGTGGGGAGCCGACCAGCGCCGCCACGCGGGTCAGGCTGCCCTCGGCCACGATCTGCGCGAAGAGCTGCAGATGCGACAGGTCCCAGTGCGGATCGGTTTTGGTGCTCATGCTTTTTCCGGTATGGCTGCTATGCGCCAGCACAGCCAAAACCGGACGGCGCGCGATTCTATAGTGGCCCGAAGAACAACCAAGGAGACAGCCAGATGACCTTCGGCCAGGGCGCGCTGCGGCGCGCCATTCTTTTCTCGGCCCTCGTGGCGGCGGCTGCCGCGAGCCCGCTCGCCCATGCGCAGAACTATCCTGACAAGCCGGTCCAGCTGATCGTGCCCTACACCCCGGGCGGACTCACCGACAGTCTGGGCCGGATCATCGCCACCAAGCTCGCCGAACGCTGGGGCAAGCCGGTGCTGGTGGACAACCGGCCGGGCGGCGGCTCGACCATCGGCACCGCCCATGTGGCGGCCTCGCCGGCCGACGGCTACACCATCCTCGAAGGCAGCATAGGCCTGATCACCAACCCCTACCTGATGCCCAAGCTGGCCTACGACCCGAAGTCGCTGGCGCCGGTGGCGCTGGTGGGCACGGCGCCGCTGATCATCGTGATCAACCCCAAGATCCCGGCCAAGACCCTGCCCGAGTTCATCGCCTACGCCAAGAGCCGGCCCGAGGGGGTGACCTTCGCCTCCTCCGGCAACGGATCGAGCCCGCACATCACCGCGGCGCTGTTCGCCGCCAAGGCCGGCATCAAGGTGACCCATGTGCCCTACAAGGGAACGGCGCCGGCACTCAACGACCTGCTGGGCGGGCAGGTCAATGCCGCTTTCGACACCCGGCTGACCGAGCAGTACCTGCAGGCCGGCAAGCTGCGCGCCATCGCCGTGGCGGACGACCACCGCATGGCCAGGCTGCCCGACCTGCCCACCATCGCCGAGGGTGGCGTGCCCGGCGTGGTGGCCAAGAGCTGGTTCGGCTTCTTCGTGCCGGCCGCCACGCCCAAGGCGGTGCGCGACAAGCTGGCGCGCGACATCCTGGCGGTGGCGCAGATGCCCGATGTGCGCCAGCGCATTTCCGACATCGGCCTGGAGCCGGAGACCCTGGACACCGCGGCCTTCGAAAAGTTCTACCAGGAAGAGAACCGCAAATGGGGCGAGGTCATCAGCACCCAGCACATCACCCTCGAATGAACGCCATGGAATTCCAGACCCTGCAGCTGTCCGTCGATGGCGGCGTCGCCGTGCTCACCCTGGCGCGGCCGCCGGTCAATGCGCAGAACGCCTTGCTGCGCGCCGAGATCACCCAGGCCTTCGACATGCTCAACGACAGCGAGGCGGTGCGCTGCATCGTGTTGACCGGCCAGGGCAGCTGCTTTTCGGCCGGCGCCGACCTGAAGGACCGGCCCTCGGCCGAGGAGCCCGGCGCCTTCTGGCGCCACAACCGCCATGTGCGCGAGAGCTTCAACGCCATCGCCGAATGCAGCAAGCCGACCATCGCCGCCATCAACGGCGCGGCCATCGGCGCGGGCTTCGCGCTGGCGGTGTCCTGCGACATCTGGCTGGCCGCCGACAGCGCCTATGTGCAGATGCCGGAGATCAACGTCGGCCTGGCCGGCGGCGCGGCGCTGCTGCAGGGCGTGTTCGGCAAGTCGCGCGCCCGGCGCATGTTCTTCACCGGCATGAAAGTGACGGCCCAGGAGCTTTACCGCCTGGGCCTGGTGGAGGCCTGCGTGCCGGCGGCCGAGCTGATGCCGCAGGCCCTGGCCATCGCCCGCGAGATCGCCGCCAAGAGTCCCACCGGCCTGCACTACGCCAAGGAAGCGATGCGGCTGACGGCCGTGATGCCCGAGCGCGAAGGCTACCGGCACGAGCAGAACATGACCCATGCGCTGTCGCGTACCGCCGATTCACAGGAGCTGCGCGCGGCCTTCCTGGAAAAACGCGCGCCGCGCTTCGACCGCAGCTGAGCCGCATGCCCACCGACACCCTTGACCGCATGACATCCTCACCCTCGCTCCTGACCCCGCAAGAAGAAGCAGCCTTCCGCGCCGAAGTCGAGGCCTTCGCCCGCGAACATTGCCCGCCGCAGGTGCGGGCGGCGGTGGCGGCCAATGCCAAGCTGCACCGCGCCGAATACAGCGCCTGGCAGAAGGCGCTGCATCGGCGCGGCTGGTCGGCCCCCGGCTGGCCGGTGGAGTACGGCGGCACCGGCTGGGACCAGAAGAAGCGCTACGTCTTCGAGGAAGTCACCGCCGCGCTCGACTGCCCGCCGCAGTACCACCACGGCATCGGCCACATCGGCCCGGTGCTGATGGCCTTCGGCAGCGACGAGCAGAAGGCGCGCTATTTGCCGGGCATCCTGAACGGCGAGGACTGGTGGTGCCAGGGCTATTCGGAGCCCGGCGCCGGCTCCGATCTGGCGTCGCTCAAGACCCAGGCGGTGCGCGACGGCGAGGACTACATCGTCGACGGCCAGAAGATCTGGACCTCGCACGCCCAGGAAGCCGACCTGATGTACACGCTGGTGCGCACCGATGCCAGCGGCCGTAAGCAACAGGGCATCACCTTGCTGCTGATCCCGCTGGATACGCCGGGCATCACCCGCCGGGCGATCCAGACCATCGACGGCTGGCACCATGTCAACGAGATCTTCCTCGACAAGGTGCGGGTGCCGGTGGCGCAGCGGGTGGGCGAGGAGGGCCAGGCCTGGTCCTATGCCAAGTACCTGCTGGACCGCGAACGGGTGGGCGCCAGCGCCATCCCGCAATTGACGCAGCTGCTGCGCTCGGCCCAGCGGGCGGTGCGGGCCCATGTGGATGCGGCGCGGCTGCCGCGCGGCCGTCACGCGCTGGAGGAGCGCCTGCTCTTGGCCGAGGCGGCGCTGATCGGCGTGCGCGAGCTGGCGGTCAAGGCGATCGACGATGCCAGGCACGGCCGGCCGCTGGGCTCGCGGCCCTCGGCGCTGAAGCTGCGCTGCTCGGAGCTGTCGCAGGAGATCGTCGCCATCGGCATGGATGCCGCCGGCCCGGCCTTGGCGAGCAGCTTCCGCGACCCGGAGCAGCAGGGCGGCGCCGAATGGCTGGGCGATGCCAACTGGCTGCACAACTACCTCTTCTACCGTTCCAAGACGATTGCCGGCGGCACCAGCGAAGTGCTGCGCAATGTGATCGCACGCGAAATTTTCGGAGCCTGAACCCATGGCCTTTCAAGCACAGCCGGCCTTTGCCGGCGAGATGTACGACGCCGCGCTGCGTTTCGCCGCCGACGTGAGCGCACGGCAGCACGACGCCCTGGGCGCCGTGCAGGATGCCGCGCGCACCGCTGGCGAACTGGGCTGGCCGGCCCTGCTGGTGCCCGAGGCGCTGGGCGGGCTGGAAGCCGGCCTGCCGGACCTGGCCGCCGTGGCCGAGGGCTGCGGCCGGGCCGGCCTGTTCCTGCCGCTGGCCATGCTCTGCCATGCGGTGCCGCTGGCGCTGCGCCGCTGCGGCAGCGCGGCGGCGCTGGCCTTGCTGGCGCGGGTTGCCGACGGCAGCGCCACCGTCGCGCTTGCGGCGGGCGACCTGCGCGCCACCCTGGCCGAGGACGGCGGCTGGCGGCTCGACGGCACGCTGCCGGGCATCGCCGCGGTGCGTGCCACCCACTATTTGATCGATGGCGGCCAGGCGGACCAGCCGCTGTGGATCGTGCCGGCGCACGCCGCCGGCCTGCAGGCCGGCGCCGCCTATCCCGGCATGGATGGCGCGCCCCGCCTGCGCTTGCGCCTTGATGGCATGGCGGTGCCGGCGGCGCATGCGCTGCAGCCTGGCCCGGGCTGGCACGAAGAAGTGCTGCAGGCCGGCGTGCTGGTGACTTCGGCGCTCTGCGTGGGCGCCATGGGCCGGCTGGTGGAGCTGACCATCGAATATCTGTCCACCCGCAAGCAGTTCGGCGTGGAGCTGGCGAGTTTCCAGGTGCTGCGCCACCAGGTCGCCGACATGTATGTGGGCTACGAGAACTTCCGGGCGCTGGCCCAGTCGGCCATCGATGCCGCCGAAGGAGAGCGCCTGCCGGCGCCACGCCTGGTCTCGCTGCTCAAGCTGCAGCTGGGCCGCACCGGCCGCCGCATGGGCGAGACGGCGATCCAGGCGCATGGCGGCATGGGCATGACCGAGGAGCTGCCGGCCGCCCGCCTGGCGCGCCGCCTGGTGGCGGCCGAATTCGAATACGGCGGCAGCGCCGAACATCTCGAACGTGCGCAGGGCACGGTCTTCGCCCACGAGGTAGCCGCATGAGCCAGGCATTTCCCAAGCCGCGCAGCGGACCGCTGTCGCACCTCAAGGTGCTGGACCTGAGCCGGGTGCTGGCGGGCCCCTGGGCCGGCCAGGTGTTGGCCGACATGGGCGCGCAGGTGATCAAGGTGGAACGCCCCGGCGCGGGCGACGACACCCGCGTCTGGGGTCCGCCCTTCCTGAAGGACGCCGAAGGCCGCGAGACCCGCGAGGCCTGCTACTTCCTGGCGGCCAACCGCGGCAAGCGCTCGGTCACCCTCGACATCAGCCGTCCCGAGGGCCAGGAGATCGTGCGCCGGCTGGCCGCCGACGCCGACATCGTGCTGGAGAACTACAAGGTCGGCACGCTGGCGAAGTTCGGCCTGGACTACGAGAGCCTGAAGGCGGTGCGGCCCGACATCATCTACTGCTCGGTCACCGGCTTCGGCCAGACCGGGCCGCTGGCCAGGCTGCCCGCCTACGACTTCATGATCCAGGCCATGGGCGGCCTGATGAGCGTGACCGGCGAACGCGACGGCGAGCCCGGCGGCGGGCCGCAGAAGGTCGGCATGCCGATCATCGACGTGATGACCGGCATGTGGACAGCGGTCGGCGTGCTGGGCGCGCTGGCGCAGCGCGAGAAAACGGGGCAGGGCGACTACATCGACCTGGCCATGCTGGACGTGATGGTGGCCACCATCGCCAACCAGGGCATGAACTACCTGGTCTCGGGCAAGACGCCGCGCCGCATGGGAAACAAGCATCCCAACATCCAGCCGCAGGACGTCTTCACCTGCAGCGACGGCAAACAAATGGTGCTGGCCGTGGGCAACGACGGCCAGTTCGCCGCCTTCTGCGAAGCGGTCGGCGCGCCGCAGCTGGCGCGCGATCCGCGCTACGCGCTCAACAGCGACCGGGTGGTGAACCTGCAGCCGCTGATGGCATTCATCAGGGCCGAGATCGGACAGCGCCCGCGCCCGGAGATCATCGAACTGCTGCGCCGCCACGGCGTGCCCTGCAGCCCGATCAACGACATCGCCGAGATCCTGCAGGAGCCGCAGATCCTGCACCGGGAGATGCTGCGCTACCTCGACCATCCGACCGCCGGCAAGGTGCCGCAGATCGTCAGCCCGCTGCGCTTCCAGCAGATGCCGCTGGCCTTCGACGAGGCGCCGCCCTTGCTGGGGGCGGATACCGATGCCGTGCTGGCGGACATCGGGATGGGGGCCGGCGAGATCGCGGCCTTGCGGGCCGGCGGCGTGGTGTAGCAGCAGATTTTTTTCGGCTTACTTGCGTAGTTGGAATTTTCTGTTGCATAATTCGAGGCTCGCTACCAAGCAGGCTCAGGCTGAATCGGTAGCAAAGCAAGGAGTTTTTCTCCTGCAGAAATTTGACGGTTTCGAAGTGGGCTCTTAGCTCAGTTGGTAGAGCAGCGGACTCTTAATCCGTAGGTCGAGTGTTCGAGTCACTCAGGGCCCACCACCACTTCGCGAATAAAACCCCCAGCGCTTCCGGTGCTGGGGGTTTTGTCGTTTCGGGCTGGCAGAGGCTCACATCGTCAGGTGCTCGCCCGCGTTGTCGCCACCCAGCACCACATAGTTGGCGCGCTTCAGGTCGGCCAGCTGCGTGCCGCCGGCGTAGCTGATGCTGCTCTGCAGGTCCTGCTGCATCTCGGTCAGGGTGCCGGCGAGCGCGCCCTTGTGCGGCTGCAGGATGCGTTTGCCTTCCACGTGGCGGTACTCGCCCTTGTTGAAGTCGCTGGCGCTGCCGTAGTACTCCTTGAAGCGCTGGCCGTCGACCTCCACCGATTCGCCGGGCGACTCCTCGTGGCCGGCGAGCAGGCTGCCGATCATCACCATGCTGGCGCCGAAACGGATGCTCTTGGCGATGTCGCCGTGCTCGCGGATGCCGCCGTCGGCAATGATGGGTTTGGTGGCCACGCCGGCGCACCACTTCAGCGCCGAGAGCTGCCAGCCGCCGGTGCCGAAGCCGGTCTTCAGCCGGGTGATGCAGACCTTGCCCGGGCCGATGCCGACCTTGGTGGCGTCCGCGCCCCAGCTCTCCAGGTCGATCACCGCCTCGGGCGTGCCGATGTTGCCGGCGATGACGAAGCTGGCCGGCAGCTTTTGCTTGATGTGGCCGATCATGGCCTGCACCGTGTCGGCATGGCCGTGGGCGATGTCGATGGTGATGTATTCGGGCTGCAGGCCCTCGGCGGCCAGGCGATCGACGGTCGTGTAGTCGGCCGGCTTCACGCCCAGGGAGATGGAGGCGAAGAGGCCGGCTTCGCGCATCTGGCGCACGAACTCGACGTTGTCGAGGTCGAAGCGGTGCATCACGTAGAAGTAGCCGTTGGCGGCCATCCAGCGGCAGATGCGGGCATCGACCACGGTGCGCATGTTGGCCGGCACGACGGGAAGGCGGAAACTGCGGCCGCCCAGGGTGGCGGTGGTGTCGCACTCTGACCGGCTCTGCACCCGGCATTTGCGCGGCAGCAGCAGGACGTTGTCGTAATCGAAGATCTGCATGGGAATGACGGCCCCGGCGCCGCTTCCGGCAGGGTGCCGAAAGAAAAACCGGGCACCAAAAATAGTAGGCCCGGTGATCCATTCTAGGCCGACCGTTTAGGCGTGCGGCCCGGTGGGGCGTATAGACCTTATATGGCCGGGGCGCTCGACAAGTCCCGCGTTCTCAGGGTGTGCAGTGGCTGGCGGCGGAGGCGATCAGCCGGCCGCGGTCGTCGGCGATCCAGCCCACCAGGCGCAGCTTCGCGGGATCGGCGCCTTCGGGGATGTGCATGGAGCGCCGCTCGCTCCAGCCCTTGGCATCGAGGGCGATGTGCTCGACGGAGAGGGCGCCGCGCACCAGGCGGCGCGCACCGGTCGCTCCGGCGCTGCCGGCCGGCAGGTCCTCGATCAGCAGCAGCCAGGCATCGAAGGGGCCGCCGGCCGCGGCGGGCGGGGGCGTCCAGCCGATGGACACACCCAGGTAGTCGTTGACCGCCGGCCCCTGCGCCACCCGCAGCTTGCCGCCCTGGGCGGAGACGACGGGGTGGCGCCATTTCCAGAACTGCGGCTCGGGTGTTTCGGGTGTGTAGCCCAGCGCGGCCAGGCGTTCGCTGGCCTCGGGCAGTGCGGCGGCGGCCAAAGGCGCCTGGCTGTCGTCGCCGGGCACGATCCAGTCGATGGTGAAGGCGCCGCGGTCGGCCTGGGCGACGGGGCGCGACCAGCACTGGCTGCAGGTGTCGGGCAGGAAACGTTCGACGATCACCCGCGGCGGCGCCTTGCTGTCGCTGCTGCAGAGCGCGGCGGCCGCCGCGCCGGTGGCCGAGAACACCGCCAGGGCAGCGAGAAGGGCTGGTGCCAGCCGGGAAAGCGAGGTCATGACCAATAGCCTAACGCCTTGGCGCGACGGAGTTTCTACAATCGCCCGATGTTTCCAGACTCCTCGCAGGACGGCCTGTTCGCGGCACAGCCCGCATCCGGCCCAGCGGCCTCCGCGCCGCTGCTCGCCAACCTCAATCCCGAACAGCTGGCGGCGGTGACGCTGCCGGCCGGCCATGCGCTGATCCTGGCCGGCGCCGGCTCGGGCAAGACGCGGGTGCTCACCACCCGCATCGCCTGGCTGCTGCAGACCGGCCAGGTCTCGCCCGGCGGCATCCTGGCGGTGACCTTCACCAACAAGGCCGCCAAGGAGATGCAGGCGCGTCTCCAGGCCATGCTGCCGGTGAACACCCGCGGCATGTGGATCGGCACCTTCCACGGCCTGTGCAACCGCCTGCTGCGGGCGCATTACAAGCTGGTGAACCTGCCGCAGTCCTTCCAGATCCTGGACACGCAGGACATGCTCTCGGCCATCAAGCGCCTGATGAAGGAGCACAAGGTCGACGACGAACGTTTCCCGGCCAAGCAGGTGCAGTACTTCATCAGCGGCGCCAAGGAAGACGGCAACCGCCCCACCGACATCCAGCCGCGCGGCGAGGACGACCGCAAGAAGGTGGAGCTCTACGCCCTGTACGAGGCCCAGTGCCAGCGCGAGGGCGTGGTCGATTTCGGCGAGCTGATGCTGCGCAGCTACGAGCTGCTGCGCGACCACGCACCAGTGCGCGAGCACTATCAGCAGCGCTTCCGCCACATCCTGGTCGATGAGTTCCAGGACACCAACCGGCTGCAGTACGCCTGGTTGAAGCAACTGGCCGGCCCGAACGCCAGCGTGCTGGCGGTGGGCGACGACGACCAGAGCATCTACGCCTTCCGTGGCGCCAACGTCGGCAACATGGCCGACTTCGTGCGCGAATTCGATGTGAAGCACCAGATCAAGCTGGAGCAGAACTACCGCAGCTTCAGCAACATCCTGGACTCGGCCAACCACCTGATCAGCCACAACAGCCGGCGCCTGGGCAAGAACCTGCGCACCGACCAGGGTCCGGGCGAGCCGGTGCGGGTGTACGAGGCCACCAGCGATTTCGCCGAGGCGCAGTGGATCGTCGAGGAGATCCGCCAACTGGTGCGCGACGGCACCGATCGCAAGGAGATCGCCTGTCTCTACCGCAGCAATGCGCAGAGCCGGGTGATCGAGACGGCGCTGTTCAACGCCGCCGTGCCCTACCGGGTGTATGGCGGCCTGCGCTTCTTCGAGCGCGCCGAAATCAAGCATGCGCTGGCCTACCTGCGCCTGCTGGAGAACCCGAGCGACGACACCAGTTTCCTGCGGGTGGTGAACTTCCCGCCGCGCGGCATCGGCGCACGCAGCCTGGAGCAACTGCAGGATGCGGCGCGCGAGATGGGCTGCTCGCTGCACGACGCGGTATCCAGCATCAAGGGCAAGGCCGGCACCAACCTGGGCGCCTTCGTGGCGCTGGTGGATGTGGTGCGCGAGCAGAGCCAGGGCCAGCCGCTGCGCGCCATCATCGAGCAGGTGCTCGATGCCAGCGGCCTGCTGATCCACTACCGGGCCGAGCGCGAGGGCGCCGACCGGGTGGAGAACCTGGAGGAACTGGTCAACGCGGCCGAGAGTTTCGTCTCCATCGAGGGCTTCGGCCGCGATGCCAACGGCATGGATGCGCGGCCCTCGCAGTCGCCGGCCAGCCAGGGGCTGGACCTGTCCCAGCCGGTGCTGGACCAGCCGCTGGACGAACCGCCCGCCTTCGACGCCGAGACCGGCGAGACCCAGAGCCCGCTGGTCGCCTTCCTCACCCATGCAGCCCTGGAGGCCGGCGACAACCAGGCCCAGGCCGGCCAGGACGCCGTGCAGCTGATGACGGTGCATGCCTCGAAGGGCCTGGAGTTCGACTGCGTCTTCATCGGCGGCATGGAAGAGGGCCTGTTCCCGCACGAGAACTCCATGAGCGACCGCGACGGCCTGGAAGAGGAGCGCCGCCTGATGTACGTGGCGATCACCCGTGCGCGCAAGCGCCTGTACCTGAGCCATTCGCAGACCCGCATGCTGCACGGCCAGACGCGTTACCACGTCAAGAGCCGCTTCTTCGAGGAGCTGCCCGAGAACACACTGAAGTGGATCACGCCCAAGCAATCGGCCTTCGGCGCCTATGCGCCGCGGGCCGGCGCTGGCGGTTCGGGCTCGGGCTGGGGCGGCGGATCGGGCAGCTTCGGCATGGGTGCCGCGCCGCAACCGGTGGTTCAGCAGAAGGCCGCGCCCAGCCATGGGCTGCGGGCGGGGCTGCAGGTGTTCCACAACAAGTTCGGGGAAGGCACCGTGCTGTCGGTGGAGGGCGCCGGCGAGGAGGCGCGGGCCCAGGTCAACTTCCCGCGCCACGGGGTAAAGTGGCTGGCGCTGTCCGTCGCCAAATTGACGGTGGTCTGAAAACGGCGGGCCTGCCGCTCAGGCGGCGGCGGGCTCGGCGGCCGGTGCATCCGGCACCGGATGCACGAAGCAGTCGACGAAGGTGAAATACAGCGAGTTGAAGAACATCGCCGCCAGCGCCAGGGCCGAGATGGTGATCATGCCGGCCGTCACGCTCAGGGCCAGGGCCGAGCCGCTGTCGCCCAGCAGGCCGGTCAGCAGCAGCAGGGTGGTGAAGGTGCCCACCGCCACGCTCCACAGCAGGAAGATGCCCACCCAGGCCAGGGCATAGACCGAGAAGGCCCGCAGGTTGCGGATGCAGGCGATGAAGCTGAAGAACACGCTCTTCAGCGGCGAGATGCGGTACCAGTAGACCAGCGCCGGCGCATGCCAGAACAGCATCGACAGCGGCATGTACATCAGCAGCGTGAGCCACATGGCGGCCTGCACCGCCGGCACCTGGAACATCTCGGCCGGGCTGCGGTTGCCGGACACATAGGCGCGCGCGAACTGGCCGCCATCGATCAGCGCCGAAATGCCCAGCATGACGATGAAGCAGCCCGCGTACAGGGCGCCCAGCAGCAGCATCTGCCGCGCGTAGGCGGGGCCGGCACGGAAGGCAGAGAACAGCGCGGACGGCCGGGCCCGCTTGCCGGCCTCGGCATCGCGCGAGGCGGCCATCAGGCCGAGCGTGGCCGCCGGCATCAGGCACAGCACCACCAGGAAACCGATCACCGGCACCAGCGCCGCCATGCTCAGGCAGGCCAGGAACAGGATGAACAAGGCCGTCAGCGCCACCGGCTGGCGCCAGAAGATGCGCACGCCCTGGCGGGCCCAGGCCAGGCCGGTGCGAGCGGGGACGACGTTCAGGTGCATGTCAGGGGCAGTCGGTGGAAGGATGCGGAAGAAAAAGGGCGGTTCAGGCGGGCATCGGATCGCGTGCCTCGGCCAGGCGGCCGCGCAGCACACGTTCGAAATGGCCGGGATCGTGCGGCGTGAGCAGGGCGGCGTCGCGCGGCAGGTGGTAGTCCCACAGGCGCGAAATCCAGAAACGCAGCGCGGCGGCCCGCAGCATGGCAGTGCTGAGCCGCCGTTCGGCGGGCTCCAGCGGGCGCACGGCGGTGTAGGCGGCCAGGAAGGCCTGGCTGCGTTCGCTGTCCTGCAGGCCGGTTTCCAGGTCGATGCACCAGTCGTTGAGGCAGACGGCGATGTCGAAGAGAAAGCTGTCGATGCCCGCGAAGTAGAAATCGAAGAAGCCGGTGAGCCGCTCGCCCTCGAACATCACGTTGTCGCGGAACAGGTCGGCATGCACCGGGCCGCGCGGCAGGGCGGTGCTGTCGGATTGGGCGGCGATGTGGTTCTGGTAGGCCAGCTCGGCGCGCAGCAGCTGGGCCTGTTCGGCCTCCAGATGCGGCAGCACCGTGGGCGCCACCTCGTTCCACCAGGCCAGGCCCCGCAGATTGGGCTGTTGGCGCGAGAAGTCGGCGCCGGCCAGGTGCATGCGGGCCAGCATGTCGCCGACGGCCGCGCAGTGCGCCGCCTGGGGCGCCAGCTGGCTGCGGCCGGGCAGGCGGTTGACCACGGCGGCGGGCTTGCCCAGCAGCGCATGCAGCACGTCGCCGGAGCGGTCCGGCGCCGGGTCGGGCACCGGGATGCCGCGGGCGGCCAGGTGCTGCATCAGGTAGAGATAGAAGGGCAGCTGTTCGGCGGTCAGGCGCTCGAACAGGGTCAGCACGTAATCGACCGTGGCGCCCAGGTCGCCCTCGGCGGTGTCGGGCTGCACGGTGACGAAGTAGTTGGTGTTCTCGATGCCGCCGGCGATGCCGCGCAGGCTGACGAGTTCGCCCAGCCGCAACTGGCGCATCAGCTTGCGTGCCTCGTCTTCGGAGACTTCGGTGAATACGGCCATGGGAGAGGGGGAGACGAGAAACGGTCGGGGGACGGGAAGAGGAGGAAGGCGCGGGCGCCGCGATCAGAAGCCGATCATCTTCCAGGTGCGGGCGCCGCCGTTGGCATCGCCGCCTTCGCGCTCGGAAGCGCGGCGGCGCGCGCCGTCCGTCGGCTGCACGTCGTATTCCTTGGCGCCGCGCGGCTGCACCGTGATGCTCTGGGTGCGGCCGCCGTAGCGCACTTCGTCGATGGAGGTGCCTTCGTCGCCCACATGCAGGTGCTCGACCTTCTGCTCGACCCGCGGGGTGCGCGGCTCGGGTCCTTCGACCAGTTCTTCGGCCCGCACGTCGGACGCTAGCAGGCTGAAGGCAAGGGCCGCGGCCAGGATGGCGGCGGGGCGCAGGAGGGGGAGGGCGGACATGGGTTCGATTGTAGGCGCTGGCCTGCCGCCGGTCGTGGCTTGGCAGGCACAATCCCCGCCCATGAGCGACCTTCCGAACGCCGCGGCCGATGCCGCCTCCACACCCGCCCCCGCCGCCGCGCCGGAGCACGGCCGCAACACCCTGCTGCTGGTCGACGGCTCCAGCTATCTCTACCGCGCCTTCCACGCCATGCCCGACCTGCGGGCGGTGGCCGGCGACATGACCAGCCCCGCCACCGGCGCGATCCGCGGCATGGTCAACATGCTGGCCGCCCTGCGCCGCGAGGTGCGCGCGCACTACGCGGCCTGCGTCTTCGACGCCAGCGGGCCGACCTTCCGCGACGCGCTCTATCCCGAATACAAGGCCCAGCGCAGCCCGATGCCGCCGGACCTGCGCAGCCAGATCGAGCCGATCCACGAAGTGGTGCGCCTGCTCGGCTGGCCGGTGCTGTGCGTGCCGCATGTGGAGGCTGACGACGTCATCGGCACCCTGGCGGCGGCCGCGGCCGCGCAGGGCATGGACGTGATCGTCTCCAGCGGCGACAAGGACCTGAGCCAGCTGGTGAACGAGCGCATCACCATCATCGACACGATGAACGGCAAGAAACGCGACGTGGCCGGCGTGACGGCCGAGTTCGGCGTGCCGCCTTCGCTGATGATCGATTACCAGACCCTGGTGGGCGACGCGGTCGACAACGTGCCCGGCGTGCCCAAGGTCGGCCCCAAGACGGCCGCCAAGTGGCTGCTGGAATACGGCTCGCTCGAAGGCCTGCTGGCCCAGGCCGACAAGATCAAGGGCGTGGCGGGCGAGAACCTGCGCGGCGCCATCGAATGGCTGCCCAAGGGCCGGGAGCTGGTCACCATCCGCACCGATTGCGACCTGGCCGAACACATCGTGGGCCTGCCCTCGCTCGAAGGCGTGGCCATGGGCGCGCAGCAGACCGAGGAGCTGAAGGCCTTCTACCAGCGCTTCGGCTTCAAGGGCCTGGTGCAGTCGCTCAACGAGCAGGAACAGCCGCCCGAGCTGATCGAGAAATCGAAGAAGCCCGGCCGCAGCCCCGATCCGGGCCTGTTCGACGAGCCCGAGGTGCAGGCGGCAGAGAAGGTCAGCAACGTCCGCTACGACACCATCCTGGACTGGGCCGCCTTCGACACCTGGTTCGCCCGGGTGCAGGCCGCCGGACTGGTTGCCATCGACACCGAAACCACCTCCCTCGACGAGATGCGCGCCGAGATCGTCGGCATCAGCTGGAGCGTGGAGGCCGGCGAGGCCGCCTACATCCCGCTGACCCACGACTATCCCGACGCGCCGGCCCAGCTGCCGCGCGACGAGGTGCTGGCGCGGCTCAAGCCCTGGCTGGAGGACGCCTCCCGCGCCAAGCTCGGCCAGCATGTGAAGTACGACCGCCACGTCTTCGCCAACCACGGCATCGAAGTCGGCGGCTACCGCCACGACACCATGCTGCAGAGTTATGTGCTGGAAGTGCACAAGCCCCACGGCCTGGGCAGCCTGGCCGAGCGCCACCTGGGCCGCAGCGGCATCAGCTACGAAGACCTCTGCGGCAAGGGCGCCAGCCAGATCCCCTTCAGCCAGGTGTCGATCGACAAGGCGGCCGAATACTCCTGCGAGGATTCCGACCAGACGCTGGATGTGCACAACACCCTGTGGCCGCGCCTGGAGGCCGACGAGAAGCTGCGCTACATCTACGAACTGGAGATGAAGAGCAGCGAGGCGCTCTACCGCATAGAGCGCAACGGCGTGATGATCGATGCCGAGCGCCTGGCCCAGCAGAGCCACCAGCTCGGCCAGCGCATCCTGGAGCTGGAGCAGCAGGCCCACGAACTGGCCGGCCAGCCCTTCAACCTGGGCAGCCCCAAGCAGATCGGCGAGATCTTCTTCGTCAAGCTCGGCCTGCCGGTGGTCAAGAAGACGCCGAGCGGCGCGCCCAGCACCGACGAGGAGGTGCTGGAGAAGCTGGCCGAGGACTATCCCCTGCCGGCGCGCATCCTGGAGCACCGGGGCCTGTCGAAACTCAAGGGCACCTATACCGACAAGCTGGGCACCCTGGCCCTGCCGCGTACCGGCCGGGTCCACACCCACTACGCGCAGGCGGTGGCGGTGACCGGCCGGCTCTCCAGCAACGATCCCAACCTGCAGAACATCCCCGTGCGCACGGCCGAGGGCCGGCGGGTGCGCGAGGCCTTTGTCGCGCCGCCGGGCAGCGTGATCGCCAGCGCCGACTACAGCCAGATCGAGCTGCGCATCATGGCCCACCTGAGCAGCGACGAAGCCCTGCTGCGCGCCTTCCAGGACGGCCTGGACGTGCACCGCGCCACGGCGGCGGAGGTCTTCGGCGTGGCGGTGGAGGAGGTCGCCAGCGAGCAGCGGCGCTACGCCAAGGTCATCAATTTCGGCCTGATCTACGGCATGAGCAGCTTCGGGCTGGCGAAGAACCTGGGCATCGAGACCAAGGCGGCGGCCGCCTATATCGACCGCTACTTCCAGCGTTTCGCGGGTGTGAAACGCTACATGGACGAGACCCGCGCCTCGGCCAAGGAGAAGGGTTATGTCGAGACGGTGTTCGGCCGCCGCCTCTACCTGCCCGAGATCAACTCGCCCAACGGCCCGCGCCGCGGCGGCGCCGAACGCGCCGCGATCAACGCGCCCATGCAGGGCACGGCGGCCGACCTGATCAAGCTCAGCATGGTCGAGGTGCAGAAGGTGCTCGACGAGCAGCAGCGCGCCACCCGCATGATCATGCAGGTGCACGACGAACTGGTCTTCGAGGTGCCCGAGTCCGAGGCCGACTGGGTGCGCACCGAGGTGCCGCGCATCATGGCCGGCGTGGCGGCGCTGCAGGTGCCGCTGCTGGCCGAGATCGGTTTCGGCAGCAACTGGGAAGCCGCGCATTGAGCGCTTGACACGGTTGCTAAGATAAAAACGGCACAGCCCAGCGGCTCCTCGGACATCGGGGGGCCGTTTCTATTTGAGGACCGTGAGGTGAGAGGTTTATGGAACTGTTGGCAATTCTGGTGGCGACCCTGGCGGCGGGTGTGGGCAGCGTCTGGGTGGCGGCCCTGCTGCTGAAGGCGGGCGTGGGGTCTGGCCGCGGGCCGGGGCCGCAGCATCTGCTGAGCCTGGCGGCGGGGGCCTTGCTGTCCACCGCCTTCATGCACCTGCTGCCCGAGGCCTTCGAGAGCGGCATCGAGCCGCAGTGGCTGTTCGCGGTGCTGCTGGCCGGGGTGGTGTTCTTCTTCCTGCTGGACAAGGCCGAGCTGTGGCACCACGGCCATGAGCATGCCGCGCCCGGCCATGCACACGGGCACGGCCATCACGATCACCACGCCGACCATGCACACCACGATCACCCCGAACAGGAGCATGTGCATTCGCACACCCGCGCCTCCGGCGGCTGGGCGCTGGTCACCGGCGACAGCGTGCACTGCTTCGGCGACGGCGTGATGATCGCCTCGGCCTTCCTGGCCGACCTGCGGCTGGGCCTGGTCGCGGCGGTGGCGGTGCTGGCGCACGAGGTGCCGCACCATATCGGCGACCTGGTGGTGATGCGCAACTCGGCCGGCGGCCGGCGCATGGCGCTGGTGAAGGTGTCGCTGGCCGGTGCGGTCACCGCGCTCGGCGGCCTGGCCGGTTACTTCCTGCTGGAGCGTCTGCACGACCTGCTGCCGTATTTCCTGGTGGCCGCCGCCAGCAGCTTCATCTACGTGGCGCTGGCCGACCTGATCCCGCAGCTGCAGCGGCACCTCAGTTCACGCCAGACGGCTGCGCAGATCGCCTGGCTGCTCGGCGGCATCGTGCTGGTGGTGGTGGTGAGCCGGCTGGCCCACGAGCCGGAAGAGCCCGGCGAGCACGGCCACCGGCATTCGGCGGTGGCCGTGCAGGTGGACCAGGGCTGAGGCCCTGGCCGCGCCTCAGCTCGGGTCTGCGAGCTTGTAAACCGCCACTTTCTTGCTGACGATGATCTGCCGTGGGCTGCGCACCGACAGTTCGAGCAGGTTGAAGCTGCTGCCCGCCGCGTACTCGCTGAAGCCCAGGCTGTTGGTGCTGCAATGCCGGTCGGACGAGGTCTGCGGCGCGCAGTAGATGATGCCCTTGCGCGCGGTGCTGGCCAGGCCGGTGCTGTCGTTGAAACGTGCACCCTGCTGGCCCGCGGTGGTGCTGCCGAAAGGCGCGCGGCCGTTGACCGACAGGCTGGTGGGCGCCAGGGCGAAGGTGGGCACCATCCAGGCATCGCCGTTGTTGTCCTGGCTGAAGTCGATGTTGTTGGGGTCGGCCACCGTCGAGGTTCCGAAGAGGTGGTAGCCGTTGGCGCCCGAGTCCGCGCGGATCTCGGTTCGCATGCCGGCCGTGAGCTGCACGAACACACGCTGCTTCACTTCACCCAGCGTCTCGGCGCGCGAGATGGTGCGGGTGGTCTGCACCACATTGGTCCGGCCGTCCACGTGGAAGAACTCCACGGTCCACACGCCCTGGTTGGGCACCGCGGCGATGGTGGCGTCGGTGTACTGCGTGGGTGTGTAGACCAGCGGATCCAGGCTGGCCGGGTTGCCGCTCTTGCCGCTGTCCGCGTAGACGGCGGCCAGGCGCAGGATGTTGGTGCCGCTGGCCACGCCGTTCTGGGCGATCGCCATGAAGGACAGGCCCGCGGTGGGCAGCAGGGTCAGCTTGGGCTGGTTGGGGAAGGGCGAGGTCACTTCCACCTTGGTGAAGATGGAGTTGCCGTTGCTGTCCACCACGTTGGGCACATTGATGTTGTAGCCGGTGGTGAAGTAGCTGAAAGCGGGTGTGTTGACCAGCTCGCGGTCTTCCGAATAGGCGTTCACGGCGGCCGAATACGCATTGCCGTTGCCGCTCAGCTTGAGCGAGCCGTCGGCCAGGCGCAGCACCAGGGTGTTGGTGTCGGTGGTGGCCGTCGCGTCGGTGGTGCGGTAGGTGATCACGTAGTCGCCATTGCTGCGCACGAACTCGACATTGAAGCGATCCCACACCAGGCCGGTGGCGCCGCTGCGGAACAGGCTGGCGAAGGCGCCGCCGTTGTTGGCATCGCGGCCCACGTGCAGGCCGCTGTTGTAGTAGGTGGCGGGATCGTTGCCGACGAAGAGCTGGCGGCAGACCGGCGCGATCACGTTGGCCGGCTCGCCGATGCTGTTGCCCGTGTCGCTGCCGGCATTGACCCGCTGGCTCAGCGGCAGCGCATAGCAGGCCGTCATGCGGCTGGCCAGGTCGGCCAGGATGGCGGGCGTCGGCACCGTGGCGACGGTGGTGGTCGAGGTCACCGGCAGCGGCGGGATGGTCGCCGCGCTGCTGTCGAAGGCCACGAAGACGGCGTCGCTCGACGAGGTCTTCACGCTGATCTCGATATTGGCGCTGCTGCCGTTGGGCCGCACGGTGATGGACAGCGCGTCCAGCACCTTGTCCTGGCCGCTGCCGTCGGCGGCGAAGACGCCGGAGATCGGATCGATGGTCTGGCCGAGCAGGGCGAGGACCGGCGCCAGGGCGGTCTTCAGCGCATCGACCTGGGTCTGCAGCGTGGCCGCGGTGACGGTGGCCGGCGTGGTCTGGATGGTGCCGGCGAGGCTGGCCGGATTGCCGTCGGAAGCCAAGCGCGCGACGATGATGGTGGTCAGCGGCGTGACATTGGCCGTGCCGGTGGCCGAGGAGGCGGTGACGCTGTAGAGCGCCTGGTCGTCGCGCACCGCGCGGATCACCAGCGGCGCGGCGGTGCTGGCCGGCAGCGTGCAGCTGTAGCTGCCATCGGCGGCGGTGGTGGTGCTGCAGACGGTGGTGCCGGTGCTGTCGGTGACGGTGACCGCGGCGCCGGCGAACGGCGCGCCGGTGGCGGCCACGCCGCTCAGGGTGGTGGTGGTCGGCGAGACCGATCCGCCTCCGCCGCTGCCGGTATCGGTGCTGCCGCCGGAGCCGGCGCCACCGCTGGCCACGGTGCTGTTGCCGCTGCCGCCACAGGCCGACAGGAGCAGCGCGGTCGCGCCGACGAGGAAGGCTGCAGCCAGGCGCGTCGTGCGCCGGTTCTGCCTGCGGGAAGAGGTTTCGATCTCTGGCTTGAATTTCATGTTGCCGGGCTCCACGGATGGGTCATCGCCTCTAAATTGAGAGCCGGCCCAGCGTAGGTGGCATCGAAAACGCTCGCATCACCCATCCGGGTGAAAGAGGCCGCCGGAGCGCAGCTGTTACAGCTTCTGCATGCGCGCATTCGTCGATTTGGCGAAGTGCCTTATCGCAGCAGCGCATCCGCGTCCTTGCGGCGTATGACGTCCGCCAACTGCGGCCGGATCTCGCGATAGAGTTTTTCCGCGGATTCGCCATATTCCTGTCTGACAACCTGCCCGATATTTTCTTCCCGCGATTCGGCGCATATGCCATGTACGGCGCAATGGTCCATCACATACGGATCCAGCGGTCCGCTGCATGGCAGGCCCGTGCCGTCGCATATGGCGGCGCGCCAGGCCAGGTCGAATATTGCATTGGCATGCGGCTCTTCATAGACCCGGCCGCCGAATGTCACGTTGGAAGTGCTGGGTTTGAAAAACACTTTGCCTAATTTCTCTAGCGACAGCGGATCTGCTTCCGAAAGATATCGTTCCGCGATGTTGTGAGTTTCACGCTTGTTTTCTCCGATGAAATTCCATTCCTCGTAATGAGCGTCGAGCGGGCTGTTTTGCAGGCGGGGATCCTTGGATGTTCTAAGGGTGTTTTCAATGGATAATTCGTCGCTGGAAAAGCTGGCACACCGCGATGTGTAGATCTGTCGGGCAGTTTCTTGTGCCTGCGAACTTGCGGCCCTGGTGGAAAATTCGGCGACTTGCTCTCGCATTGCTTGGCATTGAATCAAAATATGCAAAGCGTAGGTGCCACCGCCCTCGGCACCCCGGCGCATCGACTTTTCAAAGACGGTGCGCCAGTCGCGTGAGCCCGCGTAATCAATCCCGAGCGATCGTAAGCCTTGATCTTGGGTGGTGCCGACTGCTGCCGTAATCTGAGTCGGCAGGTTTTTAAAAGTCACCATTGGCGGCGCTTCAAATGCTTTCTCTGCATAAGTGGGCTTCAGTGCTGTCGACGATGAGTTTGTCTTGGGTGCTGTTTCCTTCCATATCAAGAAAACACACCCAGCAAGCAGGAGCGCGCCGCCAACAGCAGATAGTATTTTTCCCACGCTTCAGCCGCAGACGACGTGACGATGTACAACGCCGTCTTTCTGCTTGAGGTCGGTGCCGTAGCCGCTTAAAGCGGCCGATGAAAGCGGTGACGTCACGACGTAGGTTTCCTCACCGCCGTCGGCGTAGATGACCGTAAATTTTTTGTCCCGTTTGAGCGGTGTTTTTCCTAGGCCAATAATGTCAAGTGCTGTGGTATATGTTAGCAATACTCGGTAGACGCGTTCAGCTGCCATCCAGCGGTCAAGCGATGAACTCCGCGATGTGGTGTTTCTGAGGTCTGTGCCGGCAGCGAGGCAGCGTACGTCGCGGGCCATTTCATATTTTTCTGCAAGAGCGGTTAGCACGACGAAGCCTTGGAAGGGCTCTCCAACGCCAAAGCTCACTCCGCCTGCTGCGCCAAGCGATGCTCCTGCGGGCCCAATGCTCACGCCGTATACGTCAATTGGCGGGAGCTGTGCGGCGGCTGGCTGAATCAGCGTCGATGCAAACATCAAAAAGACGGATGAGAAACGGATTTGGCGCCGGATATTCATTGAGCCCTCCAGAAAAGAGGGCCGAAGCTTGGCGTGGCGACTTAAAACTTTATGTGATCTTCAGGCAAAAGACGGGTGAGCGGGCTCTCGCATGTCATACGGATTACAGCTGGAGGTATTCGTTGGCGCCTGCCATCACATTCAATTCGGCCGCAGGCCCAACTGGCTGCGCACATCGCCAAGCATGCGCCGCGCCACCTGCAGCCGCTCGGCCGTGCCGCGCAGGCTCAGGTGCCAGCCCGAGACCTCTTCGTTTTCCGTCGCGCTGCGGTGCAGGGATTGCACCGCGTGGCGGGCCGCCAGCGTGTGGCGGTGCACCCGCAGCCAGTGGCCGGGCTGGCGCTTTTCCAGCTCGACCAGGGAGCCGTCGAGCATGAAGCTGCCGCGCGAGGTGACGGCCAGCAGGCGCTTGTCCTGCGCACGCAGGAACAGCACCTCCGACAGCGGCAGCCGCTGGGCCCGGCCGCGGTTGACCACCCTCAGGCTCTCTTCCACTTCCTCGATGGGCATGTCCGGCGTGCGGCACAGGCTGGCGGCCTTGTGCAGGGCGCGCTCCAGGCGCTCGGGGCGCACCGGCTTGGTCAGGTAGTCGACCGCATCGGCTTCGAAGGCCTGCAACGCATGCTGGCTGTGGCCGGTGACGAAGACCACCGCCGGCTTCGGTGTCCAGTAGCGCAGCGAGGAGGCCAGCTCCAGCCCGTCCTGCCCGGGCATCTGCACGTCGAGCAGCAGCAGGTCGAAGCGGCGGTGCCGCATCAGGCCGGTGGCGCGGCCGGTGTCGGCGGCTTCCTCGACCACGCCGCAGAGCCCGGTGCCGCAGCGCATCAGCATCTGCCGCATGCGCTGACGCGCGAGTTGGTCGTCGTCGACGATCAGGATGTTCATTGCCATGAAAGCAGCGCTCCGTTCAGGGATGGCGCGGCGGGCCCCGATAAAATGCCCGGCTGCGCTCTTTTCGACCTTACCCGATGTCCTCATCCGCCTCTCCGTCCCCCGCCTCCTCCAATCAACTCGACAAGAAGTCCGAGGCGTGGTCCGCTTTGTTCTCGGAGCCGATGAGCGATCTGGTCAAGCGTTATACCGCCAGCGTGTTCTTCGACAAGCGCCTGTGGCAGGCCGACATCCAGGGCAGCCTGGCGCATGCCGGCATGCTGGCGGCGCAAGGGATCATCGCGGCGGACGACCATGCGTCCATCCAGCGCGGCATGGCGCAGATCACCGGCGAGATCGAATCCGGCGGCTTCGAATGGAAGCTCGACCTGGAAGACGTGCACCTCAACATCGAGGCCCGCCTGACCCAACTGGTGGGCGATGCCGGCAAGCGCCTGCACACCGGCCGCAGCCGCAACGATCAGGTGGCCACCGACGTGCGCCTGTGGCTGCGCGGCGAGATCGACCTGATCATCGGCCTGCTGGCCGACCTGCAACGCGCCCTGGTGGACATCGCCGAGAAGAACGCCGAGGTGATCCTGCCCGGCTTCACCCACCTGCAGGTGGCCCAGCCGGTGGCCTTTGGCCACCACATGCTGGCCTATGTGGAAATGTTCTCGCGCGATGCCGAGCGCCTGGTGGATGTGCGCCGCCGCGTCAACCGCCTGCCGCTGGGCGCTGCGGCCCTGGCCGGCACCAGCTATCCGCTGGACCGCGAGATGGTGGCGCGTTCGCTGGGCATGGTGGACGAGGCCGGCCAGGCGCAGGTTTGCCAGAACAGCCTGGACGCGGTGAGCGACCGCGACTTCGCCATCGAATTCACCGCGGCCGCCTCGCTGGCCATGGTGCATATCAGCCGCTTCTCGGAAGAGCTGATCCTGTGGATGAGCCAGAGCTTCGGCTTCATCGACATCGCCGACCGCTTCTGCACCGGCTCCTCGATCATGCCGCAGAAGAAGAACCCCGACGTGCCCGAGCTGGCGCGCGGCAAGACCGGCCGGGTGGTCGGTCACCTGATGGGCCTGATCACCCTGATGAAGGGCCAGCCCCTGGCCTACAACAAGGACAACCAGGAAGACAAGGAGCCGCTGTTCGACACGGTCGATACGCTCAAGGACACCCTGCGCATCTTCGCGGAGATGGTGGGCGGCATCACCGTCAAGCCCGAGGCGATGGAGAAGGCTGCGCTGCGCGGCTATGCCACCGCCACCGACCTGGCCGACTATCTGGTCAAGAAGGGCCTGCCCTTCCGCGATGCGCACGAGACGGTGGCGCATGCGGTGAAGGCGGCGATCTCGCACCGGGTGGACCTGTCGGAGCTGCCGCTGGCCGTGCTGCAGGAGTTCCATCCGCGGATCGAGAAGGACGTCTACCAGGTGCTGTCGCTGCGCGGCTCGCTGGAGGCCCGCTCCACGCTCGGCGGCACTGCGCCGAATCAGGTGCGTGCGCAGATCGCCCGCCACCGGGCCCGGCTGAACTAAGCGGCGCCTAAGACCGCGCACCGACAATCCCGGCCATGCGAATCCTGCTGGTCGAAGACGACACCATGATCGGCGAGGCCGTGCTCGGCCTGCTGCGCGCCGAGCGTTATGCGGTGGACTGGGTGCGCGACGGCGAGATGGCCGACACGGCGCTGCGCAGCGAGCACTACGACGGCGTGCTGCTCGACCTGGGCCTGCCGCGGCGCGACGGCATCGAGGTGCTGAAGGCCCTGCGCGCGCGCGGCGGCCGGGTGCCGGTGCTGATCGCCACGGCGCGGGATGCGATAGCCGACCGGGTCGCGGGGCTGGACGCCGGCGCCGAGGACTATGTCGTCAAGCCTTTCGACACCGACGAGCTGCTGGCCCGTATGCGCGCCCTGGTGCGGCGCGGCGAGGGCCATGCGGCGCCCACCTTCTCGCACCGCGGCGTGACACTCGACCCGGCCACCCACCAAGCCACGCAGGATGGCCGGCCGGTGGCCCTGTCCGCGCGGGAATGGGCGGTGCTGGAGCCGATGCTGGCCCGGCCCGGCGTGATCTTCTCCCGCACCCAGCTGGAGGAGCGCATGTTCAGCTGGAAGGACGAGGTGAGCAGCAATGCGGTGGAGGTCTATATCCACGGCGTGCGCAAGAAGCTCGGCGCCGAGCTGATCCAGACGGTGCGCGGCCTCGGCTACATGGTGCCCAAGGCATGAACCTGCACCTGCCCGCGCCGCGCTCGCTGCAGGACCGGCTGATGGTGCTGCTGCTGGCCTGCGTGGTGCTGGCCGCCGCCGCCCTGGCCATGGGCGCCTACCGCAATGCCCTGCAGGAGGCCGATGCGATCAACGACCTGCACCTGCAGCAGGTGGCCAATTCGCTGCGTCACACGGTGCCCCTGGGCGGCATGGCGGGCGAGGGCGACGACGGCGACCTGGACCTGCAGGTGCAGATCTGGGGCTCCGACGGCGTGCAGCTCTACCGCTCGGCGCGCTCCGGCCTGCCGCAGCGGGCGGTGCTGGGTTTTTCCGACATGACGGTCGAGGGCACGCGCTACCGCGTCTATTCGATCCAGACCCCGCTGCAGACGGTGCAGATCGCCCAGGACATGGACGCCCGCCAGGAGCGCGCCCGCGCCCAGGCCCTGCGCGCCACGCTGCCGGTGGTGCTGGTGGCGCCCGTCCTGATGCTGGCCATGGGCGCCATCATCAGCCGCACCCTGGCGCCGGTGGAGCGCATGCGCCGCCAGGTGGCCGGCCGCGCCGCCGACGACCTGCGGCCGCTGCCCGAAGACCATCTGCCCGACGAGGTGCTGCCCCTGGTGCAGGAACTCAACCTGCTGTTCGGCCGGGTGCGCGGCGCCTTCGATGCCCAGCGCCAGTTCGTCGCCGATGCGGCGCACGAGCTGCGCTCGCCGCTGACCGCACTCAAGCTGCAGGTGCAGGGCCTGCAGCGCGGGCCGACCGATGCCGCCGCGCAGGAGGCCGCCACCGCGCGGCTGGCGCAGGGCATAGACCGGGCGATCGCCCTGGTCGGCCAGCTGCTGCAGCTGGCGCGGCAGGATGCGGGCGAGGGCGCGGCATCGCCCGCCGTGCGTATCGACCTGCGCGACGTGGTGCAGACCGTGGTCGCCGACGCGCTGCCGCTGGCCGCCGCCCGGCAGATCGACCTGGGGGTGGTGGCATCCGACAGCGCCCCGCTGACCGGCCATGCCGAAAGCCTGCAGACCCTGCTGCGCAACCTGCTGGACAACGCGATCAAGTTCGCGCCGCCCGGCGGCCGGATCGATGTGGAACTGCGCCAATCCGCGGGCGAGGTGCTGCTGGCGGTCGACGACAACGGCCCCGGCATTGCGCAGGAGTTCCGCGCCCGGGTGCTCGACCGTTTCTTCCGCGCACCCGATGCCCAGGCGCCCGGCAGCGGCCTGGGCCTGGCCATCGTGCGGGCCGTGGCCGAGCGCCATGGCGGCCGGCTGGCGCTGCTGGCCTCGCCCACGCTGGGCGGGCTGCGGGTGGAGCTGCGCCTGCCCGGCGCCTGAGGCTGGACGGCGGGCTCAGCGCCTGTTGGATCGCAGGCCGAGCGCCCGCTCCGAAGTGCACTTGTCCTCGGCGGAGAATTTGCCGATGACCCGCACGACCCGGGCCCGCACGTCCGGCCAGAGCGGCGCCGGAATACCTTCGTGGACGGTCCTGAGCATTCCGAGATTGCCCATGATGAGATAGGAGCGCAGCCCATGCGCCAGATCCCACAGCCCATGCATGACCTCGGCCACGAGCGGTGGCGGCTGCCAGCACAGCTCCGTCAGCCGCTGGCGGAAGGCCAGGATGCGCTCCTCGCTGTGGGGCGTGAGCGAGGCGCTCAGCACCAGGCCGACCAGCAGGCGTTCCCGCGGGGGCAGCCCTGCGGCGTAGCGTCCCATGGTGCCCAGCAGTTCCTTGCGCAGTCCGTCGAATTCCTCGTCCTGCAGCAGCCTGGTGTAGATGGCCAGCAGGCGCAGGCAGACGCAGGCGCCGTGCCGGCCCAGGTGCTGGATCACATGGTTGGCCACCGGCCTCAGCAGGTCGTAGCTGCGCGAGCTGCCGAGGGTTCTTTCTTCGTCGAACATGCCCAGATAGCGGTGCAGATGCCTGGCCGCATCGGCCGGATCCCGCGGCAGGCTGGCCATCAGCAGGGCGGTGCGCTCGGCCTCCCATCCCTTGGCCGGCACGCTCTGCAGCGCCAGCACCTGGTATTGGCGCGGAAGCGCCTCGATGGCGTCGATCAGCAGGCGTTTCTGCGCGTCGGGGCCGTCGGCGGGATGGTTGGCCAGGGGCGCGTAGCAACTGTCGAGCAGCGCCAGCAGCCGCCAGCGGATGCCCGGCGGTGTCTGGGTCACCAGCGACAGGGCGGTCGGCAGGTTGGTGTGGTGGCGGCCGCTGTAGCGCATGCTGGCCAGGGCGGCCTGCACATGGGCGCGGCAGTAGGCCGGCAGGCGATCGACGTGGTTTTCCACGGCCTTGGGCAGTGCGGTGCTTTCGCTGGATCGGATCAGCAGGTCCAGCAGTGCCGCCACCAGCCTGTCCATGGGCGCGGGGTTGTCGATCAGCAGCGGCATGAATTCTTCCATCAGCGAAGGTGCGGCGGGCAGCACCTGCGCGGCGAAGCGCGCCAGATAGATGTCGCGGCGCTGGTCCCATTCGTATTGCTGGCAGCCGTCGGGCGCTTGCCGGGGCCATTGCCGCAGGTAATGCTCGACCAGCGCGGTGTTGGGCTGCAGGCCCATGGTCCTGGCCTTCTTGCCGAGGGCATGCCAGGAGGGCGCCTGCAGTTCCGGCAGCATGGCGTCGAGTTCGGACAGGGTGGCCGCCACGGTCTTGCCCTGGCAGGCCTTGTGGATGTTGCAGGCATGGGCCGCCGCCGCGATCGCCTTGGCGCCGGCCTGTTCCCATTCCGGGAACACCGTCGACAGGTCCAGCAGCTCTTGCATCACGGCATGGGCCTGCGCCAGCGTGTCGCCGGTGCTGGGCTGGTAGACCCAGGCGAACATGTCCTGCAGGATCTCCTGGGGCAGCATGCGGATGGAACTCACGGGGCTGGCCGCGGCGGCGGATGAAAGCATGGCAGGACGGCGCCGGCGGCGGTGCATCGGTCGGGGCTTGCGAATCTAGGGACGGGCCTCAGGGGCCGGCCGCGTCGATGCGAACCGCCGGCAAGGGTGGCGCAGCGCCGCGTTCGGCCAGGCCGCGGCTGTATTCGCGAACATGTGTCACGGCCTGCGAGCGGCATGCCGGCGGGAGCTGGTACAGCAGCTCGGCGAGTGCGACCTCGGCCCGCGCCTCGTCGTGCTGCTTCACATGCACGAACACCCTGGCCAGGGCATCGAGGCAGCCCATGAGGAGGTAGGAGGGCAGCCCCAGCGCCGGTTCGCGCATCACCCAGAAGACATCGGTCGCCAGCCACCGCTCCTGCGCGGACAGCCAGAGCAGCTGGTGGCGAAACACCCCCAGCCGGGTTTCCCCGTGCGGTGGCAGCAGGCCGCAGGCCAGGATGCTCAGCAGGCCGGAGGCGGCGGGCGGCAGTCCGGCGGCATAGTCCTTGCACATCACGATCAGCCCATGTCGGTGCTGCGCCTGTACGCCTTCGAGCCGCTCGGACAGCAGCCTGAGCAGCAACAGCACCACCGGCAGGCCGTGGCGGCCCAATTGGCGGGTGGCGTAGGCCAGCACACGCGTGAGGGCCAGCACGGCGTCGTTGCCGTTCAGCCGCGCCTGCGGATCGAATATGGCGAGGCTGCGCTTGAGGTGCGCGGCGGCCCGGGCCGGATCCTCAGGCAGCTTCCGCAGGCACTGCAGCAGCAGGGCGCAGCGCAGGTCCTCCCAGCCGGCGGCCGCCACCTCGGTCAGCACTCTCACGCCGTGGCGCTCCGGCAATGCCCGGATGGCCTGGATCAGGCTTCGCAGCAGCGGAGCGGAAAAACGCTTGTCCGCCCGCGCCGGCACCTCGATCCGGTCGGCCAGCGGCGGCAGCAGCCGGGCCTGCAGCCATGCCGGTGCCTGTGTTACCCGCTCCAGCTTCTTCGGCAGGGGACAGCGGGCCGCTTCGCCGTTTCGCAGGCAGGTGCGCACCGCCTGGAAGCTGGGCTGGCAGTAGGCCGGCAGGCTGTCGACCAGCCGGTGCAGCATGCCGGCGATGCGGGCGCTGCGCTTCTTCACGATGATGCGGTCGATCAGCGTGGACACCAGCCGGGGCATGTGCGGCCCGGACTCGGGCAGCAAGCGCATGAACGTTTCCAGCAGCCGGCTGTCGCGGTCGATCGCGATGGCCGCGAAGGCGGCGAGATGGCGGTCGCGCTGCAGGCTCCAGCCACGGATGCGGCTGCGTGGCGGAGGCTGGACCGGCCAGCGCGCCAGGTAGCGGCGGGTCGTCTTTTTCAGCGCCTCGCGGTCCATCGCCGACACCCGCTGCGCCAGGGTCCGCCAGGATGGCGCCTGCAGGCCGGCCGCGACCTTGCGGAGCCGGCGCAGCGCCGCGGCCAGTGCCGTGCCGGCGGGCTGCTCTTCGATGTCCACGCTGTTGCGCGCCGCCTTCACCGCGTCCTCGCAGGCCTTGTGCCAACGTGCGTTCAGGCTCGACAGGTCCAGCAGTTGCTGCAGCACGGACTGGGGCTGCCGCGCGCCATCCTGCGGGCCGCCGGCATAGACCTGGTCCGCGATCTGGATCAGTGTCTCGGTCGGCAGGTCGTCGATGCAGGCCGCCGGCACGGCGAGCGGGGCGGCGGAGGGCGTCGGGGTGCTTGGGGGCGCTGTCTGCATGGATGTCTCTCCGGTTCACGGCCGGGCTGGCTAGGGCCGCAGATGCAGGCCGAGCGTCCGGCCGAACAAGGCGCTGTCGTTCGCGACGAAGCCCCGCGCCAGCTCGCACAGGGTGTTCCGGACCCGCATCCAGAGCTGCTCGGGGAGCCGCTTGAGCACCGCGTCCAGGGTGTCCAGGCTGCTCATGAACAGGCAGGAGGACAGGCCGTGCTGCGGATCGCACAGCGAACACAGGACCCAGGCGATGAGGCCGGCGTCGTGCTTCAGCAGCTGGGCCAGGTCCATGCGGAAGGCCAGGACACGCATTTCGCCGGCCCGCTCGAACAGGCCGTGGACCAGCAGGCGGATCAGCATCCGGTCGCGCGGCGGCAGCTGCTCGGCATGCGCCTTGAACTGCTGCAGCACGTCCTGCCGCAGCGTTTCCTCCAGCGCCAGGCGCTGGTCGTAGTGCATCAGCAGGCTGCGGCACGCGCCCGTGCCGTGGGCGCCCAGCATGTCGAAGACATGGCGCCGTACCGGCTCCAGGATCTGGAAGACGGCCGGGGCACGCAGGTTCCGGCCGCTGTCGAAGACGGCCAGATAGGCCTCCAGATGCGGCGCCGCCTCTTGCGGCCGCGCGGGCAGGCAGTGCAGCAGCATGTCGGTGCGCAGCCGTTCCCAGCCCGGGGCGTGCAGCCGCCGCAGGGCGAGCACGCGGTACCGGGGGGCCAGCTTGCCGATGGCATCGACCAGCGCCTGCTGGGGCGCGCCCAGGCAGCAGCCTTCGTCCACCCTCGGCTGCGGAAACTGCGCATGCATCGCCACCAGCATGCGCCACTGCAGCCGCTGGGGCATTGCCTGCGCCATGAGCAGCACCGTCTGCAGGTTCAGGTGCTGCGTCTTGCCGTGGCGCATGCAGGCCTGCACGGCCTGGAAGCGCGCGCGGCAGTAGCGCGGCATGGTGTCGGCATGCAGGTCGAAGGCCTCTGCCAGGGACGGGCTGAGCAGGCCGTCGCAGGCCACGTCCAGCAAGGCCGCGGCCAGCCTGTCCATGGGGGCGCGGGATTCACCGAGCAGCAGCAGGAAATCCCGCATGCGCTCGCTCGCGTGGGGCAGCACCCCTGCCGCGAAATACGCCAGGCAGGCATCGCGCCGGCCGTGCCATTCGGCCTGCGGCATGCTGCCGGGCGGCACCCGGGCCGGCCATTGCTGCAGGTACTGGTCCACACCCAGATCCAGCGTGTGGGGGCCGAATGCCGCCGCGCGGCCGGGCAGGGCCTGCCAGGCCGGTTTCTGCAGGGCGGGGCGCAGAGCCTGGAGCGAAGCCAGGGCCTCGGCCAGGCCCTTGCCTCTTTTTTGCTGGTGGACGGCCAGGGCCTTGCCGGCCGCGAAGATGGAGTCCTGGCAGGCGGCCTTCCAGGCGCGGTTGAGCCTGGCCAGGTTCTGCAGCTGCTCCAGGGCGTATTCACCCTGCGCCAGGCTGGTGTTGGGCGAACCGGTGAAGACCTGCTCGACGATCTGCTGCAGCAGTTCGCCCGGCAGGTCGTTGATGGAGCCGATGCGGGCCTTGCCGGTAGCGGCGGCGATGAACATGAAGAGCCGGCGATCGGAGCGCCATCTGGATGTGATGAACGTTCCAATCTAGTCCGCGGCCCGGCCCCTGGCCGCGGGAAAACGAAAACCCCGCGCGTGCTGCGCAGGGCAGGCGGGCCTCGCTTATTCCAGCTCGCCCATCTGCGACTGCAGGTAGTTCGGCAGGCCGACCTTGGCCACCAGGTCGATCTGGGTTTCCAGGAAGTCGATGTGCTCCTCGGTGTCGTCGAGGATCTTCTGCAGCAGGTCGCGCGAGACATAGTCGCGCACCGATTCGCAGTGGGCCATGCCGGCCTTGATGGTGGCCTGGGCGCCGTATTCCAGTCCCAGGTCGGCGCTCAGCAGCTCGGGCACGTCCTCGCCGATGTTGAGCTTGCCCAGGTCCTGCAGGTTGGGCAGACCGTCGAGCATGAAGATGCGGTCCATCAGCCAGTCGGCGTGCTTCATCTCGCCGATGGATTCGGAGTATTCCTTCTTGGCCAGCTTGTCGAAGCCCCAGTGCTTCAACATGCGGTAGTGCAGGAAGTACTGGTTGATCGCGGTCAGCTCGTTCTTGAGCTGGGCCTGCAGATGCTGGATGACTTGGAGATCGCCCTTCATGTTGTTCTTTCTTTCGCGCTGATTGGATGGGGCGCGATTGTGGGGGTAGACCCCGAGGCCAACAAGGTAATCCCCCACGCGCGCGGTGTGCCTGCGGCTGAGGCTGAGACAGGTTCGCATTGTTCCCGGCGGGCGACGTCACGGCATCGTCAAACGCCGGGAATAGAAAATCCCAATTTGCCGCATACGTTCTATTCATCGGGAAGACGGGTTTGCCCGTCTATGCTTGCGGCTCTGTCAGTCATATCCAACGAGGAATCACGCAAATGTCTCTGATCAACAAGGAAGTCGCTCCTTTCAAGGCCACCGCTTACCACAACGGCAAGTTCGTGCCGGTGAGCGAGCAGAACTTCAAGGGCAAGTGGTCCGTCGTCGTGTTCTACCCGGCCGACTTCACCTTCGTCTGCCCCACCGAACTGGGTGATCTGGCCGACCACTACGCCGAATTCCAGAAGCTGGGCGCCGAAGTCTATGGCGTGTCCACCGACACCCACTTCACCCACAAGGCCTGGCACGACACCTCCGACACCATCGCCAAGGTCCAGTACCCGCTGATCGGCGACCCGAACCACCAGCTGGCCAGCTTCTTCGAAGTGCTGATCACCGAAGGCGACGACCACGGCCTGGCCCTGCGCGGCACCTTCGTGATCGACCCCGAAGGCCGCATCAAGACCATCGAAGTGCACGACAACGGCATCGGCCGTGACGCCACCGAAACCCTGCGCCGCCTGAAGGCCGCCCAGTACATCGCCGCCCACCCCGGCGAAGTCTGCCCCGCCAAGTGGAGCGAAGGCGCCGAGACCCTGACCCCCTCGCTCGACCTGGTCGGCAAGATCTAAGCGGTCCGCTGCGAACAGCCCGGGTGCGCCCGGGCTTTTTTTTCCGCAGCCGAACCATAACTATCGACTTATATAAATCAATAGCGAGTAATTATCATGCTGGACGCCAACCTCAAGAACGCACTCAAGGGCTACCTGGAGCGTGTCACCAGGCCGATCGAAATCGTCGCCTCGGTGGACGACAGCAAGGCGTCCGGCGACCTGAAGGACCTGCTGGCCGACATCGTCGCGCTGAGCGACAAGATCACCGTGGTCGAGCGCAGCGACGATGGCGAGCGCAAGCCCTCCTTCCTGATCACCAACCCCGGCGTGGACACCGGCCTGCGCTTCGCCGGCCTGCCGCTGGGCCATGAGTTCACCTCGCTGGTGCTGGCGCTGCTGCAGGTCGGCGGCCATCCGTCGAAGGCCGCGCAGGACACCATCGACCAGGTGAAGAACCTCGAAGGCGACTACCACTTCGAAACCTACTTCTCGCTGTCCTGCCAGAACTGCCCGGACGTGGTGCAGGCGCTGAACCTGATGGCGGTGCTCAACCCCAACATCAAGCACACCGCCATCGAAGGCAGCCTGTTCCCCGACGAGATCGAGGCGCGCCAGATCATGTCCGTGCCCACCGTCTATCTGAACGGCACCAACTTCGGCCAGGGCCGCATGCAGCTCGAAGAGATCGTCGCCAAGATCGATTCCGGCGCCGTGAAGCGCGAAGCAGCCAAAATCGATGCCCGCGCGCCCTACGACCTGCTGGTGGTCGGCGGCGGCCCGGCCGGCGCGGCGGCAGCCGTGTATGCCGCCCGCAAGGGCATCCGCACCGGCGTGGCGGCCGAGCGTTTCGGCGGCCAGGTGCTCGACACCCTGGGCATCGAGAACTTCATCTCGATCAAGGAGACCGAAGGGCCGAAGTTCGCCGTGGCGCTGGAAGAGCACGTCAAGCACTACGACGTGGACATCATGAACCTGCAGCGCGCCGAGGCCATCGTGCCCGGCGGCGAGCTGATCGAGGTGAAGCTGGCCAGCGGCGCGTCGCTGAAGGCCAAGTCGGTGGTGATCTCCACCGGCGCCCGGTGGCGCAACATCAACGTGCCCGGTGAGGCCGAGTACAAGAACAAGGGCGTGGCCTACTGCCCGCACTGCGACGGCCCGCTCTTCAAGGGCAAGCGCGTGGCGGTGATCGGCGGCGGCAACTCCGGCGTGGAGGCGGCGATCGACCTGGCCGGCGTGGTCGGCCATGTCACGCTGATCGAGTTCGGCGACCAGCTGCGCGCCGACGAGGTGCTGCAGCGCAAGCTGCGCAGCCTGCCCAACGCCAAGGTCATCGTGTCGGCGCAGACCACGGCCATCACCGGCGACGGCAACAAGGTCAACGGCCTGAGCTACAAGGACCGCGTCGGCGGCGAGGAGCACCAGGTGGAACTCGAAGGCGTGTTCATCCAGATCGGCCTGGTGCCCAACACCGAGTGGCTGAAGGGCACGCTGGAGCTGTCCAGGCACGGCGAGATCGTGGTGGATGCCCGCGGCCAGACCTCGCTGCCCGGCGTGTTCGCCGCCGGTGACGTCACCACGGTGCCGTTCAAGCAGATCATCATCGCGGCCGGCGACGGCGCGAAGGCCGCCCTGGGTGCCTTCGATCACCTGATCCGCAGTTCCGTGCCGGCCTGAGGCCCGTGCTCAGCCGAGTTCGTCCAGTTCGCGGTCGACGATCCGCTTCAGATGGGCCTCCACTTCGGGCGGCAGGTTTATCGGGGCAGGGATCACGACCGCGGACTTGATGCGGCTCAGAAACAAGTGCCGCGATCCCTCCAGCGCGCGCACCGTTGCCAGGGCCTGGTTCAGCGCCTCTTCGCAGGCCTCGAGGTCGGTCCTGTTCCGCCGCAGCGTCGTTTCCAGCTGGCGGCAGATGGAGAAGATCGTGGGGCTCGTCGGCAGTGCGAGGGTCAGCCGATATTCCAGGGCCCGCGCCCAGTCCGCTGCCTGCGACCAGTCGTGGCAGCGCACAGGCCGGGAACGGTCCTTCGGGAAGAACAGGCCGCCTTCGCCGCGGATATGTTCGCTCTCGTTGCGGTAGGCGAATCCGTCCTCGGTTTGGTAGAGCCTGCGGTCCTCGGAGTTGCCCGGCCGCCAGGACGGCGTGCCGGTCGGCACCCGGGCACCGGACTCGATGAGCTGGCCGTGCAGCGAAGCCAGCTTCTGATCCAGTCCTTGTCGCGGGATATCCGGCATCGCGCCGGCCTCTTGGGCCGGGGCGGTGGAGGCGCTCGAGCCTGAAGCCGCCGGGCTGCGGGTCGCCAACTCCTGAGGCAGGAGCGGGCAGGTGCTGTGGCTGGAAGGAAATGACATGGAGCGGCTTTCCAAACGGGGTGAAAAGCCGCGAGTCTCGAAGTGCCCCGGCCGCCAGCCGGCCCGCGTGGGCGAAGCGCTGGCCGCCGCGCCGAAGCCTCAGTAGATCAGCCGCTCGGGGCGGATCTCCTGCAGGATGGTGGTGGCGATCTCCTCGATCGACTTGGTGGTGGTCGACAGCCAGCGGATGCCGGTGCGCCGCATCATGGCCTCGGCCTCGGCCACCTCGTGGCGGCAGTTGACCAGGTTGGCGTATTTGGAGTTGGGCCGGCGCTCCTCGCGGATCTGCGCCAGGCGCTCGGGCAGGATGGTCAGGCCGAAGAGCTTCTTCTTGTGCGGCATCAGGGCCGGGGGCAGCTGGCGGCGCTCGAAGTCCTCGGGGATCAGCGGATAGTTGGCCGCCTTCAGGCCGTGCTGCATCGCCAGGTAGAGCGAGGTGGGTGTCTTGCCGCTGCGGCTCACGCCCACCAGGATCACGTCGGCGCCTTCGAGGTCGCGGTTGGACTGGCCGTCGTCATGGTCCAGGCTGTAGTTGATCGCCTCGATGCGGTCGTTGTATTCCTTGCTCTTGGAGACGTCGGCGAAGCGGCCCACGCGGTGCAGGGACTTGATCTCCAGCTCCTTTTCCAGCGGCTGCACGAAGGTGGCGAACATGTCCATCAGCATGCCCTTGCAGCCGCTCACCACCTTGAGCACCTCCATGTCGACCAGGGTGGTGAAGATCAGCGGGCGTTTGCCCTCCACCTCGAAGGTGTGGTTGATCTGGCGCACCACCTGGTGGGCCTTGTCGACGGTGTCGATGAAGGGCAGGCGCACATGGCGCGGCCGGATCTCGAACTGCGACATGATGGCGTTGCCGAAGGCTTCGGCGGTGATGCCGGTGCCGTCGGAGATGAAGAAAACGGTGCGGGTGTGCATGAGGGATATCCGGGGCTGGGCCAGGGGTTGGCGACATCGGCTGACGCGGCCTGTCATGGCCCGCGCCTACAATCCGCCGCATTATCCGAATTCCGCCATGGGCCACCACGACAACCCACAAGAAGCACAAAGCCGTGGTGCCGTCCCTGCCGCATGCCGCGCCCGCCCGGGCGATGACCGGCCCTTCGGATCGCAGGTTTTTACTTCTGGAGTCTTCCCATGTCCGCACTGTTCGAAGCGACCGCCCTGGTCGTTCCGTTTGAAAACCTGAGAATGTCCGACGTCGAGGCGGTCGGCGGCAAGAACGCCAGCCTCGGCGAAATGATCTCGCAGCTGCCCCAGGGCGTGCGGGTGCCCACCGGCTTCGCCACCACCGCCCACGCCTTCCGCCAGTTCCTGGCGCATGCAGGCCTGGCCGACCGCATCAGCGCCCGGCTTTCCAAGCTCGACACCGAGGACGTGCGTGAACTCGCCGTGGTCGGCGCCGAGATCCGCGGCTGGATCGAGGACCAGCCCTTCCCGGCCGATCTGGAAAAAGCCATCCGCGAAAGCTTCGTCACCCTGTCGGCCGGCAACCCCGCCGCCAGCTTCGCCGTGCGTTCCTCCGCCACCGCCGAAGACCTGCCGGACGCATCCTTCGCCGGCCAGCAGGAGACCTTCCTGAACGTCGTCGGCATCGAGGACGTCCTGCACAAGATGAAGGAGGTCTTCGCCTCCCTCTACAACGACCGCGCCATCAGCTACCGCGTGCACAAGGGCTTCGCCCACGACGTGGTGGCCCTGTCGGCCGGCGTGCAGCGCATGGTGCGCTCCGACCTGGGCGCGGCCGGCGTGATGTTCACCATCGACACCGAATCCGGTTTCGACCAGGTGGTCTTCATCACCAGCAGCTACGGCCTGGGCGAGACCGTGGTGCAGGGGGCGGTCAACCCCGACGAGTTCTACGTGCACAAGCCCATGCTCGAAGCCGGCAAGCGCGCGGTGATCCGCCGCAACCTGGGCTCCAAGCTGATCCAGATGGTGTTCTCCACGCCCGAGGAAAAGGCCGCCAGCGGCAAGCTGGTCAAGACCGTGGACGTGCCCACCGAGCAGCGCAACCGCTTCTCGCTGACCGACGCCGACGTCGAGCAGCTCGCCAAATACGCCCTGGTCATCGAGAAGCACTACGCCCGCCCGATGGACATCGAATGGGGCAAGGACGGCACCGACGGCCAGATCTACATCCTGCAGGCCCGCCCCGAGACGGTGAAGAGCCAGCAGGCCGGCAAGGCCGAGCAGCGCTTCAAGCTGAAGGGCACCGGCCCGGTGCTGGCCGAAGGTCGCGCCATCGGCCAGAAGATCGGCACCGGCCCGGTCCGCCTGGTGCACGACATCCGCGAGATGGACAAGGTGCAACCCGGCGACGTGCTGGTCACCGACATGACCGATCCCAACTGGGAGCCGGTGATGAAGCGCGCCAGCGCCATCGTCACCAACCGCGGCGGCCGTACCTGCCACGCGGCCATCATCGCGCGTGAACTGGGCATCCCGGCCGTGGTCGGCTGCGGCGACGCCACCGAACTGCTCAAGGACGGCACCCTGGTCACCGTCAGCTGCGCCGAAGGCGACACCGGCCGCATCTACGACGGCCTGCTCGAGACCGAAGTCACCGAAGTGCTGCGCGGCGAGATGCCGCCGGTCAAGGTGAAGATCATGATGAACGTCGGCAACCCCCAGCTGGCCTTCGACTTCTGCCAGCTGCCCAACGAAGGCGTGGGCCTGGCGCGGCTGGAGTTCATCATCAACAACAACATCGGCGTGCACCCCAAGGCCATCCTCGACTATCCGAATGTCGATGCCGACCTGAAGAAGGCCGTCGAGTCCGTCGCCCGCGGCCATGCCTCGCCCAAGGCCTTCTACGTGGACAAGGTCGCCGAAGGCGTGGCCACCATCGCCGCGGCCTTCTGGCCCAAGCCGGTAATCGTGCGCCTGTCGGACTTCAAGAGCAACGAGTACCGCAAGCTGATCGGCGGCAGCCGCTACGAGCCCGAGGAAGAGAACCCGATGCTGGGTTTCCGCGGCGCCGCCCGCTACATCAGCACCGAGTTCCGCGAAGCCTTCGCCATGGAATGCGAGGCCCTGCGCCGCGTCCGTGACGAGATGGGCCTGACCAACGTGCAGGTGATGGTGCCTTTCGTGCGCACCCTGAAGCAGGCCGAGCGTGTCACCGGCATGCTGGCCGAGCAGGGCCTGGCCCGCGGCCAGAACGACCTGAAGGTCATCATGATGTGCGAGGTGCCGAGCAACGCCATCCTGGCCGACCGCTTCCTGGAATACTTCGACGGCTTCTCCATCGGTTCCAACGACCTGACCCAGCTCACCCTGGGCCTGGACCGCGACTCCGGCCTGGAACTGCTGGCCGCCGATTTCGACGAGCGCGATCCCGCCGTGCAGGCCATGCTCTCGCGTGCCATCGCGGCCTGCCTGGCGCAGGGCAAGTACGTCGGCATCTGCGGCCAAGGCCCGAGCGACCATCCGGACTTCGCCCAGTGGCTGGCCGACGAAGGCATCGCCTCGATCTCGCTGAACCCCGACAGCGTGATGGACACCTGGAAGCGCCTGGCGGGCTGATCCCTTCGCCGCATGGCAAAAAGCCCCCGTGCCTCAAGGCGCGGGGGCTTTTTTCTTGGCGAAGGCGGCGGCTCGTCAGTCCTTGAACTCGGCCACCAGATCGCAGATCAGCTTGCGTTGCCGCGCATCGAGCTGCAGGTAGCGCGCCAGCATCGCGCGGTCGGCGGCGCTCATCGCCGGCTCCAGCGTCTCGGCCTCGCGGACCAGGGTGACCGGGCTGGCCTCGGGGCCGAAACGCAGTTCGTGGGGAGACACGTCCAGCCAGATCGCGAGGGCGCGCAGCTTGTCCTGGGTCGGCATGGATTGCCCTAGCAGCCAGTTGCGCACCGCATAGAGCGAGACGCTCTTGCCCCAGTAACGCAGGTTGAATTCATGGGCGATGACCGTGGGGGATTGCGGCACGCCGGCCGCCGCCAGCGCTTTGCGAAAGCGCTCTGAGAAGGTCTTGGCCTCGGGACGTGCAAGCTTGCTCGACATGGGGAGACCTTAGGACGGATGCGGACCGCGACGGAGAAAAGTCAGCAAATATCACGTGATACTGGATCAATCGGACCGCCTTTCGTCGGCCCTTCATGCGGCAAACCCCAGGAGCCCGGGCCGGGCCGCGCTGCGATGATCCGGACATGACGATCAGCGTGACCGAATCTCCATCCGAAGCCGGCCCCGTCCGGATCCACCGGCTGGGCGGGCTGCGCATCCTGCTGCTGGCCGTCTGGGCCGCGGCCGCCTTCGGCACCTGCTGGTTCGCCCGGGCGCTGCCCGGCGACGGGCAGGGCGGGCAGCCGCTGGCCTATGCCCTGGCCGGGCAGGGACTGCTGATCGTGTTCATCGTGCTCGTGGTGCTCAACGCCATCGTGTTCAACCGCCGGGATGCCCGGGCGCAGCAAGCAGGCGCCGGGGCAGGGCCCGGTGCCTGAGACCTCCGGCCGCGCCTATCTCCGCGGGCTGCACTGGATCCTGGCCGCCTATGTGGCGGGTGTGCTGCTCTTCCTCGGCCTGCTGGCGGCGGCCGAGCATGCGGGGCTGGCGCGGCAGTGGATAGGGCCGATCTTCCTGTTCTCCACGGTGATGGTGTATGCGGCCATCGGTGTCTGGGGCCGTACCTCGGATCCGGAGGAGTATTACGTCGCCGGCCGCCGCATCCCGCCGATGTACAACGGCATGGCCTCGGCGGCCGACTGGATGAGCGCGGCCTCCTTCATCAGCCTGCCGGGCGCGCTCTACCTGCAGGGCTTCTCCGGCACACCGGGGCAGGCCGGCGGGCTGGCCTATCTGCTGGGCTGGACCGGCGGCTTCTGCCTGGTGGCCATCCTGATCGCGCCGCAGCTGCGGGCGCTGCGGCTCTACACGGTGCCGGATTATTTCCAGCTGCGTTTCGGCGGCCGCTGGCCCCGGCGCATCGCGGCGGGCGCGGCGGTGCTGTGCTCCTTCACCTATGTGGTGGCGCAGATCTACGGCGTGGGCCTGATCGCCTCGCGGCTGACGGGAGTGCAGTTCGAGATCGGCATCATGCTGGGCCTGGGCGGCGTGCTGCTGTGCTCCTTCCTGGGCGGCATGCGGGCCATCACCTGGACGCAGGTCTCGCAGTACGTGGTGCTGCTGCTGGCCTTCCTGATCCCGGTGTCCTGGCTGGCCTGGCAGCAGTTCGGCAATCCGCTGGCGCCGCTGGTCTACGGCACGCAGATGCGCAAGATCGCCGCGCTGGAAGACCAGCTGCGCCAGGACCCCGCCGAGCAGCAGGTGGCCGGCCTCTACCGCGAACGCGCCCAGGGCTGGGCCGAACGCCTGCGCGATGTGGACGCCGCCCTGGCGCGCGACCGCGAGGCGGCGCAGGAGCACATCCGCGCGATGCGGGCGCGCCATGCGGACGTGGGCGAGATCGTCGTCGCCAGCCGCGCCCTGTCGCAGCTGCCGCGCGACGCGCAGGACGCCCGCGAGCGCTGGACCAAGGCCCAGCGCGAGGACAGCGAACGCGCCCACGCCCTCGGCGGCCTGCCATCGCATGCCACGCCCTACGCGGGTGACCCCGAAGGCACGCCGGCCGAGCGGGAGGCCTTCGAACTGTCGCGCCGCAATTTCCTGGCGCTGATGTTCTGCCTGATGGTGGGCACCGCCGGCCTGCCGCATCTGCTGACGCGGTACTACACCGTGCCCAGCGTGGCCGCGGCGCGCAGCTCGGTGGCCTGGTCGCTGGTCTTCATCGCGGTGCTGTATTCGGGCGCGCCGGCCCTGGCGGCGATGGTGAAGTTCGAGGTGATGCAGCACCTGGCCGGCAGCAGCTTCGGCAGCCTGCCGGACTGGATCGCGCAGTGGGCGAGGGTGGACCCGGCGCTGGTGGCGATCGAGGACATCAACGGGGACGGCATCCTGCAGTTCGGCGAGCTGCGCCTGGGCGCCGATGTGATCATGCTGGCCGCGCCCGAGCTGGCGGGGCTGCCTTATGTGGTGTCCGGCCTGGTGGCGGCGGGTGGGCTGGCGGCGGCCTTGTCGACCGCCGACGGCCTGCTGCTGACCATCAGCAACGCCCTGGTGCGCGACATCGCCCTGCCCGAGGTGCGGCGGCCGCTCACGCCCGAGCAGCGGGTGATCCTGGGCAAGTTCGCGCTGCTGGCCGTGGCCATGCTGGCGGCGGTGGCCGCGGCGGTGCGTTCGGCCGAGATCCTGTCGCTGGTCTCGGCCTCGTTCTCGCTGGCCGGCTCGGCCTTCGTGCCGGTGATGCTGCTGGGCCTGTTCTGGCGCCGCGCCAGCCCGGCGGGCGCCGTGGCCGGCATGCTGGCCGGCCTGGGCGTGACGGTGTATTACATGCTGGACCACAGCAGCAGCCTGCGCGGCCTGCTGGGGCTGGCGGCGCAGGCGCCGCTGTGGTGGGGCATACAGCCGGTGTCGGCCGGCGTGTTCGGCGTGCCGGCCGGGCTGGCCGCGGCGGTGCTGGTGAGCCTGCTGCGGCCGGCGCGCCGGCCGGGCGATGCGCCGATCAGTTGATCGCCAGCAGCTCCACGTCGAACTTTAGCGTGGCGTTCGGCGGGATCACACCGCCGGCGCCGCGTGCGCCATAGCCCATCTTCGGCGGGATGATCAGGGTGCGCTTGCCGCCCACCTTCATGCCCTGCACGCCTTCGTCCCAGCCCTGGATGACCATGCCGCCGCCCAGCGGGAATTCGAAGGGGTCGTTGCGGTCCAGGCTGGAGTCGAACTTCTTGCCCTGCTCGCCGTTCTCGTAGAGCCAGCCGGTGTAGTGCACCTGCACATTGGTGCCGCGGGTGGCTTCGGCGCCGGAGCCGACCAGGATGTCCTCGATCAGCAGGCCGGAGGTGGTGCCGTCCGAGCCTTCGTCCTCGTCCTCGTCGGACTCGACTTCCAGCAGCTCGACATCGAACTTCAGCGTGGCATTGGCCGGGATCACGCCGCCGGCGCCGCGTGCACCGTAGCCGAGGTCCGACGGAATGATCAGCGTGCGTTTGCCGCCGACCTTCATGCCCTGCACGCCTTCGTCCCAGCCCTTGATCACCATGCCGGCGCCGAGGCTGAATTCGAAGGGCGAGCGGCGGTCCAGGCTGGAGTCGAACTTCTGGCCCTGCACGCCGTTCTCGTAGAGCCAGCCGGTGTAGTGCACGGCGACATTGGCGCCACGGGTGGCTTCGGTGCCGGTGCCGGTCTCGGTGTCCTCGAACTGCAGGCCGGAGGCGGTGGTGGTGAAAGCCATGGATGGGTCTCCTCGGTAAAGGCTGGGGGCTGCAAAACCATCGATTATGGGACCCGCAGCAGGCGCTCCAGCGCGGCGGCCCGCAGCACGGCGGCAGCAGCGCCGTAGCGCTCGGCGATCGCGGATCCATGCCGGCCTTCCAGCGAATCGCACAGCTCCGCAAGCCGGGCGGAATGGACGTTGCCGGCGCCCAGCGCCCGGTCGAGCACGCCGCGGGCGATATAGGCCAGGCGCACGAAAGCCAGCGCATCGCCGGCGAGCTGCCGGCGCGGCTGGGATTGGTCCTGGAAGAGCTGCGCGAGATCGACGAGCCGCGACCGGTCATCGTCGTACGGGGCGTTCATCACCCCGCATTTACGGTGCTCAGGCGGCCGTGGATGCGCCGCGCGTGTGACTTGTGTGAGGAATCGTGGTCAGCGTGGACTCACGGACGTGCGATGTGCCAGACGCCGCGGAAGTTCTCGCCCTTGGTATCGCCCACCGCCATGTCGTCCTTGAAGCGGTAGACCGGCTTGCCCTTGTAGGCCCACTGGCCAGCGCCGTCGTCGCGCTTGACCACGGTGAACTCGCTCATGGTCTTGGCATCGGCCGCGGCCATGACCGGCGGCCACATGGCCACGCAGGGGCCGTTGCAGGCGCTCTTGCCGGCGGCGTCGCGGTCGAAGGTGTAGAGCGTCATGCCCTGGGCATCGACCAGCATGCCGTTGGAGACCTTCACAGGGCCCGAGCCCGGCTGCATGGAGGCGCAGCCGGCCAGGGCGGTGAGAACCAGGGAGGCGGCGAGGGCGGCGAGACGTTTTTGCATGGAAATTCTCCAGTCAGGGTGAAGCGAGGAAGTCGCCCTGCATGGACGCGGCAGCCGCCGCGTTTATTCCCGCGCCGCTATCAAAAAAACGTCAGACGCCGGCCGGGCGCGGCGGCTTGGGCCGCGGCGGCTCGGCGGTGTGGATCAGCTGCGTGGCCTTGTCCATGTCGCCGGCCAGCAGGGCGGGCACGGCGGCCAGGCTGCGGTCCATGGTCTGCTCGATGGCGATGCGGTCGTCCTGCGAGGGTTTCTTCAGCACCCAGTGGATGACCTCGTCGCGGTTGCCCGGATGGCCCACGCCCAGGCGCAGGCGCCAGTAGTCGGGGCTGCCCAGCTGTGCGTGGATGTCGCGCAGGCCGTTGTGGCCGGCATGGCCGCCGCCCTTCTTGAGCTTGGCCTGGCCGGGGGCGATGTCGAGTTCGTCGTGCGCCACCAGGATCTCCTGCGGCGCGATCTTGAAGAACTTGGCGAGCGCCGCCACCGACTTGCCCGAGGCGTTCATGAAGGTCAGCGGCTCCAGCAGCCAGACCGGCTTGCCGGCGATGGTGGTGCGGCCCGCCAGGCCCCAGTAGCCCTTTTCCACCGCCATGTTCACGCCGAGCTGGCGCGCCAGGGCGTCTATCCACCAGAAGCCGGCGTTGTGGCGGGTGGCCTCGTATTCCGGGCCTGGGTTGCCCAGGCCGACGAAGAGTTTGATCATGGGGAACGGGTGCGGTGGCTGCGGCGAAAAAAGGCCGCGGAATTTAGCACGCTGCCCCGGATGCGCTCAGGCCTGAGTCGCGAAATCGAGGATCGCGGTGTCGTCGCCATCGGCGACGACCGCCACGGCTGCATTGCGCAGATCGTCTCGGATCTCCTCGAAAGCCAGGTAGGGCGGCGTATGGGCTGCAGGTGCAAAGACCGTGAACAGTACCTTCTCCGGCAGGGCGCCGCGTTTGCGAAGGCGGCGGATCCTGTCGACCCACTGGCCTCCGTGTGTCAGAAGCTTGGTCGGTTCGTCCTGTCCGAGATAAAGCGGTTTGATGACTCTGTCTACCTCACCCCGAACCGTGCGGACAAAAGGGAAATTGACGGTGAAGTCGGCAGTTCCCAATTTCCCCGGCCGGTACAGCGGGCCCAGCTCCGCGCGCACAAGCAGCTTGCGCATCGCGGTTTCCAGCAAGCGCTCCTGATACTCCCTGCCAGCGAAATTTCGTTCAACGTAGCAGTCGAACAGATCGTCCAGTTTCTCGGCTGGATCATGGGCCAGCAGCATTCGTGGCTCATCGAACTGCAGCATCGCATCACGAGTCCGGGTGAGCTCGCTGAAAAGAAGGTCCGCCAGGGGGGCCGGCGCGGCCTGCGTCACGAATGCTGTTCGATCCAGCTCGTCCTTGAAGCGACGCAGTTCCTTCTCCATCATTTCGCGTGCATCCAGGTAGATTCTTCGATCGAGCTGGTGGAAGAAATGCGTGATCCGTCCCACGCGCTTGAGCAGTCGAAAGCCGAAGTACCGAGCCTGCGGTGCGATCAGCACCACACCCACGTTGGCGAACTCACCCGTTTCAACGAAAGGGCGAAATCGCAGGAGTGCGTATTGGCAGGGGAGCCTGTTCATGGGAGGTTCCAGAAGTCTTCCTGGAGAGCGCGCTCGAGGCATGCCGAAATTTCGTGCCAATCCACGTCGGCGGGAACGTCGGGGCCGGCATGCCACCAAGTCGAAGGAATGCTAGCACGCACGGAATCCAGATTACCCAGGGCACCTTTGAGTCGTTGGCGGTAGTGGGCGCGAAGGTCGTGATCGGCGTACACCGCGTTCCACCATGGCGCGAAAACGTGCGTGGACAGGAAGTCCGTCGCATTGAAATGGCGGTCAAATGCCTGGTTGTGATCGATGACGGCCAGGGTGGCGTCCTGCGCATTCCAGAGCAAATTGGGATTGCCTCCCATGGCTGTGAGTTTGCGGTCTTCGTTGCGTACCCACCAGTCGAAAACCAGCACGTCTGTTGCCATTGCATGCGAGACCATGCCGCGGGTCGTGAGATTCAACTCCTGAGCGAAGGGCAGGCGGCGGGATGCGAACACGAGGCCGGTGCCGAGCTGGTGAATGTCGGACCGGAACCTGATGTTCACCAATGGGCTTGGAACATCCGCCAGGACGAAGGGCGCCACCGGAAGCCCGAGAGCCACCGCCAGATGGCCCGCCACCCATTCGCATATCAGACTGCGCCGCCCGGCGCTCAAGCCTTTGACGTAGTAGATGCAACCGTCGTCGCCCCTGCAGATGAAAGGCTCGGTGATGCCCTGAGTGGCGCGGCCCAGGACCTCTTCGATGACGACGGCAGGCTGATCGGTAAGCATTCGGCCGGAATGTACCCCGGCCTTCGGGCCGCTCAGGCCGCCAGCACTTCCTTCACATAGGAAGGCGCATGCATCTCGATCACCTCCACGCTCAGCTGCACCATCATGCCGGCCGGCTGCGGGATGCGTTTGCGCATCACCACGGCGATGCGTTCGCTCATCTCGGCCTTGACCGCGTCGCTGCGGCCGGGCAGGAGCCGCAGCAGGCAGTAGACGAAGCCGCGATCGCCCAGGCCCGTGCCCACCACCGTCTCGTCCAGCGGCACGATGCGCGACTTGAGGTCGGGCTCGTTGCGGATCTGGCCGCTGGCCACCAGGGTGGCGTTGACCTCGCGCAGGGTCTCGGCCAGCGCGAAGCCGGCCTCCAGGTTGCGCGAGTATTCGATGGTCAGGTGGGGCATGGGCAATCCTCGGTGGCGGTCAGGCCAGGGTGTACGCGGTCTTCACGATGGTGAAGAATTCCTGCGCGTATTTTCCCTGTTCCCGCGGGCCGTAGCTGCTGCCCTTGCGGCCGCCGAAGGGCACGTGGTAGTCGACACCGGCCGTGGGCAGGTTGACCATCACCATGCCGGCCTGGCTGTGGCGCTTGAAGTGCGTGGCGTACTTCAGGCTGGTGGTGGCGATGCCGGCCGAGAGGCCGAACTCGGTGTCATTGGCCGTGGCCAGGGCCTCTTCGTAGTCCTTCACGCGGATCACGCTGGCGACCGGGCCGAAGACCTCCTCGCGGTTGATGCGCATGCCGGAGGTGCTGTCGGCGAACAGGGCGGGCGCCATGAAGAAGCCTTCGTTGCCGCTGCCGGTGTGGCAGGCGATGCGCTCGCCGCCGGCCACCAGGCGTGCGCCCTCGGACTTGGCGATCTCCACATAACTCAGGTCCTGCTCCAGCTGGCTCTGGCTGGAGACCGGGCCCATGTCGGTGCCGGCGGTCAGCGCATCGCCGACCTTGATCTTGGCCATGCGCGCGGCCAACGCCTCGACGAACCGGTCGTGGATGCCCTGGGTGACGATCAGCCGGCTCGACGCGGTGCAGCGCTGGCCGGTGGAATAGAAGGCCGACTGGGCGCACAGCTCCACCGCCTGGGCCAAATCGGCGTCGTCCAGCACCACCTGCGGGTTCTTGCCGCCCATCTCCAGCTGAACCTTCTTGCCGCCTTCCAGCGCCAGCGCCGCCAGGCGACGGCCCACGCCGACCGAGCCGGTGAAGCTGATCGCGTCGATGCCGGGGTGCTTCACCAGCGCATCGCCGATCACGCTGCCGCGGCCCATCACCAGGTTGAACACGCCGGCGGGGATGCCGCTGCGGCTGATGATCTCGGCCAGCGCCCAGGCGCAGCCCGGCACCAGGTCGGCGGGCTTCAGGACCACGCAGTTGCCGAAGGCCAGGGCCGGGGCGATCTTCCAGGCGGGAATGGCGATCGGGAAGTTCCAGGGCGTGACCAGGCCGACCACGCCGACCGGCTCGCGGGTGATCTCCACGCCGATGCCCGGGCGCACCGAAGGCACGGTCTCGCCCGACAGGCGCAGGCATTCGCCGGCGAAGAACTTGAAGATCTGGCCGGCGCGGGTGGCTTCGCCTATGCCTTCGGCCTTGGTCTTGCCTTCCTCGCGGGCCAGCAGCGTGCCCAGCTCCTCGCGGCGGGCGAGGATCTCGGTGGCGATCTTGTCCAGCGCGTCGCTGCGCGCCTGGATGCCGCCGGTGGACCAGGCGGGGAAGGCGGCGCGGGCGGCGGCCACGGCCTCGTCCACATGCGAGGCATCGCCCTGCGTGTACTGGCCGATCACGTCGGCGAGGTTGGACGGGTTGCGGTTGGGCGAGAGCGCGATGCCGGCTTTCCACTCGCCGGCGATGAGGTTCAGGTGTTCCATGGGGACCGATCAGAAAGAGACGATAAAAGGGATGCGGCTTATTCGAGTTTGATGCCGGTGGCCTTGACCACCTGGGCCCACTTGGCGACTTCGGCCTTCTGGAAGTCGGCGAACTGGGCCGGCGTGAAGGTGGAGGGCTGCATGCCCAGCGATTTCAGGCGCTCCTGCATCTCGGGCGTGGCGAGGATCTTCAGGATCTCGGTGTTGAGCCGGTCCACGATGGCCTTGGGCGTGCCGGCCGGCGCGAAGATGCCCTGCCAGGACAGCACCTCGAAGCCCGGCAGCGTCTCGGCCACGGTGGGCACGTCGGGCAGGGAGTCGATGCGTTTGGCGGAGCTGACGGCCAGGGCGCGCAGCTTGCCCGACTGGATGTGGGCGCCGGCCACCACGGTGGTGTCGAACATCATGTCGACCTGGCCGGCGATCACGTCCTGGATCGCGGGGCCGGAACCCTTGTAGGGCACGTGCACGAACTTGGCGCCGGCCTTGTAGCCCAGCAGTTCCAGCGTCATGTGCTGCGAGGTGCCGTTGCCGGCCGAGGCGGAAGTGACCGAATCCGGCTTGGCCTTGGCCGCGGCGATCACGTCCTTCAGGGACTTGTACGGGCTCTTCTCGCCCACCACCAGCACCACCGGGTTGGCGCCGATCAGCACCACCGGCGTGAAGGACTTGATCGGGTCATAGCCCAGCTTGGGATAGAGGCTGACGTTGATCGCATGCGAGCTGACCGTGCCGCCGACGATGGTGTAGCCATCGGGTGCCGCACGCGCGGCCAGCTCGGAGCCGATGCTGCCGCCGGCGCCGCCGCGGTTGTCCACCACGAAGGTGGTGTTCAGCACGGCGCCCAGCTTCTGGCCGATCAGGCGGGCCAGGATGTCGGTGGTGCCGCCGGTGGGGAAGGGCACGACATAGGTGATGGGCTTGCTGGGCCAGCCGTCCTGCGCGAAGGCGGGGAGGGCGGCGGCGGTGATGGCCGCGATGGCGGCTTGAAGTGCGTTGCGACGATTCATGGTTGTCTCCGTATGAAAATTAAAGAATCAGGAACTCTGGCGAGGCGCAGCGAGCCGCGGATTCCAGGGCCGAAGCCGCGAGGCTTCGCCGAGCCGCAAGGCGCCCCCGGTAGGGGGTTGGCGAAGACACGAAGTGCGGAGCCTGGGGGCGAGTCAAGTGACCGGTGCCGGGTTGAACAGCACCAATTGGTTGTGCAATTTCCAATGCTCGGCCCAGGTCTTCTTGCGCCCGCTGGCCACGTCGAGCATGAAGCGGAACATTTCCCAGCCCAGCTCCTCGATGGTGGCCTCGCCGTCGGCGATGCGGCCGGCGTTGATGTCCATCAGGTCGTGCCAGCGCCGCGCCAGGTCGGTGCGGGTGGCCACCTTGATGACCGGCACCTCGGCCAGGCCGTAGGGCGTGCCGCGGCCGGTGGTGAAGACATGCAGGTTCATGCCGGCCGCCAATTGCAGCGTGCCGCAGATGAAATCGCTGGCGGGCGTGGCGGCGTAGACCAGGCCCTTCTGGATACCTTCGCCGCGCAGGCGCTGGCCGGGCGAAAGCACGCCGCTGATGGCCGAGCTGCCCGACTTGATGATGGAGCCCATGGCCTTCTCCACGATGTTGGAGAGCCCGCCCTTCTTGTTGCCCGGCGTGGTGTTGGCGCTGCGGTCGGCCGAGCCGCGCTGCAGGTAGGCGTCGTACCAGGCCATCTCGCGGATCATGGCCTCGGCCACCTCGGGGCTGCTGGCGCGCGAGGTGAGCTGGTCGATGCCGTCGCGCACCTCGGTCACTTCCGAGAACATCACCGTGGCGCCGGCCCGCACCAGCAGGTCGGTGCAGAAACCCACGGCCGGATTGGCGGTGGCGCCGGAGAAGGCATCGCTGCCGCCGCACTGCACACCCACGATCAGGTCGGCGGCCGGGCAGGTCTGGCGCTGGCGGGCGTTCAGGCGCTCCAGGTGTTCCTCTGCCTGCCGCATGATGTGTTCGACCATGGACATGAAGCCCACATGCTCGTCGTCCTGCAGGCAGACCACGTCGAGTTTTGCTTCGGCGCTGGCGCCCACGTCGGCCACGTTGCGTTCGTCGATCAGGGGGATGGTGCCGGGCGGCATCAGGCGCTCGGGCTGCAGCTTCTCGCAGCCCAGGCTGACCAGCATCACCTCGCCGCCGAAATTGGGGTTCAGGCTGATGTTGCGCAGGGTGCGGATCGGGATCTTGGCGTCCGGCGCGTCGATGGCCACGCCGCAGCCGTAGCCGTGCTCCAGGGCGACCACGTCGTCCACGTTGGGAAAGCGCGGCAGCAGTTCCTTCTTGATGCGCTCGATGGCGTATTCGGTCACGCCGGCCACGCACTGCACCGTCTGGGTGATGGCCAGGATGTTGCGGGTGCCGACCGTGCCGTCCGGGTTGCGGAAGCCTTCGAAGGTGTAGCCCTCCAGCGGCGAGCTGTCGGGCGCGGCCACGGTGCTCAGCGGCAGGCCTTCGAGCGAGCGGGCCTCGGGCATGTCGAGCACCCGTTCGTGCACCCAGCTGCCGGCGGGCAGGTCCCGGGTGGTGTGACCGATCACCACGTTGTAGCGCCGCACGGCGGTGCCGGTCGGCAGGTCGGTGGTGGCCACCTTGTGGCCCTGGGGCACACGTTCGACCAGCCGGGTGCCGTCGGGCAGCACCGCGCCGGCATCCAGGCCGCCGTCGTTGGCGACGATGGCAACGTTGTCATTCGCATGCATGCGAATCGCATGCGGCGGGCGTACGGGGGAAACGATGGCGTTCATGGCGTGGAGCGGTGGCTCTTCGTTTGGCTGGGCCCACGATGGAAGCACAGCGGCGGTAGTCCGGTGGGCCCTGGGGTTTGTCTCGGGTTTTTGTTGTCTGTCGTATGTTGTCGTACAACGATCGGCCGCATTATCATCAGGCGATGGTCAGCCCGTCAACCGAGATTTCGCCGTCCCAGGAGCTTGGCTCCGCGGCGCCCGCCGCCGCTTCAGCCGCCCTGCCGCGGCCGCGTTCGCGCGGCCTGGCGCATGGCCTGGTGGAGGATTTCAGCGCGCGCATCCGCGGCCAGATGCTCAAGCCCGGCGACAAGCTGCCGACCGAGTCGGCCATCATGCAGAACTTCGGGGTGAGCCGGACGGTGGTGCGCGAGGCGCTGTCCAAGCTGCAGGCGGCGGGTCTTGTGGAGACGCGGCACGGCATCGGCACTTTCGTGCTGGCGGTGCGGCCGGGCGGCATCTTCCGGCTGGATCCGGCCGACATGGGCAATTCCATCGACGCGATCGCGGTGCTGGAGCTGCGCATCAGCCTGGAGACCGAGTCGGCCGGCCTGGCCTCCGGCCGTCGCAGCGACCAGGACCTGGCCGACATGCGCGACGCGCTGGAAGCCTTCGCCGCCGCCGTGGCGGCCGGCAGCGACACGGTGGGGCCGGACTTCCGCTTCCACCTGGCCATCGCCCGCGCCACCGGCAACCGCTATTTCGCCGACATCCTGGACCACCTGGGCCAGACCATCATTCCGCGCACCCGCATCACCGCCACCCGCATCCCGCGCGAGGACCAGTCGCACTACCTGCAGCGGGTCAACCGCGAGCACGACGAGATCTACGCCGCCATCGCCCGGGGCGACGCCGAATCGGCCCGCGCCGCCATGCGGGTGCACCTGACCAACAGCCGCGAGCGCCTGCTGCGGGCGAGGGCGGCGGCGCAGGCTTCGGCGGGCAACCCGGGCTGAGGCCGGCTCACCCGGGATTTCCCTGCTTCGGAAAGCTGGACGTCGTCCGGGTTTTGGTTGTACGATGACTGATCTCTAGGGCCGGCTGCCGGCTCCGCTTTCTTACCACCTGCCATCCAAAGTAGACACACCATGAGCTTTTCGCCCCAAGAACTCAAGTCCATCATGGGCTCCGGCCTGCTGTCCTTCCCGGTCACCGACTTCACCGCCAACGGCGATTTCGACAAGGCCAGCTACGTCAAGCGCCTGGAGTGGCTTGGCCCCTACGGCGCCACCGCGCTGTTCGCGGCCGGCGGCACGGGCGAGTTCTTCTCGCTCTCGCCCGAGGAATATCCGGACGTGATCAAGACGGCGGTCGACACCTGCCGCGGCACCGTGCCCATCATCGCCGGCGCCGGCGGCTCCACCCGCCAGACCATCCAGTACGCGCAAGCCGCCGAGAAGGCCGGCGCCCACGGCATCCTGCTGATGCCGCACTACCTGACCGAAGCCAGCCAGGAAGGCCTGTACCAGCACGTCAAGGCGATCTGCGACAGCGTGAAGTTCGGCGTGATCATCTACAACCGCGCCCAGGCCAAGTACCAGCCCGCCACCCTGAAGCGCCTGGCCGATGCCTGCCCCAACCTGGTCGGCTTCAAGGACGGCGTGGGCGACATCGAGTTCATGGTGTCCGTCTACCAGGCCATGGGCGACCGCTTCAGCTACCTGGGCGGCCTGCCGACCGCCGAGGTCTATGCCGCGGCCTACAAGGCGCTGGGCACGCCGGTGTATTCCTCCGCCGTCTTCAACTTCATCCCCAAGACCGCGATCGAGTTCTACGAGGCCGTGCGCACCGACGACCTGGCCACCCAGCACCGCCTGCTGAAGAACTTCTTCATGCCCTACCTGGACATCCGCAACAAGGCGCCGGGTTATGCGGTGTCTATCGTCAAGGCCGGCTGCACCATCGTCGGCCATGGCGCCGGCCCGGTGCGCCCGCCGCTGAGCGATCTGAAGCCCGCCGAGTTCGAAGAACTCAAGGCCCTGATCGAAACCCTCGGTCCTCAATAAGCCCGCCGCCAGCCCCGCCCGGGGCGGCCGTGCACGGCGGCCCCTCGCCAGAGGGCGCCGCCGTTTTTGTTTCCCTGGATAGAACCGCCGCATGACCCGCAAAACCCGCCTCCTGCAGATCGCCCGCCTGCCTCTGCCCGCCCTCAACACCGAACTGGCCTCGAGCTACGAGGCGGTCAACCTGGCCGAGCAGGCCGATCCGGCGGCGTATCTGGCCGAGCACGGCGCGGGCTTCGAGGCGGTGGTCACCTCCGCCGCCATCGGCCTGAAGGCCTCGGTGATCGCCGCGCTGCCGAAGCTGAAGGTGGTGAGCAGCTTCGGCGTCGGCTTCGACGCGCTGGACATCGCCGCCCTGCAGGCGCGCGGCATCCCGGTCGGCTACACCCCCGGCGTGCTCAACGAATGCGTGGCCGACCTGGCCTTCGCGCTGTTGATGGACGTGTCGCGCGGCATCGCCACCAGCGACCGCTTCGTGCGACGCGGCGACTGGAGCCGCGGCGGTTTTCCGCTGCAGACGCGGGTGTCGGGCAAACGCATAGGCATCGTCGGCATGGGCCGCATCGGCCAGGCGGTGGCCGAGCGTGCGGCGGGTTTCCGCATGGAAGTGGCCTACAGCAACCGCAAGCCGGTGGCCGGCTCGCCGCTGCGTTATTTCGACTCGCCGCTGGCGCTGGCCGGCTGGGCCGACTACCTGGTGCTGACGGTGGCCGGCGGCGCCGACACCCGGCACCTGATCGATGCGGCCGTGCTGGAAGCGCTGGGCCCCAAGGGTTTCCTGATCAATGTGGCGCGTGGCACGGTGGTGGACGAGGCGGCGCTGGTCGATGCCCTGGCCCATCAGCGTATCGCCGGTGCGGGGCTGGATGTCTTCGAGAAGGAGCCGGGCGTGCCCGAAGCCCTGTTCGCCCTCGACAATGTGGTGCTCACCCCCCACACCGCCAGCGCCACCTGGGAAACCCGCCGAGCCATGGCCGACCTCGTCCTGGACAACCTGCGTGCCTTCTTCGACGAAGGCCGGGTGCAGGTGGCCGTGCCGGGCACGCAGCTGCCGGCGGCCGCCTGAGCCATATTCTTTTCCCCTTCTTTCGAGTCTTCCCATGTCCGCTTCCTCCTCGACCCCCGTCGTCACCGCCCTGCGTGTGATCCCCGTCGCCGGCCACGACGACATGCTGCTCAACCTGAGCGGCGCCCATGCGCCTTTCTTCACCCGCAACATCGTCATCCTGACCGACAGCAGCGGCCGCACCGGCGTGGGCGAAGTGCCCGGCGGCGAGAAGATCCGCCAGACGCTGGAAGACGCCGCCGCGCTGGTCGTCGGCCAGTCCATCGGCAACTACCAGGCGGTGCTCAACGCCATGCGCAAGGCCTTCGCCGAGCGCGACAGCGGCGGGCGCGGCGCGCAGACCTTCGACCTGCGGATCGCCATCCATGCGGTGACGGCCGTCGAATCGGCACTGCTCGACCTGCTCGGCCAGTTCCTCGGCGTGCCGGTCGCGGCACTGCTCGGCGAAGGCCAGCAGCGCGAGGCGGTGCAGATGCTGGGTTACCTCTTCTACGTGGGCGACCGCAAGAAGACCGACCTGGCCTACCGCAGCGAGCCCGATGCCCCTGATGCCTGGAGCCGCCTGCGCCACGAGGTCGCCCTCACGCCCGAGGCGGTCGTGAAACTCGCCGAAGCCGCGCAGGAGAAATACGGCTTCCAGGACTTCAAGCTCAAGGGCGGCGTGCTGGCCGGCGATGCCGAGGTCGATGCCGTCACCGCCCTGCACGAACGTTTCCCCGAAGCCCGCGTCACGCTGGACCCCAACGGCGGCTGGCTGCTGAAGGACGCGATCCGCCTGGGCGAACGCATGCGCGGCGTGGTCGCCTATGCCGAGGACCCGTGCGGCGCCGAGGGTGTGTACTCGGGCCGCGAGGTGATGGCCGAGTTCCGCCGCGCCACCGGCCTGCCCACGGCCACCAACATGATCGCCACCGACTGGCGCGAGATGTCGCATGCACTCAGCCTGCAGTCGGTGGACATCCCGCTGGCCGATCCGCATTTCTGGACCATGGCCGGCTCGGTGCGGGTGGCGCAGACCTGCCAGGCCTTCGGCCTGACCTGGGGCTCGCATTCGAACAACCACTTCGACATCTCGCTGGCCATGTTCACCCATGTGGGCGCGGCGGCGCCGGGCCGGGTGACCGCCATCGACACGCACTGGATCTGGCAGGACGGCCAGCGCCTGACCAAGGAGCCGCTGCAGATCGTGGGCGGCTATGTGCAGGTGCCGAAGAAGCCCGGCCTGGGCGTCGAGCTGGACATGGCCGAGGTGGAAAAGGCCCACCAGCTGTACCTGCAGCACGGCCTGGGCGCGCGCGACGACGCCCAGGCCATGCAGTACCTGATCCCGGGCTGGAAGTTCAACAACAAACTTCCCTGCCTGGTGCGCTGAGCCGCGCCTGTCAGTCGCGCACGCCGGTTTCGAAAGTGCCGCCGGCGGCGGGTATGAAACCGGTCACGCCCGCCGTGTAGAGCAGCCAGCCCGGCCGGCCGCCGCCGGCCTGCACCACACCCAGCACGGGCGAGTCGTAGGCCAGGGTGGAGGCGGTGCTGCCGCTGGTGTAGTCGGCGCCGGAGAGGGTGGCGGTGGATGCGCTGCCGCTGCTCAGCAGCGTGGCGTAGCTGCCGTCGGCCGTGCCGGATGCCAGCGTCTGCTGCGGCGCGTACAGCCGCATGCCGTAGCTGGTGCCCGACTCGCGCCACAGCACCAGGGGCACGTAGTTCGCACCCACCTTGCCGGCGACCACCGAGCCGCTGAGCGTGCCGCCGGTGGTGACCGCGCTGCCGCCGGCCGCGGTGGCGCGCAGGTCGAAGGCGCCGCGGGCGCTGTTGTAGCTGATGTAGCCTTTGGTGGTCTGGGTGCAGGCCGCGTCGTAGACCACGAACTGGCCGGTGCCCGTGTCCTGGCAGGTCTGGAAGGTGCCGGCATTACGCAGCCGGGCCGAAGCGGCATAGCTGGTCGAGGTGCCGCCCGCGCCGTACTGCACGCCGACGGCGTTGTAGATGTTGGCGATGGTGTTGAAGACCGCCGGATTCGCCACGTTGTCGAAGGTGCTGGCAAACGCCAGCAGCGGCAGGAAGCTGCTGCCGGTGGGCGCGGCCACGCCGCCCTGCACCACGCCGCCGGTGCCCAGGGTGAAGGTGGCGCCGTTCTCCCCGCTGGCATAGGTGCAGTTGCCCAGGGGCAGCAGGTTGCCGCTGCGCTGGCTGCCGGCGCTGCGCTGCAGGCTGGCGTCTATGGTGAGCGTGTAGGCCAGGGTGCTGGGGTTGAGGCTGAAGGTCAGCTCTTCGCCGAACACATTGCCGCCCTTGTAGGCCGTGGTGGCGCTGGGCAGGTTGGCGCAGGCCAGGGGATCGCCGGCCTCGGCCACGCAGCTGTAGTTGACGGCGGCGTCGGCGCTGCCGCTGCCCTTGTACTTGGGCCAGGCCGGGTACTGGCACAGCGGCCGGGTGCGGCCGTAGGTGCCGGCCACGCTGTCGGCGACGATGCCGGTGGCGGGGGCCAGGCCGGCTTCCACCCAGTTCTCCAGCGCGGCCAGCGAATCCCAGGCGGGAATGAACACGCCGGTGCCGTGGCCCATGCCGGGCACGGTATAGAAACGCACGCCCTTGGCGGCCACGTCCGCGCCCACGGTGCTCACCACACGCTGGTAGTAGTCGATGGTGGAGTTGTTGCTGATCACCTCGTCGGCCAGGCCGTGCAGCAGGATCAGCCGGCCGCCGCGGTTGAGGAAGGGGCGCAGGTCGGGGTTGGTGGCGTCTTCGAGCGCGGACACATCCATCACCCGCTGGGTGTAGGCGCCCGGCGACAGCGGGTCGAAAGCGAGGGTGTCGAACAGCGCCTGCCGGGTGACGAAGAACTTGGTCCATTGGTCGCCGGTGACGTACATATTGGCGTCCGCCGAGGTGGCCGGGTTGCCCGGCACCGCGCGGGTGCCCAGGTCGCGGGTGGTGAAGGGGCCGGCCACCAGCGCGCCTTCGAGGAGGTTGTAGCCGCCGGCCCTGGTCACGCCGTTGGCCAGCGTGTAGCCGGTGAAGTTGAGCGGCGATTCGATGGCCAGCACGGTGGCGATCTGTGCATCGCTCAGGCAGCTGTTGCCGGTGTCGGTGCCGCCCGCGCAGCGCAGGTTGGCCAGCACCTGGGTGTTGAGCTGGCGGCAGCTCTCCACATTGCTGACGATGCCGTCGGCCACGCCGTCGAGCTTGTCGCAGGCGGCCAGCACCGTCTTCTGCACCAGCAGGGTCTTGGTGAGGTTGAGCCAGCCGGCGCCCGCGTTGCTGTAGAGGGCGCGGCCCACCGCCACGTTCGACAGGCGGGTGCCGGTGTAGTTGAGCGCCGGCTCGTTGGCGATCACGCCGATGTAGTCGTTGGGCCAGCGCTGGATGTGGTTGAGCGCGTCCCGCCCGCCGGTGGAGGTGCCGAGGAAATAGGCGAGCCTGGGCGCATTGCCGTAGAAGGCCTGGATCAGCGCCATCGCCACGTCGTGGGTCTTCTTCAGCGACAGGCCGCCGTAGTTGGCCACGGCCTCGTCGTTGGTGGCGAAGCTGCCGTCGGTGATGCTGCCGCTCTGGTGGCCGCCGTCGTCGCCGAAGGTGGCATAGCCCAGGGCCAGGGGGGCGCGTTTGTCGGCGGGGCCGAAACGCACCTGCTCGCTGCCGTCGATCAGCGTGCCGTTGAAGCCGCCGCCGCCGTAGTGGATGGCCTTGCCGTTCCAGCTGGCCGGCAGGTTGAGCGCGAAGTTGATGGCGGGCGCGCTGGTGTCCACCGGCTGGATGCTGCCGCGCACCTTGCAGTAGCTGCCCAGGGCATTGCCGGTGTCGGTGGCCGCGACGGCAGTGGCCGTGGTGACCGTGGCGCCGTTGGTGGGCACGCCGATCAGCGATGCGGCGATGCTGCGTCCCACGAGGTCGCCGCAGGCCAGCTGGACCACGGGCGTGGGCTGGGTGACGCCACCGCCACCGCCGCCCCCGCTGCCACCGCCGCCGGTGGCGCCATCCGCCGTGACCGCCGAATTCCCCCCTCCGCCGCAGGCCGAGAGCGCGGCCACCACGAGCGCCGAGGCGCCGAAAAGCAGGGCGCGCGGCCACGCCGCGACCGCCAGGTCTTGCACTGTGTGCTTCATGTCTTTTGTCTCCTTATCGTGCCCCGGCCGGCGGCCTGGGGCGGGCTAACGATAGGAAGGCGGGTGCATTGCGTCAAATACGATTGCACCCCTGGCTCCATACGGGAAAAGTATCGGAACCGGGAGAGAAAAAAGACCGATGGAATTGAAGCAATTGCGCTATTTCGTGGCCGTGGCCGAGGCCGGCCACATGACCCGCGCCGCCGCCCGGCTGGGCATGCAGCAGCCGCCGCTCAGCCAGCAGATCCGCGCGCTGGAAACCCGCCTGGGCACCCAGCTCTTCGTGCGCCATCCCAAGGGCGTCACCCTCACCGAAAGCGGCCAGGTGCTGCTGGCCGACAGCCGCCGCCTGCTGGAGGAAGCCGCGGCCATGGAGCGGCGCATGAAGGACATCGCGGCCGGCCGCGCCGGCTCGCTCAACATCGGCTACACCAGCTCGGCCGCCGCCCATGCCTTCACGCCGCGGGTGCTGCGCGAATGCCGGCGCGCCTATCCGGGCATCGCGCTGCAGATCGTGGAAGACCATGCCGCCGGGCTCACCGACAGCCTGGCCGCCGGGCGCCTGCACTGCGCATTCCTGCGGGTGCCGGTGGCGCGGCCGGCCGAACTGGTGTTCGAGACCCTGCTGCGCGAGCCGGTGCTGGTGGCCCTGCCGGCCGGCCATCCGGCGCTGGAGGGCGATGGCCCGGTGGCCCTGCGTTCGCTGGAGCGGGAGCGTTTCATCCTGGTGCGCCAGCATGGCGCGCCGGGCCTGTATGCGCAGCTGCTGGCGCTGTGCGAGAAGAGCGGCTTCCTGCCGGCGCAGGTCCAGGAGGTGGGCCGCATGATGAGCGCGCTGAACCTGGTCGCGGCCGGGGAGGGCGTGACGGTGGTGCCGGCCTCCATGCACGGCGCCCATGCGCATGCCATCGGCTACCGCCTGCTGGACCAGCCGCTGGATGCACCGCTCACCCTGGTCTGGCGCGCGGGCGAGGGCAGCGCCGCGCTGCAGTCCTTCGTCGCCCTGGTGCGCGCGGCGGTGGCGGATGGCCGCGACGCCTGAGCCGGGCGGCGTGCGCGCCGGCTGACGCGCTTTCGTGCACCCCGGCGCGACGCCCGGCCCGGGCGCGCAAGCTGGGGCCTGTCGCGATTTCCGAGCCTGCCATGAGCCTGCCCACCTCAGCGATGTCCGTTCTGCCGCCATGCGCGGCGCCTGCCGAAACCGCTTCGGCCCGGCTTCGGTCCACACCGCCGCCCGCGGCCGGCGAGATGGCCGAACTCGATCGCATGACGCAGCACGGCGACTCGGGCTGGCAGGCCGGCGATGCCTTCACGGCCGCACCGGATGCCCTGGCCTTCGCTTCGCTGGTCAGCCGGGTGCCCCATGCCACGGCGCCGGTGCTGGCCTGCACCGCCCAGGCGCTCGGCGGCGTGCTGGCCGATGCGCGGCGGCAGGACGGCGCCTCCTCGCCGTCGGCCACGCTGGGCCTGCTCAATGTGCTGGCCAGCGGGGGCGGGCCCTTGCCGGCGCTGCGCATCGGCCATCTGCTCGACCTGCTCGCCGCGCTGGGCGATTCCCGGCCGGGGCTGGTGCCGGCGCCCTATGCGCTGCAGTTCTGGCAGGACTGCTTCTGGGCCGCCATCAGCCGCCGCGCCGCGGGTCAGGCGCGCCTGCTGCACATGCTGGTGCCGCGCCTGCGCGACGAGATCCGGCGCGCGCCGCTGTGGCTGGAGCTGCAGCACCGGCCCGACGCCCTGGTCCGCATGCTGCGGCATGCGCTGGAAGGCGCGGCCTGCGTCCACGGCGCCGCCTATGCCGAACTCGGCGGCCGGCTGGAACAGCTGCTGCCCGACCGCGAACGGGTGGCCGGCGTGCTCCAGGCGATGCTGCTGGAAGCCCTGTTCGACACCATGCCCGGTCAGCTGCCCGCCGGCACGCTGCTGCGCGGGCAGCTCGCCGAGGCACGCGCGCGGCGTGCATCGGGTGAGGTGTCGGCGGCGGACTTCGATCGCCAGATCGTCCGGCTGCTGGCCCGGCTGGACCTGGCTTCCCGTGCCGTGCCGCTGCCGCCGGAGCAGGTGCTGCGGCGCGGCGCGCTGGCGCGTGCCGGCATGAGCGGCGTGCGCGGCTTCCTGCCGGAAGAGTTGCTGCCCTTCGCCCCGGATGGCCAGATCCTGTCGGCCATGGCCTTGCTGTGCGCCGGCAAGCTGTTGGCGGTTTGCCGCGCGCACGAGACCGGCGGGCCGACGGCGCTGCGCCAGGCGATGGCGCAGTGCGGCATCCTGCTGCTGACCGACACCCTGGCGCAGCACTGGTCGCCCGCCACCAGCTGCGTGCCGCTGGATGCCATGCTGGGCGCCCTGCGCATCGGCGTCTGGCTGGTCGGCCATGCGGGCAAGGGTGTCTGCCGCGTCGCCCCCCTGTGCGGCGCCCGGCGGCAGGCCGCGCGCGACGGCATCGGCGATGCCGTCGATACCTGGCTGCTGGGCCTGCGGGTCGATGCCTGGCTGGGCGCGGCCAGCGGCTGGGAAACCCTGTTGAGCCAACACTGGTGCGAGGTGCTACGCCGCTGGCGCCGCGAGCCGGCGGCGCGCGAGGAACTGCTGGACTCCGCCAGCCTGCTCCTGCCCGAAGGCTTCGGCTGCGCGGCCGGCGCGGCGCTGGCCAGCCGGCATGCGGCGCTGCTGGAACTGTTCCAGCGCTGCCTGTCGGCCTACGCGATCGAAGGCGTGCCGCGCAGGCGCCTCACCCGGTCGCTGCAACTGCAGCTGGAACGGGCGATGGCGGCGGGCTTGCACTGAGCCTGTCGCGCGCTGCCTGCGGCTTCGGTTGCGCTGGCCCTGTTTCGCCCTGGCCCGGACCGGCGCCTGCGGCGGGATGGAAAGTGAGCGACCTGTTTTTCATGCACGGCACCATGTTTGTCACCAGTCCCCCCAGCCCCACCAGCCCCGGTCAGCCGACGACGAATTCAGGATCGGACGGATCCGAGGACAAGACCCCGGTTCCGCCGCCATCCGGGCAGGTGTCGAACCCCGCGCGGCAGGATCACCTGGCAGGGCTCAGGGCCATTCTTTCGCGGGAAGACCAGCCCTTCTGTGCCGCTGTCGGCGCCGAATCCGACGGTGACTGCCTGGGCAGCGTCTTCGAGCAGCTGCCGGCTGAGCTGTCCGAGGGCTACGAGCGTGTGTGGTTCGACCGGACGGCACGGGATATGGCGCGCGAATTCAAGGACGGGCTGGAACGGGTCGCTGGCGGACCGGCCGACGAGATTGAAACAGGCGTTCGTCTTTTCACGCTCCAGCGCATGGACGCATGCGGAGTGGAAGTGTGGTGCCCCGGGCCTGGCGAGAGCTGGTCCGTCGATCGCATGCTGCGGATGTTGCGTGCCCACGCCTGGCGGCTTCGGCTTTGCGTGGCCGCGGCTCTGAAGGCCTCCAGCGTCCCGGCCGAGGAGGCGGCCCTGGCCCTCCGCGCCTTCGAGGCGGCCATGGACGAATGGATGGGCCATACCTATCGCTGGGGACGCAGCCTCTGGCATATGCCGGACATGGGCTGCGAATACGACCGGGTCATGCAGCCGGCGGTCGAGCAGTGGCATGTCGCCCTGAACGCCTGGGCTTCGGAGCCGGAGCAGCGCGACGCCTTGCTGGCCGAGCGCCCTTGCTGGAGCATCGAAGAGCTGGGCACGGTGATCGCCGGGCTGCTGCAGGCCGCGCCCGGATGGAACCCGCCATGCCTGGGCGATCTGAGCAGTTATCTGTTGCAGGTCTTCCAGCGCTGCCTCTCCAGCCGCGCCATCGAAGGCGCGGAGCGCCAGAGGCTGTTGGGCGTCTTCGCCAACCGGCTCGACAGCGCCGTCCGGCAGCTGGAGGACGAGGCTGCGACCCTGGTCCCGACACGGCTGAAACTTCCGCCCCGGCCCCGGCCGCCGATCGACCATGGTCAGAGCAAATTCCGCTACTGCCGACCGCACGCCGAGGTGCTGGCCGAACTGCAGAGGCGCTTCCGGATCGCCGGCGTGGCGGCATGGCGGCCGGATGCGGCGATCGAAGATCCCGCCGCCTTCGACAAGACCGTGCTGGACCGTGCCGCGTCCATCGAGCTCGCGCTCGATGTACGGGCCAGCCGGCCCGCCGAAGCGATCGAGGCCGGCCTGCTGAAGCGGGTCACCCGGCTGCTGGACGAGACCTCGGCCGCCGCATGGTCGCCATCGGGCGCCAGCACCAGGGCCGACGACCAGGGCGTCTCGCAGATGCAGCAGATCCTGCTGGTCAACCAAACCGGGGTGTTCGCCGGCATCGACGCGTCGCGGCTGTCGCCCGAGAAGGCCGCGCATGCCCGCGCAGGCGTGCAGCGAGCCCTGACCGACTGGGTGGCTGCCAAGCTGGACTGGCTGCCCAGCCCCCGCAACCTCGACTACCTGAGGATGTTCGCCCGATGGCAGGCCATGCGGGTCCGCTGGACGGAACAGCCCGAGGCGCGCGACGTGCTGGCACAGGATTTCCTGCCGCTGGACCAGCTGCCGGCCTGGTGGCACGACGGCGGGCGGGAGACGGTCAAGGCGGAACTGCTGCATATCTTCGACCGCTTCACCCGGAGCCTGGACATGCAGCCCTTCGAGCGGGAGGCCCTGATGGCGATCTTCGAGGAGCAGTTCGACGGCCTGGCCGCGGTGCCGCCGGCGGTGCCGTCATGATGAACCCGGCCCCTTCCGGCGCGACGGCCGATCGCCCCGCGATCCGCGGCAGCCGCTTCGTCTGCCTGCCGCGGTCGTGGCCGATGGCCGGCCGCCGGGCCGTCGGCCAGCAGGGTCTTGAACGCCCGTCGTAGACTTCCGCCGAGCCACGACGCCCGTTTTTCTTCCCTCAGCATGACCACTCAGCCCACCGAAGCCCAGATCCGATCCGCCCTCGCCGGGGTGACAGACCCCAACACAGGCGAGAGCCTGGCCAGCCCGCGCGCCCTCAAAAGCGTGTCCGTGGCGCCGGACGGCGCGCTGCGCCTGGCCGTCGAGCTGGGCTATCCGGCCCGCAGCCAGCATGCGGCGCTGGCCGAAAGCCTGCGCAGCGCCGCGCTGGCCGTGCCGGGCGTGAGCCGCGTCGAGGTGGACTTCAGCCTGAAGATCGTCGCCCATTCCGTGCAGCGCGGCCTGCAGCCCATGCCCGGCGTGCGCAACATCCTGGCCGTGGCCTCCGGCAAGGGCGGCGTGGGCAAGAGCACCACCGCCGCCAACATCGCCCTGGCCCTGGCCGCCGAGGGCGCGCGGGTCGGCCTGCTCGACGCCGACATCTACGGCCCCAGCGTGCCCACCATGATGGGCATCGCCGGCCAGAAGCCCGCCAGCACCGACGGCAAGACCATGGACCCGCTGCGCGCCCACGGCCTGCAGCTGATCTCCATCGGTTTCCTGATCGAGCCCGACCAGGCCATGATCTGGCGCGGCCCCATGGCCACCCAGGCGCTGGAGCAGCTGCTGCGCCAGACCAACTGGGACGACCTGGACTACCTGGTGGTCGACATGCCGCCCGGCACCGGCGACATCGCGCTCACCCTGTCGCAGCGCGTGCCGCTGGCCGGCGCGGTGATCGTCACCACGCCGCAGGACATCGCCCTAATCGATGCACGCAAGGGCGTGAAGATGTTCGAGAAGGTCGGCGTGCCGCTGCTGGGCGTGGTGGAGAACATGGCGGTGCATGTGTGCAGCCAGTGCGGCCATGCCGAACACATCTTCGGCGAGGGCGGCGGCCAGCGCATCGCCGCCGACTACGGCATGCCTTATCTCGGCGCGCTGCCGCTGGCGCTGGCCATCCGCCAGCAGGCCGACGGCGGCACGCCCACCGTGGCGGCCGAGCCGGACGGCGCCCATGCGGCGCTCTACAAGGACATCGCACGCAAGGTGGCGGTGGGCATCGCCGGCAAGGGCAAGGATTACTCGGCACGTTTCCCGAGCATCACCGTCAGCCAGAACACCTGAGGCCACGCGCCGGGCGGGGTTCGGCAAACAGGGCAGGGCTGCGCCAGCGGCATGGACGGCGGCCGCAGCGGGCCGGGAGACTCGCGGGTTCGTCCCACCTGTTTCCGACCGGAAGGCCCCGCCATGGACTTCTATCCACCATCCCTCGTCCGCCTCCCCGACGACTTTTTCTGGCCCGCCAAGCTGTCGATCGAGGAGACGCATCAGTTCTCCCCGCCTCATGCGCCCAAGGCCGGTGTGCCGCAATCGCATCCCCTGGCGCATGCGCTGGGCGACATCGTCTGCACCCCGGACCATGGCTTCGCGCCGCCCGTGCCGCTGCATGTCTTCGCAGACCTGCTCGAAGACATCGCCTGGGCGCCGCGCGAGGACTTCCCCCGCATCGCGCGGCTGCTGGCCCGCGCCCTGGGCCTGGTGCTGCCGCCGCCCAAGGCCTTGCGCGGATCGGGCTTCGGCCGGCGCCTGCGGGCGCAGCCGCCGCAGGCCTGCGGCCTGAGCGAGCTGCTGACGGCGCTCGGTGCCAGCAGCCGCTCGCGCCGGCCCGACCGGCCCGAGGACCGCAGGCGCTGGTCGCTGGCCTTCGAGCGCGCGCTGGCCGAAGGCCACGATGACGATGCCGCGCAGCGCAGGGCCGATCTGCTTGCCTGTGTGCTGCTGCTGCGCTACGCCTTCGGCGGGCCGGCCTGCGAACTCTCGCCCCGTTATGACTGGCTGCGCCACCAGATGTGCACGCCGGTGCAGGACCCCGCGGCGGTGGAGGACCTGATCCACGACGCGATGTTCCGCAACCTCTACACCCGCATGGCGGCCCTGTCGATGCCGGTCGCGCCACGCCGCGCCGCGCTGCAGGGGATGCGCGAGAAACGGGACGCCGGCCTGTGGGACGCCGAGCAGTACCGTGGCGGCATGCTGCATGCCTTCGACACGATGGCCGGCGCGATCCGATGGGCCGCCGGCATGCCGCCAGAGGACACCGAAGCCGTGGCGCCGGTGGCGGCTTCGGATCCGGTTCCGGCATGGCCTTGCGCGGGCCCGCCGCTGTTCCATGACAACACCGCGTTCGAGAAGCTGGGCATCGCCCAGGAACTGCACGGCCATGCCGCCGCGCTGCGCCAGGCCTGGTGCAGCGAGCTGCTGGCCAGCAAGGGCCAGCGCGACTGGCAGGAGGAGTCGAAGCAGGGCATCGAGGCGCTCTGGCCCGATGCCCTGCCCATCATGCTGGTGGAAACCGCGGCGCGCGCAACGCCGATGCAGCGCCTGCATCGCATGCAGACGCTGGGGCGGCAGCTGCTGGTGTTCTTCGAACTCTGTGCCGTCGCCTGCGGCACCGCGGCGGCCGATACGCAGCGCCTGCTTGCCTGGATGCGGGTCCGAATCGACGAGGCGGTGGCGCATTTCGACTGGGCGATCGGCCAGGTGCAGACCGTCTCGCCGCTTCGGGAGACCGGCCAGGCCTGCGGCGAGCCGGCGGGTGTGGCGCCTGCCGGCCTGTGAAGCTCGCGCCTTCTTTTTTTCCGTCGAGGAAAGCCGCGCCATGGACCTGCCCCCTCTCTCCTCTCGTCCCGTCACTCCGCCCGTGACCGACCCGTCCGCTGCCCAGGCGGCACAGCCCGGGCAGGAGCCGCAGCCGGATGCACAGGCGCAGTCCTGGCCCTTGGCGGATGCGCTGGCCCGTGGCGACGCCTGCTGGACCGCATCTGCGGACCTCGACGCCGAGGCCAGGGCGCTGCTGGTGCAATCGGTGCGGGAGCAGTTGCGGCTGCTGCGTTTCGCCTTCGGCGGCCGGGTGGGCGACCCCACACAGGACGATCTGCGCCGGCGCGAGGCCCTGTATCCGGTCGTGCGCAACGTGCAGACGGACCAGGAGGTGATCCACGACGGCCTCATCGCCCTGTTGTTCGCCGATATGGAGAAGCTCGCGATCGACGTGCGCGAGTTGCGGGCGAGGGCGCAGGAGGCACGCCAGGACCGGCTCTCCGGCCGCCTGGGCATGCTGCACTACCGCGGTTTGATGGAATTCCTCTTCCACGAGCTGGACCGCTGGCTGCAGCCTTCGGAGGCCGCCCGGGGGCCCTTCGACTATTACCGTGAACTGGGCCTGCCGCGCTACCTTCACACCCACGCCGCCGCACTGGAGGCCGACTGGTGCCGGGAGCTGGACGATATGCGGACAGACCCGCCGCGCTGGCATGAGCGTGCCTCGACCCGTGCCAATGTGTTCTGGTCCACCGCGCTGCTGCGCATGCACCTGGAGCGGTCGTCGCGCAACCATCCCGCCGGCATGGTGTTCACCATCAGCGTGCTGCGCGAGCAGTTGCGCAGGCTGTTCGAGCATGGCCTGGACAGCTGCGGCATCGCGGCAGCCGACCGGCCGGCGCTGCGCGATCTGGCCATGCGCCAGGTCGCGTCGGTGGCTCGGCAAATGTTCATCACCCTGGGGCCGGGCACCGGCTCGCAGGCCAGCGTGGAAGTCGCGGCGCCGACCGGCAATCCCCGCGCCGGCTCGACGCCGCGGCGGCACGAGCCGTCCTGAGGACAGGCATGCCGGCCGGGCGCGGGCGGTTTCGGGTCGGCCCGGGAGCACTGCGCATCGACGCGGCCGCTGCCCGGAGCGCTCGGGGAAGCTCCTGCTCCCGCCACTTCCTTTGAAGAAAGCCCCGCCATGGCCTTGCCTCCGCTGCTGCGCGCCGACAGGCGTCATTCGCTGTTCATCGACGAGACGCCGGACACCGGTCGGCCACCTTCGCCCCCGGAGCCCCGGCCCGATGCCGCGCCGGCCTCGCCGCTGGCGAGCGAGCTGCAGGACATCGTCTGCACGACCGGCCATGGCTTCGAGCCGGCGCTGTCGGTCGTCGATTTCGAAAGCCTCGTCGGCTGCATGCCCTATGTGCCTGCGCGCAGCCTCGAAGAGCTGGCGCGGCTGCTGGGCCGGGCGCTGGGCATCGTGATCCCGGTGCTGGGCGATGCCCGGCGCAAGGAAATCGGCTGCCGGCTGCGGGCCTGGCCGCTCGCGCGCCCCTGCATTGCGGAACTGCTGGCGCTGCTGCTGCCAGAGAGCGAGGGGCAGGAAGCGGCCTCGCTGCCGAATCGAAGGGCCTGGCAGGCCGCGTTCCGCCGGGCCCTGGTGCGCGGGGACGGGGCCTTGCCCGCTCCACTGAGTCTGCGCGAACGCCTGAAGCTGTGGGCCGATCTGCGCGAGCAGATCATGTTGATGCGTTATGCCTTCGGCGGCAGCGTCTGCCGGCTCACGCCCTTTTATCTGCAGTTCTGCGAGGAAATGCGCTCGTCGCGCATGACGGCGGCGCAGAGCGTGGAACTGGCCAACGACTGTCTGATCGCGCTGCTGTTCCAGCGCATGGCTTCTCTGTCCATCGACTGCGCGAACCTCCAGATGTTTGCCCTGCAGCTGCGCGCGCAACATTTCGCGGGGACCATGAGCACCGAGCACTACCGGGCGCGCATGGCGGTGCTTTTCGGGGCGATGGCCGAGGTGGTCGCTCCCGGAACCTCGGGGAAATCCGAAGGCGCAGGCGCCGCCACCGGGCCGGCAGACGGCGATGCACCTTCGGCTTCAGCGCAGGTAGGCCCCGCCGTTGACATCCAGGGTGGTGCCGGTCACGAAGGAAGACAGCTCTGAGGCCAGGAACAGGCAGGCCCCGGCCACCTCCGATGGATGGCCCGCCCGCCGCAGCGGCCAGGCCTGCGCCTTCTCGTGCTTGCTCTCGTCGGTCGAGCCGCTGCGCGAGAAGTCGGTGAGGATCAGCCCCGGGCATACCGCGTTGGCGCGGATGTTGTCCGGCCCCAGCTCCAGCGCCATGGAGCGGGTGAGCCCCAGCACCCCGGCCTTGGCGGCGCAGTAGTGGGCGCCGCCGAACACACCGCCGCCCTGCTGCGCCGACATCGAGGACACATTGACGATGGAGCCGGCGCGCGCCGCCCGCATCGCCGGCAGCACTGCCTGCGACATCTGCAGCGTGCCGCGCAGGATCACGTCGGTGATGCGTTGGTAGTCGGCCGTGTCGATCTCGCAGAAGGCGCGTTTCTGTGTCACGCCGGCGTTGTTGATCAATACGTCGATCCTGCCGCCGCCCCAGGCCAGGGCCTGGGCGGCGGCGGCCTGGCAGTCCTCGGCGCGGGTCACGTCGCAGCGCAGGCCGATCGCCTGGGGCCGAGGGACTCGGCGGCCAGGCGGACTTCCTCGCCGTCCATGTCCAGCATCGCCACCCGCGCGCCGTGGGCGATGCAGAGTTCGGCCGTCGCCTTGCCGATGCCGCGTGCGCGGCCCGCGCCGGTGATCATCACCAGCTTGCCTTCGAGCAATGTCATCGCGGGGCTTTCAGTCGGCGGTGATGTTGGCTTCGGCGGCGATCTTCTTCCACATGGGGATGTCGCGTGCGTTCTCTTCGGCCTGTGCCTTTCCGTCGAGGAAGTCCACCGTGATGCCCAGGGCGAGCAGCTTGGAGACCACGTCGGGCTCGGCCAGCGCTTCCTTGAGCGCGCCGGCCACCTTGTCCACCATGGGGGCGGGCACGCCGGCCGGCATGTACATCACCCAGCTCAGCAGCTGGTCGAAATCGATGCCCTGTTCCTTGTAGCTGGCCACCTGCGGCAGGCTGGGCGAGCGCTGGGTGCAGACCGCCAGGGGCTTGAGCTTGCCTTCCTTCACGAAGGGCGTGCCGGTGGCCATGTCGACGAAACCGACGGTGATGTGGCCGCCCAGCATGTCCGTCATGATCTGGCTGGCGCCTTTGTAGGGCACATGCACCAGCTTCACGCCGGCCTTCTGCGCCAGCACCTCGGCGCAGAAATGGCCGGTGGAGCCCAGGCCCCAGGTGGCGTATTGCACCGTGCCGGGCCTGGCCTTGGCCAGCGCCAGGAACTCCTTGAGGTTGTTGGCCGGATAGTCGTTGGTGGCCACCATCAGGATGGAGGAGGTGCCGATGCGGCCCACGGTGGTGAAGCTCTTGAGCGGGTCGTAGGGCAGCTTGGGATAGATGGCCGGCGCCAGCAGGTGGGTGGACATGCCGCCGATCGAGAGGTTGTAGCCGTCCGCCGGCGCCATCGCGGCGGTGTGCGCGCCCAGCGTGCCGGCCGCGCCGGGCTTGTTCTCGACGATCACCGCCTGGTTGAGGATCTTGCCCATGCGCTCGGCCAGCAGCCGGCCCAGCACATCGCCGCCGCCGCCGGCCGCGAAGGGCAGCAGCATGCGGATGGGTTTGTTGGGGTAGTCGCCGGTCTGCGCGGATGCCAGGCATGCGGCGGCCGCCAGCGCGGCGGCCAGCAGGAATTTCTTCATCGTGTGTCTCCTTGGTTTTTGGAAAAGCCTCAGGGCCGGGCGGTCATGGCCTGGTGGCGGCCTTCTTCGCCTTTTTGGTCTCGGCCGGCGCTGGCGCGGCCGTCGTGTCCGCCGCGTGCGAACGCGCCAGCGGTGCGCAGGATTCGCGCAGCACCAGCTGGGTGGTGATGACGATGCGCTCGGGTTCCGGGGCCACCTGCGGGTTCAGGCGTTTGAGCAGCAGCTCCGCCGCGGCGGAGCCCACCGCGTCGAAATCCCAGGTCAGCGAGGTGATGGCAGGCGTCACCAGCTGCGAGATGTCGGTGTCGCCCACGCTGATCACGCTGATGTCCTGCGCCGCCGACATGCCCGAATGCCGCATGCCCTGCAGCACGCCCGACAGGATGCGGGTGCCCAGGCAGACGAAGGCGGTCGGCGCCTCCCTGGAGGAGAGCAGGGCCAGCGACTCGCTGAAGGCGAACTCCATGGCCGAGGGCTCGCAGCGGATCAGCCGCTCCACCGGCTGCAGGCCGCGTTCGGCGAAGGCATCGCGAAAGCCCGCGATGCGTTCGCGGCCCGGGCGCAGCAGCTGTCCCGGCGTGAGCAGGGCGATGCGGCGGTGGCCCAGGTCCAGCAGGTAGCGGGTGGCCTGCAGCGCGCCGTGGAAATGGTCCACATGCACGCCGCTGCCGTGCTCGCCGAAATCGCGGTCCAGGGCCACCACCGGCAGGCCCTGCTCGCGCAGTTCGTCGAGCAGCTCGGGCCGCTCCATCTCGCAGGCGCCCAGGATCAGCCCGTCGACCCGGCGGCGGCGGAAGAAATCGATCATGGCCTTCTCGCGCTGGCCCTCGTTGTTGGTGTTGGCCAGCAGCAGGGCGCAGCCGTCGCGCTGCAGCCGCGCCTCGATCGCCTTGATGATGCGGGCGTAGAGCGGGTTGGAGAAGTCCGACACCAGCAGCCCGATCACGCCGGTGGACTGGGTGCGCATGCTCTGGGCGATGGCGTCCGGCGTGTAGCCCAGGCGCCGCGCGGCCTCCTGCACCGCGGCGATCGCCTGCTCGCTCACCCGGCCGGCCCGGTTGAAAGCGCGCGAGGCGGTGCCCACCGAGACCCCGGCGGCGGCGGCGACATCGCGGATCGTGGCGCGGCCCTTGCGTTCTGGCTTCATCTGCTGTCCTGATAGAAACGTTTCTACGGTGAATCGAATGGTGTCGCAATCGTAGCGCTACATCATGGTGATAAACCCTGAGTGGCCTCCAAAGACCGTTCCAGCAAAATGAGCGAGAACGTTTCTACAAAGAGGTATCGCATGAGTCGTTTTCTGGGTGGCGCGCGGCAGGTGGGTTTCGTGGTCCACGACATCGAGGCGGCCATGGCCCACTGGCACCGGGTGCTGGGCGTGGGGCCCTGGTTCTACAAGGAGGACGTGGGCACGACCGAGTTCAGCTACTACGGCAAGCTTTCGGCGATACCGCGGCTGTCGATCGCCCTGGCCAACTCCGGCGACCTGCAGATCGAGCTGATCCAGCAGCGCAACGATGCGCCCTCGCTCTACCTCGACAGCCTGCGCCGCTCGGGGGAGGGCGCCCAGCACATCGCCTGGTGGACCGAGGATCGTTTCGACATCCTGGCCCGCCAGCTGCTGGACGCCGGCTATGTGGAAGGCCACGCCGGCCGCATGGGCCAGCGCGGTCGCTTCGCCTACTACCTGCATCCGGACCTGCCCAGCGGCATGGTCGAGCTGTCGGAGACCTCGGGCGGCAAGGGCGAGTATTTCCAGAAGATCGCGGCCGCTTCGCGCGATTGGGATGGCCGCGAGCCGGTGCGGGTGATGTCCGCTGCCCCGGCAGCTGGCGCGTCCTAGAGGCTCGACCCGCCGTCCACCACCAGCTGGATGCCGGTGATGTAGGCCGCGTCGTCCGAGGCCAGGAAGAGGGCGGCCTTGGCGATGTCCCAGGGGCTGCCTTGGCGGCCCATGGGGCAGCGGGTGTCGCGGAAACGGTGGCCTGCTTCGGCGGCTTCGGCGCTGTCGTAGAGGGCGTCCGCATGGGGTGTCCGGATCATGCCGGGCACGATGCAGTTGCAGCGCACCTGCTGCGCGGCGTACTGGCGGGCGATGACCCGGGTCATGTGGTTGAGCCCGGCCTTGGAGGTGCTGTAGGACAGGAATTGCATCGGGCTCCACTTCAGGCTGGCGGTGGAGGACAGGTTGATGATGGCCCCGGAGCCCTGCGCCAGCATGGTCGGCATGACGGCCCGCGCCGCTGCCATCGCGCCGCGCAGGTTGATCGCCATCACCCGGTCCCAGCCGGCGTCGTCCACCTCCAGCAGATCGCCCTGGATCTCGATGCCCACGTTGTTGTGCAGCACATCGATGCGGCCGTGCGCGGCGGCGACGCGCGCCACCACCGCGTCGACCTCGGCCGAATCGCTCACGTCCATCTGCAGGGCCACGGCCTGGTGGCCTTCCGCGCGGATGAGTTCCGCGGCCTCCTGCGCCGCGGCCAGCGACCGGTCGGTGCAGACCACCAGCGCGCCTTCGCGGGCGAAGGTGATGGCGCAGGCCGTGCCGTTGCCGATCTGGTCGGCGCCGCTGAACTGCTTCTTGAGGGTGCCGGCGCCGGTGACCAGGGCGACTCTGTCTTTTAGCTTCATGGGGAGGATGTCTGGCGATGGAGAAACGTTTCTACATCCTAGTCCGCCACCGCCGTCCACAGGCATCAGGGCTTGCCCCAGTGTCCGCAGAAGGCCTGCCCGGCAAAATGGCGTAAACGTTTCCGCAACCCACGAAGCCCTCCGACATGAACCAAGCGCTCACCCAGGCCCGCCTGAAAACCGTCCGCGACCACATGGCACTCGAATGCGTGCAGGACTGGGATGCCGTCATCGCCACCTTCGAGCATCCGCGCTACGAGATGCTGGGCAACGGCCAGGTCTATGACGGCGAGGCCGAGGTGCGCGCCTATTTCGACGCCTCGCGCAAGGCCTTTCCCGACCAGGTCAACGAAATCATCGCGCTGGCCGCGGACGACGGCACGAACACGGTGCTGGTCGAGTTCTTCCTGATCGGCACCCACCTGGGCGACTTCACCGTGCGCGGCAAGGTCTACCCGGCCACCGGCAAGGGCTTCAAGGTGCGCATGGCCGCCACCTTCGAATTCGCGCCCGGCTCGGACAAGGTGATCTGCGAGCGACCCTACACCTCGCCGGACCTGAAGCTGCAGCAGCTCGGCCTGCTGTGATCCCACGGCCCTCTTTCCAGGAGACCACGATGAACCTCCCGAATACGCTTCCCACCTCGCTCACCCACCAGGACAGCCTGCTGACGGTGAACATCCACGACCTGACCTATGTGCCGGGTGCCGCGCCGGGCTCGGAGATCGTGCCGCTGTTCCTGGACCGCGAGAACGGCATCTGGGTGCTGTACGGGCGCTTCCAGCCGGGTACCCGGCTGCCCAAGCATTTCCATACCGGCACGGTGCATTTCTTCACCACCAAGGGCGAGTGGAACTACCTGGAGTACCCGCAGAACCCGCAGACCGAAGGCAGCTACCTCTACGAGCCGGCCGGTTCCATTCACAGCTTCGCGGTGCCGGACGATGCCGCGGGGCCGGCCGAAGGCTTCATGGTGGTGTATGGCGCCAACATCAATTTCGACGGCGAGCAGTTCCAGAACATCCGCGATGCCGGCGCGATCGAGGACGGCATCCTGGCCTGGTTCCGCGAGCGCGGTCTGCCGGTGCCGCCCTATATCTCGCCGAAGTCGGCGGACCACAAGAACCGCGGCTGAAGGCGGCGCGGTTTTCAATGACCTCCACCCGATAGGTGATAGCCGGACTCAATTTGACACAGATTGCACCAAAAACGACACTCCGGGCCCGCTAGCAGAGCGGCTCGCACACCGCGAGCACTCACGCACATCCCCTGGAGAGACGACACATGCCCGGATTCCTGGACAAGGAACGCACCATCGCCGGCCCCGGCTTCAACCGCTGGCTGGTGCCGCCAGCAGCCCTCGCCATCCACCTCTGCATCGGCATGGCCTATGGCTTCGCGGTGTTCTGGCTGCCGCTGTCGAAGGCCCTGGCCACGGCCGGCACCGGCGCGGTGACCTGCGGGCCGGAGGTGAGTTTCCTCGCCGAGCTGTTCGCCACCGATTGCGACTGGCGTGTGGCCACCCTGGGCTGGATGTACACCCTGTTCTTCGTCTTCCTCGGCTGCTCGGCGGCCCTGTGGGGCGGCTGGCTGGAACGGGCCGGTCCGCGCAAGGCCGGCGTGGTGGCGGCGGTCTGCTGGTGCGGCGGCATGCTGCTGTCGGCGCTGGGCATCCACCTGCACCAGTTCTGGCTGATGATCCTGGGCTCCGGGGTGATAGGCGGCATCGGGCTGGGCCTGGGCTATATCTCGCCGGTGTCCACGCTGATCAAGTGGTTCCCCGACCGGCGCGGCATGGCCACCGGCATGGCCATCATGGGCTTCGGCGGCGGCGCGATGATCGGCTCGCCGCTGGCGGTCGACCTGATGAAGAACTTCTCCACGGCCACCGATGTGGGGGTGATGCAGACCTTCGTGGTCATGGCCATCGTCTACTTCGTCTTCATGATGGCCGGCGCGCTCGGCTACCGCGTGCCGCCCAGCGGCTGGAAGCCGGCCGGCTGGACGGCACCGGCCGCGCAGGCGTCCAACACCATGATCACCCAGCGCCATGTGCATGTGAAGAAGGTCTGGGGCATCCCCCAGTTCTGGCTGGTGTGGGTGGTGCTGTGCATGAACGTGAGCGCGGGCATCGGCGTGATCGGCATGTCTTCGCCGATGCTGCAGGAAGTCTTCGGCGGCAGCCTGATCGGCGTGGCCAAGAAGTTCGGCGAACTCGACAAGAGCGAGCTGGCGGCGATCGCCGTGGTGGCGGGCGGTTTCACCGCGCTGCTGTCGCTGTTCAACATCGGCGGGCGCTTCTTCTGGGCCACCATCTCCGACAAGCTCGGCCGACGGCTCACCTACGTGACCTTCTTCGTGCTGGGCGGCCTGCTCTACGCCAGCATTCCGGGCTCGGCATCGGCCGGCAACAAGCTGCTGTTCGTCGGTGCCTTCTGCATCATCCTGTCGATGTACGGCGGCGGTTTCGCCACGGTGCCGGCCTACCTGGCCGACCTGTTCGGCACCCAGTTCGTGGGCGCCATCCACGGCCGGCTGCTCACCGCCTGGGCGACCGCCGGCATCCTGGGCCCGGTGGTGGTGAACTACATGCGGCAGTACCAGCTGGGCCTGGGCATTCCGCGCGAACAGGTCTACAACCAGACCATGTACATCCTGGTGGGCATGCTCGGCGTCGGCCTGGTCGCCAACCTGCTGGTGCGCCCGGTGGCCGACAAATACTTCATGAGCGAGGCCGAACTGGCCGTCGAGAAGCAGTTGGCCCACGAGAAGGCCGCCGCCGCCGAGGTCGGCGCGGGCAGCGGCGCTGGCGGCCCGACCAGCCCGGCCCTGGTGGGATTCGCCTGGCTGGCGGTGGGGATACCGCTGGCCTGGGGCGTCTGGCGCACACTGCAGAGCGCTGCCAAGTTCTTCAACTGAATTTCCCATGGACGAACAGAAGATCGAGTTCTACAAGGGCCCCGCCGGTGGCTGGGGCGCCCTGAAGTCGGTCGGCCGTGCGCTGCAGCGGCAGGACATCGCGATCAAGGGCGCCAAGACCCTGCTGTCGGCCAACCAGCCCGACGGCTTCGACTGCCCCGGCTGTGCCTGGCCCGACCGCAACCACGCCTCCACCTTCGAGTTCTGCGAGAACGGCGCCAAGGCCGTGGCCGCCGAGGCCACCGCGCGCCGCGCCGGGCCGGAGCTGTTCGCCCGGTACAGCGTGGCCGAACTCGCCGAGCAGAGCGATTTCTGGCTGGAAGACCAGGGGCGGCTGACGCATCCCATGGTGTACGACGCGGCCACCGACCATTACCTGCCCATCGAGTGGGATGCCGCCTTCGCCCTGATCGCGCGCCATCTCAACGCGCTGCCCGATCCCAACCAGGCGGTCTTCTACACCTCGGGCCGGGCCAGCAACGAGGCAGCCTTCCTCTACCAGCTGTTCGTGCGCGAATACGGCACCAACAACTTCCCCGACTGCTCCAACATGTGCCACGAGCCCAGCGGCAGCGGCATGCGGCCGCAGATCGGCGTGGGCAAGGGCACGGTGTCGCTGGAGGATTTCGAGCACGCCGACGCCATCTTCATCTTCGGCCAGAACCCCGGCACCAACCATCCGCGCATGCTCGGCGAGCTGCGCGAGGCGCACAAGCGCGGCGCGAAGATCGTCAGCTTCAACCCCTTGCGCGAACGCGGCCTGGAGCGCTTCCAGGATCCGCAGAGCAAGATGGAGATGGCCACGATGGGCTCCACGCCCATCAGCACGCACTACTTCCAGCTGCAGGTGGGCGGCGACTTCGCGGCCCTCAAGGGGATGATGAAACACCTGGTCGAGCGCGAGGACGCGGGCGAGCAGGTGCTCGACCATGCCTTCATCGCCGAGCACACCAGCGGCATCGAGGCCCTGCTGGCCGACCTGCGCGCCGAGAGCTGGGAGGCCCTGGTGGCCGAGTCCGGCCTGAGCGAGCAGCAGATCCGCCAGGCCGCCGAGGTCTACCGCCAGGCCGAACGCGCCATTGTCTGCTGGGGCATGGGCATCACCCAGCACCAGCATTCGGTGGCGACCATCCAGCTGATCGTCGACCTGCTGCTGCTGCGCGGCAATATCGGCCGCCCGGGCGCCGGGCCTTGCCCGGTGCGCGGCCACAGCAATGTGCAGGGCGACCGCACCATGGGCATCTGGGAGAAGCCGCCGGCCGCGCTGCTCGACCAGCTGGAGAAGATCTTCGGCTTCAAGCCGCCGCGCGAGCACGGCTGGGACGTGGTGCAGACCATCGCCGCCATGCGTGACGGCAAGGGCAAGGTCTTCTTCGCGCTGGGCGGCAATTTCGCCTCGGCCACGCCGGACACCTTCGAGACCTGGAAGGCGCTGCGCAGGTGCGAGCTGACAGTGCATGTCACCACCAAACTCAACCGCAGCCATTTGATCCACGGCCGCGAGGCGCTGATCCTGCCCTGCCTGGGCCGCACCGAGATCGACATGCAGGCCGAGGGCCCGCAGGGCGTGACGGTGGAGGACTCCATGGGCATGGTGCACATCTCCAAGGGCATCAACCCGCCGGCATCGGAGCACCTGCTGTCCGAGCCCGCCATCGTCGCCCGCCTGGCCCATGCCACGCTGGGCGTGCGCAGCCGCATCGACTGGCTGGGGGCGATCGAGAACTACGACCGGGTGCGCGAGCTGATCGAGAAGGTCTTCGTCGACTTCCACGATTTCAACCGCCGCGTGGCGGTGCCCGGCGGCTTTCGCCTGCGCAACACGGCCAGCGAACGCGTCTGGACCACCGACACCGGCCGCGCCAACTTCTACGCTCACCGGCTGCCCACCGACACGCCGGTGCACCGGGCGCGCGCCAAGGGCCTGGACACCATCGTGTTCAAGCTCGGCACCACCCGTTCGCACGACCAGTACAACACCACCATCTACGGCATGGACGACCGCTACCGCGGCGTGTTCGGCCAGCGCCGGGTGGTCTTCATCCACCCCGATGACATCCGTTCGCTGGGCATGCGGGACGGCGACTGGGTGGACCTTCAGACCGTCTGGGACGACGGCCAGGAGCGCCGCGCCGAGCGCTTCAAGCTGGTGCCCTACGACATCCCGCGCGGCTGCCTGGCGGCCTATTACCCGGAGACCAATCCGCTGGTGCCGCTGGAGGCTGTGGCGCTGACGGCGGGCACGCCGACCTCCAAGTCGATCCCCGTGATCCTGGTGCCGCATCTGGCGGCGGCGCCCGCGCCGTCCATGCCCTTGTTCGAAGGCGCCACCGCTTGAGCCGGCCCGCGCCGGCCTTCGGCACGCTGGCGGCGGCGCTGCTGATCACGCTGGCGCAAGAGGGCGCGGACGCCGGGCGGCCGGTCTCGCTGCCGCGCCTGGTCAAACGGCTGGAGCAGGGCGCCAGCGTGCTGCTGCGCGAGCTGGCGCTGATGGGCAGTGCCCGCATCGGCGCAGTGGCCGGCCCGGGCTGGGTGCAGGTCGAGCAGGACGGCGAGCGCTGGCGGGTACGGCTGACCGCCGAGGGCGCGGCAGCCGCCTCGCGCATCGAGTGGCCGGCGGACGACATCCGCTCCTGACGCTGGCGCCATCCACAGACGATAGGGCCGTGCCCCCTGGGCGTTCGGTTGCGGGCGTTCGGCTTCGTCATGTTTTCCTTCGGTGATGCCGAACTCTCCAAAACTGTGCCGCAAGTCTTGGATTCAGCCCCACACAAGGAAACCACATGGACCCGATCCGCCCCCTGCCCCTGCCTCCCCTGGCCGCCGTCGACGATGAGGAAGACGCGCTGGACTGGTTGCTCGACGAGGAAGAGGAAGAGGAGGCCGGAGGGGACACCGACGCCGATGCGGACGAACTGCTGGCCGGCGAACTCGGCAGCTTCCTGCGCGACCACGGCTGCGGCGGCGCGGCCCTGGGCGAGGACTGAAGCCCGGGCTTTTGTCGCACGCGGCGCCCCGGGGCGCGGGAGAATCGGGCCATGCCTTCCGATATGAACCCGCCCGCCATCGCCGACGACACCCCGAGCCTTTCCTCGCTGCTGCAGGTGCCGGTATGGCGCGAGAGCCGCACGGCCGAGGCGCGTGAAGACCGCGACTGGCTGGCCGCCGAGGTGCCTGTCGCGCTGGTCTTCAACGGCATCTCGCACGCGGTGATGATGGCCACGCCGCAGGACCTGGAAGACTTCGCCCTGGGTTTCTCGCTCAGCGAGGGCATCCTCGATGCGCCCGCGGACTGCCGGGGCATCGAGATGCGCCAGGTGGCCTTGCCCGCGGGCTCGGCGGACGATCCCGAAGCCCCGGCCATCGAGCTGCATCTGGACATCGCCAACCGCGCCTTCATGCGACTGAAGGAGCGCCGCCGCTCGCTCACCGGCCGCACCGGCTGCGGCGTCTGCGGCATCGACAGCCTGGGCGCGCTCGACCTGCTGCCGGCGCCGTCATCCACGGCCTTGCCCGCGGGCATCGATGTGAAGACCGTGCTGGCGGCTTTCGACGGGCTGAACGCCCTGCAGCAGCTCAACGCCCTGGCAGGCTCCCTGCATGCGGCCGGCTGGGCGCGGCCGGATGGCAGCCTGGCCGAGGTGCTGGAAGACGTGGGCCGGCACAACGCACTCGACAAGTTGCTGGGCCGGCTGGCGCGCACCGGGCGGCTGGCGGAGCCCGGCTTCGTCGTCATGTCCAGCCGCGGCAGCTACGAGCTGGTGCGCAAATGCACCCGCCTGGGGGTGCCGGCCCTGGCCACCATCTCGGCGCCGACCACGCTGGCGGTGCGCATCGCACGCGAGGGCGGGCTGGCGCTGTGGGGACTTTGCCGGCGGGACAAGGCCGTGCGTTACGCCTGAACCGCCTGTCCCTCAGCGGCCCTGGAGCGCCGGGGAACGCGAGAAAACCTCTGCCGCCCAGTCCACGAAGGCCCGCACCTTGGCACTCAGATGCCGGTTCGGCGGATACACCACATGGAAAGGGAAGGGCGCCGTGGTCCAGTCCGGCAGCACCTGCACCAGGTCGCCGCAGGCCAGGTGCGGCGCCGCCGCGAAGGTCGCCATCTGCGACATGCCCAGGCCCGCCAGCACGGCCGACTCGTGCGCATTGGCCTCGTTCACGGCCAGCTGGTAGCGCATGGTCAGCTCCACACGCTCGTCGCCATTGACGAAGTCCATGGGGAAGGGCCGGCCGGTGCGGTTCATCAGGTAGTGGATCACCCGGTGCTGCTCGCCTTCCAGCTCGCTCGGATGCTGCGGCACGCCGTGGCGGCGCAGGTAATCCGGCGAGGCCACGTTGATGAAGCTGATGCTGCCGATGCGCCGCGCCACCAGGAACTGCTCGGTGAGTTCGCCGCCGCGGATCACGCAGTCGACGTTCTCGCCGATCAGGTCGACCGCGCGGTCGCCCACGCCGAGGTCGAGCTGGATGTCGGGATAGCGGTCCTGGAACTCGCGCAGCGCCGGGATGATGATCAGCCGCGCCACCGAGGAGCCGATGTCCACCCGCAGCCGGCCGCGCGGCGTGGCCTGGGCGTTGGTCATGCTGGCCTCGATGTCGTCGAGGTCGCTGAGCAGCCGGCTGGCGCGTTCGTAGTAGGCCGCGCCGTCGGCGGTGACGGTCACCCGGCGGGTGGTGCGGTTGAGCAGGCGCACCTGCAGGCGCGACTCCAGGGCCTGGACCTGCTTGGTGATCGAAGCCTTGGGCAGCGACAGCGAATCGGCGGCCTTGGTGAAGTTGCCGGTCTCCACCACCCGGGTAAAGGCGCGCATCGCCTGGATCTGGTCCATGGTTCCCCTCTGACGCTGTATAGCTCGAATGCTTGGTATGGTCCCGCTGTGCGGCCTCGCCTTCGGCGAGACCCCGGCGGGTAGGAGAATTCTCACACCCGCGAGGCCGTCCATTGTTGGTGTGCGGGAAACAGAGCATCGTCGCCGTGCCGGTTTATCGCACACCGCCAAGTCTTTACAGTTCACTTCACCTTGCGCTCCAGCGCTTTCAGGAAAGCCCCATGTCCTCCATCCCTTCCACCGCCAAGACAGACGCCGCCGAATGCGTGGGTGGCGGCCTGGACGACACCCTGGCACTGCCCGGCCGCGATCCGGTCGGCGTGCGCTGGTACGGCAAGGGCCAGCGCCAGGCCGGCGGCGGCACGCCGCTGGTGCTGCATTTCCACGGCGGCGCCTTCGTGTCCGGCGGCCTGGAGAACGGCAGCATCGTGGCCCGCATCCTGGCCGATGCCGGCGCGGTGGTCTGCTCGCTGGAGTATCCGCTGGCGCCCAGCCATCCTTTCCCGGCCGGCATCGAGACCGGTTATGCGGCGCTGGACTGGCTGCACCGCCACCGCGTGAAGCTGGCAGGCCGCGGCGCCCGCATGTTCCTGGCGGGCGAGGAGGCCGGCGGCAATATCGCCGCGGCCGTCGCCGCCATGGCGCGCGACCGGGCCCATCCGTCGCTGGCCGGCCAGATCCTGCTGTCGCCCATGCTCGACCCCTGCACCGGCACCGCCTCGCTGCGCGACGCCACCTGCGTGAAGACGGGGGCCTGCAAATGGTCCGAAGGCTGGCTGGCCTATCTGCGCGGCCCGCGCGATGCCGAACACCCTTATGCGGTGCCCAGCGCCTCCTGCCGCATGGCCGGCATCGCGCCGACGCTGGTGATGGCCGGCGTGAACGACCCGATGCACGACGAGGCCCAGGTCTACGCCGAGAAGCTGCGCGGCGCCGGTGTGCCGGTGACCTGGCAGCCCATCGCCCAGGCCGAGGGCTGGCCCGATGCGCTGGCCCTGGAGGGTGTGGACCGATGTCCCTGTGCCGGCACGGTGCGTGACCATGCCGCCGCCTTCTTCGCCGCGACCGCCAAGGCGCCCGAACCCCCGCACTAGTCCCGCCCCGGACCGCGGCTTGAGCCCCGCGATCCCCCACCACCGCTGAACCCGTTCTTCCGGCATTCGCCCTGCCGGCCGGACGGCTGCTGCCCCGGGAAGGGCAGCCCTCTTTTGTGTTTTTCGCTTTCGACCGCGTTGCGGCCGCCGCTCGCGCTCGCGCTTTTTTTACCTCTTTCTTTTTTCGAGGGACCCGCCATGACCGACGCATCCAACAAGAACTTCTCCACGCAACGCCGCCGCTACGGCGTTGCCCTGTCCGTGGCCACGGTGGCGGTGGCCGCCGGCGCCGCCGCCTTGATCGGGCTGCCGGGCTCGGCTTCCAGCGCCGATGCCGGCTCGGCCGCGCCGCCGCCGGCACCGCCGGTCTCGGTGTCCACCGTGGCCGAGCGCCAGATCAACGCCTGGGACGAATACTCCGGCCGGCTCGAAGCCGTGCAACGGGTGGATGTGCGCTCGCGGGTGGCCGGCGCGGTGCAATCGGTGCATTTCCGCGAAGGCGCACTGGTCAAGGCCGGCGACCTGCTGGTCACCATCGACCCGGCGCCCTATGCCGCCGAGGTGGACCGCGCCGCTGCCGAAGTCGCCGCCGCCAAGGCCCGCCTGGATTTCAGCCGCAGCGAGCAGGCCCGCGCCCAGCGCCTGTGGGACGACAAGGCCATCGCCGAGCGTGAGCTCGACGAGCGCCGCAATGCCGGCGCCGAAGCCGATGCCCGCCTGCGCGGCGCCCAGGCCGCGCTGCAATCCGCCCGCCTGAACCTGGGCTACACCCAGGTGCGCGCCCCGGTCGCCGGCCGCATCGGCCGCATCGAGGTGACGGTGGGCAACCTGGTGGCCGCCGGCCCCAGCGCGCCGGTGCTGACCACGCTGGTGTCGGTGAGCCCCATCTACGCCAGCTTCGACGCCGACGAACAGGCACTCGGCCGCACCGGCGCCCGCGCCGCATCGGGCAGCATCCCCGTGCGCATGGGCACCGCCGGCCAGGAAGACATGCCCTACACCGGCCGCCTGCAGCTGATCGACAACCAGGTCGATGCCCGCAGCGGCACGGTGCGCGTGCGCGCCGTCTTCGACAACGCCGACGGCAGCCTCACGCCCGGCCAGTTCGCCCGCATCCAGATGGGCCATGCGCGCAGCAGCCAGGCCATCCTGGTGAGCGAACGCGCGGTCGGCACCGACCAGAGCCGCCGCTACGTGATGGTGGTGGGCGCCGACAACAAGGCCGAGTACCGCGAGATCAAGCTCGGCGCGCCGGTCGACGGCCTGCGCGTCGTCACCTCGGGCCTGAAGTCCGGCGAACGCATCGTCGTCAACGGCCTGCAGCGGGTGCGCCCCGGCGCCACCGTGGCGCCGCAGGAAGTGCCGATGCAGCAGGCCCGCACCGAGCAGGCCGCGCGCCCGTCCTGAGACGGCGCTGAAGGAACCCAGCCATGAACATCTCCAAATTCTTCATCGACAGGCCGATCTTCGCCGGCGTGCTGTCGCTCCTGATCTTCCTCGGCGGCCTGATCGCCGTGCGCGGTCTGCCGATCTCCGAGTACCCGGACGTGATCCCGCCCTCGGTGGTGATCCGCGCCAACTATCCCGGCGCCAACCCCAAGGTGATCGCCGAGACGGTGGCCACGCCGCTGGAGGAGGCCATCAACGGCGTCGAGAACATGCTCTACATGAGCAGCCAGGCGACCACCGACGGCCTGATGACGCTGACCGTGACCTTCCGCCTGGGCACCGACCCGGACAAGGCGCAGCAGCTGGTGCAGAACCGCGTCTCGCGTGCCGAGCCGCGCCTGCCGGAGGAAGTCCGGCGGCTCGGCATCACCACGATCAAGAGTTCGCCCGACCTGACCCTGGTGGTGCACCTGTCCTCGCCGACCGGCCGCTACGACATGACCTATCTGCGCAACTACGCGGTGCTCAACGTCAAGGACCGGCTGGCGCGGGTCGATGGCGTGGGCGACGTGCAGCTCTTCGGCTCGGGCGACTACTCGATGCGGGTCTGGCTCGATCCGCAGAAGGTGGCGCAGCGCGGCCTGTCGGCCGGTGAGGTGGTGACCGCGATCCGCGGCCAGAACGTGCAGGCCGCGGCCGGCGTGGTGGGCGCATCGCCCGGCGTGACCGGCATCGACGTGCAACTGCCCGTCAATGCGCAAGGCCGCCTGCAGAACGAGGAATCCTTCGGCGACATCATCGTCAAGACCGGCTCGGACGGCGCCGTGACCCGCCTGCGCGACATCTCGCGCATCGAGCTGGGCGCTTCCGACTACGCCCTGCGTTCGCTGCTGGACAACAAGGATGCGGTGGCGATCCCCGTCTCCGCCGCCCCGGGCTCCAACGCCATCGCCATCAGCGACGGCGTGCGCGCCACCATGGCCGACATCAAGAAGAACATGCCCGAGGGCGTGGACTACGAGATCGTCTACGACACCACGCAGTTCGTGCGTGCCTCCATCGAATCGGTGGTGCACACCCTGCTCGAAGCCATCGCCCTGGTGGTGCTGGTGGTGATCGTGTTCCTGCAGACCTGGCGCGCTTCCATCATCCCGCTGCTGGCCGTGCCGGTGTCGGTGATCGGCACCTTCGCGGTGATGCGCATCTCGGGCTTCTCGATCAACGCGCTGAGCCTGTTCGGCCTGGTGCTGGCGATCGGCATCGTGGTGGACGACGCCATCGTGGTGGTGGAGAACGTGGAGCGCAACATCGAGGCCGGCCTGGCCCCGCGCGAGGCGGCCTACCGCGCGATGCGGGAAGTCTCCGGCCCCATCATCGCCATCGCCCTGGTGCTGGTGGCGGTGTTCGTGCCGCTGGCCTTCATCAGCGGCCTGACCGGGCAGTTCTACCGCCAGTTCGCGCTGACCATCGCCATGTCGACGGTGATCTCGGCGATCAACTCGCTGACCCTGTCGCCGGCGCTTGCCGCGCTGCTGCTGCGCCCGCACGACGCACCCAAGGACGCGCTGACCCGCGGCATGGACAAGGTGCTGGGCGGCTTCTTCCGCGGCTTCAACCGCCTGTTCCAGCGCAGCTCCGAGGCCTATGGTGGCGGCGTCAAGCGTGCCATCGGCCGCAAGACGCTGATGATGGCGGTGTACCTGGTGATCGCGGTGAGCACCATCTTCGTGTTCCGCGCGGTGCCCGGCGGCTTCGTGCCGGCGCAGGACAAGCAGTACCTGATCGGCTTCGCCCAGCTGCCCGACGGCGCCACGCTGGACCGCACCGAGGCGGTGATCCGCCGCATGGGCGAGATCACGGCCAAGCAGCCCGGCGTGCTGCATGCGATCCAGTTCCCCGGCCTGTCGATCAACGGTTTCACCAACAGCTCCAACTCGGGCATCGTGTTCGTGTCGCTGGACGACTTCGACAAACGCAAGGGCAAGGGCATGAGCGCGGGCGAGATCGCCGGCCAACTCAACGCGCAGTTCTCGCAGATCCAGGACGCCTTCATCCTGATGTTCCCGCCCCCGCCGGTGCAGGGCCTGGGCACGACCGGCGGCTTCAAGCTGATGCTGGAAGACCGCGGCTCGGTGGGTTACGAAGGCATGGATGCGGCGCTCAAGGCCTTCATGGCCAAGGCATCGCAGGCGCCCGAACTGACGGGTCTGTTCTCCAGCTTCCAGGTAAACGTGCCGCAGCTCTTCGCCGACATCGACCGCACCAAGGCGCGGCAGCTCGGCGTGCCGCTGACCGAGGTCTTCGAGACCATGCAGATCTACCTGGGCAGCCTGTATGCCAACGACTTCAACCGCTTCGGCCGGACCTATTCGGTGCGGGTGCAGGCAGACGCGCCCTACCGCGCCCGGGCCGAGGACATCGGCCTGCTGAAGGTCAAGTCCAACACCGGCGAGATGGTGCCGCTGGCCGCGCTGATGAACGTGGCGCCGGCCTTCGGACCGGAACGCGCCATGCGCTACAACGGCTTCCTGGCGGCCGACGTCAACGGCGGCGCGGCCCCGGGCTACTCCACCGGCCAGGCGCAGGACGCGGTCAAGCGCATCGCCGCCGAGACCCTGCCGCCCGGCGTGGACTACGAATGGACCGACCTGACCTACCAGGAGATCCTGGCGGGCAACTCCGGCGTGCTGGTGTTCCCCATCGCCATCCTGCTGGTGTTCCTGGTGCTGGCCGCCCAGTACGAGAGCCTGACGCTGCCGCTGGCCATCATCCTGATCGTGCCCATGGGCCTGTTCGCCGCGATGACCGGGGTGTGGCTGAACAACGGCGACAACAACGTGTTCACCCAGATCGGCCTGATCGTGCTGGTGGGGCTGAGTGCGAAGAACGCCATCCTGATCGTGGAATTCGCCCGTGAGCTGGAGTTCGCCGGACGCAGTCCGCTGCAGGCGGCGATCGAGGCGGCCCAGCTGCGCCTGCGCCCCATCCTGATGACCTCGCTGGCCTTCGTGATGGGTGTGCTGCCCCTGGTGCTGGCGACAGGCGCCGGCGCCGAGATGCGCCGCGCCATGGGCGTGGCGGTGTTCTCGGGAATGATCGGCGTGACGGCCTTCGGCCTGTTCCTCACGCCCGTTTTCTACGTGATGCTGAGAAAGCTCACCGGCAACCGCGCGCTGCGCCAGCACGGCGAGCACGAGTCGCCCCTGCCGGTCGATCCCACGCATGGCCACGGCCATGGCGGCGGCGGCGACGCACGCCTGCTGCCGGCCGCGCCGCGCGGCACGCACGAATGAGACCTGACGGAGTTTTGCCATGACGAACAAGAAGCACCCGCTCTCCCTGCAGTTCCTGCTGCCGCTGGTCGCGGCCCTGGTGCTGGCCGGCTGCGCCAGCCCGCCGCCGGTGGACACCCAGGCCCTGGCCGACGCACCGGCCGCTTTCAAGGAAGCCGCCACCCCGGCCGGCTGGACCCGCGCCGCGCCGGCCGAAGCCCAGCCCCGCGGCCAGTGGTGGCTGGCCTTCAACGACCCGGCGATGAACGCGCTGGTCGAACGTGCCGGCGACCGCAACACCACCATCCAGGAAGCCGCCGCCCGGCTGGCCCAGGCCCGTGCGCTGCTGCGCGGCGCCCAGGCCGACCGGCTGCCGCAGGTGGGGCTGAACGGCGGCGCCCAGCGCCAGGCCGGCGCCAACACCATCAACGGGATGAACCCCGCCACCATCGTCACCGCCGGTGTCGGCGCCTCCTGGGAGGTTGACCTGTCCGGCCGCCTGGCCAAGGCGCGCGACGCCGCGTCGCTGGACGCCGATGCCCGCGAGGCCCTGCTGCAGAGCACCCGCCTGGCGGTGCAGGCCGACACGGCGCAGACCTATCTCTCGCTGCGTTCGCTCGACGCCGAACGCGCCCTGGTGCGCGAGACGGTCGAGGCCTACCGCGGCACGCTGGACCTGACCCAGCGCCGTTACCGCAACGGCGATGTGGCCGAGCTGGACGTGGTGCGCATCCGCACCGAGATGGCCGCCACCACCTCCGATGCGCTGGCCCTGGACCGCCGCCGCGCCGAGCTGGAACACGCGCTGGCCGTGCTGGTCGGCGATGCCGCGGCCGACTTCACCCTGCCCACCGGCGCCTGGGACACCGCCCTGCCCACGGTGCCGGCCGGTGTCCCGTCCACCGTGCTGGCCCGCCGGCCGGACGTGGCGGCCGCCCAGGCCTCGTTGCTGGCTGCGCAGGCGCGCATCGGCGCCGCGCAGGCGGCCTGGTTCCCCAACCTGTCGCTGACCGGCTCGGCCGGCTACGCCTCGCCGGAACTGGGTGACCTGCTGCAGTGGTCGGCCCGTGCCTGGAGCGTGGGCGCGCTGCTGTCGCTGCCGCTGTTCGACGGCGGCCGGCGCGATGCCGGCATCGCCCAGGCGCGTGCGCAGTTCGATGCCGCCACCGCCGGCTACCGCGGCCAGGTGCTGGGCGCCTTCCGCGAGGTGGAAGACCAGCTCTCCGGCCTGCGCCTGCTGGCCGAGCAGTCCGAGGTGCAGGACGACGCGGTGGTCTCGGCCACCCGCGCCACCAGCCTGTCGGACACCCGCTGGCGCAACGGCCTGGTCAGCCAGCTGGACCTGCTGGATGCCCGCCGCGTGGAACTGCGCAACCGTCGCCTGGCGCTGCAGCTGCGCGCGGCGCGCTACCAGGCGACGGTCGGGCTGATCCGGGCGCTGGGCGGCAGCTGGACGGCCTAGCGCGGTTCGGCCGGGGCAGCGGGCGTGCGTGGCATCGAGCCGGTGGCGCCCGGCTTTCCCGGCACCCCGTACAGCGGCAGGCGCCGCACCTTGCCCGGCAGCGCCAGCGCCACGCGCAGCGGCCCGCGCCCATAGAAGATGTAGCCCATCTCGGCCAGCCGATGGCACAGCCGGGGCTGCAGGTCGTAGCGGCACAGCACCACGCCCGCGCCGTAGAAGAGCAGCCGCACCATGCCGCGTGGCGCGCGGCCCGGCCGGCGGGGCAGGCCGGCGCCCAGGACGAGGACGACGGCGGCCGTCATGTCGGCCCAGCCGAGCCAGTGTGCGAGGATGTCCAGGTGATCCATGGAAGTGCTTTCGTCGATGGGAACCCGCGGGCGCCTGCGGCAGGTTTGAACGGCAAATTCTGTGGATCGGTCAACACCGCTGGTCGGCTTTCCGACGGAACCCGTAAAACATCCGATGAACTCCATGAATTCCGGTGCGAACCGTCATCCCCAGCCCTTCTGGCGGCTTGGCTGGCGGGCCTTGCTGCGCGACCTGCGCGGCGGTGACCTGCGCCTGCTGGTGCTGGCCGTGACGCTGGCGGTGGCGGCGCTGACTTCGGTCGGCTTCTTCTCCGACCGGCTGCAGGCCGGGCTGGCGCGCGATGCCGGCCAGCTGCTCGGCGGCGACGTGGTGATCGCCAGCGACCAGCCCGCGCCCGCGGCCTATGCCGAGCAGGCGCGCGAACAGGGCCTGCGCAGCAGCACCTCTGTGACATTCCCCACCATGGCGCGCGCCGGCGACGCGCAGGGCGGCGCCAGCAAGCTGGTGGCGCTGAAGGCGGTCGATGCCGGCTATCCCCTGCGCGGCAAGCTGCTGATCGCCCAGGCGCCGGGCGGCGCGGAGAGCGCCGCGCAGGCCATTCCCGGGCGCGGCGAGGCCTGGGTCGATCCGGCCCTGCCCGAGGCGCTGGGCCTGCGCATGGGCGACCAGTTGCTGCTGGGCGAACAGTCCTTCCGCATCACCCGGGTGATCGCCATCGAGCCCGACCGGGGTACGGGTTTTCTCAGCTTCTCGCCGCGCGTCATGCTCAACAGGGCCGACCTGGAGGCGACCAGGCTGGTGCAGCCGGCCAGCCGCCTGAACTGGCGTTTTGCCGTCGCCGGTGCCGATGCGCCGGTCAAGCGCTACGCGGCCTGGGCGACCGAGGCGGCGGCCCGGCCGGGGGTGCACGGCCTGCGGGTCGAGTCCCTGGAAACCGGCCGCCCCGAGATGCGCCAGACCCTGGACCGCGCCGGCAAGTTCCTCAACCTGGTCTCGCTGCTGGCGGCGCTGCTGTCGGCGGTGGCGGTGGCCCTGGCCGCACGCGGCTTCGCGGCGCGCCACCTGGACGACTGCGCGCTGCTGCGGGTGCTGGGCCTGAGCCAGGGCACCATCGCGCGCAGTTACACCTTCGAATTCGCGCTCGCGGGCCTGGCCGCCAGCGTGGCGGGCGTGGTGATCGGCTTCGCGGTGCACTACGTGTTCGTCGCCTTCCTGGCCGGTTTGGTGGAGAGCAGCCTGCCGCCGCCCGGCGCCTGGCCGGCGGTGCTCGGCATGGGCATGGGCATGACCCTGCTGCTGGCCTTCGGCCTGCCGCCGGTGCTGCAGCTGGCGCAGGTGCCGGCGCTGCGGGTGATCCGGCGCGACGTGGGCGGCCTCAAGCCTGCTTCGGCCGGCGTGCTGGCGCTGGGGGTGGCGGGTTTCGCGGGGCTGCTGGTGGTGGCCAGCCGCGATCTCACGCTGGGCCTGATCGCGGTGGGCGGTTTCGCGGGCGCGGTGCTGCTCTTCGCCGGCCTGGCCTGGCTGGCGGTGAAGCTGCTGCGGCGCAGCGTCAACGAAAGCACCGCGCCGCGCTGGCTGGTGCTGGCCACGCGGCAGATCTCGGCGCGGCCGGTGTATGCCGTGGTGCAGATCAGCTCGCTCTCGGTCGGCCTGCTGGCCCTGGTGCTGCTGGTGCTGCTGCGCACCGACCTGATCTCCAGCTGGCGCGCGGCCACGCCGCCGGATGCCCCCAACCGCTTCGTCATCAACGTGCTGCCCGACCAGGCCGAGGCCTTCCAGGAAGCGCTGCGCCACGCCGGTGTGCAGCAATACGACTGGTACCCGATGGTGCGCGGCCGGCTGGTAGCGGTGAACGGCAAGCCGGTGGGCTCGGCCGACTACAGCGAAGACCGGGCCAAACGCCTGGTGGACCGCGAATTCAACCTCTCCTACGCGGTCGACGAGCCGCCGCACAACCAGACCGTGGCCGGCCAGTGGACACCCGACGAAGCCGATGCGATCAGCGTGGAGGACGGCCTGGCCAAGACCCTGGGCCTGAAGCTGGGCGACCGCCTGCGTTTCGATGTGGGCGGTGCGCAGAACGAGGCACGCATCACCTCGCTGCGCAAGGTGGAGTGGGGCTCGATGCGGGCCAACTTCTTCGCGATGTACCCGGTGGGCAAGCTGCCCGAAGACATCGCCGTGACCTACCTCGCCGCCTACCGCGCGCCCACGCTGGCGGGTTTCGACAACCAGCTGGTGCGCCAGTTTCCCAACATCACCAGCGTGGACCTGGGCCAGACCCTGGCGCAGATCCAGCGTGTGCTCGACCAGGTGATCCGGGCAGTGGAATTCCTGTTCGGCTTCACCCTGGCGGCCGGCGTGATCGTCCTCTTCGCCGCGGTGACCGCCACCCGCGACGAGCGCGCCAAGGAGTTCGCGGTGATGCGTGCCCTGGGCGCCAGCGCCTCGCTGCTGCGCCAGGTGCAGCGCGCCGAACTGGCCGGCGTCGGCCTGCTGGCCGGCTTCCTGGCCAGCGCCGCGGCGGTGGCGGTGGGCTGGGCGCTGGCGCGTTATGCCTTCGACTTCAGCTGGACTGCCTCCATCTGGGTGCCGCTGCAGGGCGCGGTCGCCGGTGCCCTGCTGGCGCTGGCCGCCGGCTGGTGGGGCCTGCGCGATGTGCTGCGGCGGCCGGTGGTGGAAACGCTGCGCAGGGCGGCGGAGTAGGCTGGCTTTTGGTGGACGAAAATGTCCATTTCGGCAAAAGTGAACGTTTTGTGGAAAATGGCTGTTTTGGAGGGCAGCTCATGCAAGTCGTCACGGCTACCGAAGTGAAGAGCCAGTTGGGAGACCTGTTCGACGCGGTCGAGCGCAACGAGGGAGCCAGTGTGCTCATCGAGCGGAACAGGCGCCCCGCCGCCATGCTGCTCAACGCCCAGGTGGCCGAAAAAGCCATCCTGGGCGCCTATGCGCATGGCGTGCTGACGCGCGCCGTGGCGATGCAGCAGCTGGGGCTGGACTGGTATGGCGAACTGCTGGACCGCCTGAATGCACACGGCATCGAGACTTCGCCAGTCGCGGCCGCCGATGCCCGCGTCATGCGGGAAGCCGCCGACCACGCGCTGGCTTCGGTGCGGATCGACCAGGAGCCGCGCTGATGGCGGAAAAAGTCAGGATCGTGCTTCCCGACACCGGCCCGCTGATCACGCTGGCGCATGCCGATGCCCTGGATGTCCTGCTGGCATTCGATCCGCAGCAGGTTCAACTGGTCATCACGGACATGGTGGAGTTCGAGGCCACGCGCCAGCGCGATGCCCGAGAGGATGCGCAGCGCATCGCCAGCTTCATCGCCAGGCATGCCGGCAGGATCCTCATTGAGACGACCTCCTTCGGACGCATGGCCATTTCCGCCGCCCGGACCTACGAGCGTTATGCGCAAAGCCAGCAGGTGCGGGATTTCTACGCGGCCAGCGACATGCCCCCGCCCGCGCCCTTGGCCCGCAACAGCGGCGAGCTTTCGATCAACAGCTATGTCAGCGAGCTGATCGGACAAGCGCCCGGGCCGCCCTGCCTGGTCATCGCCGAAGACGATTTCTTCCTGCGCTCGACGCCCGGCGCCATGCCCGGCAATGCGCACATCATTTCCACGGGGGCGCTGCTGGCGAAGATCGAGGCCTTGAACCCGCGGATCAGCGCCCGGGGCATCCTGGACGCTGCCAAGCGCTACAAAGGGCGCGATCCCAAGCGGGACCTGGTCGATTCGCCCGCGGCGAAGGTCAAGGCGGGCAGCAGCTGGGCCGAGGTGCTCGACGATGCGTCTGTGGCATCGCTGTCGCCCGGCAAACCCGGCCTCAGGAAGAGGCAGCCCAAAGACCTGCCGGCGCGCTGAGGGCGACGCCTAAAAAGAAACGGGGCCGCGCGGGCCCCTTCCTGTTGCAAGCGGACGCTCAGGCGGCCTGGCCGGCCAGCACCTTCTGCAGTTCGCCCGACTGGTACATCTCCATCATGATGTCCGAGCCGCCGATGAACTCGCCGCGCACATAGAGCTGCGGGATGGTGGGCCACTGGCTGAAGGTCTTGATGCCGTCGCGGATCTCGCCGTCTTCCAGCACGTTGACAGTCTTCAGGGCCCGGGTGTCCACGCCGCAGGCCTTGAGCACCTGGATGGCCCGGCCGGAGAAGCCGCACTGCGGAAAGCTCGCGTTGCCCTTCATGAAGAGCACCACTTCGTTGGTCTGGACGAGATCGGCAATGCGTTGTTGGGCGTCGCTCATGGGAGGCTCCTTGGGGACTGGGATGTGGGGGGTGGACGAAGAATGGCGGAATTATCCGCGCTGCGGAAGGCGGCCGCCCGAGCAGCGCTGGTTTCCGCCGAGATCGGTACGGCTTTGGACTTCTTCAAGCCCTGCCTGCGAAAGAAGCGTGCGCACGGCGTCGGCCTGGTCCCAGCCGTGTTCCAGCAGCAGCCAGCCGCCGGGCAGCAGGCGCGCGGGCGCGGCCGGGACGATGCGGCGCAGGTCGTCCAGGCCGTCGGCGCCGGAGGCAAGGGCCCGCAGCGGCTCGTGGCGCAGGGCGGGCAGGTGCTCGTCGCCCCGGGCGATGTAGGGCGGGTTGGACAGGACCAGGTCGTAGGCGGCGCGCGGCGCGCCGCCGAACCAGTCGCCGGCGTGGAAGGCCACCGGCAGCGACAGGCGCTGCGCGTTGGCGCGTGCCACGGCGAGCGCATCCTCGCTGGCATCCACCGCGTCCACCACGGCCATGGGGCGGCTGTGCTGGACCGCCAGGGCGATCGCGCCGCTGCCGGTGCCCAGGTCGAGCACGCTGGCTTCGCGGCCGTCCGGCAGCAGCTCCAGCGCCCAATTCACCAGGGTTTCGGTATCGGGCCGGGGCACCAGCACCCGGGCATCGACCTGCAGCGGCAGGCCGAAGAACTCCTTCTCGCCGATCAGGTAGGCCACGGGCTCACCCGCGGCGCGCCGCTGCAGCAGGGCCTGGCAGTCGGCCCATGCGGCATCGCCCAGCGGATCGTGGTCGTGGGCCAGCAGCCAGGCACGGTCCGAAGGGTCGCGGCCCAGGCAGCGCAGCAGCAGCATTTGCGCATCGAGCCGGTCCACGCCGAGCACGGCGGCGCCGCGCAGGGCTTCGGCCAGGGTGGGCATCAGGCGTTCGCTCCCACTTCCAGCTCGGCCAGCTGCTCGGCCTCGCGGGCATGCTGCAGGGCGTCGAGCACCTCGCCGAGGTCGCCTTCCATGATCAGGCCCAGCTTGTAGAGCGTGAGGTTGATGCGGTGGTCGGTGAGCCGGCCCTGCGGGAAGTTGTAGGTGCGGATGCGGTCGCTGCGGTCGCCGCTGCCGATCAGGCCCTTGCGCATGGCCGCGTCCTTGGCGGCGCGTTCGCTGCGGTCCTTCTCCTGGATGCGGGCCGACAGCACCTGCAGGGCCTTGGCCTTGTTGCGGTGCTGGCTGCGGTCGTCCTGGCATTCGGCGACGATGCCGGTGGGGATGTGCGTGATGCGCACGGCGGAGTCGGTCTTGTTGATGTGCTGGCCGCCGGCGCCGGAAGCCCGGTAGGTGTCGATGCGCAGGTCGGCCGGGTTGATCTGCACCGCCACCGTCTCGTCCGGCTCGGCCAGCACGGCGACGGTGCAGGCGCTGGTGTGGATGCGGCCCTGGGTCTCGGTGGCGGGCACCCGCTGCACCCGGTGGCCGCCGGATTCGAAGCGCAGCCGGCCGAAGGCGTTGTCGCCTTCGATGCGGAAGACGATTTCCTTGTAGCCGCCGATCTCGCTGTCGCTCACGCTCACCACCTCGCAGCGCCAGCCGGTGCGCTCGAAATAGCGGGTGTACATGCGGGCCAGGTCGCCGGCGAACAGGGCGGATTCGTCGCCGCCGGTGCCGGCGCGGATTTCCAGGAAGGCGTTGCGGCGGTCGTCCGGGTCCTTGGGCAGCAGGAGGCGCTGGAGCTCGGCTTCGAGCTGCTCCATCTCCGCCTGGGCGCCGGCGATTTCCTCGGCGGCCATCTCGGTCATGTCGGGGTCGGACAGCATCTCGCGGCCGGCTTCCAGGTCGCTGGCGCGCTGCCGGTGGCGGGCGTAGCGGCCGGCGATCTGGGTGACCTCGGCATGCTCGCGCGAGAGCAGGCGGTACTGGGCCATGTCGCCCATGATGTCTTCGCGCGAGAGCAGGAAGTCGAGCTCCTGCAGGCGCACGGCATAACGGTCGAGCTGGCGGCGGAGGAAGTCTTTCACGGGCTTGATTTTCGGCCGGCGTGTACGCCGGCAAGGAGGAAGAGGGGAGGGCCGGACGGGCGGCCAGGAGGCGGCGGGCGCATGCGGCCCGCGGCGGCGGCGAGCGCCGCTAGAGCTTGTCGCGCGAGGCGGCTTCGCTGCGCAGGAAGATGCGCGAGACGGTGTCGGCCGTGGCTTCGCGCTGCTGCGCATCGCCCTTGTTCAGTTCGGCCATGGCGCCGTGCAGCATCTTTTGCGTGAGGCCGCGGCTCAGCGCCTCCAACACGGCTTCCACGTCGTCGCCGCGCGCCAGCAGCTTGCGGGCGCGGGCGATCTCGGCCGCGCGCCAGGTGTCGGCCTGGGCGTTGAGCTGGCGGATCAGCGGCACGGTGCCGCGCACCGGGTCGCGCTGGTCCATCCAGTGCAGGAAGTTCTGCACGCCGGTGTCGACGATGGATTCGGCCTGGGCCACGGCGGCCTGGCGATGGGCCTGGGCGGTCTGCACCACGGTGGCCAGGTCGTCGACGGTGTACAGGTACACGTCGTCGAGCGCCTTGACCTCGGGTTCGATGTCGCGCGGCACGGCCAGGTCGACCATGAACATTGGGCGGTGCTTGCGTTTCTTCAGCGCCCGCTCCACCGCGCCCAGGCCGATGATGGGCAGGGAGCTGGCGGTGCAGCTGATGACGGCGTCGAATTCGTGCAGGCGCTCGGGCAGGTCGGCCAGGCGCATCACCTCGCCCTGGAAACGCGAGGCCAGGCGTTCGCCGCGTTCCAGCGTGCGGTTGGCGATGGAGATGGATTTCGGGTTGCGCGCCGCGAAATGGGTGGCGGCCAGCTCGATCATCTCGCCGGCGCCCACGAACAGGATGCGGATCTTGCCCAGGTCCTCGAAGAGTTGGCCGGCCAGGCGCACCGCGGCGGCGGCCATGCTGATGGAATGCGCACCGATCTCGGTCGAGCTGCGCACCTCCTTGGCCACCGCGAAGGAGCGCTGGAACAGCTGGTTGAGCGTGGTGCCCAGGGCTCCGGCGTCTTCGGCGGCGCGCACCGCGTCCTTCATCTGGCCGAGGATCTGCGGCTCGCCCAGCACCATGGAGTCCAGCCCCGAGGCCACGCGGAAGGCATGGCGCGCGGCCGGGCCGTCCTGCAGCGAATAGGCATGCGAGCGCAGCAGGGCGGGCGTGACGCCGCCGGTGTGGGCCAGCCAGTCGAGTGTGTGTTCCAGGGCCGGGCTTTCACCCGCGCAATAGATCTCGGTGCGGTTGCAGGTGGAGAGGATGGCGGCTTCGATCTGCGGATGGCGGGTGGTCACCAGCGCCTGGCGCAAACCTTGCAAGGTGGGTGCGATCTGATCGAGGGCGAACGCGAAACGGCCCCGCAAATCGAGCGGTGCCGTGTTGTGATTGAGGCCGAGGGCCCAGACTGCCATCCCGGGATTATAAAATTTGTCGCAAATTGTCGAAGCCTTCCGGTGTAAGACCGAGGCTATTGCTGCGATAAGCCTTATTTCCTGCCCTCATGGATTTCCTCACCCTGCTCGGGCACATCACCAATTTCTGCCTGCCCGCCGCCTGGATCGCGGCGGCTGCCGTCCTCTGCGGCGGCCTGGTCGTGCCCGCCCGCGGCGCCAGCTGGCCGGTGCGGCTGGGCTGCGATTTCGCGGTCGGGCTGGGGGTCTTGCTGGCCGGCCTGCTGTTGTCCGGCAGCGACGGCCGCATGCTGACCTGGGCGGCCCTGCTGGCCGCCGTGGCTTTTTGCGAATGCTGGCTGCGCGCCGGCTGGCGGCGCTGAAACCTGGCTACTGCGCCAGGAACTGCCAGCCCTTCAATTGGGCGAACCAGGCTTCGTAGCCAGCCTGGTTGAGGTGCAGGCCGTCCACGGTGAAGCCGGGCAGCAGCTGGCCGGTGGGGGCCAGGATGGCGTTCATGTCCACGAAGGTGCAGCGGCGTGTCTGCTCGCAGAGCTGGCGCAACTGGGTGTTGAGGCGCTGGACCTTCTCGTTGACCGCCACCGGCGTGGGCGCGGTCACGTAGAGCGTGGATTCGACGTAGATCTTGCGTTCCGGCGCGTACAGCTCGGCCAGGATCTGTTTGTAGGTGCCGAACACATCGTCGGCCGCGCGCCCGCGCAGCAGGTCGTTGATGCCGGCCATCACGAAGACCTTGGGCGGCTTGGCCGCCAGCAGCGGGCCCAGGCGGTTGAGCATGCCCTGGGTGGTGTCGCCGCCTATGCCCAGGTTGAGCACCCGCTGGCTGGGGAAGTAGTTGGCCCAGAGGCCGCCTTCGGTGATGCTGTCGCCCAGCAGGGCCACGGTGGGATTGGTGACCGGGGCCGCGGGCGCCTGCTGCGCCTGGGCGCCGTGCAGGGCGGCGAACATCAGTCCACCGAGGACGCAGGCGAGGAGGAGGGGCTTTTTCATGCGTGTCGGGCAGCGGGTGCGAACAGCTCAATGCGGTCCGTGATGATGCCATCGACGCCAAAACCCATCAGGCGCTGGGCGTCTTCCCGCTCGTTGACGGTGTAGGTGAGCGCTTTCAGACCGGCGGACCGCGTCTGCGCCACGGCCTCGGCCGTCCAGGCGGTATGGCGGTTCACCACGGCCACGCATTCCAGCGCCCGTGCCTGGTCCAGCCAACCTTCGTTCAATGCTTCCAGCAACAGGCCGCGCGGCAGCTGCGGCGCGGCGGCGCGTGCGCCTTCCAGCGAATCGGGCTTGAAGGAGGTCAGCAGCGGCGCGACTGGTGCCTCGGACCACAAACGGGCGGCCAGCTCAGCCACGGCCTCGCCGGTGGCGCGCTCCAGGCCGGGCGTGGGTTTGATCTCGATATTGAGCAGGTAGCCGTTGCGCAGGCAGTAGCGCGCCAGGTTCTCCAGCGTGGCCAGCGGTTCGCCGGCATAGGCACGCGAATGCCAGCTGCCGGCATCGAGCTGCGAAAGCGCCGACCACGGCCGTTCGCCCGCCGTGCCCTGGCCGTCGGTGGTGCGCTCCAGCGTGCTGTCGTGCAGCAGGAAGACCACGCCGTCCGCGCTCAGCTTGGCATCGCATTCGAACATGCGCCAGCCGTGGGCGGCGCCCAGTCGGAAGGCGGCCAGGGTGTTCTCGGGCGCCAGCTTGCCGGCGCCGCGATGGGCCACCCAGAAGGGATAGGGCCAGCCGCCGGAATGCAGGCCGGGGTCGGTCATGGTGCCGCTTCCAGGCGCTTGCCGGTGGCGGCGTCGAAGGCATGCAGCCGATCGGCGCGCGGCAGCACGGCGCAGGCCTCGCCGATGGCCGGCACGGGCGCGTTCTCCTCGATGCGCACGATCACCGCGTCCTCGCCCACATGGCCGTAGACCAGCCGTTCGGCGCCCAGCAGCTCGACCGTGTCGACCGTCATCGTCCAGGCGCCGGGCGTGCCATTGGCCACCCGGTCCAGGTGCTCGGGCCGGATGCCGGTGATCCGGCCCGCGGGCGCACCGGGCGCGGCCTTCAGCAGGTTCATCGGCGGCGAGCCGATGAAGCTCGCCACGAAGGTGGAGGCCGGCCGGTGGTAGACCTCCTCGGGCGTGCCGAACTGCTCGGCGCGGCCGGCGTTCATCACCAGCATGCGCTGGGCGAGTGTCATCGCCTCGACCTGGTCGTGGGTGACGAAAAGCGAGGTGATGCCCAGCTCGCGGTGCAGCTTCTGGATCTCGATGCGGGTCTGGGCGCGCAGCTTGGCATCGAGGTTGGACAGCGGCTCGTCGAACAGGAAGACCTGCGGCTGGCGCACGATGGCCCGGCCCATGGCCACACGCTGGCGCTGGCCGCCGGAGAGTTCGCGCGGCCGGCGCTCCAGCAGATGGCCCAGCTCCAGGATCTTGGCGGCCCGGTCCACCCTTTGTCTGATCTCTTCCTTGGGCTGGCCGGCGATCTTCAGCCCGTAGGCCATGTTCTCGAACACGCTCATGTGCGGATAGAGCGCGTAGTTCTGGAACACCATGGCGATGTCGCGCTGGGCCGGCTCCAGCTGGTTGACCACCCGCGCCCCGATGGCGATCTCGCCGTCGGAAATCTCCTCCAGCCCCGCGACCATGCGCAGCAGCGTGGACTTGCCGCAGCCCGAGGGCCCGACGATGACGATGAATTCGCCATCGGCCACCTCGGCGTCTATGCCGTGGATGACCTGCAGCGCCTTCGGGCCACGGCCATAGCGCTTGATGACATTGCGAAAGGAAAGTGATGCCATGGCTCGTTTATTTTTCGGTATCGACCAGTCCGCGCACGAACCACTTCTGCATGGAGATGACCACGATCGCAGGCGGCAGCATGGCCAGCAGGGCGGTGGCCATGACCACGTTCCATTCGTTCTGCGAGTCGCCGCCGGCGATCATGCGTTTGATGCCGATGACGACGGTGTACATGTCCTCGTTGGTGGTCGCCAGCAGCGGCCACAGGTACTGGTTCCAGCCGTAGATGAACTGGATCACGAAGAGCGCGGCCATGGCGGTGCGCGACAGCGGCAGCAGCACGTCGAAGAAGAAACGCATCGGCCCGGCGCCGTCCATGCGGGCGGCCTCCACCAGCTCGTCGGGCACCGTCATGAAGAACTGGCGGAACAGGAAGGTGGCGGTGGCCGAGGCGATCAGCGGCACGCTCAGGCCGGCGTAGCTGTTGAGCATGTTCAGGTCCGACAGCACCTGGTAGGTCGGCAGGATGCGCACCTCCACCGGCAGCATCAGGGTGATGAAGATCATCCAGAACACCAGCTTCTTGAAGGGAAAGCGGAAGTAGACGATGGCGAAGGCCGAGAGCAGCGAGATCGCGATCTTGCCCAGCGAGATGATCAGCGCCGAGACCAGGCTGATCCACATCATGCGTAGCACCGGCGCATGCGAGCCGGCGCCGGTGGCGTTGCCGAAGAGCGCGGCATGCCAGGTCTGCCAGAAGTAGTTGCCCGGAGTCAGCGGCATGGGCAGCTGCACGATCTCCTCCGGCCTGTGGGTGGAGGCGATGAAGGCCAGGTAGAGCGGGAAGGCCACGATGATGACCCCGAGGATCATCACCAGGTGCGACAGCAGCGTGAGGGCAGGGCGGCGGTCAAGCATTTAGTAGTTCACCTTTTTCTCGACATAGCGGAACTGCACCACGGTCAGCACGATGACGATCAGCATCAGCACCGCCGACTGCGCGGCCGAGCCGCCCAGGTCCATGGCCTTGAAGCCGTCGTAATACACCCGGTAGACCAGGATGGAGGTGTCCTTGCCCGGCCCGCCGTTGGTGGCCGCATCGACGATGCCGAAGGTCTCGAAGAAGGCATAGACCACGTTCATCACCAGCAGGAAGAAGGTGGTGGGCGAGATCAGCGGCAGCTGGATGCCCCAGAAGCGCCGCCAGGGCCCGGCGCCGTCGATGGCCGCGGCCTCGATCAGCGACTTCGGAATCGATTGCAGCGCGGCCACGAAGAAAAGGAAGTTGTAGGAGATCTGCTTCCACACCGCCGCCAGCACGATCAGCGCCATGGCCTGGCCGCCGTTGAGCAGATGGTTCCAGTCATAGCCGAACTTGCCGAGCGCATAGGCGACCACGCCCAGCGCCGGCGAGAACATGAAGACCCACAGCACACCCGCCACCGCCGGCGCCACCGCGTAGGGCAGGATCAGCAGGGTGCGGTAGAAGGTCACGCCGCGCACCACCCGGTCGGCGAAAACCGCGAGCAGCAGCGACAGCACGATGCCCAGGCCCGCCACCAGCACCGAGAACAGCGCGGTGGTCTTGAAGGACTCGAGATAGGTGGCGTCGGAGAACAGCCGCTGGAAATTGTCCAGCCCCACCCACTCGGTGGAGGAGCCGAAGGCATCCTGCTCCTGCAGCGACTGCAGGATGGCCTGCGCCGCCGGCCAGAAGAAGAAGACGCAGATCACCGCCATCTGCGGTGCGATCAGCACCCATGGCAGCCAGGAGGAGCGGAACTGGACGCGTTTTTCCATCGGATGCCGGACTTCAGCCCTTGTTGGCCTTCTGGAAACGTTCCAGCTGCTCGTTGCCGCGCTTGACGATGCTGTCCAGCGCTTCCTTGGGCGTCTTTTTGCCGCCCCAGACCTGTTCCAGTTCCTCGTCCTCGATGGTGCGGATCTGCACGTAGTTGCCCAGGCGGATGCCGCGGCTCTTGTCGGTGACCTTGCGGATCATCTGCGTCACGGCCACGTCGGTGCCCGGGTTCTTGGCGTAGAAGCCCGAATCCTCGGTCAGCTTGTAGGCGGCCATGGTGACCGGCAGGTAGCCGGTGCGCTGGTGGCTGGCGGCCTGCACTTCGGGCTTGGAGATGAAGTCGAAGAAGGAGGCGATGCCCTTGTACTGCTCGGGCTTCTTGCCCGACATCACCCACAGGCTGGCGCCGCCGATCACGGTGTTCTGCGGCGCGCCCTGCACGTCCGGGTAGTAGGGCAGGGGAGCCAGGCCATAGGCGAACTTGGCGTTCTTGGCCACGTTGCCGTAGAAGCCGGAAGAGGTGTTGATCATGGCGCACTCGCCGGAGACGAAGCTGGCCTCGGGCACGTTGCCGCGGCCCTTGTAGACGAACAGGCCCTGCTTGGCCATGTTGGCCAGGTTCTCGATGTGGCGCAGGTGCAGGGGCGAATCCACCTTCAGGCGCGCATCCATGCCCTGCAGGCCGTTGCCGCGGGTGGCGAACTCCACGTTGTGCCAGGAGGAGAAGCTCTCCAGCTGGGTCCAGCCCTGCCAGGCGGTGGTGAAGGGGCACTTGTGGCCGCTGGCCTTGAGTTTGGCGGCGGCCGCCACGACTTCGGGCCAGGTGGAAGGCGCCTTGTCCGTCGGCAGGCCGGCGGCCTTGAAGGCGTCCTTGTTGAAATAGAAGATGGTCGTCGAGCTGTTGAAGGGAAAGCTCAGCATCTCGCCGCTGGGCGCCGTGTAGTAGCCGGCCACGGCCGAGATATAGGCCTTGCTGTCGAACTTGTAGCCGGCATCGGTCATGACCTTGCTGACGGGAACGACGGCCTTCTTGCTGGCCATCATGGTGGCCGTGCCCACTTCGAAGACCTGCAGGATGTCGGGTGCGTTGCCGGCGCGGAAGGCGGCGACGGCGGCGGTCATGGACTCGTCGTAGCTGCCCTTGAAGGTCGGGACGATCTTGTAGCTCTTCTGGCTCTCGTTGAACTGCTTCGCGAGGTCGTTGACCCATTCGCCGTTGACGGCGGTCATCGAATGCCACCACTGGATTTCGGTCTGCGCCTGCGCGTTGGCGGCCAGGAGGACGCCGGCCGCGGCGGCCAGGGCGAGGGTCTTGAACTTCATGAGGTCTCCAGCAGAAGGATGGACAAACCGGGCATCGTGGCTTTGCCGCGTGACGGTTGCGTGTCTTTTTCGTGACCGTCATTTTGCCTGCTTGCCAGAGCCGTTCCGAAGCGGGGAAACCCGTCGCGACAAGACCCTGCCGGCCCCGTTGACGGCCCGGGCGCGCGGGCTTTGCTGCAGGGCAGCATGCTAGGATTTCTGCCCTCTTTCGCGCTCGCTCGCACACATCCCCGGGACACCATGACGACGAAGACATCGCTGGACAAGGCCAAGATCAAGATCCTCCTGCTGGAGGGCGTCCACCCCTCCGCCATCGAGATGCTCAAGAGCTCCGGCTACACGCAGATCGAGACGGCGCCCAAGGCCCTGCAGGGCGAGGAACTCAAGGCCCGCCTGGCCGATGTGCACTTCCTGGGCATCCGCTCGCAATCGCAGCTGACGGCCGACGTGCTGGCCCATGCGCCCAAGCTGGTGGCCGTGGGCTGCTTCTGCATCGGCACCAACCAGGTCGACCTGCAGGCGGCGCGCGAGCGCGGCATTGTGGTCTTCAACGCGCCGTACTCCAACACCCGCTCGGTGGCCGAGCTGGTGCTGGCCGAAGCCATCCTGCTGCTGCGCGGCGTGCCCGAGAAGAACGCGCTGTCGCACCGCGGCGGCTGGCTGAAGTCGGCCACCAACTCCTACGAGATCCGCGGCAAGACCCTGGGCATCGTCGGCTACGGCTCCATCGGCACCCAGCTGTCGGTGCTGGCCGAGGGCCTGGGCATGCACGTGGCCTTCTACGACGTGGTGAGCAAGCTGCCGCTGGGCAATGCACGCCAGGTGCCCACGCTGCGCGAGCTGCTGGCGCAGAGCGACATCCTGACCCTGCACGTGCCCGAGACACCGGCCACGCAGTGGATGATCGGCGAGGCCGAGATCGCGGCCATGAAGCACCACGCGATCCTGATCAATGCCTCGCGCGGCACGGTGGTGGATATCGACGCCCTGGCCCAGGCCATCCGCGACAAGAAGCTGCTGGGCGCCGCGCTCGACGTGTTCCCCAAGGAGCCGGGCAGCAACAACGAGTCCTTCGAGTCGCCGCTGCGTGGCCTCGACAACGTCATCCTCACGCCCCACATCGGCGGCTCCACCATGGAGGCGCAGGCCAATATCGGCGTGGAAGTGGCAGAGAAGCTGGTGCGCTACAGCGATACCGGCACGACGACGTCCTCGGTCAACTTCCCCGCCGTGGCGCTGCCGGCGCACCCGGGCAAACACCGGCTGCTGCACATCCACGAAAACAAGCCGGGCGTGCTGTCGGAGATCAACCGCATCCTCTCGGACAACCAGATCAACATCGCCGCGCAGTTCCTGCAGACCGACGAGAAGATCGGCTACGTGGTGATCGACATGGATGCCGCCTCCTCCGAAGTCGCCCAGCAGAAGCTGGCGGCGGTGCCGGGAACCATCCGCAGCCGCGTGCTGTTCTGAGACTTCAAAAAAAGCCGACGAACGGCGTCCAGATGAGAATCTTTATCATCTAAGATAACGCCCCTCAGCCAGCCAACTGCAGTGCCGGACCCCGCTCGGGGCCGGCCCGTCGAGATGCCAGCGAACGTCTTTTTCGCAGGATCCCGACCATGTCAGTTTCTCCCGCAGGCCCCGGCGCAGCGCGCCGCAGGCTGTCCCGCAACGCCGTCTGCATCGCCGCGCAACTGTGCCTGGCCGGCACGGCCCTCCCGGCCTTCGCGCAGACCGCCGCCACCACCAACACCACGGCAGACAACGACGGCCACCTCGCGCCGCTGACCGTGCAGGCGCACCGCGAGCCGGCCGCCGGCAGCACCACCGTCATCGGCACCGAGGAGCTGGAGCGCAACGGCACCATCGACATGGGCGGCGTGGTGCGCAACCAGCCCCTGGTCAGCGCGCCGGGCGCCACCAGCGGCGGCGGCAATGTCTGGGACGGCGCCGGCACCACCGGCTACAACGTGCGCGGCGTGGAGGGCAACCGGGTCAGCCTGGACGTGGATGGCATCCAGCTGCCGCCGGCCGCGCCCCGGCCGGACGGCAACGCGGCCAACTCCTTCGGCGTGGGCCGTGACTACATCGACCCCGAGATGTTCCGCGAGGTGCGCATCGATTCCGGCACCACGCCCGCCGCGCGCTCCGGCGCCCAGGGCCTGGGCGGCGGAGTAGGGTTCATCACCAAGTCGCCGGTGGACTACCTGCAGGGCGACGTCACCCGCTACGGCGCCTACAAGCTCGGCTATTCGTCGGCCAGCCGCACCCTGTCCAACGCGGTGACCGCGGCGGCGCGGCTCGACAAGGTGCAGGTGCTAGGCATCTATTCGCGCCGCGACGGCCATGAGGCGAAGAACAACAGCGCCGTCGCCCCCAATCCGGACGACTGGCATTCCGATGCCCTGCTCACCAAGTTCCGCTGGGCCGACGACCCGGTGCACCAGTTCGGCCTGACGCTGGACCTGTTCCGCCGCCACAACGACCGCGTCTACGACAACAAGACCTCCACCACCTATCCCAACGGCGCCACCCAGCAGGCCGTGGCCCAGCGCGCGCGCATCAGCCTGGACCACGACTATTCGCCCGGCATCGGCACCCATGCCCTGTTCGACACCCTCAAGACCCGGCTCTACCTGCAGACCGCCAGCGAGGACGACGACACCCAGGCGCCCTACGTCACCGGCGGCCAGACCTACCAGCGTTTCCTCTCCACCAGCTACGACAACGACAACCTCGGCGCCACCGTCGATGCCCGCAAGCTGCTGGGCACGCACCTGCTGAGCTACGGCGCCGGCCTGGACCAGGGCAATTCCAAGCGCCCGTGGTCGGAGCTGCGCACCAACGCGGCCGGCGCCGTGGTCAGCACCAGCACCGGCAGCAAGAACCGCATGGCCGATACCGACACCACCCGCCTGTCGGCCTATATGCGCGACGAATACAGCTTCGAGGCCATCGGCCGCCGCGCCACCCTCACCCCCGGCCTGCGCGCCGAGTACTGGCGCATGAAACCCGACGCCAGCGGCTACGCCACGGCGGTGACGGGCGCCGCCAGTCAGTTGAAGACCGACAGCGACACCAACCTCCTGCCCGGCCTGAGCCTGGCCCTGGAGATGCAGCCCGGCCTGGACGCCTACGCCCAGTACCAGCGCGGCGTGCGTATCCCCACCGCGGCCGAGAAGACCGGCACCTACGACTCCTTCAGCTACACCGGCGGCAGCTCCGGCTACGCGGTGCTGGGCAATCCCGACCTGAAGCAGGAAACCAGCGATGCCTTCGAGCTGGGCATCAAGGGCGCGGCCGCACCGGGCGTCACCGTGCGCGCCGCCGCCTTCTACACCCGCTACCACGACTTCATCGAATACGCCGCCCAGGCGGCCGACCCGGTCAACCTGCCCACCGTCACCTTCGGCCTGTACCGGCCCGAGAACATCGGCCGCGCCAACATCTGGGGCGGCGAGTTCTCCACCCGGCTCGAAGGCGCCGCCTGGTCCGGTGGCCTGCGCGGCTACAGCCTGGAGCTGGCCGGCGGCGTGACGCAGAGCAACGCCACCAACACCAGCACCGGCGCCAAGGGCCGGCTGGCTTCGGTGGCGCCGGCCAAGGTGGTCGCCACGCTGGGCTACACCGATCCGGGCAAACGCTTCGGCGTGTTCGGCACCGTCACCGGGGTGAAGGCGCGGCAGGCGCAGGGCGATGTCATCGCCAGCTCCACCACCAGCACCTTCGCGGTGCCGGGCTTCGGAGTGCTGGACTTCAGCGCCTTCTGGAACCTCAGTCCGAAGGTGCGGCTGAACGCCGGCCTCTACAACCTCACCGACAAGAAGTACTGGAACTACGCCACCGTGCGGGCCTTGCCCAACGGCACCGCCGCCCAGCGCACCGAGATCGACCGGGTTTCCATGCCCGGACGCAACCTCGGCGTCAGCCTCAACGTGATCTTCTGAGAAGGACTCTCGCCATGCCAACCACCACCACCCGCAGAAACTTCCAGCGCCTGGCCCTCGGCGGCGCCGCATCCCTGGGCCTCTTGGGCACTGCCGTCCGCGCGGCCGAGCCCTCCCTGTCTGAACGCTGGGACCAGCTGCGTGCTTCGCAGCCCCGCCTGCCGGCGCGCGATGCGGCCCGGCAGCTCGGCGTGTCCGAAGCCGAGTTGCTCAACACCCGGGCCGGCGGCACCGTCACCCGCCTGCGCGACGGCAGCGACACGGCCCGTGAAGCCATGCGCCGCGTGCTGGGCCTGGGCGAGATCATGGCCCTGACCCGTAACGAGAACGCCGTGATCGAGACCACCGGCGTGCCCCGGCCCTTGCCGGAGCGGCTGACCCGTCCGGCCGCCGATCCCGCGGCCGAGGCCCAACGCCAGCGCCAGCTGCAGAGCGTCGTCGGCTACCTCGGCGGGCCGATCGACCTGCGCACCGATTTTTCGGTCTGGCACTTCGCCTTCGCCGTGGTGCAGCCCGGCGCGCAGGGCAAGACCAGCCGCAGCCTGCAGTTCTTCGATGCGCAGGGGCAGGCTGTGCACAAGGTCTATCTGACCGAGGCGTCGGACGTGGCGGCCTACGAGCGGCTGGTGGCCGAGTTCTCCGCCCAGGCTTCGAGCGGGCCTCTTTCGGTGGCGCCTGTCTTGGCGCGGCCTGCCGATCGGCCGGATGCCTCCGTGGATCAGCCCGGCCTGCAGCAGGCCTGGGGCGAGATCACCGATGTGCACCAGTTCTCCCGCCTGCTGTCGCGCTTCGGCGTGGAGCGGCAGCAGGCCTTCCGCCTGGCGCCCGCCGGCAAGGCCGTCGCTTTGCAGGCCCGGGCCGTGCGGCCCCTGCTGCAGGAGGCGGCGGCACGAAAGGTGGCGCTCATGGCCTTCGTCGGCAATGCCGGCGTCACCGAGATCTACAGCGGCAACATCGACAAGGTCCAGGAGGTCGGCGGCTACTTCAATGTGCTGGACCCGAAGTTCAACCTGCACCTGCGCGACAGCGCCTTCCGTTCGGCCTGGCTGCTGGAGCGGGGCAGCATCCATTCCGTCGAGTTCTTCGACGACCAGGGGCAGCTGGCCGTGAGTTTCTTCGGTGTGCATGGCCGGGGCGAGCCGCAGCCGGCCGCCTGGGTGGAACTGGTGCGCGGCCTGCCGCGCCTGGCCGGCTGATGCTTCCATCCGTCTGATTTGCATCGGATTTCATCCATCCGGATTTTCCGGGGGGATTTTTGTAGAACCCGGGCTTTCAACCTGAAAAATGAAAGCCCGAGGTGATCGTGACAAAACTTCCCCATTTTCCTGGCCTGAAACTCACCATGGCCCTGGCGGCCTGCATGTCCTGGGCCGCGCAGGCTCATCCGCTCGATCCGCTGACAGCGGATGAAATCCAGAACGCGGTCGCCGTGCTCAAGGCCAGGCCGGATTTTCCCGCCGATGTCCTGTTTTCCACGGTGCAATTGAAGGAGCCGCCGAAGTCGGAAGTCTGGAATTATCGGGACGGCGCCGAACACCGGCGCGAGGCCTTCGCCGTCGTGATGGACCGAAAACTCAACCGCACTTACGAATCCGTCATCGACCTGAAGACCAAACGCGCCATTTCCTGGCAGGAAATCAAGGGCGTGCAGCCGCTGCTGGCGGACAGCGAATATGAAGCCATGCGCAAAATCGTCAAAGCCGATCCCCGCTGGCGCGCCGCCATGCAGAAGCGCGGATTCAAGGAGGCGGATTTCGGGAAAATCGAAATCGACGGCTGGGCGGTCGGTGTGGTCGATCCGAAATTCTCCGGCCGCCTGATCCGCGGCGTGCCGTATTTCAAGGGCGACGGCGAAAACCATTACGGCCGCCCGATCGAAGGTGTGGTGGCGCTGGTCGACCTGAATCGCCGCAAGGTGATCGATTTGATCGATTCGGGTGTGGTGCCGGTCGCCGCGAAGACCCAGGATTTCAGCGAGGCCGCGGTGGGCCCGCAGCGCAGGCCGCCGCCGCCCTTGCTGATCACGCAGCCCGAGGGAGCCGGCTACACCCTCAAGGGCCACGAGATCGCCTGGCAGAAATGGCATTTCCGTTATTCCATGCATCCGCGCGAGGGCATGGTGCTGCACACGGTTTCCTACGACGACCAGGGAAAATCCCGCCCGATTCTCTACCGTGCCGCGGTTTCGGAAATGGTGGTGCCATACGGCGATCCATCGGTGAACTGGCGCTGGCGCGCCGCTTTCGATGTCGGCGAATACAACATCGGCCGAAATTGCTATTCCCTGGAAAAAGACCGGGATGCACCGCCGAATGCACAACTGCTGGATGCCGCCTTCGCCGACGACACCGGCGCGGTGGTCGAGCGCAGAGGCATCGTGGCGATTTACGAGCGCGATGCCGGAATACTCTGGAAGCATTACGACGGCGTCGGCCAGAAAAACGAGACACGGCGCGCCCGCGAACTGGTGCTGTCTTCCGTCGCCACCATCGGCAATTACGATTACGCGATCAACTACATCTTCAAGCAGGACGGCTCCATGGAAGTCGACCTGGCGCTCACCGGCCTGATGCTGGCCAAAGGGGTGAAGGAGCAGAAAGCCGATGGGCACCACGATTCCGGCTCGGGCCATCTGGTGGCGCAGAACATCGTCGCGCCGCATCACCAGCATTTCTTCAATTTCCGGCTGGATTTCGATGTGGATGGGGTGAACAACTCGGTGGCCGAGATGAATTCGCGTGCCATGGCGCCCGGCGCCGAAAATCCTTACGGCAATGGATTTCTCATGCACGAATCCCTGCTGAAAACCGAACGCGAGGCTGCACGCCATGTCGATATGCAGGCCGCGCGTACTTGGCTGGTGAAGAATCCCTCGGTGCGGAATTCACTCGGCCAGAACACCGGTTTCATCATCGCGCCGGGCACCAATGCCATCCCTTACGCGGCACCCCAGGCGCCGGTGAGACAACGCGCCGGCTTCATCGGCCGCCATTTCTGGGCCACCCGCTACCGGCCAGAAGAAGCCTATGCCGCCGGCCCTTACCCCAACCAGAACCGGGCAGCGGGCGGGCTGCCGGTCTACATCGCCGACAACGAAGCGCTGGAGAACACCGACGTGGTCGTCTGGTACACGCTGGGCGTGACCCACATCCCCGGCCCGAGGAATGGCCGGTGATGCCGACGACCCACACGGGCTTCAGGCTGCTGCCCGCGGCCTTCTTCGACCGCAATCCGGCGCTCGACGTGCCGCGATCGTGATCAGCCGACCGCCGGGCGTCGGCGGGCGAAGCGCACCACCGTCACACCCGCGCGCGCCTGCCGCAGCGAGGGCATGACGAGCACGCAGTCGTCGTGCGGCGTGACGATGGGGGTTGCGGCGTCGTAGCCGATCACGGTGCCGGCGACCGGGATCAGCTCCAGTCCCTGGTAGGGCTCGACGAAACGCACGTCGCGCCCGCCGACCACGGCCGCGCCGGTCACTTCCAGCAGCCATTGCACAGGCGCGTCGGGCAGCCGCCAGCCCGGCAGCGCCGCCTCGGCTTGCGCGGCATCCAGCGCCTCTGACTGCACCAGGAACCGCAGGCACTGGTCCTGCGCCACGGCGCGGCTGGCCGGGTCGCCATGGAAACCGCACTCCACCAGCAGCGACCGCACGCCCGAAGCGATGGCAGCCGAATCGCCGAAGCGCCCGAAGTCCCGCATGCGCACGCCATCGCGATGGCCGGCATCCGCCACGATGTACTCCGGCGTGCCCATGGCCACGGCCAGCGCCTCGTTCAGCGGCGAGACGCCCGAGAGCGAAAGCGGCAGCCCGGGCTCGTGCATCGAATGCAGGTCCAGCAGCCAGTCGGCCTCGGCCACGAAGGGCGACAGGGCCAGGGCCCGGCGCCGCTCCAGCGTGGAGCCCGAGGCCATGCGCTCCACCGACCACTGGCGGTTCATGTCCTCCTCGACGAAACGCGAGTCGTCATGCCGCGCCGCATCGAAGCTGGCGAAGGCATCGAGGTTGCAGAAGGCCAGCGTCAGCCGGCCGCGTGCCGGCCGCACGCCGGCTTCCAGCAGGCCCTTCAGCGCCCAGGCGCCGCACAGCTCGTTGCCATGCACCAGGGCCGTGATCATCACGTGCCGCCCGGGCTGCCCGGAGTCGAAGCGCCAGACGCCGGCAGTGCCGGTGTTGCCCTCGGCCCAGGCGCCCAGCTCGGGCTTTTGCAGGGTGAACTCCATGCCGGCCATCCTCATTCGTCGGTGATGTGGGCGAATTCGACGATCTTCTTGTACTTGGCCGTCTCCGAGGCCAGGAAGGCGTTGAGGTCCGGCTGGGTCTGCGTCACCACCGAGCCGGAGGCTTCCATGCTCTTTCGGAAGTCCGAGGCCTTGAGGATGTCGGCCACGGCCGCCTTGAGTTTCTGCTGGATCGGCTCGGGCAGGCCGGCCGGGCCGAGCAGGGCGAACCACACACTCATGTCCACGCCCTTCAGGGACGGGTTCTCGGCCAGGGCCGGCACATCGGGCGTGACCGGCGAGCGCTTGGCCTCCGAGGTGCCGATGGCCACCAGCTTGCCGCTCTTGATCAGGGGCAGGGCGCTGGAGAGCACATACACGCCGTAGTCCAGGCTGCCGCCGATCAGGTCGGTGGTCAGCGGGCCGGTGCCGCGGTAGGGGATGTGGGTCATGAAGACCTTGCCTTCTTCCTTGACCATCTCGGCCGTCATGTGCAGCGCGGTGCCCACGCCCGAGCTGCCGTAGGAATAGAAGCCCGGCTTGGCGCGCACGGCCTTCAGGAAGTCGGCCGTGTTCTTCACCGGGTTGGCCGGCGAGGTGGTCAGCACCAGCGGCTGGGTGGCCAGCAGGGCTAGCGGGGTGAAGTTCTTGATCTGGTAGCGCACCGACTTGCGTACCAGCGCGTTGATCGCGATCTCGTTGTTGGCACCGACCAGCAGGGTGTAGCCGTCCGGCGCGGCCATGGCGACCTTCTGCGCGGCCAGCGAACCGCCGGCGCCGCCCAGGTTCTCCACCACCACCGGCTGGCCCAGGCGGTTCGAGAGGTCGGTGGCCAGGGTGCGGCCCACCAGGTCGGTGCTGCCGCCGGGCGGATAGCCCACCACCAGGGTGATCGGGCGCTGCGGCCAGGCATTGCCCTGGGCCATGGCGGCGGAGAAGGGCAGCAGCAGGCAGGCGGCGATGGCGGCGCGGCGCAGGGGAGACAGGCGGAGAGACTTCATGCGTGGGACCTCGGTTGCAGTGAGGCGATTTTTCGGCGCGACGCCCGGGCTGCTTGTGCCGAGTAGGCACAATCCCCTGCCAATACGGCACGGCGATCGGATCGACACATGCAGGTCAAATGGCTGGAAGACTTCATCGCGCTGATCGACACCGGCAACTTCAGCCGCGCCGCCGAGCAGCGCAACGTGACCCATCCGGCCTTCGGCCGGCGCATCCAGCAGCTGGAGCAATGGGCCGGCACGCCGCTGGTGGAGCGCGGCAGGAGCCCGGTTCGGCCCACGCCTGCGGGCGCGCTGCTGATGGACACGGCGCGGCAGATGGTCTCGGGCCTGGAAAGCTCGCGGCTGGAGCTGCTGGGCGAGGCCGGCCGGCAGGCGCGCACCGTCACCATCAGCACCGGCCGCACGCTGGCGCGCACCGTGCTGGCCGACTGGCTGGTGCGCCTGCATCCGGTGCTGCGCGATGCCGAGCTGCGCATCCGCACCTCGAGCCTCGCCGAATCGGTGCAGCTGCTGGAGCGCAACGAGACCGACTTCTCGCTGGTCTACCACCACCCGGGCTTGACGCTGCGGCTCGACGGCCGGCAGTTCTCCTTCATCGCCCTGGCTTCGGACAAGCTGGTGCCCGTGGCCCGTGCGGATGCCGCCGGCCAGCCCACCTACCGGCTCTCCGCAGAACAGCCGGTGCCGCTGCTGACCTACAGCCGCAGCCTGGCCATGGGCCGCCTGCTGGAGGACCACCTGGCGCACAACCGCCATGCACCGGCCCTGCAGCGCCGCATCGAATGCGATTCGGCCGATGCGCTGCACGAGTATGTGCAGAAGGGCCTGGGCGTGGCCTGGCTGCCCTGGTCCATGGTGCAGGCCGACTGCAAGGCCAAACGGCTGGCGCTGGCCGGCGAGCGCCGCATGGAGCTGCGTTTCGAGGTGCGGCTCTACCGGCCCAAGCGCCGCCTGCATGCGCTGGCCGAGGCCGTGTGGGCTTCGGCGGCGCCGCGCTGAATGCCGCTGCGCCGGGCGCATGGAGAATCTGCCTTTTTTCCGCCGATCCACCCACCCACGCCGCCATGCCCGTTTCCGGCCCGATCACCGCCAGCAGCCTCACCCCCCTGGGCCTGCAGGCCTGTTCGCAGATCCTGGACCAGGCCCTGGCCGGCCGCTTCGAAGCGGCGCAGGGCCAGCTGACCGAGCTGGCGCTTTGCAGCCGCCTGGGCGTGTCGCGCACGCCGGTCCGCATGGCGCTGCAGTACCTGCATGGCGTGGGGGTGCTGGCGCATGAGCCGCGGCGCGGCTGGCGGCTGGTCGCCGGCCGGGCGCAGCTGCAGAAGGCGCGGCGCGCGCTGCCGCAGGACGAGGCCCTGGCGCTCTACTACGGCCTGCTGCGCGACCGCACCTCCGGCCTGCTGGCCAGCAAGGTCACCGAGCACGAGATCCGGCAGCACTACCAGGCCCGCGCCTCGGTGGTGCGCGAGGTGCTGATGCGCCTGCTGCAGGACGGCATCCTGCGCGGCCGCAGCGGCCTGCGCTGGGAGTTCGCCGAGACCATGGACGCCGACAACGAGCGCGAGAGCTACCGCTTTCGCATCGTGATCGAATGCGCCGCCCTCGCCGAGCCCGGCTTCCAGGTCGACAAACGCCGCCTGGAGGCCAGCCGCCAGCGCCAGCAGGCGCTGATCGCGCATGCCACGCGCCGGTCCTGGCTGGAGTTCTTCGACGCCAATGCCGAGGTGCACGAACTGCTGGCCAGCGCTTCGGGCAACCGCTACTACCTGCGGGCGGTGCAGGAGCAGAACCGGCTGCGCCGCATCAGCGACCTGTCGGACTATCCGCTGGTGGATGTGGAGGCCCTGCAGCGCTCCTGCCGGGAGCACCTGGCGGTGCTCGACGCGGTGGCCGCCGGCGAGCTGGGCCGGGCCGCGGGCATCCTGCGCGCCCACCTCGAACGCGCCAGCGACCTGCTGGAGCAGCGGGTGGCGGGCACGCTGGAGCCGGCGCGGCCGCTCGCGCCCCGCGCGTCCTGAAGGCCCTGGCGGCTTGTATTTTTCGGCCCGTTTTTTCTGGTTCGGGCCGATTGAATAAAACAAGCGGGCTTCCTAGCATCGTCCGATCGCGGCCATACCGGGTCCGCGTCCGACGGAGTCCTTCTTCCATGCAAGCCCCCACGCCCGCTGCGCTCGATGCCTTCTGGATGCCCTTCACCGCCAACCGCAAGTTCAAGCGCGATCCGCGTTTCGTCACCGGCGCCCAGGGCATGCACTACACCATGTCCGACGGCAGCCAGGTGCTCGACGGCATCGCCGGCCTGTGGTGCGTCAACGCCGGGCACCGCCATCCGGCGATCAGCGCGGCGCTCAAGCAGCAGATCGACACGCTGGACTACGCCTCGAACTTCCAGCTCGGCCATCCGGCCGCCTTCACCCTGGCCGAGCGCCTGGCCGACTGGGCGCCGGCCGACCTGAACCGGGTGTTCTTCACCAACTCCGGCTCCGAGTCGGTGGACACCGCCCTCAAGATCGCCCTGGCCTGGCACCGCGCCCGCGGCGACGCCGGCCGCTACCGCCTGATCGGCCGGGCCCGGGCCTACCACGGGGTGGGCTTCGGCGGCATCTCGGTGGCCGGCATCGCCAAGCACCGCAATGCCTTCGGGCCGCTGCTCAATGGCGTGGACCACCTGCCGCACACCCACGATCCCAAGCGCAATGCCTTCTCGCGCGGCGAGCCGCTGCACGGCGTGGAGCATGCCGATGCGCTGGAAGCCATCTGCGCGGTGCACGATCCGGCCACCATCGCGGCCGTCATCGTCGAGCCGATCGCCGGCTCCACCGGCGTGCTGCCGCCGCCGGTGGGCTATCTGACAAGGCTGCGCGAAATCTGCGACCGGCACGGCATCCTGCTGATCTTCGACGAGGTCATCACCGGCTTCGGCCGCCTGGGCGCGCGTTTCGCCGCCGACCGCTTCGGCGTGGTGCCCGACCTGATGGCCACCGCCAAGGGCCTGACCAACGGCGCCATTCCCATGGGCGCGGTCTTCGTGCGCGAGGCCATCCACGCCGGCTTCATGCAGGGCAGCGAGGCGGGCGTGGAGTTCGCCCACGGCTATACCTACTCGGGCCATCCCCTGGCCTGCGCGGCGGCGCTGGCCACGCTGCAGGTGCACCAGGAGGAAGACCTGGCCGGCCAGTGCGCCGCCATAGCGCCGTATTTCGAGGATGTGCTGCATGCGCTGCGGGGCGAGCCCGCCGTGGCCGACGTGCGCAACCTCGGGCTGCTGGGCGCCGTCGAACTCAGCCCCTTCCCGGGCCGGCCGGGCGTGCGGGCCCAGGCGGTGGAGCGCCGCTGCCTGGAGCAGGGCCTGCTGGTGCGGGCGCTGGGCGAGACCATCGCCGTCTCGCCGCCCCTGGTGGTCTCGCGCGACCAGCTCGCCGGGCTGGCAGAAACCTTGCGTGCGGCCCTGCGCCATGTGGACGCCGCCGGCCCGGACGCCGCGTCGCCCTGATCCCTTCCCTTTCCATCGGAACGCCGCCATGAAGTTCAAGACAGCCGCCGCCTCTTCCTGCCTGCTGGCCCTCGCGGGCCTGGCCCAGGCCCAGGCACCGGCACGCCCGCTGCGGGTGCAGATCAACTCGGACATCCGCTCCACCGACCCCGGCACCAACCGCGACGACAACACCGATTCGGTGCTGATGCACATCGGCGAAGGCCTGGTGGCCATGCGCGAGGACACCAGCCCCGGCCCGCTGCTGGCCAGCAAGGTCGATGTCTCGGCCGACGGCCTGAGCTACACCTTCACCCTGCGTGACGGCGTGAAGTTCCAGAACGACGCACCGCTCACCGCGCAGGACGTGGTCTGGAGCTGGAAGCGCTACATGGACCCCGCCACCAACTGGCGCTGCCTGCCCGAGTTCGACGGCCGCGGCATGACCAAGCTGCTGTCGGTCGAGGCGAGCGACGCGAAGACGGTGGTCTTCAAGCTGCAGCGCCCGGCCGGCCTGCTGCTGCAGACCATGGCGCGTTCGGACTGCGGCGGCTCGGCCATCCTGCACAGCAGCTCGGTCGGCCCCGACGGCAAGTGGCTGCAGCCGGTGGGCACCGGCCCGTACAAACTCAAGGAGTGGAAACGCGGCCAGTACATCGACCTGGTGCGCTTCGACGGCTATGCCTCGCGCGGCGGCCCGCGCGACGGCTTCACCGGCGGCAAGAAGGCCGAGATCGAGACCATCCACTACATGGTGATTCCCGACGCGGCGGCGGCCAAGGCGGCGCTCTACAGCGGTGCCATCGACGTGCTGTCCACCGCCTCGGCGCCCGACGTCGCCGAGATGCGCGCCCGCTCCGATGTGAAGGTGGAGTTCGGCCCTTCGATGAACCTGCTGGGCCTGCTGTTCCAGACCCGCGACCCGCTGCTGCAGGACCTGCGCCTGCGCCGCGCGCTGGCCCTGTCGCTGGACTATGACGAGCTGGCCCGCTCGGTCACCGAAGGCCTGTCCAAGCCGAACAACTCGCCGGTGCCCACCTCCAGCCCCTACTACGGCGCGGCCGAGGCGGCGGGCTTCAGGCGCGACCTGCCGCAGGCGCGCAAGCTGCTGGCCGAGGCCGGCTACAACGGCCAGCCGATCAAGCTGCTGGCCAACAAGCGCTACGAGATCAGCTTCAACTCGGCGGTGCTGATCCAGGCCATGGCGGCCGATGCCGGCATCAAGATCGACATCGAGGTGCTCGACTGGGCCACCCAGCTCGACCGCTACACCCGCGGCCAGTACCAGGCCATGGCCTTTCCCTATTCCTCGCGGCTGGACCCGGCGCTGAGCTTCGAGATGCTGGCCGGCCCCAAGGCCACCCAGCCGCGCAAGGTCTGGGACAACCCGGCCATGGCCGGCAAGCTGGCCGAATCGATGCTGCTCACCGACAAGGCCGCACGCCAGACGCTGTTCGACGAACTGCACCGCAAGTTCATCGAGGAGGTGCCCAGCGTGGTGCTGTTCAACGGCACCGACGGCGCCGGCCTGCGCAAGAACGTGAGCGGCTACCAGAGCTGGCCGGCCGACAAGCCGCGCTTCTGGAACGTCAGCCTGAAGTAGGGCCGCCCAGCACCTGCGCCGGCCGGCGCAGCGTCGCATCGAAGGGATTGACCTGCGGCCCGATGGCCGCGGCCTCGCGCTTGAGCAGCTCCACCACCGTGGGCAGGCGCTCGGCGTTGAGCCGGTCGAGGATGGTGCCCACGGCCAGGGCGGCCACCGCGCGGCCCTCGCGGTCCAGGATGGGCACCGCCACGCCCGCCATGCCTTCCAGCAGCCCGCTGGTGCGGCCGGCGAAGCCCAGGGCGCGCACCTTGTCGATCTCGGTGCGCAGCTGCACCTCGTCGTAGATGCCGAACTCGCGCAGCCGCGGCAGGTTGAAGCGGATGACCTCCTCGCGCTCGCTCTCCGGCAGGAAGGCCAGGATGGCCAGCGCCCCCTGGCCGGCGCCCAGCGCCACCCGGCCGCCCACATCGCCGGTGAAGGAGCGGATGGGAAAGGGCCCCTCGCTGCGGTCCAGGCAGACCGCGTCGAAGCCGCTGCGCGCCAGCAAGAAGATCGCATCGCCCAGGCTGGCGCCCAGGCGCAGCAGCACCGGGCGGCACAGGCTGCGCAGGTCGCCCGGGTTGCCGGCCTGCGCGGCCAGGGCGAAGAAGTCGATGGCCAGGCGGTAGCGCTTGCTCTGCAGGTCCTGCTCGACCACGCTTTCCGCCATCAGGGACTGCAGCAGCCGGTGCGTGGTGGCCTGGGTCAGGCCGACTTCGCGTGCGAGTTCGGTCACCCGCGCGCCACCGGATGGGGCACGGGCGAGGGCGCGCAGCACCGAGAAGATGCGGGGCACGCCGGCGGTGGAGGCGGTGGGCTCGGTCACGGGTTCCGTTTTGTGAAATCAATAAAGCCGATGAAGTCTAAAGTATTTCATTGGTCGGAATAAATCGAAAAAAGATTCCGGTATACGGAAGAACCCTGTCTTTCTGGTCCGCTACTTGCAACAGACTCCGCGTCCATCCGACCCCCCAGAAAAGCAGGCCCCATGTCATTCCTCCAGCTCAGCGGCGTCAGCAAGTTCTACGGCGATACCTGCGCCGTGGCCGACATGAACCTGTCGGTCGAGAAGGGCGAGTTCGTCTCGCTGCTCGGCCCCTCGGGCTGCGGCAAGACCACCACCCTGCAGATGATTGCCGGCTTCGAGCCGGTGACCCGCGGCCGCATCGAACTCGACGCCCGCGACATCACCCAGGCCAAGGCCAACACCCGCGGCCTGGGCATCGTGTTCCAGAGCTACGCCCTGTTCCCGCACATGACGGTGGAGGCCAACGTGAGCTTCGGCCTGGAGATGCGCAAGATGGCGAAGGCCGAGCGCCTGGACCGCGTCCGCCATGCCCTCTCCCTGGTCCACCTCGACCAGCACGCCAGACGCTACCCGCGTGAACTCTCCGGCGGCCAGCGCCAGCGCGTGGCCCTGGCGCGTGCCCTGGTGATCGAGCCGCCGGTGCTGCTGCTGGACGAACCTCTGTCCAACCTCGACGCCAAGCTGCGCGAGGAGATGCAGTTCGAGCTGCGCCAGATCCAGCGCAAGGTCGGCACCACCACCGTGATGGTCACCCACGACCAGAGCGAAGCCATGTCGGTCAGCGACCGGGTGGTGGTGATGGAGGCCGGCCGGGCCACGCAGATCGACCATCCCTTCCAGGTCTACGAGCATCCGCGCACCCGCTTCATCTCGACCTTCGTCGGCAAGGCCAATCTGCTCGAAGGCCGCATCGAGGGCGAGGACGACATGCAGGCGGTGCGGGTCGGATCGCTCTCGGTGCCCATGTTCGAACCGGGTTTCCGCCCGGGCAGCGCGGTGCTGCTGGCGGTGCGGCCGGAGAAGCTGCAGCTGGTGCCGGCGGGCGCCGGCCGGCTCGACGGCCAGGTCATCGAACGATTCTTCCTCGGCAGCCAGTGGCTCTACCGCCTGTCCACACCGGTCGGCGAGCTGACGGTGCTCTGCGCCAACGACGGCCGCATCGTGCTGGAGGAGGGCGCGCAGTCGGCCATCGACTGGCCGGACAGCTGCACCCGCGTGCTGCCGGTCGACCAAGGGGCGCTCGCATGAGCGGCGCCGCGACCGCGGGCCCGTCGCGCGCCACGCCCTGGTGGCTGAGCGGCCCGGCGCTGGTGCTCTTCCTGCTGCTGCTGGTGGTGCCGCTGCTGCTGACGGCGGTGCTGTCCTTCAATGTCTACGACCCGGTCACCGGGCCGAAGTCGGGCGAGTTCACGCTGGAGCATTACCGGCTGGTGTTCACCGACGAGTACTACTACGGCATCTTCTGGCGCACCTTCTGGGTGTCGGCGGTGGTGGCGCTGATCTGCGTGGTGATCGGCACCATCGAGGCCTATGTGCTGAGCCGCATGTCCAATCCCTGGCGCTCCATCCTGCTGCTGGTGGTGCTGGCGCCGCTGCTGGTTTCGGTGGTGGTGCGGGCCTTCGGCTGGAGCATGCTGCTGGGGCCGGAGGGGCTGGTGAACGGCCTGCTCAAGCTGCTGGGCGCGAGGCCGGTGAAGATCCTCTACACCGAGACGGCCATCGTCATCGCCCTGGTGCATGTGATGCTGCCCTTCATGGTGATCCCCGTGTGGACCTCGCTGCAGAAGCTCGATGCCGGCGTGGAGAACGCGGCGCTGTCGCTGTCGGCCACCCCGTTCACCACCCTGCGCCGCATCGTGCTGCCGCAGGTGATGCCCGGCATCCTGTCGGGCAGCCTGATCGTGTTCGGCCTGTCGGCGAGTTCGTTTGCGATTCCCGGACTGCTCGGCGGGCGGCGGCTGAAGATGGTCGCCACCGTGGTCTACGACGAATACCTGCACGAGCTGAACTGGCCCCTGGGCGCGGCCGTGGCGCTGACCTTGCTGATGGCCAATCTGCTGGTGATGCTCAGCTACAACCGGCTGGTCGAAGGCCGCTACAAAAAGTCATTGGGTTGATGCCATGAGCCAACAACAAAAGAACGGCCCCGTCGCCCTGGCGTTCAACGCCCTGGTCATCGCCTTCATGCTGGCGCCGCTGCTGGTGGTCTGCGTGGTGGCCTTCACGCCCGAGAACACGCTGACCCTGCCGACCACCGAGTTCTCGCTGCGCTGGTTCCGCGCGGTCTTCGTGCATCCGGACTTCATGCAGTCCTTCTGGAACAGCCTGTGGCTGGCCCTGGCCTCGGCCAGCATCGCCACGCTGCTGGCGGTGCCGGCGGGGTTGGCGATCACGCGCTACAACTTCCCCGGCCGCGGGCTGCTCAACGGTCTCTTCCTGTCGCCGCTGCTGATTCCGCACCTGGTGCTGGGCGTGGCGCTGCTGCGGCTGTTCGCGCTGGTCGGCGGCGCGGGCAGCTTCGGGTTCCTGATCCTGGCGCATGCGCTCATCGTCACGCCCTACACGTTGCGGCTGGTGGTGGCGGCGCTGGTGGGCTTCGACCGCAGCGCGGAGCATGCGGCGCTGTCGCTGGGTGCATCGACCGCCACGGTGTTCCGCCGCATCACCCTGCCGATGATCCTGCCGGGCGTGACCGGCGGCTGGATGCTGGCCTTCATCAACAGCTTCGACGAGGTGACCATGTCGATCTTCGTCACCTCGCCCAGCACGGTGACGCTGCCGGTGCGCATGTACATGTATGCCACCGAGTCGATCGACCCGCTGATGGCCGCCGTCTCCGCGCTGATGGTGGCGCTGACCGCCTGCGCCATGGTGGTGCTGGACCGCATCTACGGCCTGGACCGCATCCTGGTGGGCGGCAAATGAGCGTGGGCCAGCTACAGCGCGTGGCCGAGACGGGCCGCGCTACCGTGCATTTCCTGCTCGACGGCCAGCCGGCCACCGCGCTCCAGGGCGATACGGTGCTGACCGCCGTGCTCACACAGCAGGCCGTGCTGCGCCATAACGAATTCAGCGGCCAGCCGCGCGCCGGCTTCTGCCTGATGGGCGCCTGCCAGGACTGCTGGATGCGCACCGCCGAAGGCGCCGCGCTGCGCGCCTGCTCCACCTTCATCGCCGAGGGCATGGCCCTGCTGACACAAGAGGGCGGCGCATGACCCGCACCGTGATCGTCGGCGCCGGCCCGGCGGGCATCCGCGCCGCGCAGACCCTGGTCGAACATGGCCTGCGGCCGGTGCTGCTGGACGAGGCGGCGCGTGCAGGAGGCCAGATCTATCGGCGCCCGCCCGCGAATTTCGAACGGCCGGCCGAGGCGCTCTACGGCACCGAGGCAGGCCGAGCGAAGGCGGTGCATGCGGCCATCGATGGCATCGCCGACCGCATCGACTACCGGCCCGGCAGCCTGGTCTGGAACGCACAGGCGGGCAGCCTCGACGTGCTGGACACGGCCACCTCCACCAGCCGCGCCGTGCCCTACGACCGCCTGATCGTGGCCACCGGCGCCACCGATCGCGTCCTGCCGGTGCCGGGTTGGACCCTGCCCGGCACCTACAGCCTGGGCGGCTCGCAGGTGGCGCTGAAGTTCCAGGGCTGCACCATCGGCCGGCAGGTGGTCTTCATGGGCAGCGGGCCGCTGCTCTACCTGGTGGCCTACCAATATGCCAAGGCGGGCGCGCAGGTGGTGGCGGTGCTGGACACGGCCACGCTGGCCGACCAGGCGGCCGCCTCGCCGCGCCTGCTGACCAAGCCGGCGACCCTGGCCAAGGGCCTGTACTACCTGGGCTGGCTGCGCACGCATGGCGTGGCGCTGCATCGCGGCGTGCGACCGGTGCGGGTGCTCGGCTCGGACCGGGTCACCGGTGTCGTCTTTCACGACGGCCAGTCCGAACGCACCCTGTCCTGCGACGCGGTCGGCTTCGGCCATGCCCTGCGTTCGGAAACCCAGCTGGCCGACCTGCTCGGCTGCCGCTTCGCCTTCTCGCCGGTGCAGCGCGCCCACCTGCCGGAGCGCGATGCGGCCGGCCGCAGCAGCGTCGAAGGGGTCTACCTGGCCGGCGACGGCGCCGGCATCCAGGGCGCCGATGCGGCCGAATGGGCGGGCGAGCGGGCCGCGCTGGCGCTGCTGCAGGACGAAGGCATGACGGTAGACCCCGGCCGCGTCAGCCTGCTGGAGAACCGTCTGTCACGCATCGGCGTCTTCCGCCGCGGCCTGGAGCGCGCCTTTCCTTTCCCCGAGGACTGGGCCGCCCAGGCGCCGGACGAACTGGTCGTCTGCCGCTGCGAGAACATCACCGCCGGCGAGCTGCGCGCCACCGTGCGCGACACCGGCGCCGACGAGATGAACCGGCTCAAGGCCCTGTCGCGCATCGGCATGGGCCGCTGCCAGGGCCGCATGTGCGGCGTGGCCGCCGCCGAGCTGCTGGCCCATGCGGCCGGCGTGCCCATCGCCCAGGTGGGGCGGCTGCGCGGCCAGGCGCCGATCAAGCCGATTCCGCTGGGCCTGTCGGCCGGGCCGGAGGCCGCCGCATGAAGCGCCGTATCGAAACCGACGTGGCCATCGTCGGCGGCGGCATCGTCGGCGCCTCGGCCGCGCTGGCGTTGCGACGCAAGGGCGTGCGTGTGGTGCTGCTGGAGCGCGACCTCTGCGGCTCGCGCTCCAGCGGCGTGAACTATGGCGGCGTGCGGCGCCAGGGCAGGGCGCTGGTGCAGCTGCCGCTGTCGCTGCGGGCCCATGGCATCTGGGCGCGGCTGCCGGAGTTGATCGGCATCGACGGCGAATACATCCGCTCGGGCCATTTCAAGATCGCCCGCAGCGAGGCGGACATGGCCTCGCTGGAGCGTTATCGCGATGCGAGCCGGGATTTCGATCTGGGCATCGAGCTGCTGTCCGGCGAGCGCCTGAAAGCGCTCTGCCCCTGGCTGGGCGGCAAGGCGGTCGGCGGCTCGCTCTGCCCCGAGGACGGTCAGGCCAACCCCCGCCTGGTCTCGCCCGCCTTCGCGCGTGCGGCGCAGCGCGCCGGTGCGGAGATCTTCGAGCGTTCACCGGTCGATTCGGTGAGCCACGACGGCAGTGGCTTCACCCTTCAGTCCGGCGACCGGCTGGAGGTGCATTCCGCGCAGCTCATCAACTGCGCCGGTGCCTGGGCCGGTGCCCTGGCCACCCAGTTCGGCGAGCCGGTGCCCATGACCTCGGGCCATCCCGCCATGGCGGTGACCAGCCCCATGCCGCACTTCATGGACTGGAGCCTGGGCGTGGAGGGCGGCGGTGTCTATGGCCGCCAGGTGGCGCGCGGCAACCTGGTGCTGGGCGGCGGCCGCGGCCTGGCGCTGGACGCCGACCGTGCCCGCTCCAGCCGGGATGCCATCGCGGCGCTGACCACGCAGGCGATCGCCCTGCTGCCGGGGCTGCGGCATGCGCAGATCATCCGCACCTGGTCCGGCACCGAGGGTTACCTGCCCGACCGCCAGCCGGTGCTGGGCGCCAGCCGCACCACCCCCGGCCTGCTGCACGGCTTCGGTTTCGCCGGTGCCGGTTTCCAGGTGGGCCCTGCGGCCGGCGAAGTGCTGGCCGAGCTGGCCCATGAAGGCGCCAGCAGCACACCCATCGAAGCGTTTTCCATCGGCCGTTTCTCGGCTGCTTCTCCTGTTTCTTCTTCCTCAAAGGACTGACGATGACCTCCGCCAAGACTTCCCTCCCTGGCCGCCGCATCCTGCTGGCGGTGGCCGCCGCCGCATCCCTGGCCTTGAGCGCTGGAGCGCAGGCGCAGACCAAGACGATCTACATCGGCATGAACGGCGGCACCATGGAGAAGGCGTACACCCAGTACGTCTTCCCCGCCTTCGAGAAGCAGAACAACGTGAAGGTGGTGGTGGTGCCCGGCACCTCGGCCGACATCCTGGCCAAGGCGCAGGCCAACAAGGACAAGCCGCAGATGCATGTCATGTTCCTGGACGACGGCGTGATGGTGCGCGCCATCGGCATGGGCCTGTGCGAGAAGCAGCGGCCCAGCGCCACGCTCAAGGAAATCTATCCGGTCGCCCGCTTCAAGGACGACATGGCGACCTCCATCTCGCTGGGCATGACCGGGCTGGCCTACAACAAGAAGATGTTCACCGAGAAGGGCTGGGCGGCGCCTACCTCGTGGATGGACATGGCGGACCCCAAGTTCAAGGGCAAGCTGGTGTTTCCTTCGATCACCTCGTCTTCCTTCGGGCTGCACGGCTTTTTGATGTTCAACCGTATCCAGGGTGGCAATGACCAGAACGTGGAGCCGGGGTTCGCTGCCTGGCCCAAGACGGTCGGGCCGAATGTGCTGGAGTACATCCCCAGCTCGGCCAAGATCTCCGAGATGGTGCAGACGGGGGAGGCTGCGCTGTTTCCTCTCACGCCCAGTGGCGTTGCCGCTTTGAAGGCCCGCGGCATTCCGGTCGAGTACGCCCAGCCCAAGGAAGGCGCTGTGCTGCTGATGGTGGGGCAATGCGTGATTGCCAATAACTCCGAGCCTGAACTGGCGCAGAAGCTCGCCGAGTTCCTGCTCACGCCTCAGGCGCAGGCCAATATGCTGGAGCACGGGAATATCGTGCCTACCAATCCCAAGGCGCCTGTTGTCGGGGCTGGCATTCAGCAGGTTGCTGAGATCAAGGAGTGGTTGAAGAACGCTATTACCGTTGACTGGGCTTCGGTCAACGCTAACCGTAGTGCTTGGAATTCGCGGTGGAATCGGACTATTGAGCGTTGAGTTTTTTCTGGGGTTTGTCTCCTTGGCGGAGGGCGGAGCTGGGGCTGCGCGCCCCAGACCGCGCTCACTTTCTTTGCTTCGCCAAAGAAAGTAAGCAAAGAAAGGCGACCCAGCTGCGGGAGTCCCCCCTCTTCGAGGGGGGCACGCTGCGGTGCTCGCAAAGGCGGGGTCCACGACAACTCGCTTCGCTCAAACAGGTCGTGGCCCTGATCCGCCTTTGCTCCGCTCCTCGCTCACCCGCAGATGGGACCCGGGGAGCGGGGACAGCCACTGCTTCGCAGGGCGACGGGCCTTCGCTGCGCTCGGCCTCCACTGAAATGCGGCCGATGACAAAGGGCGGTTTATTCAATCAGAGGCCGAGCGAAGCGACGGCCCGTTGCGCTGCGAAGCAGCCGCTGTCCCCGCTCCCGGGTCCCGTGAGCCCGAGAGCGAGGAACGGAGCAAAGGCGGATCAGGGCCACGACCTGTTTGAGCGAAGCGAGTTGTCGTGGACCCCGCCTTTGCGAGTACCGCAGCGGTGCCCGAAGGGCCTCGGGTGTCGGGTCGCCTTTCTTTGCTTACTTTCTTTGGCGAAGCAAAGAAAGTGAGCGCGGTCTGGGGCGCGCTGTCCTGGTCTAATTTCCAAAGACAAGTCGATAGGGGATTCAAACCCCTGAGGACAACTGGAACATGACGAACCGCCTTCCCCGCCGCAGCTTCGACGAGGCCTTCAAGCTTCAAGTCGTCAAGATGATCCGAGAGCAGAACCTGAGCGTGCCACAGGTCTGCAGAGACATGAGCCTGACCGACAGCGCGGTGCGCCGTTGGGTCGAGCAATACGATGCAGAGAGTGCAGGCCAGCCCGGCATTGGCAAGCCTTTGACCGAGGAGCAACGGCGTATTCGTCAGCTCGAAGCAGAGCTGCGGCAACTGCGCCAGGACAACGACATCTTAAAAAAAGCATCGGCCTTCTTCGCCCGGGAACTGAAGTAATCCACCGCGTGATTGCTCAGTGGCAGAAGAAGGCCGAGACAGTTGCAGTGAGCACGCTGTGTCGTGTCTTGAGTGTCAGCCGAGCAGGTTATTACGCAGCGCTTAAACGAGCAGCTCGGCCTGCCGTAATCGAGCCCATTGAGGTGCAATTGAAGGCCGCATTTACAGCGAGCGGGCGCAGTTACGGCAGCCGTCGGTTGCGTGCTGCGCTCGAGGTCCAGGGCATTGACGTTGGCCGCTGGCGCATACGCCGACTAATGCGCGAACACCGCCTGCAGCCAAGCTGGAAGCGCAAATTCGTTCACACCACCGACAGCCGCCACACGCTGCCGGTGGCTGCAAACGTGCTGCAGCGGCAATTCGCGCCAGCCTCGGCCAATCAAGCTTGGGTGGCAGACATCACCTATATCCGGACTCGCAGCGGCTGGCTTTATCTGGCTGCCGTCCTGGACCTGTATTCACGCAAGTTGATTGGCTGGGCTACTGCACCGAGCATGCCGGCAGAGCTGGTCTGTGCGGCTTTGGAGATGGCCATTGGCCAACGAAAACCCAGCCCCGGCTTGATCGTGCATACCGACCGGGGCAGTCAATATGCCAGCGAGCTTCATCGCGACGTACTGCAACGCCACGGCCTGCTGGCCAGCATGAGCGGCAAGGGCAACTGCTGGGACAACGCGGTGATGGAGCGCTTCTTCTTGAACTTGAAGATGGAGCGCGTCTGGCAGCGCGACTACGCCAATCACGCTGAGGCTGCTGCAGACATCGGCGACTACATCGTCGGCTTCTACAACAGCACTCGACTGCATTCGACATTGGGTTATCTGCCGCCCAACGCCTTCGAGCGAAAAATGGCAGCAACACGCCCTATCGAACTGTCCGAAAATTCTTGACCAGGACACGCAGCCCCAGCCCCGCCCTCCGCAGGAGTAACCACCCCGCCCAAAAAACTACCCGTGCAGCAGCCTGGCAGGCCAAGTCACAGTCTGAGGAAAGATCACCATCAAAAACATGACCGCGAACTCCGCGACCATGAAGGGCACCACCCCCCGGGTGACATCATCCATCTTCATCCTGCCCACGCCGGCCACCACGTTCAGCACAGTCCCCACCGGCGGGGTGACAAGCCCGATCGAGTTGTTGATGATAAAGAGCACACCGAAGTACACCGGATCGATGCCCGCCGCCTTGACCACCGGCATCAGCACCGGCGTCAGGATCAGGATGGTGGGCGTCATGTCCATGGCGGTCCCCACCACCATCACCAGCACCATGATGGCCACCATCAGCAGGATGGGACTGCCCATGAAGGGCTGCAGCAGCCCCACCACCTTGCCGGGCAGGTCGGCCACGGTGATCAGCCAGGCGCTGACCATGGCCGCGGCGATGAGGAACATCACGATGGCGCTGGTCTTGGCCGCCGCCACGAACACGTCGCGCAGCTGGCTCAGCTTCAGTTCCCGGTAGATGACGGTGGCCACGAAGAGCGCGTAGGCGGCGGCCACCACCGCGGCTTCGGTCGGGGTGAAGACACCCATGCGCAGCCCCACCAGGATGATCAAGGGCAACAGCAGGGCCCAGAAGGCCTCGCGGGCGGCCTGGCCGATCTCCCTGGCGCTCTTGCGCGGCGGCGGCACGATCTTCTCCCGCCGCACCAGCCAGGCCCAGGTGAACCACAGCGCACCGCCGATCAGCAGGCCCGGCACGATGGCGGCCAGGAAGAGCCTGGAGATCGACACGTTGGCGGCCACGCCGAAGATCACCAGGCCGATGCTGGGCGGGATCACCGGGCCGATCACGCCCACGGCGGCGATCAGGCCGCCGGCACGCGCCTTGTCGTGGCCAGCGCTCACCATCATCGGCAGCAGCAGGGCGGTGAGCGCGGCCGCATCGGCCACCGCCGAGCCCGACAGGGCCGACAGCAGGCAGCCGGCCATGATGGTGACGTAGCCGAGGCCGCCCTTGACATGGCCGACGAGGCTCAGCGCCAGGCCCACGATGCGGCGCGACAGGCCGCCCACGTTCATGATTTCGCCGGCCAGCATGAAGAAGGGCACGGCCAGCAACGGGAAGCTGTCGGCGCCGCCGATCAGGTTCTGCGCCAGGATCTGCGCGTCGAACAAATCGAGGTGCCACATCAGCGCCACGCCGCTGGCCAGCAGGGCGAAGGCGATCGGGATGCCGATGGCCATGGCGGCCAGCAGCGATCCCACGAAGATCAGAATGGTCATGGCTTGCCTTTCGCGGTGTCGCCCAGGATCTGCTGGAGCTGCACCGCTTCTTCCGATTCCTGCACCAGCACCAGTTCGTCGTCGCCCAGCCGGCCGGTGAGCACCCGGAACAGGTCGCGCAGCAGCAGGGCGGCGGCGCACACGGCGAAGACGATGGAGGAGAAATACACCAGCGCCATCGAGGCGCCCGTCACCGGGGCGGTCACGTCCCAGTTGATGCGCGCCTGCGCCACGCTGCCGGTGAAAAGCAGCCAGACGATGAACAGCATCAGCAGATGGCCTGCCACCAGGCAGATGCGTTTGCCCAGCGGCGGCAGTTTCTGCACCACCATGTCCACGCCCAGGTGGCCGTGTTCGCGCAGGGCCACGATGGCGCCCAGGAAGGTCATCCAGATGAAGAGCCAGCGCGAGACTTCCTCGGACATGGTGATGCCCGAGTTGAAGCCGTAGCGCAGCACCACGTTGCCGAAGACCAGCACCACCATCACCGCCAGGCACAGCGCGATGAGGTTCTCGATGCCGCGGCAGATGCGGTCCAGCCAGCGTTCCATGGCCTCAGGCCGCCTTGGCTTGTACGGCCTGCGCGGCCTGGGCCAGCGCCACCACGCCGCGCAGCGCGCAGAGGTAGGACTGCACGCCCAGGCCCATCACCGTGCCTTTCACGGCTGGCGAGATGATGGAGTGGTGGCGCCAGGTCTCGCGGTGCGCCAGGTTGGACATGTGCACCTCCAGCACCGGGAAGGGCATGGCCTTGATCGCGTCGTGCAGCGGCACGCCGTGCTGGGTGAGGCCGGCCGGGTTGACCAGCGCGCCCTGGGCGGTGTCGATGTTGGCATGCAGGAAATCCAGCAGCGCGCCTTCATGGTTGGACTGCAGGATGTCGAGTTCGACATGCAGCTCGCCGGCCAGCGACTGCAGCATCGCGTCGATCTCGGGCAAGGTGGTGGTGCCGTAGATATGCGGCTCGCGGCGGCCGAAGAGGTTGAGGTTGGGGCCGTGGAGGACGAGGATCTTCATGGTGCTTGTGTCCCTGTTGTCGTTGTCGTGTGCTGAAAGCTATTTGGTGACCCGCGCCAGTTCGCTGCTGTAGAGCCTGAAGATGGCGGGGTCGTAGGTGGCGGCGAACCGGTCCGTCACCGGCTTGGAGATGGCGCGCATGCGGGCCTGTTCGGCCGGCGCCACTTCGTTGTATTGCATGCCCTTGGCCTGCAGGTCGGCCACGGCTTTCTGGGCCGCCGCGCGGCTTACCTGGCGCTGGTAGCCGCGGGCTTCGTCGGCCGCCTCGTGCATGAGCTTCTGCTCGGTGGGGGTGAGCTTGTCCCAGAACTTCTTGCTGACCAGCACGATGTTGGCGGCGTACACATGGTTGGTCGCGCTGACGTACTTCTGCACCTCGAAGAACTTGTTCGACAGGATGACGGCGAAGGGGTTCTCCTGGCCGTCCACCGCCTTGGATTCGAGTGCGCCGTAAAGCTCGGCGAAGGGCATGGGCACCGGGTTGGCCTTGAAGGCCTTGAAGGTTTCCAGGAACACCGGGTTGGGGATCACACGCACCTTCAGGCCGTCGAAGTCTTCCGGCCTGGTGACCGGGCGCTTGCTGTTGGTGAGGTTGCGAAAACCCAGGTCCCAGTAGCCCAGCGCCACCAGGCCTTTTTCCGGCAGGCGGGCCAGCAGGGCCTGGCCGAAGGGGCCGTCGAGCAGCGCATCGGCCTGGGCGAAGCTGGTGACGGCGAAGGGGAAATCGATCAGCCCGAATTCCTTGACGATGCCCGCCAGCGAGGTGGTGGCCGGGGCCGACATCTCCTGCACGCCGCCCTGCAGGGCCGACTGCTGCTGCATCTCGTTGCCGAGTTGCGAGGCCGGGAACTCCTGCACCTTCAGCTTGCCGCCGCTCTTGGCCGCGAGCAGCTCGCCGAAGCGCTTCACGCCGAAGCTCACCGGGTGGTCGGCGTTGTTGAGGTGGCCGAAGCGGATGGTGCGTTCGTGGATGTCCTGCGCCGTGGCGGCGCCGGCGCCGAACAGGGCCAGGCAGGCGGCCGCGACGAATGGGCGCACGGCGGCGGTGAGGGCTTTTTTCATGTTGTCTCCAGATGCGGTGGGGCGATCGTAGTCAGAACTGGAAAGTAATTCCAGTTTCCAGATTCGTGGTTTACCCGCGTTAGACTCGATGCCACACCCCGTCAGACTTCGGCCCGATGACCACGTCCACACTCGAACGCTCGCTCAACATCCTCGAATACCTGTCTCGGTTTCCGGAAGGCCGCTCGCTGGCCGCGGTGGCCGCCGCGCTGCAGCTGCCGGCCAGCGCCTGCCACCGGCTGCTGACCGAGCTGGTGCGCTGCAACTACGTCAAGCAGGAGCGGGACTACGGCGACTACGCACTCACCACCAAGCTGGCCGCGGTGGGGCTGTCCTATCTGTCGAACGCGGGCATCGTGGACATCGCCCAGCCGCTGATCGACCGCGCCGCCCAGCTCTCCGGCGAGCTGGCGCGGCTGGCGGTGGTCGATGGCGAGCGGCTGACCTTCGTGGCCAAGGCGCAGGGCGCGCGCGGCGGCCTGCGTTACGACCCGGACATGGGCCTGGACGTGCGCCTGTCCTGCAGCGCGGCGGGGCATGCCTGGCTGGCCACGCTGCCGGATGCGCAGGCCCTGGCCATCGTGGAGCGGCAGGGCCTGGGCCGGCCGGAAGACTTCGGGCCGCGGGCGCCAACCTCCCTGCGGGCGGTGAAGAAATACCTCGCCGATGCGCGGGAGCGGGGTTTCAGCGTGATCGTGGATGTGTTTGCGCCCGGCATGGCGGCGATGGCCGCGGCGGTGCAGCGGGAGGGGGAAGCGGCCCAGGGCGTGATCACCCTGGCCGGCCCGCTGCTGCGGCTGACGGAGGCACGCATGCTGGAGCTGGGGCCGATGCTGGTGGAGGTGGCCCACGAGCTGGCCCTGTCCAGCAGCGCATCGCCGATGATGGGGAAGACCCGGCGCGCTTCCTGAGCTAGCGGGCGAATCGGGTGATCAGCTCGGCCAGCACCTCGGCCTGTTCGACGCTGCTGATGTGTGCGGCGTCGACGGTCTCCAGTCGGGCGCCGACTATCGCCGTTGCGATCTGCTCCGACATGGCGGGCGGCGTCGCCAGGTCCTGTGCTCCGGCGATGACCAGCGTGGGCAGTTGCAGGCCGCGATTGGTCTGGCGGAAGTCGATGGCGGCCACCGCTTCGCAGCTGTCGGCATAGGCCTCGGCGGTGTTGGCCAGCAGGGTCGCGCGCAGGCGCGCCGCGGCTTCCATCCCCATGGCGGTGCGCCTGAAATCCGGCGTCAGCCAGCGTTCCACGGCGCCGTCGGCCACGGCCGATATGCCTTTTTCCCGCACGGTGGCGACACGTGTGGACCAGGGGCTGCGGTCCGGGTAATGCGCCGACGAGTTCACGATGACCAGCCGCTCGACCCGCCCCGGATGCCGCGCCGCCAGTGCCTGGGCCGTCATGCCGCCCATCGACAGGCCGATGAAGGCGCGCGCCTGGCCCTCGGGCTGGCTGGCGATGAGTTCGGCGGCGTCATCCGCCAGGTCTTCCACCGACCAGGGGCCGGGCACCACGGCCGAGCGCCCGTGGCAACGGTGGTCGTAGCGCAGCACGGTGAAGCTGGCCTGCAGCCGCGCGGCCGCCGCGTCCCACATCGAGAGATCCAGGCCCAGGGCATGGCTGAGCACGATGAGCGGGCCGCTGCCGGCTCTTTCGAAATGAAGTGGGGGCATGCTGGATTCAGACATCGAAGAACACGGTTTCGGCCTCGCCCTGCATGTGGATGTCGAAGGTGTAGACCACTTGGCCGCCGCTTTCGCCGCGCCTTGCGATCAGGGTGTGGCGGCGTGCCGGCGGAGCGCTCGACAGTACCGCATCGCCGTCATTGGCGTGCGCCTCGTCGTCGAAGTAGACCCGGGTGAAGGCATGCACCAGCAGGCCGCGCATCGTCACGACCAGGTCGATGTGGGGGGCGCCGCCGTCCGCATTCACGCCGGGCTTGACGGTGTCGAACCAGTACCGGTTCTGCGGATCGGTGCCTGTGCCGCAGCGCCCGAAGCCGCGAAAGCCCATCGCCGCGGCCTGTGCCGGACTGTCCGGATAGGCGCCATCGCCGTCGGGCTGGCTGATCTCGACCATCGCGTCGAACACGGGCTTGCCGTCTCCGTCGAACACCCGGCCCTCCAGCCGGATCCGTTCGCCCCGTGCGGCATCCAGCGCCACGCGGGAATCGAACACCTGACCGAAGTCGTAGCCGTACTGCACCGCCGTCAGTCCGTAGGCGAAGTAGGGACCGACCGTCTGGGAAGGGGTCTGGCCGAAGTTGGTTTTTTGTCCCTGCATCATGTCAGCGGCCCTCGAACGGGGTTTCGTCCGCGCCCCGCAGCACCACGTCGAAGCGGTAGCCCAGGGCGTAGTTCTCCTCGGTCAGGTCCAGGTCGAAATCCGATACCAGGCGGCTGCGCGCATGCTCGGGCGTGCCGGTGTACATGGGGTCGTAGGGCAGCAGCGGGTCGCCGGGAAAGTACATCTGGGTGACCAGCCGGCTGCCGAAATGCGCGCCGAACAGCGACAGGTGGATGTGCTGCGGCCGCCAGGCATTGGGGTGGTTGCCCCAGGGGTAGGCGCCGGGCTTGATGGTGAGGAAGCGGTAGCGGCCCTCGTCGTCGGTGAGGCAGCGGCCGGCGCCGAGGAAGTTGGGGTCCAGCGGCGCGTCGTGTTGGTCGCCCTTGTGCACATAGCGGCCGGCGGCATTGGCCTGCCAGATCTCCACCAGGGTGTTGCGCACCGGGCGCCGCCGGTCGTCCAGCACCTGGCCGGCCAGCACCATGCGTTCGCCGATCGGCTGGCCGTTGCGCTGGGCGTTGCGGGTGAGGTCGTGGTCCAGCGGGCCGATGTCGCCATGGCCGTACACCGGCTGGCGCAGTTCGCCCAGCGCCGCCTTCAGGGGCAGCAGTGGCCGGGTGGGGCCGCGTTTGGCGGTGGAGGCGTAGCCCTGGTAGATGTGGGCCGGATGGCTGTCCCAATCGCGCCGGGAAAGCGTGGGGGTGCTTGTCTCTGTCATCGTGTTCATGCGGGGCACTCTAGGCCGCGGGGATCATGCTGTAAATTGACGGATTCGTTAATTTCAATACGGATCGGTCATTGATGGACAGGCCTCTCACCGATGCCTTCTCGCGCGGCCTGCAGCTGCGCCACATGCGCTGCCTGGTGGCGATCGCGCAGGAGCGCCACCTGGCCCGCGCCGCCGAGCGTCTGGCGGTGAGCCAGCCGGCGGTGTCGCGCATCCTGGCCGAGCTGGAGGCGCTGGCGGGCGTTCGCCTGGTGGAGCGTTCCGACAGCGGACGGCGCGGCATCCGCGGCCTGACGCCGGATGGGGAGCGGCTGCTGCCGCTGGCGCTGCGCATGCTGGAGGCGGTGCAGCAGGCGTCCGCGGCACTGCGGCCGGACATGGGCGATGCGACGGTCCGGCTGCGGCTGGGCGCGCTGCCCAGCGCGGCGCAGTCGCTGGTGCCGGCGGCGCTGGCGCGGCTGCGCGAGCAGGTGCCGGCCCTGCGGCTGGAGGTGCAGGTGGCCGCCAACGACGAGCTGCTGGACGACCTGCGCGCCGGCGCGCTCGACCTGGTGGTGGGCCGCATGAGCGACCCCCGCCTGATGGAGGGCCTGAGTTTCGAGCTGCTGCGCATCGAGCCGCTGATGCTGCTGGTGCGGGCCGACCATCCGCTGGCGCGGCGCAGGCCGGCGCTGCATGCGCTCATCGAATACCCCTGGGTGGTCTACCCCGAAGGCACGGTGCCGCGCCACCACACCGAAAGCCTGCTGGATGCCCGCGGCCTGGGCCTGCCCACCGGGCTGACGCAGACGCTGGACATGGCGGTGGCCCGGGGCCTGGTGATGCGCTCGGACGCGGTCTGGGCCACGCCGGCCGGCGCGGTGCAGGACGACATCGCCGAGGGCCGGCTCAAGGCGGTGCTGGTGGATGCGGCCGGCACCGAGGAACCGGTGGGCCTGCTGCGCCGCCGCGATGTGGCGCTGCCGCCGGTGGCCGAGACCCTGGCCGCCCTGCTCAGGCGCGGCGCGCTGCCGGCCAAGGGGGCGCGGCGCGGCCGTGCCCGGGCGCCGGCCTGATCAGGGCTGGTAAGGCTCCAGCAGGCCCTTGTCCCGCAGGATGCCGCTGGCGATGCCGAAGGCATGGTTGGCCACGGGAATGCCGCAGTAGATGGCGGCCATCTGGATGACTTCCTTGATGTCGTCCGGGGTGAGGCGCGAGTCCTCCGGCGCATCGAGCGCCGCGCGCACATGCAGCGCGAATTCCTCGTAGGCATGGATGCCCAGCATCATCGACAGCACCATGAAGCGGCGTGTCCTGTCGCCCAATGCCGGCCGGCCCCAGATGTCGTTCCAGGCATGGCGGGTGATCATGTCCTGGAACTCGGCATTGAAGGTGCTTCGCTTGGCCAGGGACTGGTCCACCCAGGCATCGCCGAGGATGCGGCGGCGGTTGACGAGTCCGGCTTCGAATTCCTGCTGGCTGTGTTCCTGGCTCATGTCGGTGTCCTGTTTTGGTTGATGGCTAAGGCTTGGTCGGTGTTCAGGCGCCGGACCTGGTCGCGCGCCAGCGATCCGGCCTGGAGGGCCAGGGCCGGCGAGAACCATTCCTCGGCGGCCTCGGCGGGGATCTGCTGGCGCAGGGTCTCGATGTTGGCACGCATGCGGGCGGCATCCACCACCAGGCCGGGCAGGGCGCCGGCCATGGCCTGCACGCTGCCATGCACCGCCAGCACCAGCTGCGGCCAGGTGGCCAGCTCGGCCTGCCAGGGGCCGAGGGCCCGCTCGTGGACCTGCGTCATCGCCCCGAGCAGGGTGGCGACGAGGCCGGGCACACGCGCCGCAGCGGCCAGGGCCACCATCGAGGCCACCGGGTTGCGTTTGTGCGGCATGGCGGACGACCCGCCCCGGCCTTCTTCCGTAGGCTCGCTGATCTCGCCGACTTCGAACTGGCTCATCAGCGCGATGTCGCCCGCGATCTTGCCCAGGCTGCCGGCGACCACACCCAGCTCGCAGCCCAGCAGCACCCACAGGTCACGCTGGGTGTGCCATGCGCCATGGGGTTCCGTCAGGCCCAGCGAGGCCGCCATGCGCTTGGCCACGGCCGGGCCCTGGCCCTGCATCTGCGCCAGCGTGCCCACCGCGCCGCCCAGTTGCAGTTGCAGCGCCCGGTCGGCTGCCGCGCCCAGGCTGGCCAGGCTGCGCACCAGCGGCGCCGCCCAGTTGGCGGCCTTCAGGCCCAGGCTTGTGACCGAGGCGGGCTGCATCAGGGTGCGTGCCAGCACGGGCGTGTCCGCATGGCGGACGGCGAGGGCGAGCAGGGCTTGCGCGGCACTGCGCAGGTCGGCGATCAGCAGGTCTATGGCGCGGCGGCTGAGCAGGGCCATGGCGGTGTCGATCACATCCTGGCTGGTGGCGCCCAGGTGCACATGCGGCAGGGCGGCCGGATCGGCCTCATGCACCCGCTGCTTGAGCGCCTTCACCAGCGGGATCGCCACGCTGCCGGCCCGGCCGCTGTCGCGGGCGATCTGGCCGGTGTCGAAGGCATCGAGGTCGGCGCAGACGCGCTGGATGAGCGCGCTGGCCGAGGCCGGCACCAGGCCTTCGGCGGCCTGTGCTTCCACGAGCGCGGACTCGAAGGCCAGCATCGCGGCGACGAAGTTGCGGCCTTCGAAAACATCCAGGCTGGCGGGAGCGGAGAGGAAGGCGTCGAAGAGGTTCATGTCGCGGTGTGGGCGTGCGGCGGGGATGGATGGGCCGAGGGCGCGCATTGTGCGCCCCGGCGCCGATGCCCGCTCAGCCCGCGTCCTGCGCGGTGTTGCTGTGCGCGAGCCGGTAGAGGCCGCGTATCGCCCGGCTTCCAGCGGCGCTGCCCGCCGCCTGCAGTGCCTCGTCGCCCAACTCGTCCGCCGCCAGGGCCTGCAGTGCGGCCAGCTCGTATCCGCAGGCCAGGAAGATCCAGTCGGCCGCCTGATCGGCACCGCCGCGGATCTGCTGTTCGGTGGTTGCGGCCATCGCCGGGGTGCGGGTCTGCAGCAGGTGGCCGGCGGTGCTGCCGGGGCGCAGGGCGATGTCCTGCGCCAGCGCCGAGAGCTTCTGCCGCAGCCGGTCTTCAGCGCCTTCGGCCGGCGTCAGCCGCACCGTCAGCACATGGCCGGCCAGGGCGCCGCCGTGGCTGGCCAGCACCCGGCACTGGCTGCGCACCATCTGCCGGTGATGCGGCATCAGCCGGGTGGACCAGGGCGTGGGTGCGTTCAGCCGCGCCAGGTAGCCGGGGGAGCTGAGGGTGTCGTAGTCCTGCAGTTCGTACAGCACGAAGAAGCCTTCGCCGCCCTCGGCCGAAGCCCAGCGGGAGCCGCGCTGGAAGCCCGGCACGCCCATGCGTTCAGGGAAGTGTTCGTGGCTGTGCCAGTGTTCGAATTCGGCGCGCATCTCGCCCGCCATGTCCCACCACATGGCGATGGCGGCCTCACCCAGCAATGCCATGGCGCGGCCTCACTTGCCGCCGCGCAGGCGCGCGAGTTCGGCGTTGACCTGCTGCATCAGGCCTTCGCCGATCTCGCGGGAGAACTTGTCGACCACCGGCTGCACCTTCTGCCGCAGGCGTTCGGTCTCGGCCGGCGTGACATCGTTGACCTGCATGGTCTTGCGCAGGTTGTCGATGGACTGCTTCTCGGTGGCCTGGGCCACCTTGCGCTCTTCCTGCTTCGCCTCTACAGCGGCCTCTTCGATCACCTTGCGCTCGGCGGCGTTCAGGCCGTCCCAGGTCTTCTTGCTCATCAGCACCGGCATGCCGGTGTAGACATGGCGGGTCAGCGAAAGGTATTTCTGCACCTCGGCGAACTTGGCGGATTCGATCACGCCGACCGGGTTGTCCTGCCCGTCGATCGCCTTCGATTCGAGTGCGCCGTAGACCTCGCCGAAGGTCATGGGCACCGGGTTGGCGCCGAGCGCGGAGAACATCTCCAGGTAGATCGGCGAGGCGATGGCGCGCATCTTCAGGCCCTGCAGGTCCTCCGGCCGGGCGATGGGCCGCTTGCTGTTGGTCATGTTGCGAAAGCCCAGGTCCCAGATGCCCAGGCCGACGATGCCGCGCTCGGCCAGGCCCGCCTGCAGCCGGGTGCCGATGGGGCCGTCGGAAATCGCCCAGGCCTCCTGCGGCGTGGTGAAGAGGAAGGGCAGGTCGAAGACGGTGAACTGCTTGTCGATGCCGGCCAGCAGGCCGGTGGCCATGGAGGCGAAATCCAGCGTGCCGCCCCGCACCGCCGACAGGTTCTGCTGGTCGCTGCCCAGCACCGCGTTGCCGAACAGGGCCACCTTCATCCTGCCGCCGCTCTTCTGCGCCACCAGGTCGGCGAACTTCTGCGCGCCCACGCCCAGGGGATGGTCCTTGGCGAGGCTGAAGGCGAACTTGAGGTTGCGCTCGCGGATGGTGTCCTGCGCCAGGGCCGGCAGGGCACAGACGGCCAACGCGGCTGCGGCCAGGGTGGCCAGAACCGTGCGGCGGACGCTCGATGGTGTGTGCATGTCTCTTCCTTGTGTTGGCCGTCTTGGAGTGCGGCGGGCGCATGATAAACACGTTTTCTGAACGACATTCAACTTTATGAGAGCGTTCAAATTTTGAAAGCCTGCGTATGATCCGGCCCTCCTTTTAGACACGACGAGACAAGCCATGAGCGGAGCACTGCAGAAGTCGCTGGCCATCCTGGAATACCTGGTGGCCCACCCGGACGGCGTGGCGCTGGCCCGCATCAGCACCGAACTCAACATGCTGCGCAGCGGCTGCCACCGCACGCTGGGCGAGCTGATCGGCTACGGCTATGTGCGGCAGATGCCGCAGAAGGGCGACTACGCGCTGACCACCAAGCTCGCCTCGATGGGCCTGAGCTTCCTCAGCCGCTCGGGCGTGGTCGATATCGCCCAGCCGGTGATAGACCGGCTGGCCGGCTCCACCGAGGAGCTGGTGCGCCTGGCCATCGTGGACGGCGAACGCCTGACCCTGGTGGCCAAGGCGCAGGGCGCCCGATCGGGCCTGCGCTACGACCCCGACATGGGCATAGACCTGCGCCTGTCCTGCAGTGCCGCCGGCCAGGCCTGGCTGATGACCCTGCCGGAAGACGAGGCCCTGGCCCGGGTGTCGCGCCAGGGCCTGGGCAGCCCGCGCGAGTTCGGCCCCAACGCGCCCACCAGCATGAAGGCCTTGCTGGCCCTGCTGCGCACGCATGCCAGGCGCGGCTACAGCGTCATCCAGGACGCCTATGCGCCGGGCATGAGTTCCATGGCCGCGCCGGTGCGGCGCCAGGGCGAGCCGGCGACCGGGGTGATCGTGGTGGCGGGGCCGTCTGCCCGGCTCACCGCGAAAAGCATGGCGCGTTTCGGTCCGGATCTGCTGGCGGCGGCCCACGAACTGGCTCTGTCCGGCGATGCTTCGTCGCTGCTGAAGGCGGCCAATGTGGGGACCTGGGGCAATGCGGGGGCGGGCAGTAGCCGCGCGGATGAGGACCCGGGGCCGCGCTATGCGGCGCAGGACCTGGAGAACGAGTCCATCTCACGCACGAAGGAAGCATCCAGCTCATCGAGCCGGTTGATCCCCAGCAGCGCCATGTTGCGGTGGATCTCCGTGCGCAGGATGCCGACCGCATGCGCGACGCCGGCCGCACCGGCCACGGTCGAGGCGTACTGGAACGAACGTCCGAGGAAGACGCAGCGCGCGCCCAGCGCCAGCGCCTTCATCACATCCGTGCCGCGCCGGATGCCGCTGTCCATCATCAGGGTCACGTCCGGCACCGCCCGGGCGATCTCGGGCAGCACCAGCAGGGGCGACACGGCGCCGTCCATCTGCCGGCCGCCATGGTTAGACACCACGATGCCGTCCACGCCGCAATCGCGCGCCGTCACCGCGTCCTGCCAGCGCAGGATGCCCTTCACCACCAGATCGCCCTTCCACAGGGAGCGGATCAGCCGCAGGTGCTCCCACGAGAGGTGGTCGCGCCCCAGCGATTCGCGCTGCGCGGTGGCCGACAGGATGGGCGTGCCGCGTTCGGCCCGCCAGTTCTCGAAGTGCGGCATGCCGTGCCGGGCCAGGGTGCGCAAAAAGGTGCCGCACAGCCAGGCCGGGTGGCTGACGCCGTCCCAGACCAGGCGCAGCGAGGGCCGCAGCGGCGAGGTGAAGCCGTTGCGCACATAGCGGTCCGGGTTCACCGCCACCGGCAGGTCGACCGTGAGCACCAGGGTCTTGAAGCCGGCGATGCGCACCCGCTCGATCAGGGCTTCCACCCGCGCCGCCTCGCCCGGCATATAGGCCTGGAACCAGGTGGCGGGCGCCGCCGCGGCGATGTCTTCCATGCGGATCAGCGATGCTCCGCTCATCACCGCCGGCACCCGCTGCTCCTGCGCGGTGCGCGCCAGCACCAGGTCGCCGCGGTAGCACCACATGGCCGCGATGCCCACCGGCGAGATGCCGAAGGGCGAGTCGTATTCCTGGCCGAAGAGGGAGATCTTCTGCGAGCGCTCCGCCACGCCTTCGAGCATGCGCGGCACGAAACCGTAGCGTTCGAAGGCCCGGCGGTTGTTGTGCAGCGTGCTTTCGTCGTCGGCGCCGTTGTGGATGTAGCTGAACAGCTGGCGGGGCAGCTTCTTGCGCGCGAGCGGCTCGAAGTCGTGCAGGGCGTGGATATCTTTCAGGTGGCGGGACATGCAGCGGCTACAGCGGTGGGGTCGCAGCACTATAGGGGGCGCCCCAGGCCCGGGCTAGGGGAAATCGGCATAACAGACATGGGTCGATTCCGGTGCGCGGCGCGATGGGCCGGCCTAAACTGCCGCCGCCGATCACATTCCAAGGAAAACAGCACATGTCCGCATCCACCGAATCCAGCGCATCCCAGGCCCGGCAGCGCACCGGCGGCAAGGCCCTGGTCGAATCGCTGCAGGCGCATGGCGTGGACCGCGTGTTCTGCGTGCCCGGCGAGAGTTATCTCGAAGTGCTGGATGCCCTGCACGACGCGCCCGACATCCATCTCGTCGTCGCCAAGCACGAGGGGGGCGCGGCCAACATGGCCGAGGCCGATGGCAAGCTCACCGGGCGTCCCGGCATCTGCATGGTGACCCGCGGCCCGGGCGCCACCCATGCCAGCATCGGCGTGCACATCGCCCAGCAGGACTCCACGCCGATGATCCTTTTCGTCGGCCAGATCAGCCGCGAGCATGTAGGCCGCGAGGCCTTCCAGGAGGTCGATTACCAGGCGATGTTCGGCGGGCTGGCCAAGTGGGTGGTGGAGATCACCGATGCCCAGCGGGTGCCCGAGATCCTGGCGCGCGCCTTCCATGTGGCCACTTCGGGCCGGCCGGGGCCGGTGGTGGTGTCGCTGCCGGAGGACATGCTGGTCGAGGCCTGCACCATCCCCGTCTGCGTGGCCGCGCCCACGCAGCAGGCCGGCATCGCGCCGGCGGTGCTGGAGCGCATCGGCCAGGCCCTGTCGGCCGCGCGCCAGCCGCTGCTGATCGTGGGCGGCGGCAGCTGGAGCCAGGCGCACAGCCGCGACCTGCAGGCCTTCGCCAGCCACTGGAAACTGCCGGTGGCCGTGTCCTTCCGCCGCCAGGATGCGCTGGACAACCGCCATCCGAACTACGTCGGCCACCTGTCCCTGGGCATGAACCCCAAGCTGCGCCAGCGTTTGCTCGATTCGGATCTGATCCTGGCCATCGGCACCCGCCTGGGCGATATCGCCACCGACGGCTACACCCTGCTCGAGGTGCCGGCGCCGAAGCAGCAGCTGATCCATGTGCATGTGGATGCCGCCGAGCTGGGCCGGGTCTACCAGCCCGTCATCGGCGTGCAGGCCGACATCGGCCAGGCGCTGGCCGGTCTGGCCACGCTGGCCGCGCCGCCGCAGATCGGCTGGGCCGAATCCACCCGCAGCGCACGCGCCGACCATGAGGCCTTCAGCCGCGCGCCCGCGCTGGCCGCCGACTTCGAAGGCGTGGACATGACGGCCGTCGTGCAGCACCTGACGGCGCAGATGCCCGACGACCTGGTGGTGACCAACGGCGCCGGCAACTACTCGGTGTGGGCGCACCGCTTCCACGAATACCGCCAGCCGCACACCCAGCTGGCGCCCACCTGCGGCGCCATGGGCTACGGCCTGCCGGCGGCGGTGGCCGCGGCGCTGCGCGATCCGGCGCGGCCGGTGGTGTGTTTCGCGGGCGATGGCTGCTTCCTGATGTACCCGCAGGAACTGGCCACGGCGGCGGAATACGGCGCGAACTTCCTGGTGCTGGTGGTCAACAACGGCATGTACGGCACCATCCGCATGCACCAGGAAAAACACCATCCCGGCCGCATCAGCGGCACCCGCCTGAAGGGGCCGGACTATGTGGCGCTGGCCAAGGCCTTCGGTGCCTTCGCCGAGCAGGTCGGCCGCACCGAGGACTTTCCCGCCGCGCTGGCACGGGCCCAGGCCCATGGCGGCCTGGCGCTGATCGAGCTGCTGACCGATCCGCGCCAGATCACGCCGGGCGCGCGGCTGGCGGCCTGAGCGTTCGCAAGGTCCTGCTCAGCCGGCCATGCCTTGAACGCCCGGCCACTTCTGCGCATCCACCACCTGGGTGACCACCTGCCGGATGAGGCGGCCGGCCTCGCGCAGCCCGGCCACCGGCGGCCGGTTGCGGGCGGTGGCGCTGGCCACGGCGCGCAGCACGTCGGTGCCTTCGATGGGCACCGCCTGCAGCAGGCCGCGTTCGACCTCTTCCTGCACGGCGGCCAGCGGCAGGATGGTGCAGCCATGGCCGGCATGCACCAGCTGCCGGGTCAGGGCGGTGGAGCCGTCGCATTCCAGCGCCACCCGCAGGGGCTGGGCGTAGCGTTGGGCCAGCGATTCGGCCAGGCCGCGCAGGCCGTGGGCGGTGCTGGGCAGCACCAGGGGCAGGTCCAGCAGCCGCGGCACGTCGATGCTGGCGCCGGGCAGGGGCATGCCGGGCGGCAGCACGCAGTAGAGGGGCTCCTGCAGCAGCAGGTCGTAGTCCATGCCCTGGCCCTGCTCGGGCAGGTAGAGCACGGCGGTGTCGATCTCGCCGTCCTGCAGCAGCTGCACCAGGCGGTGGCCCAGTCCCTCGACCAGGCGGATGCGGGCATGCGGAAACCGCTGGCGCAGCGCATGGCCCAGCGGGCCGAAACACATCTGCGCGATGGTCGGCTGCGCGCCGACGGTGATCTGCAGCGGCGCATCGGCCGCCAGCTCCACCGCCAGCTGGCGCGCCTGGCGCAGGGATTCGACCAGCTTCTCGGCCTGCAGCAGCAGGGCGCTGCCGGCGTCGGTCAGCACCATGCCGCGGCCGCTGCGGTGGAACAGGCGCACGCCGATGCCGTCCTCCAGCCGGCCGATGTGGCGGGTGAGGGTGGACTGCTCCATCTGCAGCTCCACCGCCGCGCGCGAGATGCTGCCGTGGCGCGCCACGCTGTGGAAGTATTCGATCGCCGCCGCGTCCATCGCCATCGCCCGCCTGTCCTTGTCCGCCACGCAAAGCCGCGATTGTCGCGCCGCGGTAGCGCTTAAGCTCCATCCCGCATGAAAACCGCCGAAGCCCCGTCCGCCGCCGCCACCCTCGATCCCGCGCGCGGGCGCCGCATCGCCCTGCTGGTGGCCAGCGCCTTCTTCATGGAGAACTTCGACGCCACGGTGATTACCGCCGCGGTGCCGGCGATGGCCGAGAGCTTCGGCGTGGCGCCGGTGGCGCTGTCGGCCGGCATCAGCGCCTACCTGCTGGCGCTGGCGGTGTTCATCCCGGTCAGCGGCTGGGTGGCCGACCGCTTCGGTGCGCGCCGGGTGTTCGCCAGCGCGGTGCTGCTGTTCACCCTGGCCTCGGTGGCCTGCGGCCTGGCGCAGAGCCTGCCGGCCTTCGTCATCGCCCGCATCCTGCAAGGCATGGGTGGTGCCCTGATGGTGCCGGTGGGCCGGGCCATCGTGCTGCGCAGCACACCCAAGAGCGGGGTGGTGAAGGCGATCGCCACCATCACCTGGCCGGGCCTGGCCGCGCCGCTGCTCGGCCCGCCGATGGGCGGCTGGATCGCCAGCCACTGGAGCTGGCACTGGATCTTCTTCGTCAACCTGCCGCTGGGCGCGGTCGCGCTGCTGCTGGCGCTGCGCTGGATCGACAACCAGCCCGGCGTGCGCCGGCCCTTCGACTGGACCGGTTTCCTGGCCAGCGGCGTCGGCCTGGCCGGCACGCTCTACGGGCTGGAGCTGACCACGCAGAACCCGGTGGACTGGCCGCTGGTGGCGGCCACCGTGGGCGTGGGCATCGCCTCGCTGGTGTTCGCGGTGTGGCATCTGCGGCGCGCGGAGCATCCGCTGGTCGATCTATCGGTGCTGCGGGTGCAGACGTTCCGGGCCTCGGCGGTGGGCGGCACGCTGTCGCGCATCTCGATCGGCAGCGTGCCCTTTCTGATGCCGCTGATGTTCCAGCTGGGCTTCGGTTTCGGCATGGTGCAGTCGGGGCTGCTGATGATCGCGCTGTTCGCCGGCAACCTGGGCATCAAGCCGGCCACCACCGGCCTGCTGCGGCGCTTCGGTTTCCGCAGCACGCTGGTGGGCAACGGCCTGCTGGCGACGCTGAGTTTCATCGGCTGCGCGCTGCTCACGGCCGACACGTCCTGGCTGGTGATGGCGGTGGTGCTGGTGTTCGGCGGCATGACCCGGTCGATGCAGTTCACCGCCGTGGGCACGCTGGCCTTCTGCGACACCACGCCGAAGCAGACGGCCGGGGCCAGCACCATGTTCAGCATGTTCCAGCAGCTGAGTTCGGGGCTGGGCATCGCGCTGGGCGCGGTGGCGCTGCGTTTGTCGGAAAACTTCAGCGGGCACGGCGGAACGCCGGGTGTGGCGGATTTCCGCTTCGCGCTGGGCTTGATGGCTTTGCTGACGCTGCTGTCGCTGATCGATGCCTGGCGGCTGCCGCGGGATGCGGGGCAGCAGGTGAGTGGGCATCGGGGCGCTTAACGCCCGCCGCCCAGCCTCGGATCCAGCCAGTCCCGCAGCCCGTCCCCCAGCAGGTTCACCCCCAGCACCGCCATGGCGATGGCCGCGCCGGGAAAGATCGCCAGCCAGGGCGCGGTGGACATCAGCGTCTGCGCCTCGCTGAGCATGCGCCCCCACGACGGCATCGGCGGCTGGGTGCCCAGGCCCAGGTAGGAGAGGGCGGCCTCGGCCAGGATGGCCACGCCGAAACGCACGGTGGCCTGCACCAGCAGCAGCGGCGCGATATTGGGCAGCACATGCACGAAGGTGATCGCCCAGGGCCCGCGGCCGGTGGCCTTGGCGGCGCGCACGAAATCGCGGGCCCAGACCGATCGGGCGCCGGCGCGGGCGATGCGGGCGAAGGTCGGCACGTTGTAGAGGCCGATGGCCAGCATCGCGTTGCCGATGCCGGGGCCGTACACGGCGGTCAGGGCCACGGCGGTGAGCAGGGCGGGGAAAGCCAGGCCCAGGTCGGTGAGGCGCATCAGCAAATCCTCGGTCCAGCCGCGGCGGGCGGCGGCGAGCAGGCCGATGGCGGTGCCGGCGACCAGGCCGATGGCGACGGCGGCCACACCCACGGCGATCGAGGCGCGTGCGCCCAGCAGCAGCTGCGAGGCGATGTCGCGGCCGTAGGCGTCGGTGCCCATCCAGTGCGGCCACGACGGCGGCTGCAGCCGGTCGGCCATGGCCATCTCGAAGGGCGGCCAGGGCGTCCACAGGTAGGAGAGGCCGGCCGCCATCAGCAGCAGGGCGACGAGCAGGGCGCCCGCGATCAGGCCAGGGCGCTTCATCGCGCGGCCCCGCGCAGGCGCGGATCGATGGCGGCGTACAGCACATCGACCGCGAAGTTCACCAGCACCACCAGGGTGGCCAGCAGCATCACGCAGCCGCGCACCAGCGGCAGGTCGCGGTTGCCGATGGCCTGGAAGACCAGGCGGCCGAGGCCGGGCAGGGTGAAGACGTTCTCTACCACGATGGCGCCGGCCAGCAGCTCGGCGAACTGCAGGCCCATCACGGTGACGACCGGCACGGCGGCGTTGCGCAGCACATGTTTCCAGAGGATGGCGCGTTCGCTGAGGCCCTTGGCGCGGGCGGTGCGCACATAGTCTTCCCGCAGGGTTTCCAGCACGGCCGAGCGGGTGAAGCGCGCCAGGATGGCGGCCTGCACCGCCGCCAGCGCCACGGCGGGCAGCCACAGGGCGCGCAGGCCTTCGGCGATGCCCTGGTCCCAGCCGTCGAAGCCACCGGCCGAGAACCACTGCAGCTTCACCGCGAACAGCAGCACCAGCAGGATGGCCAGCCAGAAGTTGGGCACGGCCACGCCGATCTGGGTGATCGCCATCAGCGTGGTATCGGTGCCGCTGCGGTGGCGGGCGGCGGCGGTCACGCCCACGGCCAGGGCCAGCACGCAGGTCAGCAGCATGGCCAGCAGGGCCAGGGGCACGGTCAGCGCCAGGCGTTCGGCGATCAGCGTGGAGACCGGATCGCCATAGCTGGCGCTGGTGCCCAGGTCGCCGTGCAGCAGGGCCAGCAGCCAGTGCAGGAAGCGGCTCCAGGCCGGCTGGTCCAGGCCCATCTGGGTGGCCAGGGCGCGCACCGCCTCGGGCGCGGCGTCGGGGCCCAGGGCCATCTGGGCGGCGTTGCCGGGCAGGATGTCCAGCGCCCAGAAGACCAGGGCGGCCATGGCCGCCAGCGTCACGAGCAGGCCGAGCAGGCGTCTGGCGATGAAGGCCGTCATCTAGGGGGCGGTGGGCGGTGGCATCAGCTGCGGATTATGGCGGTGCGCCCTGACAGCGCCAGGGTGTTTGCGCGGCCGGGGATAATCGCGCCCATGGCCCTCATGATTACCGACGAGTGCATCAACTGCGATGTCTGCGAGCCGGAATGTCCCAACGATGCGATTTCCGCTGGCGAGACGATCTATGTGATCGACCCGCAGCGCTGCACCGAGTGCGTGGGGCATTTCGATGAGCCGCAGTGCGTGCAGATCTGCCCGGTGGCCTGCATTCCGGGCAACCCGGAATTCGTGGAGGATCAGGGCAGCCTGTTCGCCAAGTACATCCGGCTGACGCAGGCGTCGCCCGCCGCCTGAGCCCCGCGCGGGTTCAGTCGCGGATGTGGGCGAAGTCCACCAGCTTGCGGTACTGGGCCACGTCTGCGCGGATCATCGCGGCGACATCCTCCCTGCCGCTGGCCGGCACCATGCTCGCCTCGTCCAGGCGCTTGCGGATCGCCGGATCCTGCAGCGTGGCCTGCAGGGCGGCGGCCAGCCGGGCATTGACCTCGGGCGGCAGGCCGCGCGGCCCGACCAGCGCGAACCAGCCGATCATCTCGTAGCCCTTCAAGCGGGGGTGCTCCGCCAGCGCCGGCACGCCCGGCATGGCGGGGCTGCGCTGCGGGCTGCTGATGCCCAGGGCGGTGATGCGGCCGCTGCGGATGAAGGGCGCGGCGGCGGCCGGCGAGATCATGGCGAACTCGATGTTGCCCCCGGCCAGGTCGCTGAGCAGCGGCGCCGTGCCCCGGTAGGGGATGTGGGTCATGAAGATGCCCGCGCGCTGCTTGATGAGTTCGCCGGCGAAATGCAGGATGGACCCCACGCCCGAGCTGCCGTAGCTGTATTGGCCCGGCTTGCGGCGCACCGCCTCGACGAATTCGTCCAGCGTCTTCACGCCCGCCTTGGGGCCGGCCACCAGCAGCACCGGCGCGGTGACGGCCAGGCCGACCGGGGTGAAGTCCTTCTCGGGGTCGTATTTCTGCGCCGGGTTCACCGTGCCGGTGGCGGCCAGTTCGTTGTTGGCGCCGACCAGCAGGGTGTAGCCGTCCGGCGCGCTGCCCGCCACCTTCTGCGCCGCGATGGCGCCGGCGGCGCCGCCGAGGTTGTCGACCACGATGGCGGCATGCAGGCGCGGGCCCAGGCCGTCGGCCAGGATGCGGGCGGCGATGTCCACCGATCCGCCCGCCGGGTAGCCGACCACGATGCGGATGGGCTTGGACGGATAGTCGTTCTGCGCATGGGCCGCGGGCAGCAGCGCCGCCGAGGCCAGCGCGGCCGCCAGGCAGGAACGGAGGAAGGAGAGCTTGAACATGGCGTGTCGCCCGGAGTAGAGGAAAAAAAGCGTGTCGGCCTTCAGCCGGCCAGGAATTCCTGTGCCAGCTTCACCCAGTAGCTGGAGGCGATGGGCAGGATGGCGTCGTTGAAGTCGTAGCCGGGGTTGTGCACCATGCAGCCGCCGCTGCCGTGGGTCTCGCCCACGCCGTTGCCGACGATGAAGTAGCTGCCGGGCACCTTCTCCAGCATGAAGGAGAAGTCCTCGCTGCCGGTGATCGGCTGCAGGTCCGGCAGCAGGCCGTCCTCGCCCAGCCAGTCGAGCGCCACCTGGCGGGCGAAGGCGGTGCTGGCCTCGTCGTTGACCAGGGCGGGATAGCGCCAGCGGTAGTCGACCTCGGCGCGCACGCCCAGCGTGGCGGCCTGGGCCTGGACGACTTCGGTGATGCGATCGCGCAGCATGGCGCGCACCTCGGGGCGGAAGGCGCGCACCGACAGGCGCATCTCGACCTTGTCCGGGATCACATTGGGTGCGTCGCCGGCATGGATGGCGCCCACCGAGATCACCGCCACGTCGCGCGGATCGACATTGCGCGAGACGATGGTCTGCAGCGCCAGCACGATGTGCGCCGCCGCCACGACGGGGTCGGCCGACAGGTGCGGCGCCGAGCCGTGGCCGCCCTTGCCCAGCACCGAGATCAGCACCGTGTCCGAGGAGGCCATGAAGGAGCCCGCCTTGAAGCCGAACTTGCCCGCCGGAAAGCCTGGCATGTTGTGCAGGCCGAAGACGGCGTCGCAGGGGAAACGCTCGAAGAGGCCGTCCTCGATCATCTTGCGGCCGCCGCCCAGGCCCTCTTCGGCCGGCTGGAAGATCAGGTGCACCGTCCCGTCGAAGCCGCCTTCGGCCGCCAGGTGCTTGGCGGCGGCCAGCAGGATGGCGGTATGGCCGTCGTGGCCGCAGGCGTGCATCTTGCCGGGCACGCTGCTGGCGTAGCCCAGGCCGGTGGCCTCGTGGATCGGCAGGGCGTCCATGTCCGCCCTCAGGCCGATGACACGCGAACCGCCGCCGCGCCTGAGGGTGCCGACCACGCCGGTGCCGCCCAGGCCCCGGTCCACCGCGTAGCCCCATTCGGCCAGGCGCTGCGCCACCAGGTCGCTGGTGGCGAACTCCTCGAAGGCCAGCTCGGGATGCTGGTGGATGTGGTGGCGCAGGGCGACCATCTCCTGCTCGATGGCGCGGATGCCGGGCAGCACGGGGTCGAGGTCCAGGGCGTGTGTCATGTCTTCGTCTTGCTTTTGTGGTGGTTGCGGCGAAGTCTAGGAAGCGGCCCCTGGCCTGCGCAGACAGGCTGTGCCTGGCGCCGCGCAGCGCTGCCTGTCTGGCCGCTGCCCATAATCCGGGGCATGAAGCTGCACCAGATCCGCTATCTCGTCGCCGTCGCGGCGCAGGGCAGCATCCGCGCGGCGGCGCGTTCGCTGGGCGTGACGCAGGCCGCGGTGACCCAGGGCCTGCGCGAGCTGGAGGCCGATTGCCGCCTGGCCCTGTTCACCCGCCACAGCGCCGGCCTGGTGCTGACGGATGCCGGGCGCGACCTGCTGCAGCATGCTCAGCGCATCCTGCTGCAGATGGAGCAGGCCGAGGCGGAACTGGCGCGCCACCGCGATGCGGGCACGCCGCAGCGGCTGTCGATCGGCATCACCCCCTGGGTGGCGCAAAGCCTGCTGGCGCGCGTGTTGCCTCCGTTCCGGGCGGACATGCCGCATGTGCAGCTGGAGATGCTGGACGGCTATTCCTCCGTCGCCTATCCGCGCCTGCGCGACGGCTCGCTGGACCTGATGATCGGCCGCATCGCCGAGGCCGACGAGATGGCCGGCCTGCAGGCCACGCCGCTGTTCACCTACGAGGCCACGGTGATGGCGCGGGCCGGCCATCCGCGCGCCGGGGTGCGCTCCATCCACGAGCTGCTGGAGGACGACTGGCTGCTCAACTTCGCCCCCGGCGGCGAGCAGGCGATGATGCGCCAGCTCTTCCTGCAGCATGGCGCCGCCGTGCCGCGCCACCGCATCGTGCTGGCGCAGTCCGCCTCGCTGATGCTGACCCTGGTGCAGCAGACCGACATGCTCACCTTCTGCCCCTGGCCGCTGGTGGAGACCGATGCGCTGCGCGGCCGGGTGGTGGCGATGCAGCTGCGCGAGCGTTTCGCGCCGCGCACGGTGGGCGTGATCCGGCGGGCGCAGGCGCGGCCCTCGCTGCCGGCCGAACGTTTCCTGGCGCACTTCATGGCGCAGGTGCAGGCCAGCGCGGCGTCGGACGATCCGGAGCTGCGGCGGGTGTTCTATTCGGTGGACCTGCACTGAGGGTGCGGTCCGGCGGGCGCTGGATCGTCAGATTTCCAGGTTGTCGATCAGCCGGGTCGCGCCCAGGCGCGCGGCGCCCAGCACCACCAGCGAATGCCAGTCGTCTGCATGGCCGGGCTGCGGAGGCAGCAGGTCGGCGCGCCGGCGCACGGTGAGGTAGTCGGGCTGCCAGCCGCGGGCGGCTAGGCTGCGCGCGGCTTCGGCTTCGAGGGCGTCCAGGTCGCGGCGGCCGCCCCGCACCGCATCGCCCAGGGCCCGCAGGGCCAGCGGCAGCTGCACCGCCTCGGCGCGCGCCGCGGCGTCGAGGTAGCCGTTGCGGGAGGACAGGGCCAGTCCGTCCTCGGCGCGTTCGGTCTGGCCGGTCACGATCTCCACCGGCAGCGCCAGCTGGCGCACCATGCGGCGCACCACCATCTGCTGCTGGTAGTCCTTCTGCCCGAAGAGCGCGAAACGCGGCTGCACGCAGTTGAAGAGCTTGAGCACCACGGTGCAGACGCCGGTGAAGAAGCCGGGGCGGAAATGGCCCTCCAGGATGTCGGCCAGCGCCGGGTCGGGCAGCACCTTGAAGGTTTGCGCTTCGGGATAGAGATCGGCCTCGCGCGGCGCGAAGAGGATGTCGCAGCCGCCTTCCTCCAGCCGCGCGCAGTCCTGCTCCCAGGTGCGCGGATAGCTGTCGAAATCCTCGTGCGGCAGGAACTGCAGCCGGTTGACGAAGATGCTGGCCACACTCACATCGCCCAGTCCGCGGGCGCTGCGCAGCAGGGCCAGGTGGCCGTCGTGCAGATTGCCCATGGTGGCCACGAAGGCCGGGCTGCGGTAGGGCGCGAGCAGGGCGCGCAGGTCGGAGATGGAATGGGCGATGAGCATCGGGCTGGTCTTGTCTCGTCTCGTTTGGGCACGGGCGGCCGCGCGGCGAGCGGAACTCTAACAGCGTCGGTTTTCGGTCGCGGCCCCGGTGCTTCGGCTTGCCAGGAAGCGCCGAGGCGCTGCCTGTGCACAGTGCGAAGCCTTCATCATGAAATTCGAGGCCAGGAATGAACGGTATGGCGGCAGCCGGCTGCGGCACGGCCAGGACGGGCCCAGCCATCCCGGCCACCCGGCTGCAGGACCTCAGCGAGCTGTCGCTGCTGCAGGTGTGCAGCTACCTGGCCGATCCGGATGTGTTGCCCTTTTGGGCGGCGGCGGTGTCCGGTCCGGCCGATCCGTCGCCGGATGCCTACTGGTCCGGCAACGGCATGGCCCATGTACTGGCGGCCGAGGCCCTGGGCGCGCGGGTCGCGCTGGCCATGCAGGCGGACGAAGCCGGCGACGCGGCCACCGCCGCCTTTGCCGGCTGGTGCCGGCAGCCTGTCCGCCCCGGTGGCCGCAGGCCCTTGCTGCAGGCGCTGCGCCGGCTGCGCGACTGGCGCAAGAAGATCCTGGTGGACCGCCAGAACGGCCTGGTGCCGGCCGGCGGCCGGCCCCCGCCGGGGTGGCTGGCCCCGGCCGCCGTGGACGGGCAGGCACAGGCGCTGCGCGGCCTCTACCGCGAATGCATGGACTTCGTGCGCCAGCTGCCGCGGGGCAGGCGCCAGCCCTTGTGGACGGAACTGGTGGCCATCGGCCAGGTCACCGGCAGCCTGCACCACTACCTGCACCAGCGCTTCGACGGCAGCGACTTCGCGGCCGAGAACACCGTGCTGGCGCTGATGCTGAACACCCCGGGCGTCAGCCTGGCCGATGGCGCCCTGGCAGGGCTGATGCGTAATGCGCTGCAGATGCTCGACGGCGCAGCCTTCATCGAACGGGCCGCCTTCATGCTGGAGACCGTCGGTGCGCTGCGGCGCGACCGGTGCTGCGACAAGCTGGGCACGGCCGCCACGGTGGCACAGCAGCTGCTGTGCCGGGCCGATGCGGGGCTGGTGCAGGCGGTGTGCGAGCTGGCGCAGCGCACGCTCGAGGTGCTGGACCCGGAGATTCCCCGGCTGCGCGGCACCAAGGCCGAACTGCTGAGTTCGCTGCTGCGCCTGAAGCCGCATGCGCAGCTTGCGCAACGGCCCTTGCTCGATCAGGTGATCGCCTCGATGCGGGCCTGAGGTCCACCGCGGTTTCGGCCGGAGTTCGGCTGGAGTGGGCAAATGCGCAAAGACGGCGGACAGCGGCGGCGGCGGAGCGGGAAATTCGAGGTTTTCAAGCTGTCGGAGTCACCATGGAATTTCCTCCGTATCGCCACGCCGATGCTTGCGCACCCATGCTCCGGACGGAGACCGAACAGGACACAAGCGGCGGCCAGCCGGCCCCTGCGCCGCCGTCGGCGGCGGGCGAGGGCTTTCTCGACAGGCTGCCGCAGCGGGCTCCGCAAGTGCTGCAATCCCGTTGCGAATCGCTGTTCGCCTTCATCGGCTACCCGTCACCGGACAAGCTGCTGATCGAATCGCGCTACCGCGGGCTGATGCGCCTGTGCGCCGGCCTGCCTCGCAGCAAGCCGGCCTGGCCCGAGCTGAACGGGCGGCTCGAACAGCTGCACCAGGACCTGGGCGGCATACAAGGCAGGAGCTTCGAGCCCACGCAGCGCTTCGAACTCCTCGACGAGGTGTGCCGGATGGAGGAAGAGGCCCGGCTGCTGCTGTTCAGCCTGTACAGGAAAGGGTTGCGCAAGGAGGAGGAGGACGCATTGCTGCGCAAGCATGCGCCGGGGGCCACGCAATGGATGAAGCCGTCCACGCTCAGCGCCCGGTCTTCGCTGGTGTCCGACTCGCTCGAGGATTCCGAACCCGAGCCCGGACTGGAGTTCGAGCCGGTGTTCCTGCCCGCGTTCGAATCCGGACTGAGGCAAAGGATGCTCCCCCCCAGCCACCCGGAGTTCATGGCCGCGGCTCCGCTGCCCGATCCGCTGCCCGATCCGATGCCCTTCTCCATGGATGTCCGGCGGATCGCCAACTTGAAGGCCGTCCTCCAGAGGGCCTGGGACCGGACGGACGGCAAGGGGCAAATCGAGGGCCGGCATGCGGCCGCGCTGTTCTTCCAGCTGCTGGAGGTCGCCGGTGCCGACATCCGATATTTCACCGACCAGTCCCCGGAAATGAGCGGGAAGTACCTCGACCTGCGTGAGGTCCTGCAGCAAGCCCTGGACCTCATGCCCGAGACGCGTATGAAGGCCATCGCCCACATCGCCTGGGAATATCTGGAAGAGCTGCAGCCGTGAGCGCCGGCGCCGGCCCGGCAGCGCGCCTTCGTCCGGGAGATCGGGATGCGCAATATGGGCTGGCGGTGTGGAGAACGCGGCGAGAAATTGGCTGTTTTCATCCCTGCCGGAGTCACCGTGGGTTTTCCTTCGTCCTATCGCGTCAAAACATCCTGGGTCCGCGTCGGCCCTGGTGCCGGGCAGCATGCATCGGCAGGCAAGCCGCCCCGTGCGCCGCCTTCTGCCCGGGAAAGCAGCCGGATGCTCGACGGCCTGCCGCAGCGGGCTCCGAGCGTCGATGCATCCTGCTGCGACTTCCTGCTCGGTGCCATCGGCTTCGATGTACGCGAACAGCGGGAGATCGACAAACGCCACCGCCGGCTGATGCGCCTGTGCCGCGCGCTGCCGCGCAGCGCGCCGGCCTGGCCCGGCCTGAGCCAAAGGCTGGACCGACTGCACCGCGAACTCCAGCTCATCCTGGGGCGGAACTTCCCGCCCTCGCATGGCAGCGAGCTGCTGGACACCTTGAGCCGCTTGGGCGATCAGGCCGAATTGATGCTGCACAGCGTGCACAGGAAGGAAGGCCGCCGGCAAGCTGAGTACGCGCCGGCCGCGATGCGGCTGACGGAGCCACCGCCGCTGCTGTCGACAGGAGTGCCGCCGAAGAGCATCGAGCCTTTGCCCGCTCCGGAACTGCACGAGCCCTGCGAGCCGCGGCCGGAGCGCCCGGTATTCATCGCCGCGGGGGCGCTGGCGGACCCGCATCCCTGCATCCTCGACCGGCAGCTCGAATCCCTGCAGGCGGCCATCCAGACGGCTTGTTCACGCCTCGACGGCGACGGGCGCATGCTGGGCCCGCACGCGGCCGAGCTGTATTGGCAACTGATGCAGGTCGCCGGCGTCGAAGGACGGCCCGACTGGACGGCGCCGGGACAGGGCCAGGGCTTCCACTACCTGCGGCCGGTCTTGCAGAGCGCCATCGCCTCCATGCCGGAGCCGGTCCGGGAGGCCGTTTCACCCTGGGCCTGGAAAATCCTCGAGGAGCTGCAGCAGTGAGCCGGCCGCCGCGCGGCGCGGGCGTTACCAGGCGTGCAGGGTGTCGTCCGGAAAACTGCCGTCCTTGACCGCGGCCACATAGGCGCGCATGGCTGCGGCCACGCCGCCCGCGCCGTCCATGAAGTTGCGCACGAACTTCGCGTTGCGGCCCAGGTTGACGCCCAGCATGTCGTGCATCACCAGCACCTGTCCGGCGGTGCCGCGGCCGGCGCCTATGCCGATGGTGGCGCAGCGCGGCAGCGCGCCGCTCAGTTCGGCGGCCAGGCGGGCGGGCACCATCTCCAGCACCAGCAGGGCGGCGCCGGCGTCCTGCAGCGCGATGGCGTCGGCGCGCAGGCGCTGGGCCTGGGCCTCGTCGCGGCCCTGCACCCGGTAGCCGCCGAGGGCGGACACCGTCTGCGGCGTCAACCCCAGGTGGCCGCAGACGGGGATGCCGCGCTCGACCAGGAATCGCACCGTCTCGGTGGTCCAGCCGCCGCCTTCGAGCTTGACCATGTGGGCACCGGCCTGCATCAGCACGGTGGCACTGGCCAGGGCCTGTTCACGCGACTGGTGGTAGCTGCCGAAGGGCAGGTCGGCCACGATCCAGGCGCTGCCCTGCACCCGCTGCAGGCCGCGGGCCACGCATTCGGTGTGGTAGCGCATGGCATCGAGCGTGACGGCCACGGTGCTGGCCTGGCCCTGGCAGACCATGCCCAGCGAATCCCCCACCAGCAGGCATTCGACGCCGGCCGCATCCGCCATGGCGGCGAAGGTGGCGTCGTAGGCGGTGAGCATGGCGATCTTCTCGCCGCGCCCGTGCATGGCCTGCAGCCGGGGCAGGCTGATCGGCTTGCGGTCGGCGGAGCCGGCGGCCTCGGGCGGCGTGCCGTAAGGCGTGGTGCTGGCGGCGGTGTCGGCAGGGGTGTGGACTGTCATGGCCGCAGGACTCTAGCACCGCGGTTTCGTGCAGCATGGGGGAATGCGCAAGGCCGGCTGGCGCTGTCGGGAGCGCGGTCGAAGATGGGCTTTTTTCCATCTTGCGGGAGTCATCGTGGACTTTCCTCCCTATCCGCTCGCCGGTGCGTCGGCGGGCCTGCTCCTGGAGCAGGCGGTGCCGGCTGCGCCCGGCGCCGGACCGCTGCATGCCGCGCCGTCGATGCGGCCCGGCGGCTGTCTTCTGGACGGCCTGCCGCGGCAGTCGCCCGTGGTCCTGCAATCCCGCTGCGAGACCCTGTTCGCCGGCATCGGCTACCCGCCGCCGGACAAGCTGCTGATCGAATCGAACCATCGCCGGCTGATGCGCACATGCCGCGACCTGCCTCGCGGCACGCCGGACTGGCCCCGTCTGCACCAGCGGCTGATGCAGCTGCAGTGCGACCTGGCCTACATACAGGGCAGGAGCTTCCTGCGTGTGCAGCGCTCCGAACTCCTGAAGCAGTTGTGCCGGATGGGCGAGGAGGCGCAGCAACTGGTGTTCAGCCTGCGCCGCAAGGCGCTACGGCGGCTGGACACCGAAGCCTTGATGCAGCTGGATGCGGCGTCGTTCACCGGATGGATAGCGCCGCCCGCGCGCCGGGCCGTTTCCTCGCTGGAATCGGATTCGCTGGAACGCTCCGGGTCGGAGCCAGGGCCGGAACCGGAACCCGCATCCGGATCGAGGCAAGGACAGCCCGTGGCCGGGCAGCGTGTGCTCGTGGCTGCGGGCACGCTTTGGGATCCGGTTCCCTTTCGCATCGACGCGCAGGGGCTCGCCGACATGAGGGGGGCCATCCTGGCCGCCTCGCAGTGCAGCGATCGCCGGGGGCTCATCGCCTGCCGGGATGCGGCCGGCTTGCATGCGCGCCTGCTGCGGGTCGCCGGCATCGAGGGGCCGCATGTGGCCTGCGATGTGCCGGGCCTGGAGCAGCATTTCCTGGACCTGGATACCGCCCTGCGCTATGCCCTGGACGACATGCCCGATTCAGCCAGGCGCATCATTTCGCCGCTGGCCTGGCAATACCTCAAGTCGCTGCAAGCGTGAGTCGAGGGACCGGGCCGGGGGCGGGGGGAGGCTTTGGCATCCGCGGTCTTCGGCCGGATGCGGGCTGCTTCGCAAGATCCTGTTGGCGCGGGATCTGGCGGCGCGGGAAAGTCGCCATTCCATTTCTCGCAGGAACTTCTGTGGCCTTCCCTTCGTATTTCAGCGCCAGGGCTTCCTGGACGCCTCCGAGTCCCGATGCCAGCTTCGATGCCGGCGATTTCGAACGTTCCGCGAGCTTGCATGCCGACCCGGGCGGCGGGCGGCTCCTGGACGGCATGCCGCGACGCGAACCGCTGGTGGAGCTATCCTGCTGCGAGCTTTTGCTGAGCAGCGTCTTCGGCTGCGATCCGCACGACACGGCGGATATCCATGCGCGCTACCGCCGCCTCATCGAGACATGCCGCCGGCTGCCTCGTACGGCGCACGAGTGGCAATCGCTGAGCCAGCGGCTCGAACGCCTCTACCGCGATATCAAGGTGCTCAAGTGCGGCACCTTCGCACCCGCGCGGCGCAGCGAACTGCGCGACGAGCTGGGCCGCCTGTGCGGCGAGGCCGACACCATTCTGCGCAAGCTGAGCCGCAAGCAATGGACGCAACAGTACAAGGAGATATCGAGGCAGCAGAACACGCTCAGCCCGGTGCCGCAGCGTGTGGCGCCCGCCTTGTACAGCTCCAACTCTTCGCTGAACTCCGATCCGCCCGACCGTCCTGAAAGTCCCGAGCCCGCCGCGCCGCCCAGGCAGGGCCGGGTGCGGCGCCGCGACCGGCCGGCGGCGTTCCAGCGCCCGGCGCCGCTGCCTGTGGTCGAACCGGCGAACCGGTCTTCCTTCGAAATGACCGGGCAGCGGATCGCCGCCATGCAGGATGCGATCCGGGAGGCGTGGGAAACGACGGACGGCAAATCCCGGCTGAAGGGCGAAGACGCGGTGGATTTCCACCTGCGGATGCGGCAGGTGGCCGACATCGGCCAACGCCATGTGATCTTCCACGCGCAGGAGCTGCGTGACAGGCTGGTGCCCCTGCACGCCGCCCTCAAGACCGTGCTGCGCAGCATGCCGGATGCGCCGCGGCGGGCGATCGAACCGCTGGCGCTGCAGTACCTGGCTTCGCTGGAGCAGTGAACCCTTCGCCGCACGGCGCCGGCCGCTTCAGCTGGAGTAGGCCAGCCGCACGTAGATCGGCGCGAAGGCCTCGGCCTGGGTGATCTCGATCAGCGTTTCCTTGGCCAGTTCCAGCAGGGCGATGAAGGTGACGACCAGCACCGTCTGGCCCTTCTCCGGCTGGAACAATTCCTCGAAGGGCACGAAGCGCCGGCCCTGCAGGCTGCGCAGCACATAACTCATGTACTCGCGCACGCTGAGTTCCTCGCGGGTGATGGTGTGGTGCTGCACCAGTCTTGCCCGCTGCAGGATGTCGCGCCAGGCCGATTGCAGGTCGGCCACATGCACATCCGGAAAACGCGGCTGCAGGCTCTGCTCTATCGTGACCTGGGCACGCAGGAAGTCGCGGCCGTACTGCGGCAGCGCATTGAGCTTGGCCGCGGCCAGCTTCATCTGCTCGTATTCCAGCAGCCTGCGCACCAGCTCCGCGCGCGGGTCTTCCGGCTCCGCGCCGGGTACGGCAGCCTTGGGCGGCAGCAGCATGCGCGACTTGATCTCGATCAGCATCGCCGCCATCAGCAAGTATTCGGCGGCCAGCTCCAGGTTGCGGCTGCGGATCTCGTCGACATAGGACAGGTACTGGCGCGTCAGCGCCGCCATCGGGATGTCGAGGATGTTGAAGTTCTGCTTGCGGATCAGGTAGAGCAGCAGGTCCAGCGGGCCTTCGAAGGCTTCGAGAAAGACTTCGAGCGCATCCGGCGGGATGTACAGATCCTGCGGCATCGCGAACAGCGGCTCGCCGTAGAGGCGGGCCAGCGCGACCTGGTCGATGACATCCGGCGAATCGCCATGGCCGTGGCCGTCGGCCTCGACCGATGCGATGTCGTTCATGGAAAACGGAGGCGGCCCGCGCCCTCAGTTGCCGCTGTTGTCGGTCTGGTAGACGTAGGGCTTCTGCTTGATCTCGCCGGCGTCGTAGCCTTCCCAGGCATCGCGGTCGATCTTCTTGTCCCAGAGCAGGGCGCGGCCGGCGACCTGCTCGGCATCCAGCGAGGGGTGTTGCTTCTTCAGGTCGTTGAGGAAGTCGGTGACTTCGGAGGTGTAGTGCTTGCGTTGGAAGATGGACATGGGGCGAACCTGGAGAGCCTTTTCCGGCCGGACGGCGGAAGAACGGGTGATTTTACAAAGGACGGCGCCTCGTGCTGCGTTTTCCGGCAGCTGAATTCGTGCGGCCCCCGAGTTTGCAGGCCTGGCGGCTGCAAAGTGGGGCGGATGAGTTTTCCATCCTATGGTTCCGTCATCGATCGGCCAAGCGTGAGTCACATGCCGCTTGCAGCGCAGCGCGAGGGCGAAACCAAGTCCGAAACGGATCCGCTGCTGCCACGCCCAGGTCGTGATTTGCATGGCGACCCATGGGCCGGCGCGGACTTCACCGGCCTGCGCCCGGACGACGCCATGCCTTCCCGCACCCTCGGCACCATGCTGCGCATCTACCGCCGCAAATACCGCATCGAGGTGGCCACCGTGGTCTTCTGGAGCATCCGCCCCACGGCCGAGCGCATGCGGCGCTGGTGCGACAGCCTGCCGCCCGGCGGCCATGCCGTGGCGCTGGCGGCGACCCATTCGGGCCTGCACACACTGGCGCTGGTGCTGCTGCGCTCGGGCGAGGGCGTGTCTTCCTGCCTGATGGTGGACAGCGCCGGGGCCTGCCTGGGCACCGTCATCCGCAGGCTGGCCGAACAATTCGACGACCGTGTCTATGTGACGCCCCGCATCCAGCGCGGCGACGAGCACGGCTGCATGTACTTCGCCCTGCGTTTCGTGCTGATGACCCGTTGTCCGGACCTGGGCGAGCGGGTCAGGCGCACCCTGCGGGCCAACGATGCGCGCCATGTCGGCGCCTGCCCGGGCGCCCGCCAGCTCGAACTCGAAGACATGGCGCCGCTGGCCGGCTGGGTGGCGGCGACCCGCTTGCGCTCCGAGCTGCAGGGCCTGGACGAAGTATGCGGCCAGCGCCTGGACAACGGCGGCAGCCACGCGGGCTGGACGGTGGACCAGTTCCTCGACCGGCGCCCGGACAGGATCGCGCTGAATGTGCGGACGATGTATGACGAGGTCGACCGGCTGGTGCACGAGCCGCGAGCCTGCCTGCTGTCGGACGCCAGCGTGGCCTATCTGCGCCACCGCTTCCTGCGCCACCTGGAACCCGGGAACGCCTAATCCGAGCCCGGCACCACCGCCGACACCGCACGGCCGGCCAGCTTGACCGTGCCGACCGTGGCATCGACCGCCAGGCCGGCCACGCTGGCGGCGGCGCCGACCGTCGTCGCGGCCACGCTGACGGTGGCATCGGCCACCGCCACCACGGCGCAGCCGCCGAGGCCGTGGGCCAGCAGCGCGGTGGCCAGGAGCTTGGCGATCTTCATGGCGGCGATCAGCCGATGCGCATGCCAGGCGTGGCGCCCGGCCACGGCTCCAGCAGATGGATGCCGGGATGCGCCTTGCCGTCGGCATGGCTGGCGGCCAGCACCATGCCTTCGCTGACGCCGAACTTCATCTTGCGCGGCGCCAGGTTGGCCACCATCACCGTCAGCTTGCCGACCAGCTGCTCGGGCCGGTAGACCGAGGCGATGCCGCTGAAGACATTGCGCTGGCGGCCTTCGCCCACGTCCAGTGTGAGGCGCAGCAGCTTGGTGGAGCCTTCGACGGCCTCGCAGGCGTCGATGCGGGCGATGCGCAGGTCGACCTTGGCAAAGTCCTCGATGCCGATCACGGGGGCGATGGCCTCGCCGCCGGGCAGGGCGGGCGCGGCGGCGTGCGGCTCGGGCGCCGGGGCTTCGAACAGGGCTTCGAGCAGCTTGGGATCGACCCGCTGCATCAGGTGCTGGTAGGCGCCGATGGTGTGGCCCGCGCCGAGCAGGCGCGCCGCATCGGCGAACTGCAGCGGCTCGATCTTCAGGAAGGCCTCGACCTGCACGGCCAGCGCCGGCAGCACGGGCTTCAGGTAGATGGCCAGCAGGCGGAAGGCCTCGATGCAGGTCGAACACACGTCCTGCAGCCGGGCTTCCATGCCCTCCTGCTTGGCCAGTTCCCAGGGCTTGTTGGCATCGACGAACTCGTTGACCTTGTCGGCCAGCGCCATGGTCTCGCGCAGGGCGCGGGCGGTGTCGCGGGCTTCGTAGAGCGCGGCGATGTCCTCGGCCCGGGCCTGCAGCTGGTCGAGCAGGCCGGCGTCCACGCCGGCGGGCGCGCTCAGGCGGCCTTCGTAGCGCTTGGTGAGGAAGCCGGCGGCGCGGCTGGCGATGTTGATGAACTTGCCGACCAGGTCGCTGTTGACGCGGGCGGCGAAGTCCTCGGGGTTGAAGTCGATGTCCTCGTTGCGGCCGCTGAGCTTGGCCGCCAGGTAGTAGCGCAGATGCTCGGGCGACAGGCCCAGCGAGAGGTACTTGAGCGGATCGATGCCGGTGCCGCGGCTCTTGCTCATCTTCTCGTTGTTGACGGTCAGGTGGCCGTGCACGTAGATGGCGTCGGGCGTCTTGCGGCCGCTGAAATGCAGCATCGCCGGCCAGAACAGGGTGTGGAAGGTGATGATGTCCTTGCCGATGAAATGCACCTGCTCCAGCTCCGGCTGGGCCATGTAGGCGGCGTAGTCCAGGCCCTGCTTGTCCAGGTGGTTCTTCAGCGAGGCGAGGTAGCCGACGGGGGCATCGAGCCAGACATAGAAGTATTTGCCCGGCGCGTCCGGGATCTCGATGCCGAAGTAGGGCGCGTCGCGGCTGATGTCCCAGTCGCCCAGGCCGCCCTTGCCGTCCTCGTCCTGGTAGAGCCATTCGCGGATCTTGTTCTGCACCTCGGGCTGCACATGGCCGGGGGCGACGGTCCATTCCTTGAGGAAGGCTTCGCAGCGCGGGTCGGAGAGCTTGAAGAAGAAGTGGTCCGAGCTTTTCAGCACCGGCTTGGCGCCGGACAGGGCGGAATAGGGCTCGATCAGTTCGGTGGGTGCGTAGACCGCGCCGCAGACCTCGCAGTTGTCGCCGTACTGGTCCTTGGCATGGCAGTTCGGGCATTCGCCCTTGATGAAGCGGTCGGCCAGGAACATGCCCTTTTCAGGGTCGTAGAACTGCTCGACGCTGCGGGTCTCGATCAGGCCGGCGGCGCGCAGGTCGCGGTAGATGTCCTGGGCCAGGACGTGGTTCTCGGGGCCGTCGGTGGAATGCCAGTTGTCGAAGGCGATGTGGAAGCCGTCAAGATAGGGCTTGCGGCCGGCGGCGATCTCGGCCACGAAGGCCTGCGGCGTGATGCCGGCCTTGTCGGCGGCGATGGTGATGGCCGCGCCATGTGCATCGTCGGCGCAGACGAAGGCGACCTGCGCCCCGCGCATGCGCTGGAACCGCACCCAGATGTCGGCCTGGATGTATTCCATGATGTGGCCGATGTGGAACTTGCCGTTGGCATACGGCAGTGCGGTGGTGACGAAGAGCTGGCGGGGAGAGGTCATCGGATGTGGGGGCTGGAAGTCCCAGGGAAAACGGAGCTTGCGAGACGGGGCCGCCAATTCTAGGGGGCCCGTAAAAAAGCCTGCGGCACCGGGGGGTGCCGCAGGCCTTGTAGGGACTGCCGGGAGGCTTGCGGGCCGGTCAGCGGCCGAAACGGCCACCGCCACCGCCGCGGCCGAAACCGCCACCGCCGCCTCCGCCATTGCCGCCACCGCCGCCGGAGCGACGGCCGTAGCCGCCACCGCCGCCACCACCACCGCCGCCACCCGGGCGACGGCCGCGGCCGGCCATGCTGTCGACGCTGGTGCGCAGCGGATCGGGCTGGCCGGCAGCGCCGCCCTGGCCCATCGATTCAGCGCGGCGATGTGCCAGCTGGTCGGCCTGCGAAGGGCTGATCGCATTGCCGTGATGGCGCGGCTGGCGCTCCTCGCGCGGCACCGGCGGGAAGTCGCCACGGTCGGCACCGCGGTCGGCGCGTTCCGGACGCGGGCCGCGGGGCTGGTTCTGGCCGCCGTTGCCGCCAAAGTTGCCACCGTTGCCGAAGTTGCCGCCACCGCCGTTGCCGCCGCCCTGGCCGAAACGCTGGCCCTGGCCACCGCCACCGCCATTGCCGCCGCCGTTGCGCCGGCCGGCCGGCTGGCCGCCGCGGGGCTGTCCGCCACCGCCGCCGCCATTGCCGCCGCCTGCGCCGCCACCCTGGCCGGCCTTGTTGTCGCGGATGCGCTGCATCATCTCGGTACGCGCGGCCTTGGCCGCTGCGGCCATGACTTCACGGCTCGGCGGCTTGCCGGCGCCGCCCCAGATGGTCTGGCGGCCCATGGCGATCGGCTCGGCGCGTTCGCCTTCGTCCGGACCGAAGCCCTCGACCACCTCGACGGCGATCTTCTGCTTGGTGAAGCGCTCGATGTCGTACATGAAGCCTTCTTCGTCCATGCAGACCAGGCTGACGGCGGCGCCGTCGGCACCGGCGCGGCCGGTACGGCCGATGCGGTGCACATAGTCTTCGGAGACGTTGGGGATCTCGTAGTTGACGACGTGCGGCAGCTCGTCGATGTCGATGCCGCGGGCGGCGATGTCGGTGGCGACCAGCGCGCGGATCTCGCCGCTCTTGAAGCCGGCCAGGGCCTGGGTGCGGGCCGACTGGCTCTTGTTGCCGTGCAGCGCCATGGCGCTGATGCCGTTCTTCTCCAGGAATTCGGCCACGTTGTTGGCGCCGAACTTGGTGCGGGTGAAGACCAGCACCTGGCTCCACTCGTGGCGGTTGATGATGTGGGCCAGCAGGGCCTTCTTCTTGGCGCGGCCGACCGGGTGGATCACCTGGGTGATGCGCTGCACGGTGGTGTTGGACGGCGTGACCTGCACGCTCTGCGGATTGCGCAGCAGGCCGTTGGCCAGCTCGCGGATCTCGTCGGAGAAGGTGGCCGAGAACAGCAGGCTCTGCTTTTCCTTGGGCACCAGGGCGAGGATCTTCTTCACGTCGTGGATGAAGCCCATGTCGAGCATGCGGTCGGCTTCATCGAGGATCAGGACCTGCACGGCCGACAGGTCGAGGTGGCCCTGCTGCTGCAGGTCCAGCAGGCGGCCGGGGGTGGCCACCAGGATGTCGACGCCGTGGCGCAGGCGGTCGATCTGGGGGTTCATGCCGACGCCGCCGAAGATGACGGCGGAGCTGAGCTTGAGGTTCTTGCCGTAGGTGCGGACCGATTCCTCGACCTGCGCCGCGAGTTCGCGGGTGGGGGTGAGCACCAGGGCGCGCACCTTCTTCTTGCCGCCGTTGCCTTCGTCCTGGCTCAGGCGCTGCAGCAGGGGCAGGGTGAAGGCGGCGGTCTTGCCGGTGCCGGTCTGGGCGCCGGCGAGCAGGTCGTGTCCCGCGAGAACCAGGGGGATGGCTTGCGCCTGGATGGGAGTCGGGGTCTCGTAGCCCTGTTCGCGCACAGCTTCTACGATGGCCGGGGCCAGGTTCAGTTCGTCAAATGTCATGGTGTGGTGCCCAACCAGGGCACGGGGACATCGGCCTGCCACGCAGCTGTTGAAAGCAGGGGCCAGTCTGAGGCTGATGTGTCTTCAAGGATGGGAGCCCGAACGCGGCATGCGGCCGTGTCTTCTGGTCCCCCGGCAGAGTGCCGGCGCCCCGGATGACTGTGCCCGGCGGCGAGCGGCCATTGTCGCACGAACCGCGCTGCGGTAACGGTCCGCCTGGACCATAAAAGCCGTGCGCTTCTCAGTGGCTCTCCCGCCTGAGCAGCAGATCGGCCAGCGGCATCGGCACGACATGGCGTTTTTCCCGGGCCGGGGCCATGTTGGCCGGCTGCATGCGGTCCAGCGTTTCCTTGAGCGATGCGGCCGCGTGGCCGCTGGCCGAGGCCACGATGTGGTCGGCGATGCCGCGCCAGCGCCGCTGCAGTGCCTCGGTGCAGGCCAGGGCATCCTCGGCCGGCGGGTCTTCGGCCAGCGACTGTGCCAGCGCGGCCAGTTCGGCTGCGATGGCCAGGGCCAGATCGATCTCCGGACCGTCGAGCCGCGGGCCGGCGGCGATGGCCGAGAGCGCGGCCATCAAACTCCTGAAGGGCGGTCCGTCGAGCGAGCGGTCGCGCGGGGCCGGGCGCTGCAGGAAGGCCACGGTGCGGCTGGTCCAGTGGGCCAGGTCGCGCAGGCGGGTGCTGTGGTCCAGCCGCAGCTTGAGTTCGCGGGCATGGCCGGCTTCACGGCCGCGCCACAGGCCGGAGTCCGCCAGCACGGCGCGGGTCCGGCCTGGGGTCCGGGACGGTTGGGACGCGGAGGAGGGGCGCAGGAGGAGCATGGCCGGACTGGAGGTTGGTGGGAGCTGTCCATGTTTGCGAAGCGCCTCGGACTCCGTGCGCGGCCACCCGATGCGAAGGCCGCCGGAGCGAAGCGCTGTGGGTCGCGGGTTTCGCATGGTCTGCGGTTCTGCGCCTGGCGCCGCATGGCGGGCAGTTCGTCCGGATTGCAATGCCATGCCCACCGACACCGGAGCCCGACCGAGCCATGGATATCCCGCCACCGCATGCCGCGCGTTTCATGCCGGCCGACCCGCAGCAGCCGCTGTCCCCGCTGATGGAACTGCCGCGTGAAGTGCTGCGGCACGTCACGTCCTTCATCGACTGGGAGACGCTGCGGTCGCTGCGGGCCTCGTGCTGGGAGTTCCGTTGCATCGCCGACGACATCACGCTGGACAACCGCATGGCGCGGGAGACGGCCGCCTTGGCCGCGCCGCTGGAGGCCCTGAACGTCCTGGAAGAAGCGCTGCAGGGCCTCTACGCCACCGAAAGCACGAATGAAAACGCGGAGGAACTCAGGGAGACCACCCTCGTCGTGCAACATCAACTGGTCCTGGCGCTGGAGCATGCCTGTGCGGCCGTGGCGCCCATGGCGCGCTGGCCCAGCCCGATGCGGGCGGCCTTGCTGCGCGCCATCTTCGCCAGCACGCGGCTGCTGTGCCGCACGCCTTTTCACGACTGGGCGAGCCTGCGCCTGGTGGTCTATGCCTTGGTCGAGATGAACCGGGAGATCGGGTTTCCCTTGAAGCTGCAGGTCGATGACGACTCGGGGGTGCAACTGATCGATGTGAGGTGCGAGGCACAGATCCTCTACCAGCGCCTCGTCGGCCTGCAGCGCGAGCAGCTTCGGCGTGCGGCGCACCGCAACCGTGTGTCCTGGGATGCCGTCCTCGAATTGATGATGGACCACCTGCCGTTCCTGCCGCCGCATCCGGACGCCCGGAGAAACCTGCTGCACGTGGCGACGCTCACCCGGTGGATGTGGGTCGAGGATGCGCGCGAGGCCTGCGACTGGCTCTACGACATGACAGCCACCTTGTCGCCGGAGCTCCATCGCGAAGTCTTCGAAACGCTGCAGTTCAACGTCGGCGTGATGGCGGCCGAGCGGCAGGGAGCACCCCTGCGGCTCGCATCCGACGAATGAAGCATTCCGGCAAGCGCGGATAATCCCGGTTTCGGCCGCCGCGCCGCCCTGTGCGGCCCCGCCGGCTCATCGCATTCTTCACTCGCTCACTCCATGGCCCAATACGTCTACACCATGAACCATGTCAGCAAGACCGTGCCGCCCAAGCGGCAGATCTTGAAGGACATATCGCTCTCGTTCTTCCCCGGCGCCAAGATCGGCGTGCTGGGTCTCAACGGCTCGGGCAAGTCTTCGCTGCTGAAGATCATGGCCGGCATCGACAAGGAAATCGACGGCGAGGCCACGCCCATGCCCGGCCTGTCGATCGGCTACCTGCCGCAGGAGCCCCAGCTCAACGCCGAACACACGGTGCGCGAATCGGTCGAGGAAGCCATGGGCGACGTGCGCAACGCACAGAAGCGCCTGGACGAGATCTACGCCGCCTATGCCGAGGAAGACGCCGACTTCGACGCCCTGGCCGCCGAGCAGGGCCAGCTCGAAGCCGTGATCGCCGCCGCCGGCACCGACAGCGAGCACCAGCTCGAGATCGCCGCCGACGCCCTGCGCCTGCCGCCCTGGGACGCCAAGATCGGCCTGCTCTCCGGCGGCGAGAAGCGCCGCGTGGCCCTGTGCAAGCTGCTGCTGTCCAAGCCCGACATGCTGCTGCTCGACGAACCCACCAACCACCTGGACGCCGAATCGGTCGACTGGCTGGAAGTGTTCCTGCAGCGCTTCGGCGGCACCGTGGTGGCCATCACCCACGATCGCTACTTCCTCGACAACGCGGCCGAGTGGATCCTGGAACTCGACCGCGGGCGCGGCATTCCCTACAAGGGCAACTACACCAACTGGCTGGAGCAGAAGAACGCCCGTCTGGAAGGCGAGCAGAAGAGCGAGGAAGCCCACGCCAAGGCCATGAAGAAGGAGCTGGAGTGGGTGCGCCAGAACGCCAAGGGCCGCCAGGCCAAGAGCAAGGCGCGTATCCAGCGTTTCGAGGAACTGTCCGACTACGAATACCAGAAGCGCAACGAAACCCAGGAGATCTTCATCCCCGTGGGAGAGCGCCTGGGCAGCCAGGTCTTCGAGTTCAAGAACGTCACCAAGAGCTTCGGCGACCGGGTGCTGATCGACAACCTGAGCTTCAACATCCCGGCCGGCGCCATCGTCGGCATCATCGGCCCGAACGGCGCGGGCAAGTCCACGCTGTTCAAGCTGATCGCCGGGCGCGAGAAGCCCGATGCGGGCGAGGTCGTCATCGGCCAGACGGTGAAGATGGCCTTCGTCGACCAGCACCGCGACGAGCTGGGCAACGAAAAGACCGTCTGGGAAGACATCTCCGGCGGCCTCGACATCATCAACGTCGGCAAGTTCCAGATGGCCAGCCGCGCCTATGCCGGCCGCTTCAACTTCAACGGCCAGGACCAGCAGAAGAAGGTGGGCACGCTCTCCGGCGGCGAACGCGGCCGGCTGCACCTGGCCAAGACGCTGATCCAGGGCGGCAACGTGCTGCTGCTGGACGAACCCTCGAACGACCTGGACGTGGAAACCCTGCGGGCCCTGGAAGACGCGCTGCTGGAGTTCGCCGGCACCGTGATGGTGATCAGCCATGACCGCTGGTTCCTCGACCGCATCGCCACCCACATCCTGGCCGCCGAGGGCGACAGCCAGTGGACTTTCTTCGACGGCAACTACCAGGAGTACGAGGCCGACAAGAAAAAGCGCCTGGGTGAGGAAGGCTCCAAGCCCAAGCGCGTAAGATTCAAGGCGCTTGCCTGAAGCGCCCCGGCCTGCCGACGAAGGCAGGCCGGCCCGCCCGGTTCCCGCCGGGCCGACTTCCACGAGCCCATGACCATCGCCAACGCCGAGTCAGCCAACCGTCATCCCCTGGATCTCTGCATCGACGACGCGGTCGCCCATGCGGGCGTGCTCATGGCCGAACTGGTGGCCAGGGCGCGCCGCAGCCTCTACGAGCAGGCGCACCGCTCCGGCGCTTCGGCCGACGGATCGGCGGCGGCCCAGCAGGCGCGCCAGCTGCTCGGCGACAAGGCCAGCTTCTTCGAAGACGAATTTCCCGCCGCGCTGATGACCGCCATGGTGCATCCGCAGCCCCATGTGGCCGCGCTGCACGAGGATGTGCTGGCCACGGTGCTGCCCCAGCTGGCGCAGCCGCTGGGCGAATTCGCGCTGCTGGCGTCGTCGGCCCTGGGGCTGGCGCAGGCGCAGTTCGATGCCAATCCGTTCTCGCCCGAAAGCGTGGTGCAGGCCATGCAGTCGGTGGCCGACCGGTCCGGCGCGGCCGAGCCGGTGATCGCGCTGTGGATGCGCCATCTCTGCCTGGCCCTGGCGCCCGAGCTGGGCGAGGAGTACCGGCGCCTCTCCGATTTGTTGCGCAAGGCCTTGCCGCCCGGCGCCTCGGTGCAGGCGGCGGCCGCGCCGGTGGATGGGGATGCCGCGGCCGAGGCGCTGGCATTGCTCGCGCCGGTTTCGCGGCCGCCGGATGCGCCACGGCCCGGCGAGGCGGTCGATGCCGCGCAGCGCATCGCCGCGGACATCGCCAGCTGGCCCGAGATCGAGAACGTGCCCGACACGGTGCGCGACTTCGTGCTCGGCCCCTGGAGCGAAGTCATCGCCCAGGCCGAGGCCCATGCCGGCAACCTCAACGGCACGCCGGTCGATCCCGACGGCTACCTGGCCCTGGTGCGGCCGCTGTTCTGGAGCGCCCAGCCTTCGCTGGGGCGCTCCGATGTCCAGCGGCTGCTGGTGACGGTGCCCTCGCTGCTCTCGCGCCTGCGATCGGGCCTGCAGAGCATCGGCTACCCGGCGGAACGGGCCGGGCCCTTCTTCTCCATGCTCGACGATCTGCACGGCGTGGCCGCACGCGCCGCCGGCAGTTCGTTCGCGATGCGCCGGCAGCCGCGCACGCCTTCCGTCACGGAGGGGCTGCCCGACCCCGGTCCGGCGGGCCCTTCGGCTGGCGACGAGCGCGGGGCTTCTGCCGCACAAGCCCGGGTGTCCGCGGCAGCGGCTTCGCAGGTGCTGCAGATCGGCGCGCAGGTGGCTGCCTGGGAGGGTGGGCGCTGGGCGCGCTGGGAGCTGAGCTGGGTCAGCCCCAAGGGCAAGCTGCTGCTGTTCACCACCGAGGATGGCGACGTCGACTCGATGAGCCGCGCCGGCTGCATCCGCCGCATCGTGGAGCAGCGCATGCACATCATCCCGGACATCGCCTTCTAGGCGAGCTGGGCGTGATGGTGGGCCAGGTGGTCCGCCATGAAACTCTGGATGAAGTAGTAGCCATGGTCGTAGCCCGGATGCCGGCGCAGCGTCAGCGGCTGGCCGACGGCGCGGCAGGCGGCCTCGAATGACTCGGGCAGCAGCTGTTCGGCCAGGAACTTGTCGTCCAGGCCCTGGTCGATCAGCAGGCCGGCGGGGTAGGGCGCGCTCTTCTGCAGCTGCATCAGGGCGCTGGCGTCGTGCATCAGCCAGATGGCGCGGTCCTGGCCCAAATAGCCGGCGAAGGCCTTCTCGCCCCAGGGGCAGCGGCTGGGCGCGCAGATCGGCGCGAAGGCCGAGACCGAGCGGAACAGGCCGTGGTGGCGCAGCGCCAGCGTCAACGCGCCATGGCCGCCCATCGAATGGCCGAAGATGCCCAGCCGGTCCGGCAGCAGCGGCAGCTCGCGCTGCACCAGGGGCAGCAGCTCGGCGATCAGGTAGCTCTCCATGCGCCAGTGCGGGGCCCAGGGGGCTTCGGTGGCGTCGAGGTAGAAGCCGGCGCCGGTGCCGAAATCCCAGCTGGCTTCCTGGCCTGGAACATCGGTGCCGCGCGGACTGGTGTCGGGGGCGATCAGGGCCAGGCCCAGCTCGGCCGCCTTGCGCTGGGCGCCGGCCTTGACCATGAAGGTCTCTTCCGTGCAGGTCAGCCCTGCCAGGTAGAGCAGCGCCGGCACCGGGCCCTTCCTGGCCTGCGGCGGCAGGAAGACCGAGAACTTCATCGGCAGGCCGATCTCGCGCGAGTCGTGCCGGTAGAAACGTTGCTCGCCGCCGAAGCAGCCGTGCGATGAAATCAGTTCCATGGCCGCGGGCTCAGAAGATCACGACACCGCGGATCGACTCGCCGGATTTCATCAGATCGAAGCCCTTGTTGATGTCTTCCAGCGGCATGGTGTGGGTGATCAGGCTGTCGATGTCGATCTTGCCCTCCATGTACCAGTCCACGATCTTCGGCACATCGGTGCGGCCGCGCGCGCCGCCGAAGGCCGAGCCTTCCCACTTGCGGCCGGTGACCAGCTGGAAGGGGCGGGTGGAGATCTCGGCGCCGGCCTCGGCCACGCCGATGACGATGCTGCGGCCCCAGCCCTTGTGGGTGCACTCCAGCGCCTGGCGCATCACCTTGGTGTTGCCTATGCATTCGAAGCTGTAGTCGGCGCCGCCGTCGGTCAGCTGGACGATGGCGTCCACCACGTTCTCCACCTCGTTTGGGTTGATGAAGTGGGTCATGCCGAACTGGCGTGCCATCTCCTGGCGGGCGGGGTTGATGTCCACGCCGATGATCTTGTCGGCGCCCACCATCTTGGCGCCCTGGATCACGTTCAGGCCGATGCCGCCCAGGCCGAAGACGACCACGTTGGCGCCGGCTTCCACCTTGGCGGTGAAGAGCACCGCGCCGATGCCGGTGGTGACGCCGCAGCCGATGTAGCAGACCTTGTCGAAGGGTGCGTCCTCGCGGATCTTGGCCAGCGAGATCTCCGGCGCCACGGTGTAGTTGCTGAAGGTGCTGGTGCCCATGTAGTGAGCGATCGGCTTGCCGTCCAGGCTGAAGCGGCTGGTGCCGTCCGGCATCAGGCCTTTGCCCTGGGTGCCGCGGATCAGCTGGCAGAGGTTGGTCTTGCGGCTCAGGCAGAACTTGCACTGGCGGCATTCGGGCGTGTAGAGGGGGATGACGTGGTCGCCCTTCTTGAGCGTGGTCACGCCTGGGCCCACGTCCACCACGATGCCCGCGCCTTCATGGCCGAGGATGGCCGGGAAGATGCCTTCCGGGTCGGCGCCGGAGAGGGTGTAGTAGTCGGTGTGGCAGATGCCGGTGGCCTTGATCTCGACCAGCACCTCGCCGAAGCGCGGGCCGTCGAGGTCGACGGTTTCGATGGTCAGGGGCTGGCCGGATTGCCAGGCGACGGCGGCGCGAGTCTTCATGCGGATCTTTGATTGTTGGGGGTAGGGGAGAATCGGTGCGCTCGGCACCGTCGTGACGCCGCACTTTAAAGGCCCCGGGCCCGCTTTTCATGTCCTTGCCATGCCGGCAGTCCGGCTTTGGCCGCGGCGCACTGCAATTTGGCCGCTGATTTCCCTTCTCCGCATGCCGCTTCCCCTCTCCGTCGACATCGTCGTGTATCCCGGCTTCAAGGCGCTCGAAGCCATCGGGCCGATGTCGGTCTTCGATTACGCCAATGTGCACCTGGCACGGCGAGGCGATCCGCCCGGCTATCGGGTGAACGTGGCGGCCCAGCGGGTCGGCCCGGTGCCTTCCGACACCTCCATGCAGCTGCATGCCAGCCGCGCGCTGGGGCAAGACGATCTGCCCGACCTGGCCCTGGTGGTGGGCTCGCGCGAGATCGAGGCGGCGCTGGCTTCGGCGCCGGGCATCGTCGATTGGTTGCGCGCGGCGGCGCCCCGCCTGCCGCGGCTGGTCTCGCTGTGCTCGGGCAGTTTCTTCCTGGCCGCGGCCGGACTGCTCGAAGGCCGGCGCGCCGCCACCCACTGGAGCGTGGCGGCTTTGCTGCAGCAACGCCATCCGCAGGTGCAGGTGGATGCGGACGCGATCTATGTGCGGGAAGGCCGGCTCTGGACCTCGGCCGGCGTGACGGCTGGCATCGACCTCGCCCTGGCCCTGGTCGAGGAGGATTTCGGCCGCACCCTGGCCCTGGAGGTGGCGCGCGACCTGGTGATGTACTTGAAGCGCCCCGGCGGCCAGTCCCAGTTCAGCGTGCATCTGGCCAGCCAGGCCACCGGCCATGCCGGCATCCGCGAGGTGCAGGACTGGACTCTGGCCCATCTCGACGAAGCCCTGTCGCCCGCACAGCTGGCCGACCGTGCGGCGATGAGCGAGCGCAACTTCCGCCGGGTGTTCCTGCAGGAGACGGGGCAGTCGCCCTCCGAGTTCATCGAGACCGCCCGGCTGGAGCGTGCCCGCCGGCTGCTGGAAGAAAGCGACCTCCCCCTGAAGACGGTGGCCGCGCGTGTGGGCCTGCGTTCGGAGCAGCCGCTGCGGCACCTCTTCGTGCGGCGGCTGGGCATCACGCCGCAGGCTTATCGGGACCGGTTCGGGGGCTGAAAAAGCAAAACGGCAGGCGCCGGGCCTGCCGTCGAGGACAGAAAAGCCCGCCGGATGGGCGGGCTTCGTGGTGCCGGGGAGCAGGCTCCCCCGCAGGCCGATCAGCGTTGCGCGATCGGCTTGACGTCGCGGCGCTCGGAGCCGACGAAGAGCTGGCGCGGACGGCCGATCTTATACTCGGGGTCGGCGATCATTTCGTTCAGCTGCGCGATCCAGCCGACGGTGCGCGCCAGGGCGAACACGGCGGTGAACAGCGGCACCGGGATGCCGATGGCGCGCTGCACGATGCCGGAGTAGAAGTCCACGTTGGGGTAGAGCTTGCGGGAGACGAAGTACTCGTCTTCCAGCGCGATCTTTTCCAGTGCGACGGCGATCTTCAGCAGCGGATCGTTTTCCAGGCCCAGCTCGGCCAGCACTTCCTTGCAGGTTTCCTGCATCAGCTTGGCGCGCGGGTCGTAGTTCTTGTAGACGCGGTGGCCGAAACCCATCAGCTTCACGCCGGAGGACTTGTCCTTCACCTTGGCGATGAAGTCGCCGATCTTGTCCACACCGCCCATGTCCTGGATTTCCTGGAGCATGTTCAGGCAGGCCTCGTTGGCGCCGCCGTGGGCAGGGCCCCACAGGCAGGCGACACCGGCGGCGATGGCCGCGAAGGGGTTGGTGCCCGAGGAGCCGCACAGGCGCACGGTGGAGGTCGATGCGTTCTGCTCGTGGTCGGCGTGCAGGATGAAGATGCGGTCCAGGGCCTTTTCCAGGGTCGGGCTGACCTTGAAGGGCTCGCAGGGCGTGGCGAACATCATGTGCAGGAAGTTGCCGGCATAGCTCAGCTCGTTCTTCGGGTACATGAAGGGCTGGCCGATGCTGTACTTGTAGGCCATGGCGACCAGCGTGGGCATCTTCGCGATCAGGCGGATCGCGGCGATCTCGCGATGCTCGGGATTGTTGATGTCCGTGCTGTCGTGATAGAAGGCCGACAGGCCGCCGACCAGGCCGGTCATGACCGCCATCGGATGCGCGTCGCGGCGGAAACCGCGCAGGAAGAACTGCATCTGCTCGTTGACCATGGTGTGGTGCGTCACCAGGTCGTTGAACTCGGCCTTCTTCTTGGCGTCCGGCAGTTCGCCGTACAGCAGCAGGTGGCAGGTCTCGAGGTAGTCGCAGTTGGTGGCCAGTTGCTCGATGGGGTAGCCGCGGTACAGCAGCTCGCCCTTGTCGCCGTCGATGTAGGTGATGCCGGATTGGCAGGCGGCGGTGGACAGGAAACCCGGGTCATAGGTGAACATGCCCGTCTGCGCATACAGCTTGCGGATGTCGATCACGTCCGGACCGATGTTGCCGGCATAGACCGGCAGCTCGACGCTGGGGCTGCCATTGCTGAACGACAGCGTGGCTTTGTTGTCTGCTTGCTTCATGTGCTTCCTTGGTTAATGCCTCGTTGCCGTTACCGGTCTGGGGCTAGTCTTTCATGAACACCTTGGTGGGTCGGGGCAGGGCCAGGCCTGCTTCAGACCCTCAACATCTTCAGGACATCGTGCGCTTCCGGTGTGTCGGTCTCACCCTCCGGCTGCTTGCGGCCCATGAGCAGGTCCATCAGGTCGTGATCCGACAGGTCCATCAGCTGGGTCATGCCGCGCGCCTGGCGCACCGTCAGTGTGTCGGCATGGCGGGCGAAGAAGCGCTCGATGAAAAGGTCGTTCTCCAGCAGGCCGCGCCGGCAGCGCCAGCGCAGCTTGCTCAGGGAGCGTTCGTCGACGAGGGCGTCTTCTTCCACGTGCTGCATGCGCTTGTGATCAGACCGCGCGGCGGACCATCAGTTCCTTGATCTTGCCGATCGCCTTGGTCGGGTTCAGGCCCTTGGGGCAGACATCGACGCAGTTCATGATGGTGTGGCAGCGGAACAGGCGGTACGGGTCTTCCAGGTTGTCCAGGCGCTCGCCGGTGGTCTGGTCGCGGCTGTCGGCGATGAAGCGGTAGGCCTGCAAGAGACCTGCCGGGCCGACGAACTTGTCCGGGTTCCACCAGAAGCTGGGGCAGCTGGTCGAGCAGCTGGCGCACAGGATGCACTCGTACAGGCCGTCGAGCTCCTCGCGCTCCTCGGGCGACTGCAGGCGCTCTTTTTCGGGCGGCGGCGTGTCGTTGACCAGGTAGGGCTTGATCGAGTGGTACTGGTTGAAGAAGTGCGTCATGTCCACGATGACGTCACGGATCACCGGCAGGCCGGGCAGCGGCTTGATGACGATCGGGTCCTTCAGCGTTCGCAGGTTGGTCAGGCAGGCCAGGCCGTTCTTGCCGTTGATGTTCATCGCGTCCGAGCCGCACACGCCTTCGCGGCAGGAGCGGCGGAAGGCGATGGTGGGGTCGATCGCCTTGAGCTTGATCAGGGCGTCCAGCAGCATGCGTTCATTGCCTTCGAGTTCGATCTCGATGGTCTGCATGTAGGGCTTGGCGTCCTTGTCCGGGTCGTAGCGGTAGATCTTGAAAGTGCGCTTTTGCATGGTGATTCTTTCGCGTGGGTGTCCGGGCTCTTAGAACGTGCGGACCTTGGGCGGCACGGTGTCGACGGTCAGCGGCTTCATGCGGACCGGCTTGTAGGCCAGGCTGTTGGTGGCGCTGTACCACAGGGTGTGCTTCATCCACTCCTTGTCGTTGCGGCCCAGCGGGAACTCGGCGTCGTCGGCCGGGCGCTCGTAGTCGTCCACGGTGTGGGCGCCACGGCATTCCTTGCGGGCGGCGGCCGAGACCATGGTGGCCTGCGCCACTTCGATCAGGTTGTCGACTTCCAGGGCTTCGATGCGCGCGGTGTTGAAGACGCGCGACTTGTCCTTGAGCGTGATGCCGGCCACGCGCTTGCGGATGTCGGCGATCTTGACCACGCCTTCGTCCATCACCGATTGCTGGCGGAACACGGCGGCATGGGCCTGCATGGTGGCGCGGATGTCGGCCGCCACGTCCTGGGCGTATTCGCCGGAGGCGGAGTCTTCCAGCTCGTTCAGGCGCTTCAGGGTACGGTCGGCGGCGTTGGCCGGCAGTTCCTTGTGCTCCTTGAGCTTGTCGTTGTACTGCACGATGTGGTTGCCGGCGGCGCGGCCGAACACCAGCAGGTCGAGCAGCGAGTTGGTGCCCAGGCGGTTGGCGCCGTGCACCGACACGCAGGAGCATTCGCCGACCGCGTACAGGCCCTTGACCACCACCGACTCGTTGGCCTCGTTCTGGGTGACGACCTGGCCGTTGATGTTGGTGGGGATGCCGCCCATCTGGTAGTGGATGGTGGGCACCACCGGGATCGGCTCGCGGGTGATGTCGACGTTGGCGAAGTTGTGGCCGATCTCTTCCACCGAGGGCAGGCGCTTGCGGATGGTGTCCGCGCCCAGGTGGTCGAGCTTGAGCAGGATGTGGTCCTTGTTGGGACCGCAGCCGCGGCCTTCCTTGATTTCCTGGTCCATGCAGCGCGAGACGAAGTCGCGCGGCGCCAGGTCCTTCAAGGTGGGCGCATAGCGCTCCATGAAGCGTTCGCCATTGCTGTTGAGCAGGATCGCGCCTTCGCCGCGGCAGCCTTCGGTCAGCAGCACGCCGGCGCCGAACACGCCGGTGGGGTGGAACTGCCAGAACTCCATGTCCTGCAGCGGGATGCCGGCGCGTGCCGCCATGCCCAGGCCGTCGCCGGTGTTGATGAAGGCGTTGGTGGAGGCCTGGAAGATGCGGCCCGCGCCGCCGGTGGCCAGCAGCACGGTCTTGGCCTGCAGGATGTGCAGGTCGCCGGTTTCCATCTCCAGCGCGGTCACGCCGACGACATCGCCTTCGTCGTCGCGGATCAGGTCGAGCGCCATCCATTCCACGAAGAACTGGGTGCGCGATTCCACGTTCTTCTGGTAGAGCGTGTGCAGCATCGCGTGGCCGGTACGGTCAGCCGCGGCGCAGGCGCGCTGCACCGGCTTTTCACCGTAGTTGGCGGTGTGGCCGCCGAAGGGCGCTGGTAGATGGTGCCGTCCGGATTGCGGTCGAAGGGCATGCCGAAGTGTTCGAGTTCGTACACGACCTTCGGGGCCTCGCGGCACATGAACTCGATGGCGTCCTGGTCGCCCAGCCAGTCCGAGCCCTTGATGGTGTCGTAGAAGTGGTAGTGCCAGTTGTCCTCGCTCATGTTGCCGAGGGAGGCGCCGACGCCGCCCTGGGCCGCCACGGTGTGCGAGCGGGTCGGGAAGACCTTGGAGAGGACCGCGACGTTCAGGCCGGCGCGGGCGAGTTGCAGCGAGGCGCGCATGCCGGAGCCGCCGGCGCCGATGATGACGACGTCGAACTTGCGCTTGGTGATATCGGACGTGGAATAAGTCATTTTTTTAGAGCCTCCACAGCACCTGGACCATGTAGCCGACACAGCCGACCAGCCAGAAGATGGAGACGATTTGGAGAAGCAGGCGGAGAACGACGGGCTTGACGTAGTCCATCCAGATGTCGCGCATGCCGACCCAGGCGTGGTAGCCCAGGGCGACGATGGTGACCAGGGTGAGGACCTTCATCCATTGCGCGGAGAAGATGGCCGACCAGGTGTCGTAGCCCAGCGGGCCGTGCGAGAAGATCACCTGTGCCAGCAGCACGATGGTGAAGGCGGCCATGAGCACGGCGGTGCCGCGCTGGGCGATCCAGTCGCGCAGGCCGTAGTGGGCGCCGACGACGACGCGCTTGGAACCGTAATTGACGGACATGGTGGAAGTAGCTCCGGTCTTTTTATCGTGGGGAAATCGGATCAGTACAGGCCGAACAGCTTGGCGCCCAGCACCACCGTCAGCAGCACGCTCAGCACCAGCACGCCCTTGGCGGTGGCCTGGCCGGTCTTCTTCTCGACGGCGTGGTGGTTCACGTCCATCCACAGGTGGCGCAGGCCGGCGATGAAGTGGTGCAGATAGGCCCACAGCAGGGCCAGGCAGAAGAGCTTGAGGATCACGCCGCCGATGCCGACGTGGAAGATGCTGGAGAAGCGGGCGAAGGAGATTTCGGAGCTGACGGTGAGGTCGAACATCCAGATCACCAGCGGCAGCAGGATGAACATGATCAGCCCGCTGATCCGGTGCAGGATGGACACGATGCCGGCCGCCGGCAGGCGGTAGGTCGTGAGGTCCGTCAGCGCATTGATGTTGCGGAATTCAGGCCGCTTTTTGGAGAGTTCTGCCATGGGGTTTTTGCTTTCTGCTGGGGCTGTCTGCTTGTAACTGCCAGGTAATCGGGTTTGCGAACCGCCCAAAATTCTATTGCAGGTATGAGGTGTTACCCGGAATAGACCAAGGCGGCCCCTCAGTTCAGCTGGTTGTGGTAGTGATGGGAATCCGTTCGGTAGAAGCCGCGGCGCAGCTCCATGGGGGCGTCGTTGTAGGTGAAGGACAGGCGCTCGACGCTCAACAGCGGGCTGCCTTCCTTCACGTCCAGCAGCTGCGCCTGGTCGGCGGCGGCGGCCACGGCGCGCAGCTTCTCGTCGGCGCGCACCATACGCACGCCGAAGTCGATCTCGAACATGGCGTAGGTGGGGCCCTGGTAGGCCAGCATCTGCTGCGCGGTGAGGCCCTTGAAGGCCTGGCCGGGCAGCCAGATGTCTTCCAGCACCCGCGGCACGCCGGCGAACATCAGCACGCGGCGGGCCTGCATCACGGCCTCGCCGCTGCGCAGCTGCAGGGCGCGCGCCACCTCGGCGGAAGCGCGCACCCGCTTGCATTCGAGCACGCGGCGTTCGGAGGGCTCGTATTCGCCGGTGTCGTTGCGCAGTTTAAGGAAGCGGTACTGCACCTGGCGCTCGGAGTGGGTGGCCACGAAGGTGCCCTTGCCCTGGCGGCGGATCAGCAGGTTGTCGCCGGCCAGCTCGTCGATGGCCTTGCGCACCGTGCCCTGGCTGACGCGGAAACGCGCGGCCAGGTCGTTCTCGGAGGGGATGGCTTCGCCGGGCTTCCAGTCGCCGGCTTCCAGACGCTGCAGGATCCGGGTCTTGATCTGCTGGTAGAGCGGGCTGAATGCTGGCGCCGCACCCTCGTCGCCGACGACGTCGGGAGCGGATGGTTCCGCGGCGGATGGGGCTGGGGGCATCGTGGTGGCGAGGGGGCTTCGGCAGGCGGCGGGCATGATGGCACGGCCTGCCGGCAACGCCCGCGATCATATCTTATATAAGACATAAGACAAGTTGACCGCCCGGAAATAACGGCAGTACACTCCCGCGCTGTCCGCCCGGCGGCGATTTTTCGCTAGCGGCCACGGCAGGAAATGCCGGCAAACACTTTGCGAACGGCATGCGGCGGGCGACTTTTTCCATTTCCCATCCCCTGGAGTCCTTCCCATGAGCAAGAAGCCCGTCCGCGTCGCCGTCACCGGCGCCGCCGGCCAAATCGGTTACGCCCTGCTGTTCCGCATCGCCTCGGGCGAAATGCTGGGCAAGGACCAGCCCGTGATCCTGCAGCTGCTCGAAGTGCCCGTCGAAGGCCCGCAGAAGGCCCTGAAGGGCGTGATGATGGAGCTCGACGACTGCGCCTTCCCGCTGCTGGTCGGCATGGAAGCCCACAGCGATCCGATGACCGCCTTCAAGGACGTCGACTACGCCCTGCTGGTCGGCTCGCGTCCCCGCGGCCCCGGCATGGAACGTGCCGAGCTGCTGGCCGTCAACGGCGCCATCTTCACCGCCCAGGGCGCCGCCCTGAACGCCGTCGCCAGCCGCGACGTCAAGGTGCTGGTGGTCGGCAACCCCGCCAACACCAACGCCTACATCGCCATGAAGAGCGCGCCGGACCTGCCGCGCGAGAACTTCACCGCCATGCTGCGCCTGGACCACAACCGCGCCGCCAGCCAGATCGCCGCCAAGACCGGCAAGGCCGTGGCCGCCATCGAGAAGCTGACCGTCTGGGGCAACCACTCGCCCACGATGTACGCCGACTACCGCTTCGCCACCATCGGCGGCGAGAGCGTGGCCAAGATGATCAACGACCAGGAATGGAACGCCAACACCTTCCTGCCCACCGTCGGCAAGCGCGGCGCGGCCATCATCGAGGCGCGCGGTTCCTCTTCCGCCGCATCGGCCGCCAACGCCGCCATCGACCACATGCGCGACTGGGCGCTGGGCACGCAGGGCAAGTGGGTCACCATGGGCGTTCCGTCCAATGGCGAATACGGCATCCCCAAGGACGTGATGTTCGGCTTCCCGGTCACCACCGAAGGCGGAAAATACAAGATCGTCGAAGGCCTGGAGATCGACGCCTTCAGCCAGGAACGCATCGACAAGACGCTGAAGGAACTGCAGGACGAGCAAGCCGGCGTTGCCCACCTCGTCAAGTAAGCAGTCCGGCAAGCAAACGCCCGAGTTACCGCGAAGGAACATCATGGCCGAGTGGAACCCCAGCCTCTACAGCAGATTCGAGGACGAGCGCACCCGCCCGGCCCGCGAGCTGCTGGCGCGGGTTCCGCTGGCCGAGGTGCGCCACGCGGTGGACCTGGGCTGCGGCCCGGCCAACTCCACCGAGTTGATCGTGCAGCGCTTCCCCGGTGCCGAGACCATCGGCACCGACAACTCAAAGCCCATGCTCGACAGCGCCCGAAAGCGCCTGCCGGGCGTGCGCTTCGACTTGTCGGATATCTCCACCTGGCAGCCCGAAACGGCGCCGGACCTGATCTATGCCAACGCCTCCCTGCAGTGGGTGCCCGGCCACGAGACGCTGATCCCGCGCCTCTTCGACAGCCTGGCCCCCGGCGGCGTGCTGGCCATCCAGATGCCGGACAACCGCGACGAGCCCACCCATCGGGCCATGCGCGATGTCGGTGCCATGCAGCCCTGGGCCGAGCACATCGGCGACATCGAGAAGCTGCGCACCGCCATCCTGCCGCTGTCCGCCTACTACGACATGCTGGCGCCGCAGGCGGAGAACGTGGATGTGTGGCACACCATCTACCAGCACCGCATGGATTCGCCGCAGGCCATCGTCGACTGGGTCAGCGGCACCGGGCTCAAGCCCTTCGTCGCGCCGCTCGACGACGCATTGAAGGCCAGCTACCTGGCCGAATACCTGCGCCGCATCGAGGCCGGCTACCCCCCGCGCGCCGACGGCAAGCTGCTGCTGGCCTTCCCGCGCATGTTCATCGTGGCGCAGAAGAAAAAAGCATGATCGACACGACAGCCCTGCATCCCCGCCAGGCCCTGCTGGGCGCCCAGGCCGGCGCCGTCGTGCTGCCGGTGTGCGACCACTACAGCGGCGTCGAAGCCCGCATGAAGAAGAGCCTGCAGCTGCAGGCCGAGATGACCGAGGAGTTCGGCACCTGCGTCTTCGACGTGACCCTGGACTGCGAGGACGGCGCCGCCGCCGGCGCAGAGGCCGAGCATGCCGACCTGGTCACCGGCCTGGCCCTGGCCGCGGCGCCCGGCGCGCGGGTGGCGGTACGGGTGCATCCGGTGGACCATCCCGCCTTCGAGGCCGACGTTGCGCACATCGTCGGCCGCGCCGGCCAGCGGCTCTGCCACGTGATGATTCCGAAGGTCGAGACGCTCGCCGACGTGGAACGCGCCGTGGCCGCCGTGGACGCAGCCGGCGCCACCGGCCTGCCGCTGCAGGTGCTGATCGAATCGCCCGGCGCGGTGCGCCGCGCCTTCGAGATCGCCGCCCATCCCCGGGTGCAGTCGCTGTCCTTCGGCCTGATGGATTTCGTCTCGGCGCATGCCGGCGCGATCCCCGCCGCCGGCATGGGCGTGGCCGGCCAGTTCAGCCATCCGCTGGTGGTGCGGGCCAAGCTGGAGATCGCCTCCGCCGCGCATGCCTCGGGCAAGGTCCCGTCGCACTGCGTGGTCACCGAATTCTCCGACCTCGCGGCGGTCACCCAGGCCGCGCGCCGGGCCGCCCGCGAGTTCGGCTATACACGGATGTGGAGCATCCACCCGGCGCAGATCCGCCCGGTGCTGGAGGCTTTCGCACCCGACCCGTCCGAAGTCGAGACGGCCGCCCTGATCGTCGCCGCCGCCCAGGCAGCCGACTGGGCGCCGATCGCCTTCGGCGGACACCTGCACGACCGCGCCAGCTACCGCCATTTCTGGCAGGTGCTGGAACGCGCCCACCGTACCGGCCGACCCTTGCCGCCGCAGGCCCGCGACTGGTTCCAGCCCGTCGCCGCCTGATTCCGAACCGTTTTTCCCGTGTTGCCCGCTCACCTGCGCATCCGACCAGATTTCCCCATGAAAAAGCTCCTCATCGCCAGCCTGATCGCCTGTGTCCTGCCCCTGGCCGCCCAGGCCCAGGATGCCGCCAAACCCGCGGCCAAGACCGCCGCCAAGCCGGCCGCCACTGCCAAGCCCGCCGCTGCCAAGCCTGCCGCTGCCGCCAAGCCCGCCACCACCACGGCCAAGTCCAGCCACCACGGCAAGGCCAAGCCCAAGCTGGCCCGCTCGGCCGCCAAGGCGGTCGAGGAAGTCACGCCCGTCGACACCGATACCGACGTGACCCTGTCGCCCGAGGACATCGAGATCGCCGGCCGGGTCTATACCGGCAACATCCGCTGCGAACTCGGCGCCAACGTGCAGGTCACCGCCGACGAGAAGCACCCCGGCTTCTTCACCGTGCAGATCCAGCGCAACCGCTACCGCATGCACCCGGTGGTCAGCCGCACCGGCGCGATCCGCCTGGAAGACCCGCGCGCCGGCGCGCTGTGGCTGCAGCTGGGCAACAAGTCCATGCTGATGAACCAGAAGATCGGCGAACGCATGGCCGACGAATGCCAGAGCCCGCAGCAGACCGCCATGGCCGAAGAGCTGCGCAAGAACCCGCCCAAGAGCCTGTTCGAAGGCGCGGACGCTCCGAAGAACTGATTTCCCCTCCCTTTCCCCCACGATCCAAGACGGAGAACGACGATGTTGCAAGCCTACGTTGAACATGTCGCCGAGCGCGCCGCGCTCGGCATCCCGCCGCTGCCGCTGACGGCCAAGCAGACCGCCGAACTGATCGAGCTGCTGAAGACCCCGCCCGCCGGCTCGGCCGACTTCCTGCTCAACCTGATCACGCACCGCGTTCCCGCCGGCGTCGACGACGCCGCCAAGGTCAAGGCCAGCTACCTCGCGGCCGTCGCCCTGGGCACCGAGAAGAGCCCGCTGATCAGCCGCGCCAAGGCCACCGAACTGCTGGGCACCATGCTCGGCGGCTACAACATCAGCCCGCTGATCCAGCTGCTGGACGACGCGGAAGTCGGCGGCGCTGCCGCCGATGCGCTCAAGAAGACGCTGCTGATGTTCGACCAGTTCCACGACGTCAAGGAAAAGGCCGACGCGGGCAACGCCAACGCCAAGTCCGTGATCCAGAGCTGGGCCGATGCCGAATGGTTCACCAGCCGTCCGGAAGTGCCCGAGAGCATCACCCTGTCGGTCTTCAAGGTCACCGGCGAGACCAACACCGACGACCTGTCGCCCGCGCCCGACGCCTGGAGCCGCCCGGACATCCCGCTGCACGCCCTGGCGATGCTCAAGAACAAGCGCGACGGCATCGAGCCCGAGGAAGACGGCAAGCGCGGCCCGATCAAGTTCATCGAGGACCTGCGCGCCCGCGGCAACCTGGTGGCCTACGTCGGCGACGTGGTCGGCACCGGCTCTTCCCGCAAGTCCGCCACCAACTCGGTGCTGTGGTTCACCGGCGAGGACATCCCCTTCGTGCCGAACAAGCGTTTCGGCGGCGTGTGCCTGGGCAACAAGATCGCCCCGATCTTCTACAACACCATGGAAGACGCCGGCGCGCTGCCGATCGAACTGGACGTGAGCCAGATGAACATGGGCGACACCGTCGAGCTGCGCCCCTACGAAGGCAAGGCTCTGAAGGACGGCCAGGTCATCGCCGAGTTCACCGTCAAGAGCGACGTGCTGTTCGACGAAGTGCGCGCCGGCGGCCGCATTCCGCTGATCGTCGGCCGCGGCCTGACCGCCAAGGCGCGCGAGGCCCTGGGCCTGCCCGCCTCCACGCTGTTCCGCCTGCCGCAGGACCCGGTCGATACCGGCAAGGGCTACACCCTGGCGCAGAAGATGGTCGGCCGCGCCTGCGGCCTGCCCGAAGGCAAGGGCGTGCGCCCGGGCACCTACTGCGAACCGCGCATGACCTCGGTCGGCTCGCAGGACACCACCGGCCCCATGACCCGCGACGAGCTGAAGGACCTGGCCTGCCTGGGCTTCTCGGCCGACCTGGTTATGCAGTCCTTCTGCCACACCGCGGCCTATCCGAAGCCGGTGGACGTCAAGACCCACCACGAGCTGCCCGAGTTCATCAGCACCCGCGGCGGCATCTCGCTCAAGCCCGGCGACGGCGTGATCCACAGCTGGCTCAACCGCTTCCTGCTGCCCGACACCGTCGGCACCGGCGGCGACAGCCACACGCGTTTCCCGATCGGCATCTCCTTCCCGGCCGGCTCCGGCCTGGTGGCCTTCGCCGCCGCCACCGGCGTGATGCCGCTGGACATGCCCGAATCGGTGCTGGTGCGCTTCAAGGGCGAGAAGATGATGCCCGGCGTCACCCTGCGTGACCTGGTCAACGCGATTCCGCTCTACGCCATCAAGGCCGGCCTGCTGACGGTGGACAAGAAGGGCAAGAAGAACATCTTCTCCGGCCGCATCCTGGAGATCGAAGGCCTGCCGAACCTGAAGGTGGAACAGGCCTTCGAGCTGTCGGACGCTTCCGCCGAACGCTCGGCCGCCGGCTGCACGGTCAAGCTCAACAAGGAGCCGATGATCGAGTACATCAACAGCAACATCACCCTGATGCGCTGGATGATCTCCGAAGGCTATGCCGACGCCCGCACCCTGGGCCGCCGCATCGCCGCCCAGGAAGCCTGGCTGAAGAACCCGCAGCTGCTCGAAGGGGATGCGGATGCGGACTACGCCGCCGTGATCGAGATCGACCTGGCCGACATCCACGAACCCATCGTGGCCTGCCCGAACGATCCGGACGACGTGAAGACCCTGTCGGAAGTGGCCGGCGCCACCATCGACGAAGTCTTCATCGGCTCCTGCATGACCAATATTGGCCACTTCCGCGCGGCCTCGAAGCTGCTCGAAGGCAAGCGCGACATGCCGGTCAAGCTGTGGATCGCACCGCCGACCAAGATGGATGCCGCCCAGCTGACCGAGGAGGGCCATTACGGTGTCTTCGGCTCGGCCGGCGCGCGCACCGAAATGCCGGGCTGCTCGCTGTGCATGGGCAACCAGGCACAGGTGCGCGAGGGCGCGACGGTGATGTCGACCAGCACCCGCAACTTCCCCAACCGCCTGGGCAAGAACACCTTCGTCTACCTGGGTTCGGCCGAGCTGGCCGCGATCTGCTCGCGCCTGGGCCGCATCCCGACCAAGGCCGAGTACATGGAAGGCGTGGGCGTGCTGGATGCGTCCAGCAGCAAGATCTACCAGTACCTGAACTTCGACAAGATCGAGTCGTTCACCGAGGCGGCCGCCAAGGTTCCGGCCTGAGTTCGCGGCCCCTTGCGGGGCCTTGAAGACAAAGCCCTGCAGGCCGGTGCCTGCGGGGCTTTTTTCATGGCCGGCGGCGCCGTTTCACAGGCGTGAAAGATCGACCCCGTCCAGCACCAGGACCGGCCCGCGCGGGCCGGGGCCAGCAGGCTCCGCGGCAGTGGTCGGCCCTGCACTCTGCAAGGCGCTTGTGGTCTCTTCCAGCGCCGAACATAGAGCCCGGTGGCAGGCAGGAAACCATTCGGCGAGCTCGAAGTCCACGTCCAGGCTCTCCAGGACATGCAGCCGCGGTCCGGGCCGCAGCAGTTCGCGGCTCAATGCCAGGACCGTATCGATGTGCTCGGCGCAGTGGTGCGAACCGGTGCCCCTGTCCTGTCCGCGCCATTGGCGTGTGCGGCCGGCCCAGGTGCCGAGAAGCGCGGCCAGATGGCCGTCGTCGGGCGCCACCCGGCGCAGCAGCGGGGCGACGGACCTGAGATAGAACTCCGCACCCCTGGGTTGCTCCAGCAAGGGGCTCATGTGCAAAAGACAGCGCTGGATGTCTCGGTCGGGGAGCGTGCGCGCTTCCATGCGACGGCAGAGCCCTTCGACCAGGCGCCATTGCACGGGCGCACGGTCTCGGAGCGACGGGACGGCGATCTGCGCGAGAACGCAGCCGCCGTCCGTTGACACGCAGGCCGCGGCCTCCCTGCCGATGGCCGCCAGCATCCGCTGTGCCTGCGAGGTGTGGCCGAGCAGGAGGCACTGGGCCGCGGTGACCAGGTGCTGGCGGCTATTGCCGTAGTCGGCTGAGCCGGGTGGCGCGGCGCGCATGATTTCAAGGCAGGCCGTGGCTGCCGCATCGGCATCGCAGGAAGCGTGGCTGAGCCTGCTGGTCCACTTCACGACCGACGCGGCAGCCAGCGGCGGCAGGCATCGCGTGGCCTTGCGGATGAGCTGCGTCGTGGCGGTGGATGGCATGATCATCTGCGAGAGGTGGTGCAGGCTGCGCCCCAGGCATCTTCCGGGGGTCTGCTCGATGGCCGCGACCAGGCGGCCCACCTGGTCGGGATGCGCGTCGAGCAAGAGCATGAGGTAGCCGAGGTTTTCCACCATCAGTCCGCGATAGGCGGGCGCTGCCTGGACCACACGATCCACCCATGCGGCATGCTCGTGCTGGTGCGGCCGCCGCAGCGTCCGGCTCTCCCGCTGGTGGGTCAGGACCTGCATCAGCCAGCAGTGGAAGCGCACCGCGGGTCGGTGCTGCGGGGCGACGTTCTCCAGCAGCTGCAGCACGAAGGGCGGCAGGCGCAGGGCCGAGGTGTCCTGGTAGTTGGTGCGCGCCGCGGACAGCAGGCCCAGCAGCCGGGCGGTTTCGTGCTGCAAGGCCGGTGTCTGCAAAGCCGCCTGACCGGCGGCCGAGACCAGCGCCTGCAGGGTCGGGTCTTCCAGCGGCGTCTGCTGCGACAGGCACTGGCAGGCGAACCGCAAGGCGCCTTCCAGCTGGCGCACGGCGTGCCAGGGCCAGCTCGTGCCGGGCCAGCCTTCGGCCGGCCGATGTGCACTTGCCCGCAGCGCCGCATCGATGAGCGCGCAGGCCTGGCGGGTGTTCAGCGCCCGCGCTTGCAGCAGCTCTTGTGCGGCGCTCCAGAAGACCTGCCAGCAGCCGGGCTGGTAGCGCCAGCCGCCGAGGTTGCCGCCGTTGGGCAAGGTGCCGATCTGCAGCACCAGGGTCGCCAGCGCATCGGCGTCGGCGCCCGCCATCGCGTGCTTGAGGCGTTCCGCCGCCGCGGCCGGACCGTAGGCTTCCAGGCTGGGGTGCCCGGGGCAGTACAGGCCCGCGACCGTGTCGGTGGCGGAGGGTTTGCCTTGAAGCGCCAGGAGGTCCGCCACCATGAGCTGGACCTCCGTAGGCACATCCTCCAGGCGCGTGGGGCCGGCTGGACTGGATCTGCCCGCCCTGGAGCTTGTCAGCAGGCGAAGCAGCGGGGAGCGCGAACGCGCCCTTGCGGTGGTGGGTTCGTAGGACGGGTACATGGTGGATAAGAGCTGAATTTTTCAATGGACGCTGGCGTCCTGCCGGACCTGCCGGGAAACCTCGATCCATGCGGCCGCCAGTTTCCCGACGTCCTCGTCCGTCAGGCCGTAACGCTGCTGGTAGAGGGGGCCCAGGCGCAAGCCCCAGATATCGAGCAGGGTCTGCGGCTGGCCCTGCGTCGGCGCCAGCCTTTTCAGGCGTGGCGGAACCTGTTCCAGGAACGCGTCGACAAGGCCGTGTTCCAGCAGGGCCAGCATCCGCTGCAGGCAGGAGTAGGCGTCTTGCAGGGGCAGCCCGTCGCGGTCCATGAGTTCGAGCACGGGGTGCATCGCCGCCAGGTCGATCTCGCCACGGTCGTCGCGCGATGGCATGGCCGCCCGCGTCAGGACCATGGCGCCACCCCGGGGCAGGCAGCTGCATGCTTCCTCCTTGATCGAAGCGATCAGCCCCGGCGGGAAATCGGCGGGCCGGCGCAGGACTGCATCGATCAGCAGCACCCGGACCTGCATATAGTCGCCGGAGCCCGCCGGCGACATCCGCAGCAGCCTCGCCACCACCGGGTGCAGGGGGCGCCGGTTGGCCGCCTGCTCGCCCAGCTTGTGGATCACCCGCGCCACGTTGAGCGCCGAGCGGCTGCGCAGGGCAAGCTCGCACAGGGTGTCGATCGATTCAGGATGCAGCCGCCGGGTCGCGAGATATGCCAGGCCTTTGCCGATCTGGTGCGTGGGAGCCTGGCGCAGGCTGTCGACCAGGACGGCCAGGCTGTCCGGCGCCAGATCTTCGAGCAGGCACAGGCGTTGTGCCAGTTCGAGCAGCAGACCGCGGAAACCGACGGGCGTCTCCATGATGACGCGCAACCAGATCCGCTGCTGCGGCAGCGATGGCAACTGGTAATGCACATCGTGCCGCTGGATGCGCTGGCTGTCGCGCTGCAGTTGGAGGTACAGGCGGGCGCCCTGGCGCAGTGCCGTGGGGAAGCAGGCCTCGAAAGCGTGCAGCCTGCGCCTGTCGATGGACCTTGCCTCTTCCTGGTCGGCCGGCGGATGCCTTTGTGTTCCCAGGAGTGCGGTGGCATGGCAGACCAGCTCGGGCGAGGGCGATGCTTGCCCCGTCAGCGCGGCCAGCAGGAGGGCGCAGACGGTCGGCGTCGGCAGCGCCTGGGCGGTGATGGAACAGGCCAGGTCCAGTGCGGCGACCAGCTGGCGTTCCCGGTGTGCCAGCCAGGGGGCGAGCGGCCAGCCTTCGGGTGCGGAGGACCCGGATGCGGACGGCCCGGGTGGTGTCATCTCCTCCACCACGGCGAGCAGCAGCGCCGAAGCCTGCGGGGCCGACAGGCTGCCGCGGCCGTGCAACTGCCCGGCGACCAGCCAGAGCGCCCGCCAGCAGTTGCCCTGGAATTCCCAGGCCGGCAGGTTGCTGTGCATGACGATCGAGCCGATGTCCGCCACCAACTCGGGAAGATCGTCGGCCGTGGCTTCGCCCAGCTGTTGCTTCAGTCGGGATGCCTTGATCGCCGGTTCGAGGGCTGCCAATCCGGAGCAGGCGAAGGCCTGGATGCCGGGTTCGCCGGCGATGGAGGCTTTTTCGATGCGTACGGCGATGTCCCACAGGATTTCGGAGGGCAGGGTCGCCAGATTGGGGGCGTCGGGCAGGGTGCTGACGACGAGGCGGCGGCCGGCAGGAGGCGGTCCGGTACGTGGGGCGCCCGCGGGGATGCAGGACGCGGTCAGTGTGGTGCTTTTGTCCATGCCGACGATTGGCTGTCCGATCGCCGCGAGCCTGCGCGCCGGACACGCACCCCTGTCGCGCCAGCCGAATCCGTCCGGTGCTGCTGCACGGCTGCCCCGGCTGCGGCCGCTCAGAAAGGCTGGGTCGCCTTGCGGGCCGCGTCCAGGCCGCTCAGCACGGCGCCTTCCAGCGTGGCCGGGTAGGGGCCGTCGATGTAGTCTCCGCAGGCCAGCAGCTTCGGCGCCAGGTCGAGCGGCGGACGCACCAGGCCCGGCGTGCAGGCGAAGGTGGCGCGTTTTTCGACGATGGTCGATAGCGGCTGCAGCGCCAGTCCGAGCTGTTCGCGGGCCTGGCGGACGACGCCGGACTCCAGCTGTTCGCGCTCGCCATGCCATGCGCTGGCCACGAAGGCGAGCAGGCCGCTCGGGCCGCCGAGCCGGCCGCGGTCGAAGACGAACTGGGCCGGCGTTTCATCGCCGCCGCTGCGCAGGGCGAGCATGGGGCGGGGCAGACCTTGTGCCGCCTGGGCATACACGGTCGCGATCGGCTCGAAACGGAGCTGCCTGGCTTGCCGGCTCCATGCGGGCGCCGCTGCGTCGGCCAGGCGTGCCGCTTCGCCCGGCGGACAGGCGATGACCACACGCTCGAACGCCTCGCCGTCCACCATCCAGCCGTCCGGTGTCGATTGCAGCGTCTGCACCCTGCAGCCCAGCCGCAGTTCGCAGCGGTGGGCACGCAGCCAGCGCAGGGCGGGTTCGGGCAGCAATGCACCGAGGTCGGCGCGGGGCAGCAGCAGGTCGCTGCCGCCCGGCACCGAGAACAGGGCGTCGCGCAAGACGCGCAGGAAAACCTCCGCGCCGGCCTGCTCGGACGGCGTGTTGAGCGCCGATACACACAGCGGATCGATCAGTTCTTCCCGCACCCGCGGCGGCAGACCCCGGCAGAGCGCCGCGACCGTCAAATGCCCGTCGCAGCGAAAACCGCGCAAGCGCCAGCCGGCCGCCGTGCGCAGCAGCGCGGCCTTGTCGCGCCAGGTCCAGCCGCGGGCTCGCAGCATGCCCGCCAGCAGTGCGGCCATGGCCGGGCCGCGCGGCAGGGCGATGCCGCCGCCATCGGCGAATCGCAGCGACAGGGGCTGGCGCAGCAGCAGTGCGTCGGGGTCGGCGCCCACGCCGCGCATCAGCTCGAGGGTGGCGGTGTAGGCGCCGATGAGGATGTGCTGGCCGTTGTCCAGCACCATGCCCGGCCCGTCCACGGCGCGCGCGCGGCCGCCGGCCTGGCGGCCGGCTTCGAACAGGGTGACCCGCGCGCCACGCCGCACGGCTTCCACCGCGCAGGCGATGCCGGCCCAGCCGGCGCCGATCACGGCGACGCGTTTCACGCGGGGGCTCAGACCCGGCCTAGCGCCTGCACCTTCCAGGCCAGCCAGAACTTGCGCAGCGGGGTCAGGCTGATGCGCTGGTGCAGCACCTGGAAATCGTCGCGCTCGATCTCGTCGAGCAGGGTGCGGTAGATGCTGGCCATCATCAGGCCGGGCTTCTGGGTGCGCTGGTCCTGGGCCGGCAGCAGGGCGAAGGCCTCGGCGTAGAGGCTGCGCGCCCGCGCGGCCTGGAACTTCATCAGGGCGACGAAGCGGTCGGAGTGGGTGCGGCTCAGGATCTCGTGCGCCTTCACATCGAACTGCTGCAGCTCGTTGACCGGCAGGTAGATGCGGCCGCGCAGGGCGTCCTCGCCCACGTCGCGGATGATGTTGGTCAGCTGGAAGGCCAGGCCCAGGCGGTGGGCGTATTCGGTGGTGGCCTCGCTGGTCTGGCCGAAGATGCGCGCCGCCACCTCGCCCACCACGCCCGCCACCAGGTGGCAGTAGCGCTGCAGGTTGGGATAGTCGAGGTAGCGCGTCTGCTCCAGGTCCATCTGGCAGCCCTGCACCACGGCATGCAGGTGCCGGGCCTCGATGCCGTAGACCGGCACATGCGGCATCAGCGCCTTCATCACCGGATGGTTGGGCTGGCCGGCGAAGGCGCTGGCGATCTCGCCCAGCCACCAGGCGAGCTTGGTGGCGGCCACGCCGGGGTCGACCATCTCGTCGACCACGTCGTCCACCTCGCGGCAGAAGGCATAGAAGGCGGTGATGGCGGCCCGCCGGTCGCGCGGCAGGAAGAGAAAAGCGTAATAGAAGCTGCTGCCCGAGGCGGCGGCTTTCTGCTGGACGTAGTCTTCTGGGTTCATGTGTCGGCGCGGATTGTCCCATTGGCGGCCGGCTTCATCCGCAAGGCCCTCCAGAGCATGACGGGCAGGTCGCTCGCGCCCAGCTTCGGACGGCGGCTCAGCGTGCCGTGGTCGAGCGCGGCGATGCGGTCGAGGATGCGTTGGCCGCCCTGCACCACCAGCCGCAGTTCCCAGCCGGCGCGGCCGGGGATGCGCAGCGCGAGCGGTGCGCCTTCGTTCAGGCAGGCGCGGGCCCAGGCGACGTTGTCGGCGACGAGGGCGCGGGTGGCGGCGGTGTCGCGGCCTGTGGCCAGTTCGGCGCGGGCGATGCCGAAGCGCTGCAGGTCGGCGTCGGTGAAGTAGTGGCGGCCGCGCGGGATGTCCACCGACGGGTCCTGCCAGAAGTTGGCCAGCTGCAGGCCGGTGCAGATGGCGTCGCTGCGCGCCAGCGAGGCTGCGTCGTCGATGCCGTAGAGATGCAGCAGCAGCCGGCCGACCGGGTTGGCCGAGCGGCGGCAGTAGTCGAGCAGGGCGGTGCGGTCGGGGTAGCGGGCCTGGTCGCGGGTCATGCGGATGTCCTGCTCGAAGGCATCGAGCAGGTCTTCGAGCAGCTGCAACGGCAGGCGCCAGGCGTGCAACTGCACCGCGAGCGGGCCGAAGATTCCGGGCCAGCGCGGCGACGGCGGCGCGCCGGCGGCCACCGCGCGCAGTTCGGCGCGGAACGCGGCCAACTGGGCCAGGCGCTCGTCGGCTGTTGCATCGCCCTCGTCGGCGATGTCGTCCGCGGTACGCGCGAAACCGTAGATCGCGGCGATCGCGGGCCGCAGCCGCGGCGGGCAAAGCCAGGAGGCGACGGGGAAGTTTTCGTAGTGCGCATGCACGTCCGGAGGCGCCGTCATGCGGGTGGGGGAGGGTGTCACGCGGGGCATTGTCCACGCGCATTGCATGCGTTGCGAGAAACCGTCCCTGCGCGCAGGCTAAAATCGCTGGTTGTCCAATTTGCCGCAGCGCCTGTCAGCATCGAAAGATCGAGCGGGCTGCTGTGAGATTTACGGGCGCGCGGGTGGCGAAATTGGTAGACGCACCAGGTTTAGGTCCTGACGCCAGCAATGGTGTGGGGGTTCGAGTCCCCCCCGCGCACCACTCCAGACTGTTAGCCAAGTCGCTAAGACCTCAAGCACGAAAAGAGAGCTCCCATGGCCGTGAACGTTGAAACCCTCGAAAAGCTCGAACGCAAGATCACGCTGACCCTGCCCGTCTCGGTCATCCAGTCCGAAGTCGATGTGCGCCTGAAGCGCCTGGCCCGGACCGTGAAGATGGACGGCTTCCGTCCCGGCAAGGTGCCGATGAGCGTGGTGCAGCAGCGCTACGGCTACTCGGTGCAGTACGACGTGATGAACGACAAGGTCGGCCAGGCCTTCTCGGCCGCCGCCAACGAAGCCAACCTGCGCATCGCCGGCCAGCCGACCATCACCGAGAAGGACGGCGCGCCCGAGGGCGAACTGGCTTTCGACGCCGTCTTCGAGGTCTACCCCGAAGTCAAGCTCGGTGAACTGACCGGCCTGGCCGTCGAGAAGCTGAACGCCGAAGTCGACGAGCCCGCCATCGACCGCACGCTCGACATCCTGCGCAAGCAGCGCCAGACCTTCTCCCAGCGCCCCGCCGACCAGGCCGCCATCGACGGCGACCGCGTCACCGTCGACTTCGAAGGCAAGATCGACGGCGAGACCTTCCAGGGCGGCAAGGCCGAAGACTTCCAGTACACCGTCGGCGAAGGCCAGATGCTGAAGGAATTCGAAGACGCGGTCCGCGGCATGAAGGTCGGCGAAAGCAAGACCTTCCCGCTGGCCTTCCCCGAGGACTACCACGGCAAGGACGTGGCCGGCAAGCAGGCCGACTTCCTGGTCACCGTCAAGAAGATCGAGCAAGCCAACCTGCCCGAAGTCAACGAACTGTTCGCCAAGTCCCTGGGCATCACCGATGCGACCGTGGAAGGCCTGCGCGCCGACATCCGCAAGAACCTTGAGCGGGAAGTGAAGTTCCGCGTGCAGTCCCGCAACAAGCAGGCTGCGCTCGACGCCGTGATCGAAAAGGCCGAACTCGACCTGCCGCGCGCCGCCATCCAGGCCGAACTCGGCCGCATGGTGGAGAACGCCCGCGCCGAGCTGAAGAACCGCGGCGTGAAGGATGCCGACAAGGCGCCCATCCCCGAAGAGATGTTCCGCCCGCAGGCCGAGAAGCGCGTGCGCGCCGGCCTGGTGGTCGCCGAGCTGGTGCGTGCCAACGGCCTGGAAGCCAAGCCCGAACAGATCAAGGCCCATATCGACGAGCTGGCCTCCAGCTACGAGAAGCCGGCCGATGTGGTCCGTTGGTACCAGAGCGACCGCCAGCGCCTGGGCGAAGTCGAAGCCATGGTGATCGAGAACAACGTGACCGACTTCGTGCTGTCCAAGGCGCAGGTCACGGAGAAGGCGGTTTCCTTCGACGAACTGATGGCGCAGCAAGGCCAGCAAGGCTGAGACCGGCCCGGGATGGCGTGGGCTTTCTAGTACGCCCGTCCCATGTGGGGCTTGTGCTTTGCGGCGCAGGCCCCATTTCTTTTTTCGCTACAGTCCGTCGTACTTTCCTGGAGAAAAACATGAGTGCACTCGAAACCCAAGGCCTCGGCATGGTGCCCATCGTGGTCGAGCAATCAGGCCGCGGCGAGCGTTCCTACGACATCTACTCGCGCCTGCTCAAGGAGCGCGTGATCTTCCTGGTCGGCCCCGTCAACGACCAGACCGCCAACCTGGTGGTCGCCCAACTGCTCTTCCTGGAGAGCGAGAACCCCGACAAGGACATCTCGTTCTACATCAACTCGCCCGGCGGCTCGGTGAGCGCCGGCATGGCGATCTTCGACACGATGAACTTCATCAAGCCGGACGTCTCCACCCTGTGCACCGGCATGGCCGCCAGCATGGGCGCCTTCCTGCTGGCCGCCGGCGCCAAGGGCAAGCGTTTCGCGCTGCCCAACTCCAAGGTCATGATCCACCAGCCGCTCGGCGGCATGCAGGGCCAGGCGACGGACATCGAGATCCACGCCCGCGACATCCTGAAGACCCGTGCGCAACTGAACCGCATCCTGGCCGAGCGCACCGGCCAGCCGCTCGAGAAGATCGAACGCGACACCGAGCGCGACTATTTCCTCGAAGCCGACGAAGCGAAGAATTACGGCCTGGTCGACCAGGTGATCAGCAAGCGGGCCTGACCCGCTCCTGCCGGGCGAAAGCGGCGTTTTCCCTCCGGGAAACGCCGTTTTTTATTTCGCTATCATGTCAGTTCCACCTCCTGAGGCACCCACTCCCATGGCCGAGAAAAAAGGCTCTTCCAGCGAAAAGACCCTGTACTGCTCCTTCTGCGGAAAGAGCCAGCATGAGGTCAAGAAGTTGATTGCCGGACCGTCGGTTTTCATCTGCGACGAGTGCATTGACCTGTGCAACGAGATCATCCGGGACGAGCTCCCGGAAGGCACGGCCACCAAAGAGCCGCGCAGCGACCTGCCCACGCCCGCCGAGATCAAGAACAATCTCGACAACTATGTGATCGGCCAGGACATCGCCAAGCGCACGCTCGCCGTGGCGGTCTACAACCATTACAAGCGCCTGCGCCACAAGGAAAAGTCCAAGAAGGACGATGTCGAGCTGGCCAAGAGCAACATCCTGCTGATCGGCCCCACCGGCTCCGGCAAGACCCTGCTGGCCCAGACCCTGGCCCGCATGCTCGACGTGCCCTTCGTCATGGCCGATGCCACCACGCTGACCGAAGCCGGCTATGTCGGCGAGGACGTGGAGAACATCGTCCAGAAGCTGCTGCAGAGCTGCAACTACGAAGTCGAACGCGCCCAGCGCGGCATCGTCTACATCGACGAAATCGACAAGATCTCGCGCAAGTCCGACAACCCGTCGATCACCCGCGACGTGTCGGGCGAGGGCGTGCAGCAGGCGCTGCTCAAGCTCATCGAAGGCACGATGGCCAGCATTCCGCCGCAGGGCGGACGCAAGCATCCGAACCAGGACTTCCTGCAGGTCGACACGACCAACATCCTGTTCATCTGCGGCGGCGCCTTCGCGGGCCTGGAGAAGGTGATCGAATCGCGTACCGACGCTTCGGGCATCGGCTTCGGCGCCACCGTGCGCGGTAAGCAGCAGCGCACGCTGACCGAAGTCTTCGATGCGATCGAGCCGGAAGACCTGATCAAGTTCGGCATCATCCCCGAGCTGGTCGGCCGCATGCCGGTGGTGACCACGCTGACCGAGCTGTCGGAAGACGCGCTGGTGCAGATCCTGACCGAGCCCAAGAACGCGCTGGTCAAGCAATATGCACGGCTGCTGCACATGGAAGGCGTGGACCTGGAGATCCGTCCCGCCGCCCTCAAGGCCATCGCCAAGAAGGCGCTGGCCCGCAAGACGGGTGCGCGCGGCCTGCGCTCCATCCTCGAGCACGCATTGATCGACACCATGTTCGACCTGCCCAACGCCACCAATGTCGACAAGGTGGTGATCGACGAGAGCACGATCGATGAGAACAAGCCTCCCTTGCTGCTCTATCGCGAAGCCGCCAAGAAGGCCTGACCCGCAGGGCGCGCATGTCGCGCCCTGTTGCAGCCTCCGGGCGCATCTCGACTATTCTTTGCCGTAGCCAGACGGTCTTTCGGTCCCGCCGGTCGACCGGTTGTTTTTCCCATCTTGAAAAAGAGGGGTGCACCAACCACCTGCTGCAGGTTCACTTTAGGGTTCCCATGTCCGGCCACACACCTCTCCCCGCCGATCCGATCGACCTGCCGCTGCTGCCGCTGCGCGACGTGGTCGTCTTCCCCCACATGGTCATCCCGCTGTTCGTCGGGCGCGCCAAGAGCATCAAGGCGCTCGAACTCGCCATGGAGGCGGAGCGCCGCATCATGCTGGTGGCGCAGAAGACCGCCGCCAAGGACGAGCCCGCGGTCGACGACATGTTCGACGTCGGCTGCATCTCCACCATCCTGCAGATGCTCAAGCTGCCCGACGGCACGGTGAAGGTGCTGGTCGAAGGCCAGCAGCGCGCCGCCGTCGAGAAGATCGTCGATACCGAGACCCACTTCGTGGCCACGGTCTCGCCGGTCAGCGAAAACGAAGCCGAGCGCCAGACCAGCGAGGTCGAGGCCCTGCGCCGCGCGGTGATGCAGCAGTTCGACCAGTACGTCAAGCTCAACAAGAAGATCCCGCCGGAGATCCTGACCTCGATCTCCAGCATCGACGACCCGGGCCGCCTGGCCGACACCATCGCCGCGCACCTGCCATTGAAGGTCGACAGCAAGCAGACGGTGCTGGATCTGCACGATATCCGCGCCCGCCTCGAAAATCTCTTCGAGCAGCTCGAACGCGAGGTCGACATCCTCAACGTCGACAAGAAGATCCGCGGCCGCGTCAAGCGGCAGATGGAGAAGAACCAGCGCGACTTCTATCTCAACGAGCAGGTCAAGGCCATCCAGAAGGAGCTCGGCGAAGGCGAAGAGGGCGCGGACATCGAGGAGATCGAGAAGAAGATCAAGCTCGCCAAGATGCCCAAGGACGCGCTGAAGAAGGCCGAGGGCGAGCTCAAGAAGCTCAAGCTCATGTCGCCCATGTCGGCCGAGGCCACCGTGGTGCGCAACTACATCGACGTGCTCACCAGCCTGCCCTGGAGCAAGAAGACCAAGATCAAGCACGACTTGGCCAATGCCGAGAGCGTGCTCAACGAAGACCACTACGGTCTCGACAAGGTCAAGGACCGCATCCTCGAATACCTCGCGGTGCAGCAGCGCGTGGAAAAGGTCAAGGCGCCCATCCTGTGCCTGGTCGGCCCTCCGGGTGTCGGCAAGACCTCGCTCGGCCAGTCGATCGCCAAGGCCACCGGCCGCAAGTACGTGCGTATGGCGCTCGGCGGCATGCGCGACGAGGCCGAGATCCGCGGCCACCGCCGCACCTACATCGGCGCGCTGCCGGGCAAGGTGCTGCAGAGCCTGGGCAAGGTGGCCACCCGCAATCCGCTGTTCCTGCTCGACGAGATCGACAAGCTGGGCACGGACTTCCGCGGCGATCCCTCCAGCGCCCTGCTGGAAGTGCTGGACCCGGAACAGAACCACACCTTCGGCGACCACTACGTCGAGGTCGATTTCGACCTGTCGGACGTGATGTTCGTCGCCACCTCGAACTCGATGAACATCCCTCCGGCCCTGCTGGACCGGATGGAAGTGATCCGCCTGTCGGGCTACACCGAGGACGAGAAGACCAACATCGCCATGAAGTACCTGCTGCCCAAGCAGATGGGCAACAACGGCGTGAAGGACGAGGAACTGCAGGTCACCGAGGACGCGGTGCGCGACGTGGTGCGCTACTACACCCGCGAAGCCGGCGTGCGTTCGCTGGAGCGCGAGCTCTCCAAGATCTGCCGCAAGGTGGTCAAGGCGCTGCTGCTCAAGACGATGACTCCGCAGGTGGTCGTGTCGGCGGACAACCTCCACGACTTCCTGGGCGTGCGCAAGTACAACTACGGTCGTGCCGAGCAGCAGAACCAGGTCGGCCAGGTGGTCGGACTGGCCTGGACCGAGGTGGGCGGCGATCTGCTCACCATCGAGGCCGCGCTGACGCCCGGCAAGGGTGTCGTCACCCGCACCGGCTCGCTGGGCGACGTGATGAAGGAATCGGTCGAGGCTGCCCGCACGGTGGTGCGCAGCCGCGCCCGCCGCCTGGGCATCCGCGACGAGACCTTCGAGAAGAAGGACATCCACATCCACGTGCCGGACGGCGCCACCCCCAAGGACGGCCCCAGCGCCGGCGCTGCGATGACGACCGCCATGGTGTCGGCCCTGACCGGCATCCCGGTGCGCGCCGACGTGGCCATGACCGGCGAGATCACCCTGCGCGGCGAAGTCACCGGCATCGGCGGCCTGAAGGAAAAGCTGCTGGCGGCCCTGCGCGGCGGCATCAAGACGGTGCTGATCCCGGAAGAGAACGTGAAGGACCTGCAGGAGATTCCGGCCAACGTGAAGGACGGCCTGAACATCGTGCCGGTCAAGTGGATCGACGCCGTGCTGGAAGTGGCGCTGGAGCGTGTTCCCACCGCGCTGACCGATGAGGAAGTGGCCGTTCCGCCGGTCACCCCGGCGGTGCCGGCGGCGGGCGGCACGCCGGCCTCGGTTCAGCACTGAGGATTCGCAAAAGTTTTTTGGGGCAGTTTGGAAAAGCCCCAAAAACCGGGCTAGAATGCGAGACGCTGCAGCGATACGGGCAAACACCAAATCACTGCAACATGCGGGAGTAGCTCAGTTGGTAGAGCGCAACCTTGCCAAGGTTGAGGTCGAGAGTTCGAGACTCTTCTCCCGCTCCAATTCCAAAAGGGAAGCCAAGGCTTCCCTTTTTCGTCAAAGACGACAGAAATTTCTGGCGCGATAGCAAAGCGGTTATGCCCCGGATTGCAAATCCGGTTAGTCCAGTTCGACTCTGGATCGCGCCTCCATTCCAAAGCCCTCGACCTATGTTGTGGGGCTTTCTGGTTTCTGGCCGCGGGCATGCTGCTGCGGGTTTGCCTCGATGGTGGAATAGGTAGACACAGCGGACTTAAAATCCGCCGCATCCTTAATCGGAGCGTACCGGTTCGATTCCGGTTCGAGGCACCATCCCAAACTTCAAATACAGACCGAAGGTTCTTCCTTGTGGCGAATGAGCTGGAGGTCGCGCCTCCGTCCGCTGCCTGGAACGCGCTGCAGCGCCTGAAATTCGCCGTCGCCGGACGGCGGATCGGGCGTGCGCAGCGTCCTCAGTCATCCGAGCGCAGGCTGGTCTTTTTCCTGGTCCCATTCCTGATCGCATTCCAGATCGGCGGCTTCGCGCTGGTCTGGCTGGTCAACCGGCGCATCGCGGGCGACAACATCGAGGATCAGCTCAGTTCGAGCACCCAGGTCTTTGCCTATGCGGCGGGGCAGCGGCGGGAATATCTCAAGCAGGCCACCGAACTGGTCAGCAAGGACCAGGGTTTTCGTGCCGCGGTCACGAATAATTCCCGGCGCACGGTCGAGTCGGCGCTGATCAACCAGAACGCCCGCGTCGGCGCCAACCTGACCGTCCTGACCGATTTGCAGGGCGACATGGCGGGCTACGCGAAAGCCATCACACGCGGCTATCCGACGGATTTTTCGGGCCTCACCGACGAGACGCTGGCTTCGCAGGTGCGTGACATCCTGCCCGGCGGCGACGGCCTGTCGGTGCTGCAGCTCGATGCGGGCTCGCAGATCCTCTATCAGTGGGTCAAGGCGGTGGTCAACACGCCGGAGCCGGTGGGCTATCTCACTTTCGGATTCCAGATCGACGACCAGATCGCCACGCAGTTCCGCCAGATCACCAATTCCGAGTTCGTCTTCTTCTCCAGGGACGGCGCCACCGAGCCCTGGCAGGAGCGCGCATCCTCCGTCGGCAGCGAGGTGCAGCACGCGCTCAATGCCGGCCTGGACCGGGTGACGCCCGAAAAGCCCTTCGCCAACGTACGGATCGGCGCGGCCGACTACCGCATGATGGTCGTCAAGCTCTCCAGCAACTACGGCCAGGAGGTGGCGGTGGTGGTGGCGCGGCCGCTGGACCGGGTGCTGGGCAGCTTCGAGCGGCTGGAGCGGGTGTTCGCCGGGCTCATATGCTTCAACGTGCTGCTGTCGGCGATCGCGGTGTACCGCGGCACCCGCAAGATCGTCGCGCCGCTCGACCAGGTGGCGTTCCAGGACAGCCTGACGGGGCTGGCCAACCGGCGGCTCTTCGAACTCAACCTGAAGCTGGCGGCCGAGAACCTGCGCTCCCTGGGCCGGGGCTACGCGCTGATGGTGATGGACCTGAACAAGTTCAAGGCGGTCAACGACACCCTGGGCCATGCCGCTGGCGACCAGGTGCTGAAGGAGGCGGCGCATCGGCTGCACGCGGTGCTGCGGGCCTCGGACACCGTGGCCCGCCTGGGGGGCGACGAATTCGCGGTGCTGCTGGTGACGGCCGACAGCGCCAAGGCGGTCGAGATCGCCGCGCTGATGGTGGAGCGGGTGCGGCAACCCATGACGCTGGCGGACGGCAAGGTCGTCGAGGTCGGGGTCAGCATCGGGATCGCCCGCGCGCCTGACAACGGCACGGACACCACCCGGCTGATGCAGCTCGCCGACGATGCGATGTATGCGGCCAAGGTGGGGCGCAGCGGCTACAGCGTCACGCCGCTGTCCGCGCGCTGAACCGGAAAACGCAAAAAGTTTTGCAGGTATTGCGCAAGACGCAATTCTTGCTATAGAATGCGAGGCTCTGCTGCAGACGACAGGCAATGTCGAATAAGGCAGAAAACGCAATAAAATGCGGAAAATATGCGGGAGTAGCTCAGTTGGTAGAGCGCAACCTTGCCAAGGTTGAGGTCGAGAGTTCGAGACTCTTCTCCCGCTCCATATTCTCGAAAAAGGAAGCCGTCGGGCTTCCTTTTTTTTTGCTCGCCGTGGCGCGTGGCTGTGCTGGCCCGCGCGGATGCGACCGTGCCAAAATAGCCCATTGCGGCGATCTAGCTGACAGTCACCTTCCCATTTTTCGGCCACCTGCCGCGCATGTCGCTTTCCTAGGCGGCGGGCAGATGGCCCAAGTCCAGAAATCTCCATGTCCAGCTACAACGCTCCCTTCGAAATCCATGTCCATGGCGACGTGGTGCTGCGTGCCGATGTCACCTTCGAACAGCTGCAGGATGCGCTCAAGCCCCTGTGGAAATACGCCGGCGCCCGCTCGCTCGCCGATGGCGCGGCCAGCGCCTACGAGGACGAGCCCGGCATCGAGTTCGACACCAAGGAACATGTGCTGCACGTCTGCTGGACGGTCAACGGCGACGAGGACTTCCGCCAGAACCTCGACGAGATGTGCATGAGCCTCAACGAGCTGGCCGAGCAGGGCGCGGCCATCGAGGTGAGTTTTTACGACGCCGATTTCGACGACGAGGAAGAGCCCGACAACGCCGAGGCCCGTGACGACTTCGTGATGCTCTTCGTCGGCCCGACGCCGGCCGCCATCATGCAGGTGCAGCGCGACCTGCTGGTGGAGGACGTGGTCAACATGATGGAGCGCCATTTCGATGGCGCCGAGCTCGGCGGCGTGGTCGCCGAGATCGACAAGCTGTTCAGCGACCGCTTCGAGGCCCTGGTCAATTCGCTGGAGATCGGCAAGCCGCCGCGCGGCAGCGGCGGGGGCGGCCCGGCCGGTGGCCATGGCGGCGGACGCCGGCCGCGTCACCTGCACTGAGCCTTGTCCGCTCCTGCCAGAAGCGCCTCCCCGGAGGCGCTTTTTTCATGGGCGCCTCAGGCCGTGGCCACGCAGCGGGCGGGCAGGCCCAGCCAGCGTTCGGCGCCGGCATCGAGCAGACGCGGATCGCCGGTGCTCTCCATCTCGATGCCGCCCGCGCCGGCCGTGGCCAGCAGGCCGCGCTGCGCCAGCAGGTGGCGGGTGTGGCGGGCGACCGGCTCGCCGTTCTCGAGCAGCTGCACGGCAGCGCCGCCAAGCACTCGAAGCAGCGGCGCCTGTGCGAAGACGTAATGGGTGCAGCCCAGGACCAGGGTGTCGATCTGGCCGCTGCCCGGGCCAAAGCCGCCCATGGCGGCGAGGTATTCGCGGCAGAGCGCTTCGGTGGCGGCTTGCGAATGCGAGCCCGGCTCCAGCAGTTCGTCCTCGATCGCCTTGGCCAGGCCGTCGCAGGCCTGCACCACGACCTCGCCCTGTCCGGCCAGCGAGGCCACCAGGGCCGCGAACTTGGCACTGCCCACGGTGCCGCGGGTCCCGATCACACCGACACGGCCGGTGCGGGTTTGTGCCAGCGCAGGCTTGACGGCGGGCTCTACGCCGATCAGCGGCAGCTCGGGATGTTCGGCGCGCAGCAGGTGGATGGCGGCAGTGGTGGCCGTGTTGCAGGCGACCACCAGCGCCTTGATCGCCCGGCGGCTGCGCAGGCTTTCGATGACGGCGTGCGCCCGGGCGATGGCGTGGGCCTCGCCGCGTTCGCCGTAGGGGGCGAAGCCGCTGTCGGCGAGATAGACGAAGCGCTCGCCGGGCAGCTCCGCGCGCAGGGCGCGCAGCACGCTCAGGCCGCCGATGCCGCTGTCGAACACGCCGATGGGCGCCTCAGCGGACGGTGGCGGCCTGCGGTCCATCTCAGGCAGAGGCCAGCTCGATGCCCTTGAACTCGCCGGTGGCGATGCGCTTCTGCCACTCGGCCGGGCCGGTGATGTGGGCGCTGGTGCCGCCGGCATCGACGGCCACCGTCACCGGCATGTCGACCACGTCGAATTCGTAGATGGCTTCCATGCCCAGGTCGGCGAAGCCGACGACCTTGGCCTGCTTGATCGCCTTGCTGACCAGGTAGGCGGCGCCGCCCACGGCCATCAGGTAGGCGCTCTTGTGCTTCTTGATCGCCTCGATGGCGGCCGGGCCGCGCTCGGCCTTGCCTACCATGGCGATCAGGCCGGTGTCGGCCAGCATCATCTCGGTGAACTTGTCCATGCGGGTGGAGGTGGTGGGGCCGGCGGGGCCCACGGCCTCGTCGCGCACCGGGTCGACCGGGCCGACGTAGTAGATGACGCGGTTGGTGAAGTCCACCGGCAGCTTTTCGCCCTTGGCCAGCATGTCCTGGATGCGTTTGTGCGCGGCGTCGCGGCCGGTGAGCATCTTGCCGTTGAGCAGCAGGGTGTCGCCCGGCTTCCAGCTGGCGACTTCTTCCTTGGTGAGCGCGTTCAGGTCGACGCGGCGGCTCTTGTTGTAGTCGGGCGCCCAGTCGATCTTGGGCCACAGGTCCAGGGAGGGCGCTTCCAGGTAGGCCGGGCCGGAGCCGTCCATCACGAAGTGCGCATGGCGGGTGGCGGCGCAGTTGGGGATCATGGCGACCGGTTTGCTGGCCGCATGGGTGGGGTACATCTTGATCTTGATGTCCAGCACCGTGGTCAGGCCGCCCAGGCCCTGCGCGCCTATGCCCAGCGCGTTGACCTTCTCGTAGAGCTCCAGGCGCAGTTCCTCGACCTGGCTGAGCTTCTCGCCCTTCACAGCCTTCTCCTGCAGCTCGTACATGTCGATGTCGTCCATCAGGCTTTCCTTGGCCGACAGCACCGCCTTCTCGGCCGTGCCGCCGATGCCGATGCCCAGCATGCCCGGCGGGCACCAGCCGGCGCCCATGGTGGGCACGGTCTTGAGCACCCAGTCGACCAGCGAGTCGCTGGGGTTGAGCATGACCATCTTGCTCTTGTTCTCGCTGCCGCCGCCCTTGGCCGCGACGGTGATGTCGAGTTTGTCGCCCGGCACGATCTGGGTGAAGATCACCGCGGGGGTGTTGTCGCCGGTGTTCTTGCGGGCGAAATGCGGATCGGCCACGACCGAGGCGCGCAGCATGTTGTCGGCGTTGTTGTAGCCGCGGCGCACGCCTTCGTTGATGGCGTCCTCGAAGCCGGCGGAGAAGCCCTCCAGGCGCACGTCCATGCCGATCTTAACGAAGACGTTGACGATGCCGGTGTCCTGGCAGATCGGGCGCTGGCCGGTGGCGCTCATCTTGCTGTTGGTCAGGATCTGCGCGATCGCATCCTTGGCCGCCGGGCTCTGCTCGCGCTGGTAGGCGCGGGCGAGGTGGGCGATGAAGTCGGCCGGGTGGTAGTAGCTGATGTACTGCAGGGCGGCGGCAACGGACTCGATCAGGTCTTCCTGGCGGATGATGGTGGTCATGGCGGTGTGTCGTGGGGCGGGGGAGGGCGGATGGCTCTTCGGCCAAACCCGCGAATTATCCCCCGTCGCCGCCGCGCCTGCCGGTCAGGGGGCGGGTTTGGCCGTCCGGTAGCGCTTGTCGGTCAGGGTGCCGAGGAAGGCCACGACGGCATCGATGTCCTCCTCGCTCATGGCCGGCGCGGCGCCGGCCTTGCGGTTCATCGGGCTGGACTGGATGTTGACGTTGCCGCGCATGCCGGCCGGCAGGTCGTTGAACATCGGGCCCTTGCCGTAGAACTCCTGCGGTTTCGTCGAGCGGATCGCATAGAAACGCACCGCCTGCCGCAGCGAGTCGAAGACGCCGTTGTGCATGTAGCGGGTGCGCACGGCCACGTTGCGCAGGCTGGGGGTGCGGAAGTAGCCGCACCAGGAATCGGGCTCGGGCCAGTGGTGCGCCCTGGCGGTGGTGCAGAGGCCGAGGTCGTAATGGCGCGGGTCCGTGTTGGCCGGCAGCCGGGTGTTGCGCGGCACGCCGAGCGCTTCGTAGCCGAAGTCGGTGAACAGCGAGCGGGCCGGGTTGCTGGAGGTCTGGCTGACCAGGTGGCAGGAGGCGCAGTTGCCCTGGTCCGGGTTGCGGAAGATGGCCAGGCCCTTCATCTCCTGCGCTGTCAGCGCCTTGGTGTCGCCGCGCAGGAAGTCGTCGAAGCGGGAGTCGAAGGGCGCCAGTTCGTCGCTCTGCAGATAGGCCTCCACGCTGGCGCCGAAGGCCTGCACGGCGCGGCGCGGGTCGTCGAGCACGCCGGGGCCGTAGAGGGTCTCGAAGGCTTGCCGGTAGCCCACCGCGCGTAGGCGCGTCGCGGCGGCGGCTTCGGTGCCCAGGTTCATCTCGTGGCGCGCCAGCAGGGGCTCGCGGGACTGGGCGGCCAGGGTGTCGGCGCGGCCATCGAGCATCAGGCCGCCGAAGGGGGCGGGCTGGGTGGCGTCGTCGTCCTGGTAGAAGTAGAGCGGCGGGACGAACTTGGCGTAGGTCAGCGCGGGCGGGTTGCGAAAGCCCAGGCGGCTGCGGATGCTGCCGCTGGCCACACCGTCGCGTCCGCCATGGAAACCGGTGAAGCCGGTGTTGGCGTCATGGCAGCTCGCGCAGCTGGTGCCGCGCGGTTGCGAGAGGCGGTTGTCGGAGAACAGCTGCCGGCCCAGTGCGACCCGGGCCGGGTCGGGCGGCGCCAGGGGCCGGGCGGCGGCCACGACGGCGTTGTAGCGCGGCGTGTCGCCGATGTGTTCGACCAGGGTCTGCGCCCGCGCGGCGCCGGCGCCCAGGGCCAGCAGGAGCCAGGCGGCGACGGCGAAGCTGCGGACGCGGATCGATCTCACGAGGGTGCCAGGAAGCCCGTCTTGTCGCAGGCGATCTTGGAGCCGTTCGGCACGCAGGTGGTGAGCAGCACGCCGGTCTTGGTGTAGGCCTTGTAGAGCCACTGGCTGCCGCTGCGCTCCATCATCATGAAGCCGAAGGTGTTGGTGTGGGTGATCTTGTCCAGCACGGCGCCCGGGGCCGGGGTGGTGCCGGCGGGCAGCGGGTCGGGCAGGTTCACGTCCACGTTGTCGCCGCCGTTGCCGGTGACGAAGGTGGCGGGATGGTTGGTGCTGAAGCTGATCGCCTGGAAGTCGTGCACATGGCCGTGCAGCGCGATCTTCACGCCGTCCGGGTAGTAGGTGACCGGGTTCAGGGTCTTCATGACCGCCTGCAGGCCGGTGTTGCCCGGTGCGGGCGCGGCGCCGGCCAGCGGTGCGAAGGCCAGGATCGGGTGGTGGTTGGCGAACAGGGTGGTCTTGGTGGTGTCGGCGGCGATGGCGGCGACCTTGCGGAACTGGTCCTGGTAGATCGGGAACTTGTAGTCGGTGGTCGGCAGGCCGGCGGTGCCGACCTTGGCCGAGTCGAACAGCACGATCTGGGTGTCGCTGCCCAGCGCCACGGCGTAGGGGTCGCTGACGTTGCCGCCGTTGTCGTTGGCCGGGTCGTCGCAGCTCATGGCGGCGCTGAAGGGGCGCACGTCGAGGAAACGTGACCAGCCCTGGCCGGCGCGTGCGCACTCTTCGTGGTTGCCGCGGGTGACCACCCAGGGCGCGGCCGCCAGCAGCGGTGCGCCGGGGGTGAAGAAGTCGGCGGCCCAGGTGTCCCAGCCGTAGCCCCACGGGCTGTCCTTGCAGCCGGCGATGTCGGTGGGGCAGGCGTTTTCGCGGTAGTGGTAGTCGCCGATGTGCATCACCAGGTCAGGCTTCATCGAGGCGATGGTGGCGGCGATGGTGGCGAAGGGCCAGGCATTGGTGTCCAGGCAGGGCTGGTAGGCGTTGTCGGCCTTCTTCAGGCGGCAGCCGGTGTCGGCCAGTACGGCGATGCGCTGGGGCGCGGCCTTGGGCAGGGGCATGGCGCGTCCGCCGACGAAGACGTCGGTGGCGCTGGAGGCCAGCAGGGTTTCGCAGGCGGTGACGGCGAAGACAGAGGGTTTGGAATCGGCCGCGGCGCTGGCCGTGGGGCGCTGCGCCACGGTGGTGGCCGGGGCGCGCAGGGCCATGGTGCTGAAGGCGCCGTTGATGGCGATGCGGGGGCAGGTGCCGGCGGTGGTGATGGCCCGCACGATGACCTGGTTGTTGGCGCCGATCTCGGTCCACGCGGCCTGCACCTGTGCGTCGGTGGTGGTGGCGGGGGTGATCGGGTCGTTGCTGCCGCCGCAGGCGGCGATGGCCACGGCGGTCACGGCGAGGGCGAGGCCGGCCGCGATCTGGGCGCGGCGGCGGAGGCGGTGGGACATTGTCATGGGTGTGATTGTGGTTTTTGTCGAGATCGTGAAGCATCGTCACCAACAGTGACGGTTTCATGATCCCGGCCGCCAAACCGGCACCTGTGGCGAAAAGTCCCCGGCGGTCAGGGCCGCGCCGCCTCCTCGGCCGACAGCAGCGCCCATTCCTCGTCGGTGTAGAGCCGCGAGCGCGTCAGGAAACGCTCGCCGGTCGGCCCCTCCAGCGAGAACATGCCGCCGCGCCCCGGCACCACGTCGATGATCAGCTGCGTGTGCTGCCAGTACTCGAACTGCGGCCCGCTGATGTAGAAGGGCGCGCCGCCGATCTCGCCCAGCAGCCGGTCGTAGTCGCCGACGATGAACTCGCCCTGCGGATAGCACATGGGCGCGCTGCCATCGCAGCAGCCGCCGGACTGGTGGAACATCAGCGCGCCATGTTCGCGGCGCAGGCGCTCGATCAGCGCCAGCGCCGCGTCGGTGGGCGTCACGCGGGCAACCGTCGTCATGGCGGGGTTCAGAAGAAGCCCAGCTTGTTCTCGCTGTAGCTCACCAGCAGGTTCTTGGTCTGCTGGTAGTGGTCCAGCATCATCTTGTGGTTCTCGCGGCCGATGCCCGAGCTCTTGTAGCCGCCAAAGGCTGCGTGCGCAGGGTACTGGTGGTAGCAGTTGGTCCAGACACGGCCGGCCTGTATGCCCTTGCCCATGCGGAATGCCGTGTTCATGTCGCGGCTCCACACGCCTGCGCCCAGGCCGTAGAGGGTGTCGTTGGCGATCTCCAGCGCCTCGGCCTCGTCCTTGAAGGTGGTCACCGAGACAACGGGGCCGAAGATTTCCTCCTGGAAGATGCGCATCTTGTTGTGGCCCTTGAAGACGGTGGGCTTGACGTAGTAGCCGCCTTCGAGATCGCCGCCCAAGCGGTTGCGCTCGCCGCCGGCCAGCACCTGGGCGCCTTCCTGTTTGCCGATGTCGAGGTAGGACAGGATTTTTTCCAGCTGCTCGCTGGAAGCCTGCGCGCCGATCATGGTCGCCATGTCCAGCGGATTGCCCTGCGAGATCGCGTTCACGCGCTGCAGCGCACGCTCGATGAAGCGGTCGTAGATGCTTTCCTGAATCAGCACCCGCGACGGGCAGGTGCAGACCTCGCCCTGGTTCAGCGCGAACATGGCGAAGCCTTCCAGCGCCTTGTCGAAGAAGGCGTCGTCGGCCGACATCACGTCGGCGAAGAAGACGTTGGGCGACTTGCCGCCCAGCTCCAGCGTCACCGGGATCAGGTTCTGGCTGGCGTACTGCGAGATCAGCCGGCCGGTGGTGGTCTCGCCGGTGAAGGCGATCTTGCCGATGCGCTTGCTCGATGCCAGCGGCTTGCCCGCTTCCAGCCCGAAGCCGTTGACAACGTTGACCACGCCCGGCGGCAGCAGGTCGCCGATCAGCTCCATCAGCACCAGGATGGAGACCGGCGTCTGCTCGGCCGGCTTGATCACCACGCAGTTGCCGGCAGCCAGCGCCGGCGCGAGCTTCCACACCGCCATCAGGATCGGGAAGTTCCAGGGAATGATCTGGCCGACCACGCCGAGCGGCTCGTGGAAGTGGTAGGCGTAGGTGTCCTTGTCGATCTGGCTGATGCCGCCTTCCTGCGCCCGGATGCAGGCGGCGAAATAGCGGAAGTGGTCGACGGCCAGCGGCATGTCGGCATGGGTGGTCTCGCGGATCGGCTTGCCGTTGTCCCAGGTCTCGGCGGCGGCGAGCATGGGCAGGTTCTGCTCCATGCGCTCGGCGATGCGGTTGAGGATGTTGGCGCGTTCGGTGGGCGAGGTGCTGCCCCAGGCGGCCTTGGCCTGGTGGGCGGCGTCGAGCGCGAGTTCCACATCGGCGGCGCTGGAGCGTGCGATCTCGCAGAAGGGCTTGCCGGTGATCGGCGTGATGTTCTCGAAATAACGGCCGTCCACCGGCGCGACCCAGGCGCCGCCGATGAAGTTGTCGTAACGCTTCTTGAAATTCACCGACGTACCGAATTTGCCGGGCTCGAGCATGTCCATGTCTTGTTCTCCTTGAGGGCTGGATGTGGACGCCGCGGGCTTGCGGCGCATCCTCTGAACGGCAAGGCCCGGGCCAGCACGGATCGGGGCTTTCCCCAGTGCCTCCATCCGGGGCGGCGCGGCGGCGCCTTCGAGGCATGCGGGCTATCACCACATCTTCTTTCAGCTTTTGGTGAGATGCTGCTGTCGCGTTTTGCGATGAATGGCGAAAATCCGTCGCAGACCCGCGTCGCGTCCTGCGACATCCAGGGGCACAGGAGACAGGCATGAGCTTTCAGGCATCGACATCGCCGGTGGTCGAACGGGCGCGGCAGATGTTCTTCGGCGACGGGATGGATCCCGGCACGGAGCTGGCGCCGTACATCCTGCGCTCATGGCAGCGCTGCCGGGCTTTGCCCAGCCCCTGGGACAGCCGCGATCCGCTGCAGGGCGCCGAACTGCTGGACCGGCGCGAGGCCGCGGCCTGGCTGCGGCAGTGCGCGCAGCCGGAACTCGACGCGCTGTCCGAACATGTGCTGGGCCAGGGCTGCGTGGTCATCCTCTCGGATGCCAGCGGGCTGATCCTGGACGAGATCGGCAGCCCGGATTTCCTGCCCAAGGCCCAGCGGGTGGCGCTGGCACCGGGCGTGGACTGGTCCGAAGCGGCACGCGGCACCAATGCCATCGGCACCGTGCTGCGCGAACGCGATGCGCTGACGGTGCTGGGCGGCGAGCACTACCTGACGCAAAACGGCATCCTGGGCTGCGCCGCCGCGCCGGTCTTCGACGAGCAGGGCGAGTTGCAGGGGGTGCTCGACATCTCCGGCGAATCGGTCCAGGTGGACCGCCATGCGCTGGGGCTGGTGCGCCTGGCCGCGGCGCAGCTGGAGCACCGCATGATGAGCCGCCGCAGCACCGGCCAGCTGCTGCGCTTCCACCGGCGTCCCGGGCTGCTGGACACGCCGCGCGAAGGGCTGCTGTCGGTGCAGGACGGCGTGATCGTGGGCGCCAACCGTGTCGCGCTCGGACTGCTCGGCATGGACTGGCGCCAGGCCCTGGGCCAGGAGGCCAGCCGCATCTTCGGTGACCGCTGGCGGCGGCTGCAGGCCCGGCCGGGGCTGGTGGCATCGGCCGACGGGCAGCAATGGGCGGTCAGCGTGGAGCCGGCGGCAGGCAGCGGCGCCGGGCGCACTGTCGCGACGGTGCAGCTGGCCGCTGGCGAGGCGGCGGAACCGGCCGATGCCACCGAAGCCCTGCTGGGCCGCGCCGTGCGGGTGATGGCCAGCGGCATTGCGATCCTGGTGTCCGGCGAGACGGGCAGCGGCAAGGATGTCTTCGTGCGCCGCCTGCACCAGCACGGCCGGCGTGCAGCAGGGCCGCTGGTGGCCGTCAACTGCGCCGCCCTGCCGGAGAACCTGATCGAGGCCGAACTCTTCGGCTACGAGGACGGCGCCTTCACCGGTGCCCGCCGCCGCGGCATGCCGGGCCGCTTGCGCGAGGCCCACGGCGGGCTGCTGTTTCTCGACGAGATCGGCGACATGCCGCTGTCCCTGCAGAGCCGGCTGCTGCGAGTGCTGGAAGACCGCCTGGTGCGGCCGCTGGGCGGCTCGCGGGATTTCCTGGTCGATTTCGACCTGGTCTGTGCCACCCACCACGATCTGCAGGCGCTGGTGCAGGCGGGGCGCTTCCGCCAGGACCTGCTCTACCGGCTGCAGGGCTATGCCGTGACCGTGCCGCCTCTGCGCGAGCGCGGCGACCGGCGGCGGCTGCTGCAGGCGCTGTTCGAGCAAGCGGGCGCCCGTGCCCGGGGCCTGCGCCTGACGCCCGCGGCCCTGGACGCGCTGGAGCACCGCGCCTGGCCCGGCAACATCCGCGAAGCGCTGGGTGTGCTGCGCAGCCTGGTCGCGTTGGCCGACGACGGCGCGCTGCTCGATGCCGCCGATGTGGCCATGCCCGGTGCGCCGCATCCGTCCGTCGCGCCGGCCATGACGCCGGCCATGGCGCCCGAGCCGGCGGGCGGTCTGGCCGCCATCACCGACCATGCGGTCGAACAGGCGCTGCAGGCCTGCGGCGGCCAGGCATCGGCGGCCGCGCAGCGCCTCGGTGTGCACCGCAGCACCGTCTATCGCTACCTGTCGCGCAAACGCGGCAGGCAGGCCTAGGGCAGGGTGCTCAGCGCTTGCTGCTGCGGCGGCGCACCACGCATCCCATCAGGCCCAGGCCGGCCAGCAGCATGGCGTAGCTCTCGGGCTCCGGCACGGCGGCCACCGAGATCAGCGTGGTGTAGGCCGAGCTGCCCGCGCTGGTGCCGGTGACCACCAGTGTGTAGTCGCTCAGCGAAGACAGGCTCACGGTCGCGCCGCTGACGGTATTGGAGTAGATGCCGTTGCCCAGGTTGACCAGGCTGGTGCTGGAGCTGCTGAAGATCGCCGTCAGGCCGGACAGCGCTGAGGCGGAGGTGAAGGTGCCCGCGTACAGCGAGATCGAGCTCAGGGTGACGCCGTAGGAGCCGAAGGTCACCGCCGACGAGACGAAGGCCGTGCCGTCGTTGGCGCCGACGCTGAAGTTGTAGAGATCGGAAAAGCTGCCGCTGCTGGTGCTGCTGCCGGTGGTGGTCGTGCCCGACACGGTTCCCAGATCGACCGTCGCGGCCTCGGCCAGGGAAGAGCCCAGAGAAAGCACCAGGGCGCCGGCAAGGCAGAGCTTTTTGAAAATGGGTCGCATGATTTTCTTTCCGGAAAATTGGAGATATTGAGAAACAGTCTGAAGTGAATATCACATGTCGATGCCGGGCTCTCAATAGGCCGGAGGAACCAAATATTGATAATCAGTATCTTCTTGGTTTTATTTGAATTTCTTGCTGGTGTATTTTTGTCGCCAGAAAATATCCAATGTATCGATCCTGATAGTTGACGGCGATGTCTTGGCGGTGTTCAAGCAGCCGCGTCGCGGCCGCCGCCGAACCCGGAGCCCGCGTTGCCGAGGTTTACGCATGTGGCATCCTGTGCCACCATGTATCCGGGAGCCATGAACGCCTTCGACCAACTTCTTTCACAGCTCGCCGTATCGATGCGTTCGGACAGCCCCACGACGGCTGCCATGGAGGTCGCCTTCGAAGCCAAGTCCACGCTGGACAAGGAGTTCGGCGCCGGCAACCGCCGCTCGCTGTCCATGACCCGGCTGATGCTGCGCCTCAACCAGCCGCTGGAGCGCCGCAAGCGGGTGGACACCATCTACCGCATCGCCGAGCTGCTCCAGGCCACCTCCAACGACATCCGCCGTAGCGAGGGCAAACCTGCGAGCGCGCGCGGCGTCGAGTTTTTCGACAGCCTGCCCAACACGGATTCGACCGAGGGCGCCTGACTGGCGCAGGGGCGCTTTCGGCCCTGATGGCGATGCGCCTTCCTGCAGCGGATTAAGCTCGCAGGCTGCCGCGGACAAGCCGCCGCCAGTTCACGGCCATTTCATCGACCATCCCAAACGACAAGGGCAGAGAACCGTGGAATTCCGTACTGAACGAGACACCTTCGGACCGATCGAGGTCCCCGCCGCCAAGCTGTGGGGCGCGCAGACCCAGCGCTCGCTGCAGAACTTCGACATCTCCGGCGAACGCCAGCCCGCCGAGATCATCAAGGCGCTGGCCCAGGTCAAGCGCGCATCGGCGGTGGTCAACCAGAAGCTGGGACTGCAGGACGAACAGAAGACCCAGGCGATCGTCGCCGCGGCCGACGAGGTCATCGCGGGCCAGCATCCTGACGAGTTCCCGCTGGTGGTCTGGCAGACCGGCTCGGGCACCCAGACGAACATGAACGTCAACGAGGTGCTGGCCAACCGCGCCAGCGAGCTGCTGGGCGGCGAGCGCGGCGAGTCGCGCAAGGTGCATCCCAACGACGACGTCAACCGCAGCCAGTCGAGCAACGACGTGTTCCCCACCGCCATGCATGTGGCCGCCGTCGAATCGCTCACCCACCGCCTGCTGCCGGCCATCGCCAAGCTGCGCGCCACGCTGGAGCAGAAGGCCAAGGACTTCGACGGCATCGTCAAGATCGGCCGCACCCACCTGCAGGACGCCACGCCGCTGACCCTGGGCCAGGAAATCTCCGGCTGGGCCGCGCAGCTGGCCCACGGCGAGAAGCATGTGCGCGACACCCTGGGCCACCTCTGCGAACTGGCGCTCGGCGGCACGGCGGTCGGCACCGGCCTGAACGCACCCAAGGGTTACGCGGAAGGCGTGGCGGCCGAGATCGCCAGGCTGACCGGCCTGCCTTTCGTCACCGCGCCGAGCAAGTTCGAGGCGCTGGCCTCGGTCGATGGCCTGGTCTTCGCCCACGGCGCGCTCAAGACCCTGGCCGCCAGCATGATGAAGATCGCCAACGACGTGCGCTGGCTCTCCAGCGGCCCGCGCAGCGGCATCGGCGAGCTGAGCATTCCGGAGAACGAACCGGGCTCCTCGATCATGCCCGGCAAGGTCAACCCGACCCAGAGCGAGGCGGTGACCATGCTGGCCGCCCAGGTCTTCGGCAACGACGTGGCGATCAACTTCGGCGGCGCCTCGGGCAACTTCGAGCTGAACGTGTTCCGCCCGATGGTGGCGCACAACTTCCTGCAGAGCGTGCGCCTGCTGGCCGACGGCATGGTGAGCTTCAACGACCACTGCGCGGTCGGCATCGAGCCCAACCGCGACCGCATCGCCGAATTGGTGTCGCGCTCGCTGATGCTGGTGACGGCGCTCAACACCCACATCGGCTACGACAAGGCGGCCTACATCGCCAAGAAGGCGCACAAGGAAGGCAGCAGCCTGCGCGAGGCGGCGGTGGCGTCCGGCCACCTGACGGGCGAGCAGTTCGACCAGTGGGTCGTCGCCGCCGACATGGTCGGGAAATAGGGCTCGCCCCCAGGCTTCGCGCACTGCTTGCGCTTCGCCAACCCCCTACCGGGGGCGATACCGGCGGTCCGGCAAAGCCGGCCCCGCGGTATCCCGCGAAAAGGCCTGGCGGCCTCAGTGGCCGCCGGCGCCGCCACCCTGGTTGGGATGGCTCATCAGCCGGTCGGTGAAGGCGATGGCCATGGCCGACAGCAGGAAGGCGATGTGGATCACCGTCTGCGCGATCAGCACCCGGTCGGTGTAGTTGTCGGCGTTGATGAAGGTCTTGAGCAGGTGGATGGAACTGATGCCGATGATCGACAGGCCCAGCTTCACCTTCAGCACCGAAGCGTTCACATGGCTCAGCCACTCGGGCTGGTCGCGCTGGCCTTCGAGGCCCAGGCGGCTGACGAAGGTCTCGTAGCCGCCGACGATCACCATGATCAGCAGGTTGGAGATCATCACCACGTCGATCAGCGCCAGCACCACCAGCATGATCACCGTCTCGTTGAGCGAGGTGGGCGCCACATCGACCTTGTAGCCGATGCTGGTGACCAGCTTCTCCAGCGCCTCGTGGCTGCCGAAGGCGGCTTCCACCAGGTGGGTGAGCTCCACCAGGAAATGCACCACGTAGACCATCTGCGCCACGATCAGGCCCAGATAGAGCGGCAGCTGCAGCCAGCGGCTGGCGAAGATCAGGGCGGGCAGGGGGCGCAGGGGCGAGGCAGGGCGTTTCACCGGATCGGTCATGGAGGCCGGCCGAGAGGCCGTGATGTAGGGCGGATGTTGCAATTCTAGGGGCGGCATATGACCGCCTCTGCAAGAATCGACCGGCATTGCGGGCCCATGCGGTCAGAGACACGTAAGTGCAGCTGGTCACAGTGCGGCCGCATAACGAAACTGTTCAGGAGACTTGAAAGTGAACGCCGTGCCTTCCTCCATCGAATCCGTCCTGGTCGAGAACCGGGTCTTCCCGCCGCCGCCGCAAGCCGTTCAGGGCGCGCGCATCGGCAGCATGGCGGCCTACCAGCAACTGGTGGACGAAGCCAGGGCCGATCCCGACGCCTTCTGGGCCCGGCTGGCCCGCGAGAACCTGGCCTGGACCAAACCCTTCAGCAAGACGCTCGACGAATCGAAGGCACCCTTCTTCGAATGGTTCGCCGACGGTGAGCTCAACGCCTCGGCCAACTGCCTGGATCGCCACATGGGCACGCCGGTGGAACACAAGACGGCCATCGTCTTCGAATCCGACGACGGCAAGGTCACCCGCCTGACCTATCGCGAGCTGCTGACACGTGTGGCCCGTTTCGCCAACGCCCTCAAGGCGCAGGGCATCCAGAAGGGTGACCGCGTGGTGCTCTACATGCCGATGGGCATCGAGGGTGTCGTCGCGATGCAGGCCTGCGCGCGGCTGGGCGCCACGCACAGCGTGGTCTTCGGCGGCTTCTCGGCCAAGGCGCTGCAGGAACGCATCGTGGACGTGGGCGCGGTGGCGGTCATCACCGCCAACTTCCAGATGCGCGGCGGCAAGGAGCTGCCGCTCAAGGCCATCGTCGATGAAGCCCTGGCCATGGGCGGCTGCGAGGCGGTGAAGACGGTGCTGGTCTATGAACGCACCGCCAGCGCCTGGCCGCGTGTCGAAGGCCGCGACAAGACCTTCGCGGAGGCGCTGCAGGGCGTTTCCGACGACTGCCCGCCGGTGCCGGTGGGCGCGGAACACCCGCTCTTCATCCTCTACACCTCCGGCTCCACCGGCAAGCCCAAGGGCGTGCAGCATGCCACCGGCGGCTACCTGCTGTGGGCGAAGCTGACGATGGACTGGACCTTCGACCTGCGCCCCGAAGACGTCTTCTGGTGCACCGCCGACATCGGCTGGATCACCGGCCACAGCTACGTGGCCTACGGCCCGCTGGCCGCCGGTGCCACGCAGCTGGTGTTCGAGGGCGTGCCCACCTTCCCGGACGCCGGCCGCTTCTGGAAAATGATCCAGGACCACAAGGTCAGCATCTTCTACACCGCGCCCACGGCGATCCGCTCGCTGATCAAGGCAGCCGAGGCCGACGGGAAGGTGCATCCCGACCGCTACGACCTGACTTCGCTGCGCCTGCTGGGCTCGGTCGGCGAGCCGATCAATCCCGAGGCCTGGATGTGGTTCCACCGCCATATCGGCGGCGAGCGCTGCCCCATCGTGGACACCTTCTGGCAGACCGAGACCGGCGGCCACGTCATCACGCCGCTGCCGGGCGCCACGCCGCTGGTGCCGGGCTCCTGCACGCTGCCGCTGCCGGGCATCGACGCGGCCATCGTCGACGAGACCGGCAACGAGATGCCCAACGGCGCGGGCGGCATGCTGGTGATCCGCCGGCCCTGGCCTTCGATGATCCGCACGATCTGGAACGATCCGGAGCGCTTCAAGAAGAGCTATTTCCCGCCGGAGCTGGGCGGCAGCGTGTACCTGGCCGGCGACGGCGCGGTGCGCAGCGCCGACCGGGGCTATTTCCGCATCACCGGCCGCATCGACGATGTGCTGAACGTGTCGGGCCACCGCATGGGCACGATGGAGATCGAGTCGGCACTGGTCTCCAAGACCGATCTGGTGGCCGAGGCGGCTGTCGTCGGCCGGCCGGACGACATGACCGGCGAGGCGATCTGCGCCTTCGTGGTCCTGAAGCGCGCCCGCCCCACCGGCGACGAGGCCAAGGCGATTGCCAAGGAGCTGCGCGACTGGGTGGCCCGCGAGATCGGCCCGATCGCCAAGCCGCGCGACATCCGCTTCGGCGAGAACCTGCCCAAGACCCGCAGCGGCAAGATCATGCGGCGCCTGCTGCGCAGCATCGCCAAGGGTGAGGCGATCACGCAGGACACCTCCACGCTCGAAAATCCGCAGATCCTTGCCCAGCTCGGCGAAGCCTATTGACGGGAGCGGCCTACAGGCAGCCGGCTGGCTTCGGGCCAGAATCGCGTTTTGTGTTTTTCGCAGGACAAGAATTCCATGGCTCGAACCATTTCCTTGCTCGTCATCGCCCTGGTGATCGCGCTGCTGGCGGCGCTCAACTGGACGACACTCGCCACGCCCACGCTGGTCTCGCTGGGCGTGACCTCCGTCACTGCGCCGCTCGGCCTGCTCATGCTGGGCCTGACGGTGGTGCTGGCGATCTTCTTCGTGGCCTATGTGCTGGCCCTGCAGGGCTCGGTGCTGATGGAGAACCGCCGCCACAACCGCGAGATGCAGACCCAGCGCGACCTGGCCGACAAGGCCGAGGCTTCGCGCCTGGCGGAGATGCGGGCCTTCCTCGATGCCCAGCTGCAGCAGCAGGCGCTCGATGCACGGGTGGCCCGCGACGGCCTGCTGGCGCGCATCGACCGGCTGGAAAAGGCGGTGGAGTTGCGCCTGGAGCAGTCCGACAACAGCACGGCCGCCTATCTGGGGCAGATCGAGGACCGCCTCGGCCGCACCGGCCCGCTCTGAGCCGCTTCAGTGCGGCAGGCCCAGGATCCAGCCGGCCAGCTGCTTCGCATCGGCTTCGCTGACCTGGGGGTTGGCCGGCATAGGCACCGGCCCCCAGACGCCGCCGCCGCCCTGGCGGATCTTCCTGGCCAGCACATCGGCCATCCCCTTCTGCCCCGCGTACTTGGCGGCGACCGCCTTGAAGGCCGGCCCCACCACCTTGCGTTCCACCGTGTGGCAGGCCATGCAATTGCGCTGGCGGGCCAGCGTTTCGTCGGCCCGCGCGGCGGGCGCGGCGATGGCCAGCAGCAAGGCGATGGCGGAGCAGGGCAGGAGAGGGCTTTTCATCGCGGTAAAGTGCAGAAATCTAGTTGGGAGACCCCATGATTTTTCTCGGGATCGGCATCGTGCTGCTGGCGCTCAAATGGCTGGAGATCGGCCCGGTGGCGCAATGGAGCTGGCTGGTGGTGCTGGCTCCATTCGCCCTGGCAGCCGCCTGGTGGGTCTATTCTGACTGGTCGGGCCTGACCGCGCGCCGCCAGGCCGAGCGCGATGAAGCGCGCAAGAAGGCCCGGGTCGACAAGCAGCGCGACATGCTGCGCAACGGCCGGCGCCGCTGAGAAAGGCGCCCGCACCGGGCCGGCGGGGCGCCTGTCGATCGCTGGATCAGAAGTCGTCCAGCACCGCGCCCTTGCTGGCGCTCGATGCGTTGTGGAAGAACTTGGCCTGCACGCCGCGGTTGTAGCGCGGCGCCGGCGCCTTCCAGTTGGCACGGCGCTTGGCGAGTTCCGCCTCCGGTACGTTCACTTCCAGCAGCTGGGCATGCGCGTCGATGGTGATGGCATCGCCTTCCTCCACCAGCGCGATATTGCCGCCGGCCGCGGCCTCGGGCGCCACATGGCCGACCACCATGCCCCAGGTGCCGCCGGAGAAGCGGCCGTCGGTGATCAGGCCCACGCTTTCGCCCAGGCCCGCACCGATCAGCGCGCCGGTGGGCGCCAGCATTTCCGGCATGCCCGGGCCGCCCTTGGGGCCCAGGTAGCGCAGCACCATCACGTCGCCCGCCACGATCTTGCCGGCCAGGATGGCCTGCAGGGCGGATTGCTCGTCGTCGAACACCCGGGCCGGGCCGGTCATCACCGGGTTCTTCAGGCCGGTGATCTTGGCGACCGCGCCCTCGGGGCTGAGGTTGCCCTTGAGGATGGCCAGGTGGCCCTGCTCGTACATGGGGTTGTCGATGCCGCGGATCACGTCCTGGTCGGCGCGCGGCACGTCCGGCACGTCGGCCAGCACCTCGGCGATGGTCTGGCCGCTGATGGTGATGCAGTCGCCGTGCAGCAGGCCGGCCTTCAGCAGCACCTTCATGACCTGCGGGATGCCGCCGGCGCGGTGCAGGTCCACCGCCAGGTACCTGCCCGAGGGCTTCAGGTCGCAGAGCACCGGCACCTTCTTGCGCATGCGCTCGAAGTCGTCGATGGTCCACTCCACGCCGGCCGCATGGGCGATGGCCAGGAAGTGCAGCACCGCGTTGGTCGAGCCGCCGGTGGCCATGATGACGGCCACGGCGTTCTCGATCGCCTTCTTGGTGACGATGTCGCGCGGCTTGATGTCCTTCTTGATCGCCTCGATCAGCACCTTGGCCGACTCCTTGGCCGAGTTGGCCTTCTCGTCGTGCGGATTGGCCATGGTGGAGGAGTAGGGCAGGGAGATGCCCAGCGCCTCGAAGGCCGAACTCATGGTGTTGGCGGTGTACATGCCGCCGCAGGAGCCGGTGCCGGGGATGGCATGCATCTCGATGTTGCGCAGCTCCTCGTCGCTCATGTTGCCGGCGGCGTTCTGGCCCACCGCCTCGAAGACGCTGACGATGTTCAGGTCCTGGCCCTTCCAGCGGCCCGGCAGGATGGTGCCGCCGTACACATAGATGGCCGGCACGTTGGCGCGCAGCATGCCCATCAGGCCGCCGGGCATGTTCTTGTCGCAGCCGCCGACGACGAGCACGCCGTCCATCCACTGGCCGCCTACGCAGGTCTCGATGCAGTCGCTGATGACTTCGCGGCTGACCAGGCTGTACTTCATGCCCTCGGTGCCCATGGCCATGCCGTCGGAGATCGTCGGCGTGCCGAAGACCTGCGCGTTGCCGCCGGCTTCCTCGATGCCGGCGATGGCCGCGTCGGCCAGCTTCTGCAGGCCGGAGTTGCAGGGCGTGATGGTGCTGTGGCCGTTGGCCACCCCGACCATCGGTTTCTTGAAGTCGCTCTCTTGATAGCCCATGGCGTAGAACATGGAGCGGTTGGGAGCGCGCGACTTGCCTTCGGTGATGTTGGCGCTGCGCAGGGTCTTCTCGGTCATCGTGGAGCCTCTTTGCTTTTTGGACTGCGGCAGTATGCGCCTGCGGATCGATAGGTTCCAATCCGAATTGGATGGCGTATTGATATGCTGGGTGTATGAATCCAAAGCCCGCTCCCAGCATTGACCTGCGTGCCTGGCGGCAATTCGTCGCCGTGGCCGAGGAGCTGCATTTCGGCCGTGCCGCGGCGCGGCTGCACATGACCCAGCCGCCGCTGACCCAGGCCATCGCCCAGCTCGAACGGCTGCTGCAGGTGCCGCTGTTCCACCGCACCAGCCGCAAGGTGGCGCTGGCGCCGGCCGGCGAGGCGCTGCTGCCGGAAGTACGTGAGCTGCTGGCGCGTGCCCAGGCGCTGCCGGAGCGGGCCCGCGCCGCCGCCGACGGCCACACAGGACGCCTGCGGCTGGGCTTTGTCTCCACCGTCGGCTTCGAGCTGCTGCCGCGCTGGGTGCGCAGCTTCCGGGAGCTCAGGCCGCAGGTGGCGATGGAACTGGTGGAGGCGACCAGCGATGTCCAGCTGCAAAGCCTGGCCCAGGACGAGCTCGACGCCGGCCTGATGCTGCACGCGCCGGGCCAGGCGCCGGGCCAGCTGCAGTCATTGCGCATCGCCACCGAGCCGCTGGTGCTGGCGCTGCCCGCCGACCATGCCCTGGCGGCCGGGCCGCAGCCGGATTGGGAGGCGGTGCTGCAGCAGGCGCTGGTGAGTTTTCCGCGCCGCATCCTGCCTTCGGTGCACGACGCGGTGATGCGGCTCTACCAGGAGGCCGGCCGGCTGCCGCCGGTGGTGCAGGAGGCGATCCAGATGCAGACCATCGTCAACCTGGTCTCCGCCGGCATCGGCGTGGCCTGGGTGCCGGAGAGCGTCACGCGTTTCCGGCGCGACGGCGTGGTCTATCGCCGCATGGCGCACGCCGGGCTGCCCGAGTGCGAGACCAGCCTGGTCTGGCCGCCCGGCCAGGTCCATCCGGCGCTGGCGGCTTTCATCGATTTCGTCGGCCACAATACCGCCCCATGCTGATGTATCCCACGATCGACCCGGTTGCGCTCAGCGTCGGGCCCCTGTCCATCCACTGGTACGGCCTGACCTACCTGGCTGCCTTCGCCCTGTTCCTGTTCCTGGGCGTGCGCCGCCTGCGGCACGAACCCTATGCCTCGATGAGCGGCCCGCGCGCCTGGAGCCGCAAGGATGTCGAGGACGTGCTCTTCCTCGGCGTGCTCGGCGTGGTGCTGGGCGGGCGTATCGGCTACTGCCTTTTCTACAAGCCCGGCTTCTACCTGAGCCATCCGCTGGACATCTTCTACGTCTGGCAGGGCGGCATGAGTTTTCACGGCGGGTTGATCGGCGTGATCCTTTCCATGGTGTGGTTCGCCCGCTCGCGCAAGCGCTCCTGGGTGGAGGTGGCCGACTTCGTCGCGCCCTGCGTGCCCACCGGTTTGGCGGCCGGGCGGGTCGGCAACTTCATCAATGGCGAACTGTGGGGGCGCTTCTGCGATCCGTCGCTGCCCTGGGGCATGGTCTTCCCGCAAAGCGGCTCGATGGCGCCGCGCCATCCCTCGCAGGTCTACCAGTTCCTGCTGGAAGGGCTGCTGCTCTTCGTGCTGCTCTGGCTGTATGCGCGGCGGCCGCGCCGGCTGGGCGAGGTGTCGGGCGCCTTCCTGCTGGGTTACGGCGTGCTGCGCTTCACCGCCGAATTCTTCCGCGAGCCGGACAGCTTCCTCGGCCTGCTGCCGCTGGGCATGAGCATGGGCCAGTGGCTGTGCCTGCCGATGATCCTGGGCGGCATCGCTTTCCTGGTCTGGGCACGCCGCCGGCAGCCGGGCTCGCCAGTGCCGCAACAGGCCGTGGCCGGACGCTGACGCGGCCTGAAAAACGCGTGAATGCGGCGCATTCCCAGCGGGGGAAAATTGGAAAAAACCCTTGCCTGACCAGACCTAAGCGCGTTTTTCTTCAAGCAATTTCGAATACTTGCGCCACGAAGCCCCAAAGTCCGTTGCTTATCTGCATGTCACTGGGTGTTTCTTGAATTCTTTTGTGTAACATGGTCCCAACGGCACATGCCAAAAGCAGTTCATGGAAGAGGGTCAGTCCAAAGTCATCGACGTTCGTATGCTGCGAAAGGGCATGTTCATCCAACTCGACCTGGGCTGGATGGACCACCCCTTTCCGCTCAGCAGCTTCAAGGTGACGACCGACGAACAGGTCCAGACCATCCTGGCGCTGGGCCTGCAGACGATCCGCTACTACCCCGAGCGCAGCGATGTCGAGGTCGAGGCGGACGTGAACACCGAGCGCGGCGGCACGCAGCGCCAGGGTGAACTCGAGGGCGGCTCCCCCGCATCCCCCTTTCTCGACGCCACCCAGCGCCGCGCCCGCGACAACGCCCAGCACGCCCGCACCCTGCTGCACTGCGAACGCCGCTTCACCGATGCCTCGCGGCGCTTTCGCACCGTCGTCGACAGCGTGCAGCACAGCCCCAAGCTGGCCCATGAAGAGGCGGCCGCGCTGGTCACCTCCTGCGTGGACGATCTGCTGGCCCAGGGCGACTCGGTCATCAGCCTGCTGTCCGAGAGCGTGGGCGAGCGCAGCGCCCAGCATCCGGTCAATGTGATGGTGCTCTGCCTGCTGCTGGGCCGGGCGCTGGAGCTGCCGCGCGAAACCCTGGCCTCGCTGGGCCTGGCGGCGCTGCTGCACGACATCGGCAAGCAGGAGCTGCCGCTGCGCTACCGCATGGTCGACGAGAGTTTCTCCAGCTCCGAATACCGCATCTACCAGGACCACGTCGCCCGCGGCGTGGCCATCGCCCGCCGCATGGGCCTGGCGCCCGAAGCCGTGGCCGCCATCGCCCAGCACCACGAGATGCTGGACGGCAGCGGCTTTCCGGCCAAGCTGCAGGGCCCGCAGATCCACACCTCCGGCAAGATCCTGGCGCTGGTCAACCGCTACGACAACTTCTGCAACCCGCCGCGCAGCGCGCTGGCGCTGACGCCGCACGAGGCTCTGTCGGTGATCTTCGCGCAGATGAAGCCGCGCTTCGATCCCACGGTGCTCGGCGCCTTCATCCGCATGATGGGTGTGTACCCGCCGGGCTCGGTGGTGCAGCTGGGCAACGACCGTTATGCGATCGTGGTGTCGGTCAATTCGAGCCGGCCGCTGCGGCCGCGGGTGCTGGTGCACGATCCGGCGGTGGCCCGGGTCGATGCCGGCGTGCTCGACCTGGAAACCGCGCCCGAGCTGGGCATACGCCGCAGCTTGAAGCCGGCCCAGCTGCCCAAGGCCTCGCTCGACTACCTGTCGCCGCGCAGCCGCATCTGTTATTTCTTCGAGCGCGCGGTGGACCCGTCGATCACGGGAGCGGCGGCGTGAATCGGGCTGCTTCGGCAGCTTGGATGGACGGGCTCCTCGAAGCCGTCTGGATCGTTCAAGGCACCGGCTGCCATGTACGCGCGGCCAATGCCGCGGCGGCACGGCTGCTGGACCGCACGGTGCAGTCCATGCTGGGCTGCGCGATCACCGATTTCTTCGGCGAGCCGGAGGACGCGTTCTACTGGCAGGGCGCCGTCGCCGACCCCGAAGCCCGCCTGCAGTCGCGCACCCGGCTGCTGCGGCCGGACGGTACGGTGCTGCATGTGGAGCGTCGCATCAGCCGCATCGACGGCGACCCGGCCGATGGCGGCCCGGCCTGGCTGGTCGGCGTGGTCGACCTGACCCAGCAGCAGCAGAGCGAGGACGAACTCGAACGGCTGCTGGCCGAGTCCCGCGCCACCCTGGAATCCACCGCCGACGGCATGCTGGTCTGCGGGCTCGACGGCCGCATCCGCGCCTTCAACCGCCGTTTCGCCCAGATCTGGAACGTGCCCAAGGACATGCTGGTGCGGCGCGACGACGCGGCGGTGCACCAGCTGCTGGCCGACCAGCTCACCGATCCCGACAGCTATCGCGGCCGGCTCACCGAAATCCTCGCCGAACTCGACCAGAGCGCCAGCGACCTGATGCTGCTGCGCGGCGGCCGTGTGGTGCAGCGCCTGTCGCTGCCGCAGTTCAGCCGCGGCCGGGTGATCGGCCGGGTGTTCTCCTACCAGGACATCACCGAACGCATCTCGGCCGAGCAGGGCCTGCGGCTGGCCGCCCGGGTCTTCGAATGCAGCCCCGAGGCCGTCTTCGTGGCCGATGCCGAGCACCGCATCGTCACCGCCAACCCGGCCTGCTGCCGCCTCACCCGCCATCCGCTGGAACGGCTGACCGGCAGCAGCGCCTCCGACCTGTTCGAGGACCACGACGCCGGCCGGCTCTTCACCGATGTGCTGGCCGCCTGGGAAGGCGCGGGCGTGTGGGAAGGCGAGGTCTGGCACCGGCGCGGCGACGGCAGCATCTGCCCGGTGCGCCTGTCCTGGGTGGTGCTGCGCGATGGCGACGGCGCGATCTCGCAGACCATCGGCTTCTTCCGCGACCTCTCCGGCCAGCGCGAGGCGCAGCGCCGTATCGAGGAACTGGCCTTCAGCGACGCCCTGACCGGCCTGCCCAACCGCCTGCTGCTGGCGCGCCGGGTGGACCGCCAGCTCGCGCCCAGCCGGCGCGACAAGCAGCCCTTCGCCATGCTGTTCCTGGACCTGGACCGGTTCAAGAACATCAACGACTCCATGGGCCACCAGTTCGGCGACCGGGTGCTGGTGAAGGTGGCCGAGCGCGTCAAGGCCTGCCTGCGGCCTTCGGACACCTTGTGCCGCATGGGCGGCGACGAATTCGTGGTGCATCTGCACGATGCCGATGCGCTGTCAGCCGAGGGCGTGGCGCAGCGCATCCTGCAGTCCCTGGCCCTGCCCTTCCTGCTGGAGGACATGCGTTTCTCGGTCAGCGTGAGCATCGGCATCTCGCTCTATCCGCAGGACGGCAGCACGCTCGACGACCTGGTGCGCCATGCCGACACGGCCATGTTCCGCGTCAAGGAGCATGGCCGGGGCAACTACCGCTTCTACCAGCCGGAGATGAATGTGGACCTGCGTGCCCGCATCTCGCTGGAGCACGCCATGCGCGAAGCCCTGGCGCGGCGCCGCTTCGTGCTGCACTACCAGCCGCAGGTGCATCTGCAGACCGGCGCGCTGGTCGGCGTGGAGGCCTTGATCCGCTGGTTCGATGACGAGCGCGGCAACGTGCCGCCATCGGCCTTCATCCCTTTGGCTGAGGAGTCGGGCTTCATCGTGCAGATCGGTGCCTGGGTGCTGGAGGAAGCGGTGCGCCAGGCGGCGGCCTGGGAGCGTGCCGGCTCGGCGGTGATGGTGTCGGTGAACGTCTCGCCGCTGCAGTTCCGGCAGGCCGATTTCGTGGACCGGGTGGCCGCGGCGATCCGGGTGGCGGGGGTGTCGCCCGAGCTGATCGAGCTGGAGCTGACCGAGTCGATCCTGGTGCAGGACGCCAACGAGGCGCTGCAGCGGCTGCACGAACTGGTGCGGGTGGGGGTGCGGCTGGCCATCGACGACTTTGGCACCGGCTATTCCAGCCTGGCCTATCTGAAGAAGTTTCCGATCCATCGGGTGAAGATCGACCAGTCCTTCGTGCGCGGGCTGCCGGACGATGCCAACGACCATGCGATCGTGACTGCGATGCTGGCGATGGCGCGGGCCTTGCGGTTCGATACCGTCGCCGAGGGGGTTGAGACTGCTGCTCAGCGGGATTGCCTGCTGGCGCTGGGGTGTGCCAATTTTCAGGGCTTTCTTTGTGCGCCTGGGTTGCCTTCCAGCCAGATCGGGGATCGGATGTTGGTGGGGGAGGCCTTCATGCCGGAGCTTAGCGCTTAGGTTTTTGTCTCCTTGGCGGAGGGGGGTCTCCCTGCGGAGGGCGGGGCTGGGGCTGCGCGCCCCAGACCGCGCTCACTTTCTTTGCTTCGCCAAAGAAAGTAAGCAAAGAAAGGCGACCCGGCTGCGGGAGTCCCCCTCCTGCGGAGGGGGCACGCTGCGGTGCTCGCAAAAGCGGGGTCCACGACAACTCGCTTCGCTCAAACAGGTCGTGGCCCTGATCCGCTTTTGCTGCGCTCCTCACTCACCCGCAGACGGGACCCGGGAGCGGGGGCAGCGGCTGCTTCGCAGCGCAACGGGCCGTCGCTTCGCTCGGCCTCTGATTGAACACCAGCCCTAATTTGGCGCCGCATTTCAGCGTGGGCCGAGCGCAGCGAAGGCCCGTTGCGCTGCGAAGCAGCCGCTGTCCCCGTATCCGGGTCCCGTGAGCCCGAGAGCGAGGAACGGAGCAAAGGCGGATCAGGGCCACGACCTGTTTGAGCGAAGCGAGTTGTCGTGGACCCCGCCTTTGCGAGTACCGCAGCGGTGCCCGAAGGGCCTCGGGTGTCGGGTCGCCTTTCTTTGCTTACTTTCTTTGGCGAAGCAAAGAAAGTAAGCGCGGTCTGGGGCGCGCAGCCCCAGCTCCGCCCTCCGCAGGGAGAACCACCCCTCCGCCAAGGAGACAAACCAACCCAAGCGCAGGGCAAAAAACTCAGTTGGCGTAATCCCGATCCACCCACCGGATCTTGTCGATCTCAGCCAACACCTCACCAGACAGCTTGACCTGAAAAGCATCGATATCCTCATCGAGCTGAGCAAGAGAAGTCACCCCGATGATGGTGCTGGCCACCTGCCATTTGGTATAGCAGAACGCCAGCGCCAGCTGAGTAGGCGTAAGACCATGGTCCCGCGCCAGCGCGTTGTAGCGCAGGGCCGAGGCATAGGCTTCGGCACGCCCCCAGCGCTGCTTGCGCACCGACTCGAAGCGCGCGATGCGCCCATCGGCCGGCGCATCCGGCCCGCTGGTCCCCGACTGGTCGTACTTGCCCGTCAGAAGCCCGAAGCCCAGCGGCGAATAGGCCAGCAGCGACACCCCCAGCCGGTGCAGCGTCTCGTCCAGCGCGTTCTCCAGCCCGCGCGCGATCAGGCAATACACGTTCTGCACCGTGGCGACCCGCGGCAGGCCGTGCTGCTCGGCCAGCCGCACGAACTCGTGCACGCCGTAGGGCGTCTCGTTGGACAGCCCGATGGCCCGCACCTTGCCCGCCTTCACCAGACGCTCCAGCGCCTGCAGCTGATCGTGGATGGGCGTCTGCGAAGTCTCCTTGGACGGGTCGTAATACAGCCCGCCGAACATCGGCACATGGCGCTCCGGCCAGTGGATCTGGTAGAGGTCGATGACATCCGTCTGCAGCCGGCGCAGGCTGGCGTTGCAGGAGGCCTCGATGTCGGCCGGCGTCATGCCCAGGCCCTCGCGCACCCAGTGCATGCCGCGCGAGGGACCGGCCACCTTGGTGGCCAGCACCACCTGCTGGCGGCGCTGCGGCTGGGCGGCGAACCAGTGGCCGATGATGGTTTCGGTGGAGCCGTAGGTTTCGGCGCGGGTCGGCACCGAATACATCTCGGCGGTGTCGATGAAATTGATGCCGCGCTCGACCGCCCGGTCGAGGATCTGGTGGGCCTCGGCCTGCGCGACCTGTTCGCCGAAGGTCATGGTGCCGAGGCAGATGGGGGTGACGCGCAGGTCGCTTTGTCCGAGGGTGACGTGGTTCATGTGCAGAATCGGCGAGAAAAGGGAGGCGGGTGGATGGAAAATCCAGCGCCGATTACAGCAGCTTCGGCCGCTGCGCGCTTCCTGGCCATATCTGAACCAGAATGCGATGTCGGCCTACGCTTATGGCTGACCCCGTCTGCCACACTGCCGGGCCTTTCCGGCTCGCCCTTGCCCACGCGAGAGACATGAATACCCCTGCCTCCATCGACCAGCGCACCTTCAAACGCATCCTGTCCCGCAACCTGGCGCTGCCGCTGGCCGCCGGCCTGCTCGGTGCCTTGTTCTTCGTGGGTCTCATCGCCTATCTGCTCAACGCCATGTCCTGGGTGGAGCACACCGACCGGGTGATCGGGCGCGGGCATGAGCTGTCGGCCCTGTCGGCGGACATGGAGACGGGGCTGCGCGGCTACGTGCTCAACGGCGACGAGCGTTTTCTCGATCCCTACGAGATCGCGCGTTCGCGCTTCCCGCGCGAGATCGAGAACCTGCAGCAATCGGTCAGCGACAACCCGGTGCAGGTCGACCGCCTGCGCCGTATCGCCGCGCTGCAGAACAGCTGGCTGGAGTACGCCGCGCAGGTGGTGACATTGCGCCGCGCCAATGGCGAAGATTGGCGGCGCCAGGTCACCAGCGGCGCCGGCAAACGCTTCACCGACGAAATCCGCCGCGAGATGGCCGATTTCCTGGAGATGGAGCAGCGCCTGCTCAAGGAGCGCACCGACAGTTCGCACGACATCTCGGTGGCCACCATCGCGCTGTACCTGATCTTCAGCCTGGTGCTGTCGGGCGGCCTGGCCATCTTCGGCCGGCGCGAGCTGATGCGGCTGTCGGACACCTACAACCGTGTGCTGTCGCAGCAGGGCGAGCATGCCGCCTTCCTGCAGCGCCAGGCCTGGCTGCGTGAGGGCCAGACCGAACTCAGCAACCGCCTGATGGGCCAGCAGGCCCTGCCGGTGCTCGGCGCCAATGTGCTGGAGTACCTGGCCCAGCGCCTGGGCAGCGTGGTCGGCGCGCTGTATGTGCGTGACGACCAGGGCCTGCTGCGGCGGGTGGCCGGCTATGGTTTCAACCGCGAGCTGGATGCCAGCCATGCGTTGCTGCAGAGGGGGGAGAGCCTCGTCGGCCAGGCCGCCGCCGAACACCGCCTGATCCGCCTGGACGCGGTGCCGCCGGATTACCTGCGTGTGAGTTCCGGCCTGGGCGAGGGCCTGCCGATGTCCGGCGTGGTGGTGCCGATCGAGCGCGAGGGCGAGGTCAACGGCGTGATCGAGTTGGGCTTCTTGCGCCCGCTCGAAGAGCGCGACCTCGACCTGCTGGCCGGCATCGCCGGCAGCGTGGGCGCTTCGGTCGAGGCGGCGCGCTTTCGCCAGCGGCTGCAGGACATGCTGGCCGAGACCCAGCAGCTCAACGAGGAGCTGCAGGTGCAGCAGGAAGAGCTGCGCACCGCCAACGAGGAACTGGAAGAACAGTCGCGGGTGCTGCGCGAATCGCAGGCCAGCCTGGAGGCCCAGCAGGTCGAGCTCGAACGCAGCAACCTGCGCCTGGCCGAGCAGGCATCGGCCCTGGACCAGCGCAATACCGCGCTCAACGAGGCACGCGGCGAACTCGAAGAGCATGCCGAGGAGCTGCAGCGCGCCAGCCGCTACAAGAGCGAGTTCCTGGCCAACATGAGCCACGAGCTGCGCACGCCGCTCAACAGCTCGCTGATCCTGGCCAAGCTGCTGGCCGACAACGGCCACGGCAACCTGACGGACGAGCAGGTGAAGTTCGCCGAGTCGATCTACGGCGCGGGCAACGACCTGCTCAACCTGATCAACGACATCCTCGACATCTCCAAGGTCGAGGCCGGCAAGCTCGATGTGCGGCCACAGGACATGGGCCTGGCGCGCCTGGTCGAGAGCCTGCGCGGCACCTTCGATCCGGTGGCCTCGCAGAAGGGGCTGGAGTTCGCGGTGGAACTGCGCCAGGGCACGCCCGCCACGCTCTACACCGACCGCCAGCGGGTCGAGCAGATCCTGAAGAACCTGCTGTCCAACGCCTTCAAGTTCACCGAGCGCGGCAAGGTGACGTTGGTGATCGCGCCGCGGGCCGAAGGCGGCCTGGCGATCGAGGTCACCGACACCGGCATCGGCATCGAGGCCAGCCAGCAGGAAAGCATCTTCGAAGCCTTCCGCCAGGCCGATGGCACGACCAGCCGGCGCTATGGCGGCACCGGCCTGGGGCTGACCATCTCGCGCGACCTGTCGCATCTGCTCGGCGGCGAGCTGACGGTCAGGAGCGCCGCGGGCGAAGGCAGCACCTTCACCCTGGTGCTGCCGGCCAGCTACCAGCCGCCGCTGCTGGCGCCGGCGCCGAGCTCGACGGCTTCCACCGCTGCGACGTCTTCTTCGTCCTCATCGGCAGCCTCCGCCAGCGTGGCCGCGCCGGCACCATCGAGCGGCCTGGCCGCTTCCGCCCTGGCACGCAGCCCCTCTCCGGCGCCCATGCCGCACCGCTCGCCGGTGCCCGCGCCGGCCTTCGCGGACGACCGCAACATCTCCGCCGCGGGAGCCGTGCGCGACGCACGGGTGGTGCTGGTGGTGGAGGACGAAACCAAGTTCGCCCACATCCTCTTCGACCTGGCCCACGAGCTGGGCTACAACTGCCTGGTGGCGCACGGCCTGGAAGACGGCTTCAGGCTGGCCACCGAGCATGCGCCCGACGCCATCCTGCTCGACATGACCTTGCCCGACGGCCCGGGCCTGTCGCTGCTGCAGCGCCTGAAGGAGAACCCGGCCACCCGCCACATCCCGGTGCATGTGATCTCCGCCCAGGACCGTACCGAGACCGCGCTGCACATGGGCGCCATCGGCTACGCCATGAAGCCCACCAGCCGCGACCAGCTCAAGACCATCTTCCACAAGCTCGAAGAGAAGCTCACCCAGAAGGTCAAGCGGGTGCTGGTGGTGGAAGACGACAAGCTGCAGCGCGAAAGCATCGTGCACCTGATCGGCGACGAGGACGTGGAGATCACCGCCGTCGACGAAGGCAACAAGGCCCTGGAGCTGCTGCGCGACCAGGTCTTCGACTGCATGGTGATCGACCTGAAGCTGCCCGACATGACCGGCAACGAGCTGCTGCGCCGCATGTCCGGCGACGACATCCGGGCCTTCCCGCCGGTCATCGTCTATACCGGCCGCAACCTCACCCGGGAGGAAGAGGCCGACCTGATGCGCTACTCGCATTCCATCATCATCAAGGGCGCGCGCTCGCCCGAGCGGCTGCTCGACGAGGTGACGCTCTTCCTGCACAAGGTCGAGGCTGAACTCTCCAACGAACGCCAGACCATGCTGCGCACCGCGCGCAACCGCGACAAGGTCTTCGAAGGCCGCAAGGTGCTGCTGGTGGACGACGACGTGCGCAACATCTTCGCCCTGACCAGCGCGCTGGAGCACAAGGGCGCCTTCGTGGAAGTGGGCCGCAACGGCCGCGAGGCGCTGGAGCGCCTGGCCGAGGTGCCCGACATCGACCTGATCCTGATGGACGTGATGATGCCGGAGATGGACGGCCTGGAGGCCACCCGCCGCATCCGCCTGAACCCGGCCTGGCAGAAGCTGCCGATCATCACCATCACCGCCAAGGCGATGAAGGACGACCAAGACCAGTGCCTGAAGGCCGGCGCCAACGACTACCTGGCCAAGCCGGTGGACCTGGACCGCCTGTTCTCGCTGCTGCGCGTCTGGATGCCGAAGATGGAACGCTCGGCGGTGTGAGGGAGGCGATGGTGCTCGAGTCCGATTCCGAGGTGCGCGGCTCCGTGTTCGGCCACGGGCCGGGCCCGGCCGCGCCGGTGTCCGCGGTGGACATCGAACTGAAGCTGCTCGTCGAAGCGATCTACCTCCGCTACAACCACGACTTCCGCGACTACTCCGGCGCCTCGCTGCGCCGCCGCGTGCTGTATGCGCTGACCCAGTTCGACTGCGCCACCATCTCCGCGCTGCAGGAGAAGGTGCTGCACGACCCGACCGCCTTCCACCGCCTGCTGCAATACCTGACGGTGCCGGTCAGCGAGATGTTCCGCGACCCCAGCTACTTCCTGGCCCTGCGCCAGCAGGTGGTGCCGGTGCTGCGCACCTATCCCTCGATCAAGGTGTGGATCGCCGGCTGCAGCACCGGCGAGGAGGTCTACTCCATGGCCATCCTGCTGCGCGAGGAGGGGCTGCTGGAGCGCACCATCCTCTACGCCACCGACATCAATCCGCATTCGCTGGACAGCGCGCGCCAGGGCATCTTCGCCCTGCAGCGCATCAAGGCCTATACCGCCAACTACCACCAGGCCGGCGGCCTGCGCGGCCTGTCGGACTACTACACGGCGGCCTACGACGGCGCGCTGTTCGACCGCTCGCTGCGCGACCACATCACCTTCGCCGACCACAGCCTGGCCACCGACAGCGTGTTCTCGGAGACGCATTTCATCTCCTGCCGCAATGTGCTGATCTACTTCAACAAGCGGCTGCAGGACCGGGCCATCGGCCTGTTCAACGAGTCGCTGTGCCGCCGCGGCTTCCTGGGCCTGGGCAGCAAGGAGACGCTGGACTTCTCCGAGCATGCCGCCAGCTTCGAGCCCCTGGTGCGCTCCGAACGCATCTACCGCAAGCGCTGAGCATCCATGGTTCCCGCCCGCGGCATGCCCGCCCGTCCACCGATCGAGGCCATCGCCATCGGCGCCAGCGCCGGCGGCGTGACCGCGCTGCTCCAGCTCTTCGCGGTGCTGGGGCCGGACTTCCGGCTGCCGATCTTCGTGGTGCTGCACATGCCCGAGGACCACGACAGCGGCCTGGCCGAGCTGTTCGACGCGCGCCTGCCGATCCCGGTGCACGAGGCCATCGACAAGATGGCGATCGAGCCCGGAAGCCTGTATTTTTCGCCGCCCGGCTATCACCTGCAGGTCGAGGCCGATGGCAGCTTTTCGCTGAGCTGCGAGCCGCCGGTGCTGTTCTCGCGTCCGTCCATCGACGTGCTGTTCGAGACCGCCGCCTTCGCCTACGGCAGCCGCCTGGCCGCCATCCTGCTGACCGGTGCCAGCGAGGACGGCGCCGCCGGCCTGGCCGCCGTGCACGCGCTGGGCGGATTCACCGCGGTGCAGGACCCCGCCGACGCCCAGATCGCCACCATGCCCCAGGCGGCCATAGACCGCCATCCACCCGACCGTGTGCTGCCGCTATCCGGGCTGCAGCACTTGCTTTTGGAACTTCACAATGCCGCCCGTCCAATCGCTGCCGAGGCCAGCCGAAAGGCATGATCCGCCCGTGACAGCCGTCTCCGTCCGTCCCATGCCGCCCGTCGCCCGCATCCTCATCGTCGATGACCTGCCCGAGAACCTGCTCGCGCTCGAAGCCCTGATCCGCCAGGACGGCATCGTGGTGCACCAGGCCAGTTCAGCCGACGGTGCGCTGACCCTGCTGCTGCAGCAGGAGTTCGCCCTGGCCATCCTGGATGTGCAGATGCCCGGCATGAACGGCTTCGAACTCGCCGAGATGATGCGCGGCACCGAGCGCACCCGGCATATCCCGATCGTCTTCGTCAGCGCCGCCGGCAGCGAACTCGACTACGCGTTTCGCGGCTACGAATCGGGCGCGGTCGACTTCCTGCACAAGCCGATCGATCCGCATGCGGTGCGCAGCAAGGTCACCGTCTTCGTGGACCTGTGGCGCCAGCGCCGGGCGGTGCGCACCCAGCTCGAAGAGCTGGAAGAGGCGCGGCGCCAGCAGCAGGTGCTGCTGGAGGAACTGCAGACCACCCAGCACGAGCTGCAGCGCGCGGTGCGCATGCGCGACGAGTTCATGTCCATGGTCTCGCACGAGATGCGCACGCCGCTCAACACGCTCTTCCTGGAAGCCCAGGTGCGCAAGATGCACCTGGCGCGCAACAACCTCAAGGCCTTCGAGCCGGTGCCGCTGAAGGCCATGGTGGACCGCGACGAACGCCAGATCCAGGCCATGATCCGGCTGATCGACGACATGCTGGACGTCACCCGGCTGCGCCGCGGCACGCTGTCGATCACGCCGAAGCGCTTCGACATCGCGGTGCTGATGCGCGGCATCGTGGAAGGCTTCTGCCAGCAGGCGGCGGCGGTCGAATGCCCGTTGGCGCTGCACGCGCCCCAGACGCTGGCGGTGGAACTCGACGAATTCCGCATCGAACAGGTGGTGGCCAACCTGCTGACCAATGCCTTCCGCTACGGCCCGGGCAAGACGGTGAACCTGAGCCTGCGCGAGCACGACGCCGGCGTCGAGATCGCGGTGCAGGACCAGGGCCGCGGCATCGCGCCGCAGGACACCCAGCGCATCTTCGAGCAGTTCGAGCGTGCGGTGGACAACAAGGTCTCCGCCGGCCTGGGGCTGGGCCTGTTCATCGTGCGGCAGATCGTGCAGGCGCACGGCGGCCGCATCGCGGTGGAGAGTGTGCTGGGGGAGGGCTCGACCTTCACCGTCTGGCTGCCGCGCATCGCGCAACCGGCCGGCCAGGGCTAGAGGGCCGGCCCGCCCGGGCCCGGCCCGGGCTGCTTCAGGCCATGATCCATTCGGCCGTGCCTTGCTGCCAGGCGCCCAGGGCGTCCTGCTGCAGCACGGCGGCCGTGCCTTCGTCGGGCTCCAGCTGGCTGGCGAAGGCCGAGATCGCATGGCGTTTGGCGTCCGCCAGATCCGCCGGCACCTCCACCCGCTGCAGCATGCGGTGCAGCAGGCGGCCATGGGCGGCGTGCGATGGCACCAGCGACCACACGGGAAATTCAAAGCAGCGCGCGCCGACGGTGCGGCAGGCGCTCAAGGCCGCGCGTGCACAGGCTTCGTGGTCGGGGTGGCCGTCGTGGCGCCAGGGGACGAATACCGTGTCGTTCGAACCCAGGGGCAGCAGTTCGGCGAGTTTGCGTTCATGCGCCGGCAGACCGCCATCGGGCAGGCCCAGGCGCAGCACCTGGGGCGAGATGGCCAGGCGGCGCAGGGCCAGCTCGCTTTCGTGCGGTCGTACCGTGCGCAGGGTTTCGGGTGTCCAGCGGGTGGAGTGCGGATGGCTGGCTTCGCCGTCGGTCGCCGCGATGATCAGCACCTCGCGGCCGGCCCGCGCCAGGGCGGCGACCGTGGCGCCCAGGGCCAGCACCTCGTCGTCCGGATGCGGCGCCAGCACCACCACACGCTGGCCGGCCGGCACCAACTGCTCCGGCGTGGTGCTCTGCGATCTGGGTGTGGCGATCGGGCGTGCGTTGGAAACCCATGGCGCATGCGGTCGGTGGGCGACGCGCATCTTCGGCTTGTACTGGGCGATCACGGCATCCATGGCGTTCCTTGTGCTTGCGCGGCACGCCGGCGTTGGGCGGCTCGCGCGTCTCCAGCCACCACGATAGGGCTGGCCCGCGGCCTGCCATGTCAGTCGATGACCGACGCTCGCGTGGGAAGAAGGATGCGGCCGCTCAGCCCTTGAAGACCTTGCGCGCCCGCACGCCGATCTGCAGCAGCCGCAGGTAGCCATGGGGCAGGGCGGCCTGCTCGTGGCTGAGGGACTGGCGGATGTGCCCGGCTTGCGCCGTCAGCCGCGGCTGCTTGAGCACGGTGCCCGCGCCGTCGCGCAAGACGGCCACGGCGGGTGTCTGGGCCTGCCGGCCGTTCTGCACCACCACGGCGGTCTCGCCCGATTCGAGCAGCACGAAGCTGCCCGGTGGAAAGCGGCCGATGGCCCGCAGCAAGGCCTGGCCGATGACGGCGACATAGGGATTGCTCCGGCCATCCACCAGTGCGCCGTAGGAGTCGCTGGCGGTGCGGCCGCTGCGGCTGGCGCGCGGGCTGATCATGGCCGCGTAGCGGTCGATGGTGGCCAGGATGTGCGGCAGCTGCATCGGCTGCGCCAGGGTGTTCCAGGCCGGCAGGCGGGCGCTGCCGCCTTCGATGTGGTGGTGGCCCACCAGCTCCAGCCAGAGGCCGTCGTCCACGCCCAGGCGGCGCAGCAGCAGGGCGCTGTCGTCGGGATGGCGATCGACGATCTGGCGCTGCCCGGGCGAGAGCCTTTCGGTCTGCAGGGCGAGTTCGTCCTGCAGCTGGGTCATGGCGATGTTCATCGTCATGGCGGCGCGCACCAGCGCGTCGCGGCCGGCCGGATGCAGGCGCATCTCCTGGGCCAGCACATGGCAGAGCGTGGCGCAGACCAGGGCATGCGAGGCGCTGTAGCCCACCGAGGAGGTGGAGGCCAGCTGGAACAGCAGGTAGAGCGCGGTGTCGGCATCGGCGCGCACCAGGGCCTGCATCCACAGGTCGTACTGCAGGATCTTGCGGGGGAACTCGTGCACCGCCTGGGGATGGGCGAGCACCATCGACAGGCCGCTTTCCAGGTCGGACCACAAGCCCAGCAAATCCTCGCCGCCCTGTTCGTGCGACAGCGGTACCGCGGTCGGGTGCGGCGAATGGGGCATCGGGATGGCGGGGGCGCTTTCCTGCTGGCGTGCCGGTGTCAGTCGCGGAAGTTGTTGAAGGACAGCGGCACGTCGGTCACGTCCTTCTTCAGCAGCGCGATCGCGCCCTGCAGGTCGTCGCGCTTGGCGCCGGTGATGCGCACCGCGTCGCCCTGGATGGAGGCCTGCACCTTCATCTTGCTGTCCTTGATCAGGCGCTGGATCTTCTTGGCCAGGTCGGACTCGATGCCGTTGCGCACCTTGATGACCTGCTTGACCTTGTCGCCGCCGATCTTCTCGACCTTGCCGATGTCCAGGAAACGCACGTCCACATTGCGTTTGGTGAGCTTGGCGCGCAGCACGTCCTCCACCTGGGTGAGCTGGAAGTCGGCATCGCCGAAGAGGGTGATTTCCTTGTCCTTCAGCTCGATGGCGGCCGAGGTGCCCTTGAAATCGAAGCGGGTGCCGATTTCCTTGGCGGTGTTGTCGACAGCATTGCGGACTTCGGACAGGTCGGCTTCGCAGACGGCATCGAAAGAGGGCATGAAAACTCCAGGAACAAAACGCGGGATCGGGCTCTACAGCAAAGCCGGCAGCGGCCGATGTTATGCCAGAAATAACTGTCCCGGCGCCTCGGCGAAGCGCTCCCGCGGGCCGGGCCGGATGAGAAAATGCTCCATGCGCATCGAGCACCACGTCCCCCTGCAGAGCTACAACACCTTCGGCATCGTCGCCCGGGCCCACCGCCTGGTGCGTATCGCGTCCGAGGCCGATGTCCATGCCGTGCTGGCCGACGCCGAACTGGGCGGCGAAGCCCGCTTCGTGCTGGGCGGCGGCAGCAATATCGTGCTGACCGGCGATGTGCGGCCGCTGGTCCTGAAGGTCGAGGTGCGCGGCATCCGCCTGGCCGAGGAGACCGAACGCTGCTGGGTGGTGGAGGCCGGTGCCGGCGAGAACTGGCACGAGACCGTGGCCTGGACCATCGCCCACGGCTATCCGGGCCTGGAGAACCTGGCGCTGATCCCGGGCACGGTCGGCGCCTCGCCGGTGCAGAACATCGGCGCCTATGGCGTGGAGCTGCAGGACCGTTTCCATTCGCTGGACGCGATCGACCTGCAGACCGGCCAGCCCTTCACCCTGTATGCGGCCCAGTGCGCCTTCGGCTACCGCGATTCGGTCTTCAAGCATGCGGCCGCGCCGGGCGGTTTCGGCCTGGCCAACCGGGCGCTGATCCTGCGTGTGCGTTTCCTGCTGCCCAAGCCCTGGAAGCCGGAACTCGGCTACCTGGACCTGGCGCGCCGCCAGGCGGAGGAGGGGGGGGCCCAGCCCACGCCGCAGCAGGTGTTCGACTGGGTGTGCGAGATCCGCCGCGCCAAGCTGCCCGACTGGCGGGTGGTGGGCAATGCCGGCAGCTTCTTCAAGAACCCGACCGTCTCGCCGGAGCAGTGCGCGGACATCATCGCGCGCGAGCCGCGCATCGTGCACTACCCGATGGCCGACGGCAGCATCAAGCTGGCGGCGGGCTGGCTGATCGATGCCTGCGGCTGGAAGGGCAAGTCGGTGGGCAATGCCGGCGTGTACGAGAAGCAGGCGTTGGTGCTGGTCAACCGCGGCGGCAGCGACCCGGCCCATGCGGTCACCGGCGGCGAGGTCATGACATTGGCCAAGGCGATCCAGACCAGCGTCTACGAGCGCTTCGGCATCCGGCTGGAGCCGGAGCCGGTGGTGGTCTAGGTGCCTGGGCGCCGGTCGAACTGCCGGGCCGCCTGCAGGATGGCGGGCACCTGCTCGTGCAGGCGGGTGCAGAGTCCGGCGGGCAGGAAACCGCTGGCCGCCATGTCGCTGCACAGGTCCTGCAGCAGTCTTCCCAGCATCGCGATGGCGCCGTCGTTGAGGACTCCCTGCGTCCCGGAGATGGCGAGCATGGCGGGCCATTGGCCAGGGTCGGTCAGGGCGCGCTCCAGCGCTGGAGGATCGATCGCCAGGCGCAGCGTGGGCATGATCATGTAGTGGCGGCGCCATGTCGTGCCCGACCGGCCGGAGCCGCCGCCATAGCCGGGCCCGCGCAGGCCGGCGTATTGCGCGACGCGCACGGCTGCTTCGCGCGCGGCCGCGGCATGGCGGCCGTCGATCATGCCCAGCCTCAGCAATGTCTCGACGAAGCGTGGCATGAGCGCGAGCTCCATCTCGCGGGACATGGCCAGGAAAAGCACCAGCGTGTCGTGGCTCGAAGCCAGCGAGCGGGCCAGTTCGCCGGGGGATGGGTTCCTGTCCGGCGGGCAGTCCAGCGCCTCGCATTTGCTCAGGCCTTCCTGCAGCCATTTCGCGGCCAGGGCCCGGTCGATCAGCCGGTCGAGTTCTTCGATCTCAGCCGTGGACGGAGCCGTAGGTCCGGGCTGGGTGAACAGGCTTCGGCTGAGCTGGCTGGCATGGGAGTCGGCAGGCCCGGCGGTGTCCTGGCGAGGGAGGGGCGCGAGCGCAGAGCTGGTGCCGCCCGGATCGGCGCTGCGGTCGGTGGTGGTGGTCGGGGTGGTCGTGGTGGCCGCCGAAGCCGTGGACTGCGTGTCTTGTGCCTGCGTCTGGCCGCTGGCTGCCGACGACTGGTGCGAGCTGGGAAACATATGCGTTCGCCTTGCAAGGTGCAAAGCCGCCAGCCTGCGTTTTTGTGCATGTGTGCCCGGACCGCGCACCGAAGCACCGTGCGCGGTGGCGAAGCGGCCTGCCCGGCGCGCGCTTTCGGCTGTCGAGGCGGGGCGCTAGAAGCCCCGCTTTTTCAGGCAGATGAGGAAGGCCCTGGCCTTGCCGGCGTCTTCCTGCAGACATTGCGTCATCGGACCGAACCTGGCCGCGAAGTCGAATTCGGGATGCGTCATGCGGCCGTGTCGATAGAAGTCCTTCACAGCGCTTTTGAGTTCACGCAGCCTGGCATCGTCGAATGTGGGAAGACTCCGAAGAGCCGACACCAGCGCGTCGGCGTCGAAGGCGGACGTGTTCTGGTCATGGGCATTCCAGTCATCCGGTATCCGGTGCTTCGCCCGGTCCTGGCGGTGGCGGGCGCGGACGATGTCGGGAATCAGGCCACGCAACAGTTCGCAGTGCTGGACCTCCAGGAAGGCGCTGGCCTGCATGTCGTCCACCAGGCCGAAGAGGTCTTTGATCAGGGCTCGGTAGGCACTCAGATGCATGGGGCCCTGAAGCTGCGGCAGCCCGATGAGCGAAGCCCAGCGGTCCGGATCGGCGAGGGTGGTGGCCAGGCTGGCCGGATCCATGGCCGCTCTGAGCAGACGGGCGGTGAAGAGACGGGTGCGTCTGGCGCCGGTCAGGGCAAGCTCGGGTTCCGGCGTCATGCCCAGCCGGCCTTGGTACAGCGCTTCGTAGTGGGCCACGCGTCGTGCCGCCGTCCTGGCCAGCGGGGCATGCCGCGCATCGATGAGGCCCCATGCCAGCATGGTCTCGATCAGATGCGGCATGTGGGCGGACAGCACCTCCGCCGGGTGGTTGCCCCAGAGGGTCAGCTCATCGTGCTGGATCGCCAGGGCCAGGGCGACCGGGTCCCGCCTCGCATCGGCTTCGAGTTCGTTGAACAGCCTGGCGATGGCGGCGATGCAGGCCTGGTGGTGTTCGACCCGGAACGCGCGATCCACCAGGGCCTGCAATTCCGCCTCGTGGCCTGCCGGAACTTTGCCGGCATCGACGCGATGAGCGGCATTCACGGGGGGCTGGCATTCCATCATGGCGCGCAGGGCAGCGACGAGTGCGGGCGCTTCCTTCTTCTCGCAGCTGCGGATTTTCTGGATCAGCTCGGCTGCTGTGCAGCCACTGGTCCCGGTGTCCGGCAGCCGCGGCGGCAGGCCGGGAAAGCGGCTGTCCATCGAGGCCTGCCCGGACTCGTTACCGACCGCGTGCGCGTCGTCGGCTGGATCGGACCCACGGTGCTTGTTCGCGTCGGGAGCGTTCCGACGAGGCGGCACGTTTACCGGACGCGGAGGAGTAAAAAGAAATCGGGCCGAAGTTGAAGTCGAACATGACGGAGCGAAAAAAGATCAAGCCTTCCAGGCTGAGCCTTTCCTGCAGCGCCGTTTCTCTCCAGACCGAAGCGCCGCATCGCCCCGCGCAAGGGCCATGCGGCATGGGCGGCCGCTCAGCCCTCGCGGCGCAGGGCCGGGAACAGGATCACGTCGCGGATGCTGGCCGCGTCGGTCAGCAGCATCATCAGGCGGTCGATGCCGATGCCGCAGCCGCCGGCCGGCGGCATGCCGTATTCGAGGGCACGCACGAAGTCGTGGTCGTAGTACATGGCTTCGTCGTCGCCGCTGTCCTTGGCGTCCACCTGCGACTGGAAGCGTGCGGCCTGGTCCTCGGCGTCGTTCAGCTCCGAGAAGCCGTTGCCGAATTCGCGGCCGGTGATGTAGAGCTCGAAGCGCTCGGTCACTTCCGGGTGCTGGTCGTTGGCGCGGGCCAGCGGGCTGATCTCGGTGGGGTGCTCCATGATGAAGGTGGGCTGCCAGAGCTTTTCTTCCACCGTCTCCTCGAAGTAGAGCACCTGCAGGCTGGCCAGGGTGCGGCCGGCCAGGCGGTTCTTCTCTTCGGTCAGGCCCAGCTTGCGCAGGGCGGCGGTCAGCCAGGCGGCGTCGTCCACGTTCTCGGCCGTGGCTTCGGTGTGGGCGAGGATGGCTTCGCGGATGGTCAGGCGGGCGAAGGGCAGCGACAGGTCCACCGGCTTGCCGCCGTAGCTGATCTGCAGCGAGCCGCGGGCCTTCTGCGCGGCGTCGCGCACCAGGGCCTCGGTGAAGTCCATCAGGTCGCGGTAGTTCCAGTAGGCCGCGTAGAACTCCATCATGGTGAACTCGGGGTTGTGCCGGACGGAGATGCCTTCGTTGCGGAAGTTGCGGTTGATCTCGAAGACGCGCTCGAAGCCGCCGACCAGCAGGCGCTTGAGATAGAGCTCCGGCGCGATGCGCAGGAACATCTGCTGGTCGAGTGCGTTGTGGTGCGTCTCGAAGGGCTTGGCGTTGGCGCCGCCGGGGATGGGGTGCAGCATCGGCGTTTCGACTTCCAGGAAGTCGTGCGCCACCATGAACTCGCGCAGGGCGCTGACGGCCTTGCTGCGGGCCTTGAAGCGGGTGCGCGCTTCTTCGTCCATGATCAGGTCGACATAGCGCTGGCGGTACTTGGTCTCCTGGTCGGCCATGCCGTGGAACTTGTCGGGCAACGGGCGCAGGCTCTTGGTGAGCAGGCGCAGCGAAGTCACCTTGACCGAGAGTTCGCCGGTCTTGGTCTTGAACAACGTGCCTTCGGCGCCCAGGATGTCGCCCAGGTCCCAGCGCTTGAATTCGGCATAGGCCTCCTCGCCCAGCGCGTCGCGGGTGACGTAGAGCTGGATGCGGCCGGTGGCGTCCTGCAGGGTGGCGAAGCTGGCCTTGCCCATCACACGCTTGAGCATCATGCGGCCGCCGACGCTGGCCTTGACCGGCGCGGCTTCGAGCGCCTCGGCATCGGTACCGCCGTGGGCGGCCTGCAGCGGGGCGGCGCGGTCTGCCGGCTGGAAGTCGTTGGGGAAGGGCACGCCGCCATCGGCCGCGCGGGCGCTGCGCAGGCTGCGCAGCTTCTCGCGGCGTTCGGCGATCAGCTGGTTTTCATCCTGTGCGGGGGCTGCGGGCGTGGGGGTGGTGTCGGACATGGCGGGCGAGGAAGGGGCTGGAAAAAAACAAAGGCCTGCGAGAGGCCAGCCCGCGATTCTAAATTGTCCAACCGGCCACCGCCGGGCCGCCCCAAGGCGGCCGGGCCTCCTCCTTGGGAGGTGGCGAATTACACGTAGCGAAGTGGAGTGAAAAGCCGGGAGGCTTCCATTACCCTATGCCGTTGCGGGCGAGGATGTCGCCCACGAGTTCAAGACGGACCAGGGGGTTTTCCAGCGCCATGAGTTGCTGCTTCAGTTCCGTGGACAGTGGCAGCAGCTCGCTCCAGCGGTTGGAGACCCAGCCGCAGTCGCCCAGCTTCCAGGGCGGCGACAAGGGCAGCGGCGGGGCGTCGGGCACGTCGCGGCGCTGCTGCAGGGTCTCGATGAGCTGGGCCAGGGCATCGGCATCGGCCTGCAGGTCTTCGGGCACGTCGACCGGCAGGTCGGGCTCGATCGCCTCGGCGTCGGCCACCCACAATCCGTGCTGCAGCTGCTCGCGCCGCGCAATGCGGAAACGCTTGCCGCCGGTGCAGTTGAGCACGATGAGGCCGGACTGCGGGCTTTCCATGCTGTCGATGCGGGCCAGCGTGCCCACGTCGTGGAAGACCTCGCGCGCGCCGCCGGCCTGGCGCACCTCGTTGCCGGCGATCAGCGCGACCACGCCGAAGGGCGAGCCGCTCTCGTGGCAGCGGCGCACCATGTCGAGGTAGCGGACTTCGAAGACCCGCAGGGGCAGCAGGCCGCCCGGGAACAGCACGGTCGACAGGGGGAAAAGCGGCAGGGATTGGAGACTGATGTCGGTCGGCATGGAGAGCGCGGGATGGCACGGCGGCCGACTATCATCCCACGGCCGCCTTCGCCCGGCGATTGGCCGAACCCGTCTTCCGGATATCTTCATGTTGCTTTATCAGATCGTCTCTTTCCTGCTGGATGCCCTCGTCTCCGTCGTGGGCGGCGCCTGCCTCGTGCGTTTCGTGATGCAGCGCCAGCGCGTGCCCTTCAGCAACCCGGTGGGCCGGCTGGTAATGGCGCTGTCGGACTGGATCGTGCTGAAGCTGCGCAAGGTGGTGCCCTCGGTCGGCGGCTGGGACACGTCCAGCCTGCTGGCCGCCTACCTGCTGGTGCTGGCCAAGCTGCTGCTGCTGTGGGGGCTGCTGGGGGCGCGCGCGGGCCTGGGGCTGCTGCCGGTGGTGGCGGTATTCGGCACGGTGCAGCTGGCGATCTCGATGTTCACGGCGCTGTTGGTGATCTTCGCCATCCTGAGCTGGGTGCAGCCGCAGTCGCCGGTGATGCCGGTGATCGACCGCATCTGCGCGCCACTGCTCAATCCGCTGCGCCGGGCGCTGCCGCAGGTGGGTGGTTTCGACTTCTCGCCGCTGGTGCTGCTGCTGATCCTGCAGGTGCTGGGCATGCTGCTGAATGCGCTGCAGGGCGAGGTGCTGGGCAGGCTCTGAGCCTCTGCCGGCTTGCCAAACAAAAAGGCGGCGCCTCGATGGAGGCGCCGCCTTTTTTTGTTTTCAGGCCGCAGCCTCAGTCCACTGCGTCTGCCGGCTGTCGTTGCAGCATCGCCAGGGAGCTGGCAATCGTCTTGCGCAGTTGGCGGCGGTCGCAAATCATGTCGACGGCGCCCTTGGTCTGCAGGAACTCCGCGCGCTGGAAGCCTTCGGGCAGGGTCACCCGCACGGTGGATTCGATCACCCGCGGGCCGGCGAAGCCGATCAGGGCACGCGGCTCGGCGATCACCAGGTCGCCGACGAAGGCGAAGCCGGCGGACACACCGCCCATGGTCGGGTCGGTCAGCACGCTGATGTAGGGCAGGCCCTTCTTGGCCAGGCGGGTGAGCGCCGCATTGGTCTTGGCCATCTGCATCAGGGACAACAGGCCTTCCTGCATACGCGCGCCGCCGGTGGCGGTGAAGCAGACGAAGGGCACCTTCTGCTCGATGGCGGTTTCCACGCCGCGCACGAAACGCTCGCCGACCACGCTGCCCATGGAGCCGGCCATGAAGTCGAATTCGAAGCAGGCCACGACCAGGTTGACGCTGTGCACCGCGCCGCCCATGACGATCAGGGCATCGGTCTCGCCGGTGTTCTCCAGGGCTTCCTTCAGGCGCTCGGGGTAGCGGCGGCTGTCCTTGAATTTCAGGGCGTCGACCGGCAGCACCTCCTGGCCGATCTCGTAGCGGCCTTCGGCGTCGAGGAAGGCATCGAGCCGGGCGCGCGCGCCGATGCGGTGGTGGTGGCCGCAGGTGGGGCAGACGTTCTGGTTGTGTTCCAGGTCGGTCTTGTAGAGCACCGTTTCGCAGCTCGGGCATTTGATCCACAGACCTTCGGGCACCTGGCGGCGCTCGGCGGGGTCGGTCTTGGCGATCTTCGCCGGCAGCAGTTTTTCGAGCCAACTCATGGCGGTCTCCGGTAGGGCCGAATGGCTTCGGCCAGGAAAGAGGGGACGGCGGCGCCCGGGGCGGGGCGCCGCGCAATCGGCCGATTTTACGTGTCGAGCGCCTGGCGGATGCCGGACAGGAATTCCCGCGCCGTGGAGACGACCTTTTCGCGCGGCTCTTCGGCGATCAACTGGATCAGCCGGCTGCCGATGACGACGGCGTCCGCCACCTGTCCGACGGCCTTGGCGGTGGCCGCGTCGCGGATGCCGAAACCCACGCCGACCGGGATGGCGACATGCTGGCGGATGCGCGGCAGCATGGCCTCGACGGCGCCGGTGTCGAGGTGGCCGGCACCGGTCACGCCCTTGAGCGAGACGTAGTAGACATAACCCGTGGCGAGCCTGGCGACCTGGGCCATGCGTTCGTCGGTGCTGGTGGGGGCGAGCAGGAAGATCAGGTCCATGTCCTGCGCGCGCAGCTGCTCGGCGAAGGCGGCGGCTTCCTCGGGCGGGTAGTCGACGATCAGCACGCCGTCGACACCGGCGGCGCCGGCATCGCGCACGAAGGCGCCGGCGCCGTGGCGGCCGTCGTAGCGCTCGACCGGGTTGGCATAGCCCATCAGCACGATGGGGGTCGCGTCGTCCTGCCGGCGGAAGGCGCGGACCATGTCCAGCACCTGCGGCATGCCGATGCCCAGCGACAGCGCGTGTTCACCCGCGGCCTGGATCACCGGGCCGTCGGCCATGGGGTCGGAGAAGGGCACGCCCAGCTCGATCACGTCGCAGCCGGCGGCCACCATGCCGTGCAGCAGCTCGGGCGTGATGTCGGCGAAGGGGAAGCCGGCGGTGACGTAGGGGATCAGCGCCTTGCGGTTTTCCGCCTTCAGGCGGGCGAAGGTGGCGGCGATACGGCTCATGACTGCACTCCCACGCCCTTGGCGCCCTGGGTTTCGGCGGCCAGCGCGCCCTTGACGACGTGGCCGCGCATGGACGGCCGGTCGTAGAAGTCCTCGCCCGACAGGTCGGCGACGGTGCCGATGTCCTTGTCGCCGCGGCCGGAGAGGTTGACCAGGATGGACTGGTCGGGCCGCATGGTGGCGGCCATCTTCAGTGCATGGGCCACGGCGTGGCTGGATTCCAGCGCGGGGATGATGCCCTCGGTGCGGCACAGGTGGTGGAAGGCCGAGAGCGCTTCCCGGTCGGTGATGCCGACGTACTCGGCGCGGCCGATGTCGGCCAGGAAGGAGTGCTCGGGGCCGACGCCGGGGTAGTCCAGGCCGGCGCTGATGCTGTGCGTCTCGATGACCTGGCCGTTGTCGTCCTGCAGCAGGTAGGTGCGGTTGCCGTGCAGCACGCCGGGGCTGCCGCGCAGGATGGAGGCGGAATGCTTGCCGCTGTCAAGGCCCTCGCCGGCGGCTTCCACGCCGATCAGGCGGGTCTTCTCGTGCGGGATGTAAGGGTAGAAGATGCCCATGGCGTTGCTGCCGCCGCCCACGCAGGCGACCACCGCGTCGGGCTGGCCGCCGTGCAGGAACTCGGGCATCTGCGTGAGGCATTCCTCGCCGATCACGCTCTGGAAGTCGCGCACCATCATCGGGTAGGGGTGCGGGCCGGCCACGGTGCCGATGATGTAGAAGGTGTTCTCGACGTTGGTGACCCAGTCGCGCATGGCTTCATTGAGCGCGTCCTTGAGCGTCTTGCTGCCGGAATCGACCGGCACCACGGTGGCGCCGAGCAGCTTCATGCGGTAGACGTTGGGGCTCTGGCGCTTGACGTCCTGGCTGCCCATGTAGATCACGCATTCCAGGCCGTAGCGGGCGCAGATGGTGGCGGTGGCCACGCCGTGCTGGCCGGCGCCGGTCTCGGCGATGATGCGCGGCTTGCCCATGCGCTTGGCGAGCATGGCCTGGCCGATCACGTTGTTGATCTTGTGGGCGCCGGTGTGGTTCAGGTCCTCGCGCTTCAGGTAGATCTGCGCGCCGCCGATCTCGCGGCTGGTGCGCGCGGCGTGGTAGACCGGCGAGGGGCGGCCGACGAAGTGGGCCAGCTCGTAGCGGAATTCCTCCAGGAACTCGGGGTCGTGCTGGTACTTGGCGTAGGCCTCGCGCAGTTCGAGGATGGCGTGGGTCAGCGTCTCGCTGGCGAAACTGCCGCCGTAGATGCCGAAATGCCCGGAGGCATCGGGTTGCTGGTAGGACTGCTGGGACATGGGAATACCTCGGTCTGCACCGAACGGCAGGCGGGTGCCCGGCGGTCGGTCAGGAAGACAGGGAAGAGATGGCGAAGCGGCGATCGGCTTCGCGTACGGCGGAAATGAACCGGGCGATCTTCTCGGCGTCCTTGATGCCCTTGGACAACTCGACGCCGGAGCTCACGTCGACCGCCAGGGACTTACCCCGCGATCGAAGCGCAGTGATGCCTTCGCCCACGTTTGCAGGCGTGAGTCCACCACTCAAGACGAGGTGAGCGTCGACGCTTGGAGGAAGAAGTGACCAATCGAATGTCTTTCCGCCGCCGCCATAACCCTCGACATGGGCATCGAGGAGCAGGCCACGGGCCTGGGCGAAATCGGCCGCGTATTTTAGGAGGTCGGGCATCACCGCGCCAACTCCGAAGGGAATTCGGGCCGCGCGCAGGTACGGAGTGCGGCCCTGGCGCGATGCGGCCAGGCAGTCGGCGGGCGTCTCGTCGCCATGGAACTGCAGGATGCCGCCGGGCACCTGGCGCAGCGCGGCATCGACCTCGTCAGGCTGGGCGTTGACGAAGAGCAGCACCGGCGTGACGAAGGGCGGCAGGCGGCTGGCCAGGGTGGCGGCGCGTTCGGCCGGGATGTAGCGCGGGCTCGGCGGATAGAGCACGAAGCCGACCGCGTCGGCGCCGGCGGCGACGGCGGTGTCCACGTCCTGTTCACGGGTCAGGCCGCAGATCTTGATGCGGGTGCGCTGCTGGGCGGGGGCGGTCGCGGTCATGGGATCCAGTCGAAGGCGGGTGTACGGGTGGGCAGGCCCCAGTGCGCATCGTAGACCGGGCCGAGGAAATACAGGCCGTCCGGCGAGAAGGTGGGCGCGGCGGCGTCGCGCGAGCGGGCGGCGATGACCTCGCGGATCCACCCGGGCTTGTGCGTGCCCTGGCCGACCGCCAGCAGGCAGCCCATGATGTTGCGGATCATGTGATGCAGGAAGGCGTTGCCTTCGAAGTCGAAGCGCCAGTAAGCGCTTTCGGCGCCGGCCTCGCGGCGGGTGACCTCGGCGCGCAGCAGGGTCTTCACCGGCGATTTGGCCTGGCAGGAGGATGCGCGAAAGGAACTGAAGTCGTGCTCGCCCAGCAGGTGTTGCGCAGCCTGGCGCATCGCCTCGCCGTTCAGCGGACGGAAGGCCCAGCCGACACGGCCGGCCTCGAGGGCGGGGCGCACCGGCGATTCGAGCAGCACATAGGCGTAACGGCGGCTGGTGGCGAGGAAACGCGCATGGAAGTCGTCGGAGACGGGCTGCGCCCACTGCACGGCGATGTCCGCCGGCAGGTAGCGGTTGGTGCCGCGCACCCAGGAAAACGGCGTGCGCTCGACGGCCGTGTCGAAGTGCACCACCTGCATCAGGCCATGCACGCCGGCATCGGTGCGGCCGGCGCAGACGGTCTGCACCGGCGCTGCGGCGAAAGTGGAGAGGGCGGCTTCGAGCTTGTCCTGCACCGCCAGGCCCGAAGCCTGGCTCTGCCAGCCCTGGTAGGCGCGGCCGTCATAGGCCACGCCGAGGGCTAGGCGCAAGGGCGGGCTCCCGCGCTCATGACAGGGCGGCGAGCATGCGCTCGGCCCGTGCGCGCACCGAGCCGCTGGCTTCGGAGATGACTTCCTCGATCAGGTGGCGGGCGCCGTCCACATCGCCGATGGCGTTGAACTCGTCGGCCAGGGCGAGTTTGGTGGCCAGGGCGTCGTCGGGGGCTACCTCGGGAAGGTCGTCGGCATCGGGCTCGGGTTCGGGCTGCGGTGCGGGGGGCGCCAGCGGAGCGGGAGCGGGAACCGGTTCGGGCTCAGGCGCAGCGGCCGGTTCGTCGTCCAGGTCGAGCGAGAAGTTGCTCAGGTCCAGCGCGGGCATCGGCTCCATGTCGGGCGGCGGCGCCGAGGCTTCGGTGCTGCTTTCGGTGTCGAAGTCGTCGAGGTTGAAGTCCAGGCTGAAGTCGGGTTCTTCTTCGGCGGGGAGGGAGCTCGGCGCCGGGGGCGGGCTGGCGGCGTCGGGCGTGAAGGCGCCGAAGTCGAGATCCAGCGAGGGGATGTCGGGCTCGGGTTCCGGTTGCGCGGCCGGTGGCGGCGGGGCGGGGTCGAAATCCAGGGTGATTTCTTCGGGTTCCACCTCGGGCTCAGGTTCGATTTCGATCTCGGGTTCCGGCTCGGGCTGCACTGCCGCCGCCGCCGAGAAGGCCGTGGCGCCTGCCAGAGCGGCCGCGCCAGCGGCCTTGAACAGCGGGTGCGTCGGGTCGAGTTCCTCGCCCAGCGCCTGGATGCGGTCCCAGTCGGCGCCGGTGCCGCCGGTCAGGCGGTGCGCCTCGCCGGCAATGCCCTGGAAGGCGGGCACGTCCTTGCGTTTGGCGTAGATCTCGGCGAGCTTGGCGTGCAGGGCGGTGCGCTCGGGATGGTTGCGCAGGGCTTCCTTGAGGATTTCCTCGGCCTGCTGGTCGCGGCCGTAGGCCAGGTAGACATCGGCTTCGGCGATCGGATCGACTTCTCCCCCGGCATCGAGCTGGCTGGGCGAGTACGAGGTGGCCAGGGTCGAGGGCCCGCTTTCGGCGGTATTGACCTGCTGGCCGCCGCCGGCGCCGAAGAAAGAATCCGGGTTCTTGTCGGCGAAGCCGCTGTCGTTGACGATGCCGCGGCGCTTGCGGATGACGCGGTAGGAGACCAGCGACACCACCAGGGCGACCAGCAGGCCGATCAGGCCCAGGACCTTGGGATCGCCCAGGGGGGTGTCGTCGAGGAAGGAAGCCGGGCTTTCGGCGGGCGCGGCCGGCTTGGCTGCAGCCGGTGCGGCGACCGGCGGTGCGGCTACGGCCGGGGCGGGAGCGGGCGTCGCAGCAGGTTCGGCCGCGGGCGGTGGCGTGACCGGCGCGGGTGCCGGCGGCGCCACGGGCGCGGCAGCCGGGGCCGTCGCGGCGGGCGGCGCGGCGGTCGCGGTGCTGCCGGCACCGGTGCCCAGGCGATTGAGCTCGTTGACGTTGCGCGACAGCTCGGCCAGTCGCTGTGCGCTGTCGCGCTCCTGGTTGGTGCGGGCGATGCGTTCGGCTTCGGCCGCGGCGGGGGTGTTGGGTGCCGTGCCTTTGGACAGGGTCAGCCGGTCGGGTGCGGTGGCCGCCGGGCGGCGCTCCTCGACCTGCGTCTGCACGCTGCCGCTGGCCTGGCGCTGCGGCGCGGCGTTGGCGACGGTTGGCGCGCCGGCGGCCAGGCGGCGGCGGAATTCGTTGAAGTCGCGGCTCTGCGCGATCACCATCTGCTGCGCCTGGGCGGCCGGCAGGCTGGCGGCATCGCTGGCGCTGGGCATGCTGAGCACCGAGCCGGCGCGCAGGCGGTTGACGTTGCCGTCGATGAAGGCGTCGGGGTTGGCCTGCACCATGGCGATCAGCATCTGGTCCAGCGAAACGCTGGGCGCCTTGTTGCTGGCGGCGATGCGGCCGGCGGTGTCGCCGGGGCGCACGGTGAGCTGGCCGGCCGGTGCGTTGTTCGCTGCTGCGGCTGGGACTGGAGCGGGGCGCGGCGCCGGGCGCGGAAGCGGTGCGGGCGCCGGGGCCGTCACGACCGGCGGTACGGGTGAACGCGCGAAATCGGCCGGCGCCGGGACGCTTTGCGGCGCGGCGGGCACCTGCGGCGGCAGCGGCGCGGGCGGGGCGGCGCGCTGGCCGACCGGCGGCGGGTCCAGCAGCACCGTGTAGTTGCGCGAGAGACGGCCGCCGATCCAGGAGGCGTCCAGCAGCACGTCGAGAAAGGGTTCATTGACCGGCCGGTTGCCGGTGATGCGCAGCACCGCCTGGCCGTTGGCCTGGCGTTCGATGCTGATCTGCGCGCCGACCAGGGCGGCGTTGTATTCCACACCCGCAGCGCGGAAGGCGGCCGGGGTTGCGGGCTGCACGGTCAGCGAGCCGGCTTCGGCTGGCGTCAGGTCGAACACCTGGACCTGGGCGCGCAGCGCTTCGCCGAGATTGGATTGCACCGTCATGCCGCCCAGCGTGAGGGCATGGGCTTCGAAAGAAACCAGGCCCGCGGCGAAGGCCAGGCAGGCCAGTGCCAGGGCAGTGCGCGCGGGCGCGCCCGGGAAGTCGGGCAAAGCTCCGTGCTGCGTCCGGGCCGGCAGCATGCCTTGGCGGGCAGTCCCAAGGGCGCGGTCGGCCGTGAAATTCTTGATTGTCATGGAGCTGGCGTTTCAGTCTGGCCCCCGGGCGGAGGGCGCAGGAACCATAGCATCAATTTCCAGCCAGTGACAAGGCGAGCGGCCCTCGCGATGGTGGCCGCTCGCTGCGGGGCGATGCTGCATCGCCCTTGCGTTGTCCGGTGACAACGTCAAGGGCCTGTCATGCAGCTCGCTCAGGCGGCCAGCAGGATGCGCAGCATGCGGCGCAGCGGCTCGGCTGCGCCCCACAGCAGCTGGTCGCCGATGACGAAGGCCGAGACGTATTCCGGGCCCATGTTGAGCTTGCGCACCCGGCCCACGCCCACCTCCAGCCCGCCGGTGATGGCGGCCGGCGTGAGTTCCTTGACGGTGATGGCGCGCTCGTTCGGCACCCACTTCACCCAGGGGTTGCCCGCCTTGATGATGGATTCGATCTCGGCCAGCGGCAGGTCCTTCTTGAGCTTGAGCGTCAGCGCCAGGCTGTGGCAGCGCATGGCGCCGATGCGCACGCACAGGCCGTCGACCGGGATCACGCTGGCGGTGTCGAGGATCTTGTTGACCTCGGCCTGGCCCTTCCATTCTTCCTTCGATTGGCCGTTGTCGAGCTGCGCGTCGATCCAGGGGATCAGGCCGCCGGCCAGCGGCGCGCCGAAGAATTCGGTGGGCACGTCCTCGCGGATGGTGGCGGCCACCTTGCGGTCGATGTCGAGGATGGCGGAGGAGGGCGTGCGCAGCTCCTCGGCCACGGCGTCGTGCACCACGCCCATGCCCTTGAGCAGTTCGCGCATGTGGTTGGCGCCGCCGCCCGAAGCCGCCTGGTAGGTCATCGAGCTGACCCATTCGACCAGGCCCTGCTTGAACAGCCCGCCCAGGCCCATCAGCAGGATGGAGTTGGTGCAGTTGCCGCCGATGTAGTTCTTCACGCCCTTGGCCAGGGCGCGCTGGATCACGTCGTCGTTGACCGGGTCGAGCACGATGACCGCGTCGTCCTTCATGCGCAGGGTGGAGGCGGCGTCGATCCAGTAGCCGTCCCAGCCGGCGGCGCGCAGCTTGGGGAAGACCTCGGTGGTGTAGTCGCCGCCCTGGGCGGTGATGACGATGTCGCACTTCTTCAGTGCCTCGATGTCGTGCGCGTCCTGCAGGGTGGTGTGCACCTTGGCCTGCGCCGGCGCCTTGCCGCCGGCGTTGGAGGTGGAGAAGAACACCGGCTCGATGACGTCGAAGTCACCCTCTGCCTGCATGCGATCGATCAGCACCGAGCCAACCATGCCGCGCCAGCCGACCAGACCTACCAACTTGCTCATTTTCGAAAGCCCTCAGTGAAGAAACAGTGCCGACCGGACTGGTTCCGCCTGGCTCGTCAGGGCCAGGGAGGGCGCACGACGAACCAGGCTGGATCAGCCCTTAATGGTCGTGGTTTTGGTGGAGATTGCGCGCGCGGCCACGCTTGCCGGGGCGGCAGAAGCGGTGTTCAGGGGGAACGGGCGGGCGGCAAACATGGTTTCGGATTGTAGCGGATACGGCGGCTTGTTTGGGTATTGCAGCGGCCGGCGCAGTCCGCGCGTATAGTCCTCGGCGCTTTTGCTCCTCATCCGCTCCAGGCTTTCCATGCCCGATTCCGCCGGCCGCCTTCCCGCCCTCCAGGACGACCTGGCCCATCTCCGCGATCTGCTCGACCACAACAGCGACTGGGTCTGGGAGGTCGACGCGCAGGGGCGCTACACCTACTGCTCGGCCATGGTCATGGCCCTGCTGGGCCGGCCGCCGCAGGAGGTGCTGGGCAAGACCCCCTTCGACTTCATGCCCCCGGCCGAGGCCGCGCGGGTGGGCCAGGCCTTCGGTGCCATCGTGGCGGCGGCCCGGCCCTTCTCCGGCCTGGTCAACCGCAACCAGCGGCCCGACGGCAGCATCGTGGTGCTGGAGACCAGCGGCATTCCGCTGTTCGATGCGCAGGGCCAGCTGCGCGGCTACCGCGGCATCGACCGCGACATCTCGGCCCTGGGCGAGCGGGTGCTGCAACTCGAAGCGGTGTACGACACGGCACCCGTCGCCCTGTGCACGGTCGACCGCCTGGGCGTGGTCGCCATGGCCAACCAGGCGATGGCGCAGCTGCTGGGCCGGCCGGCCGCCGAACTGCCCGGCCTGCGCCTGTCGGATGTGATGCCCGAGGCGGTGCACCAGCTCGGCGAGGATTTCGCCCTGGCCGACCTCGACGCCCTGCCGCAGCTGCCCAGCCACGAGTTCGAATGGAAGGGCCGCTGGTTCTATGCCACGCCGCATGTGCTGCGCGATGCGCTGGGGGCGGTGGCCGGCATGTCCATGGCCTGGATGGACATCACCGCCCGCAAGCAGGCCGAGCAGCAGCTGACCGAGGCCAACCTCCGGCTGGAGCAGTACGCGCGCCAGGACTACCTGACCGGTCTCTACAACCGCCGCTATCTCGACGAGCGCCTGGAACGCGAGATCGCCCGCGCGCGGCGCGAGGCCGGGATGCTCTCGGTCTGCATGGTGGATGTGGACCACTTCAAGGCCTACAACGACAGCCGCGGCCACCTGGCCGGCGACGCCTGCCTGCGCGCCGTGGCCCACACGCTGGCCCAGCATGTGACGCGGCCGGGCGACCTGGTCAGCCGCTACGGCGGCGAGGAATTCGTGGTGGTGCTCGCAGACACCGACGAGCAGGGCGCGCAGCGGGTGGCCGAACGGGTGCGCTCGGCGGTCGAGGCGCTGGCGCTGCCGCATCCGGATGCGCCTTCGGGCAGGGTCACGGTCAGCGTGGGCGTGGTGAGCTGCTGGCCCGGCAACGATGCGCCGGATGTGGATTCGCTGCTGCGCGCCGCCGACCAGGCGCTCTACGAGGCCAAGCGCGGCGGCCGCAACCGCGTGGCCGCCGGCCGCTGCGGTACAGCCTGAAGGGCGATCAGCCCAGCGCCGCCACCACGGCGTCGCCCATCTGCACCGTGCCGACCTTGGTCGTGCCTTCGGACCAGATGTCCGGCGTGCGCAGGCCCTGCGCCAGCACCTTCTGCACCGCCGCCTCGATGCGGTCGGCCGCATCGGCCTTCTGCAGCGAGAAGCGCAGCATCATCGCGGCGCTCAGGATGGTGGCCAGCGGGTTGGCCACGCCCTTGCCGGCGATGTCCGGAGCGCTGCCGTGGCTGGGCTCGTACAGGCCCTGACCGCGGTCGTTGAGCGAGGCCGAGGGCAGCATGCCGATGGAGCCGGTCAGCATGGCGGCGGCGTCCGACAGGATGTCGCCGAACATATTGCCGGTGACCACCACGTCGAACTTCTTGGGTTCCTTCACCAGCTGCATCGCGGCGTTGTCCACGTACATGTGGTCGAGCTTGACGTCCGGGTACTGCTGGCCGACCTCGGTGACCACGTCCTTCCACAGCTGGAAGGTCTCCAGCACATTGGCCTTGTCCACGCTGGTGACACGGCCGCCGCGCTTCTGCGCCGCCTTGAAGGCGACATGGGCGATGCGTTCGATCTCCGGGCGGCTGTAGCGCATGGTGTCGAAGGCTTCCTCGGCGCCGGGGAAGTGGCCGTCGGGCGAGACACGGCGGCCGCGCGGCTGGCCGAAGTAGATGTCGCCGGTCAGCTCGCGGATGATGAGGATGTCCAGGCCCGACACCAGCTCGGGCTTGAGGCTGGAGGCGCCGACCAGCTGCTCGTAGCAGATGGCCGGGCGGAAGTTGGCGAACAGGCCCAGGTGCTTGCGCAGGCCGAGGATGGCCTGCTCGGGGCGCAGCGGGCGGTCCAGCGTGTCGTACTTCCAGTCGCCGACGGCGCCGAAGAGGATGGCGTCAGAGGCCTTGGCCAGGTTCAGCGTGGCTTCGGGCAGCGGATGGCCGCTGGCCTCGTAGGCGGCGCCGCCGACCGGGGCGGTGTCCATGGCGATGTCGAGCTTCAGGGCTTCGAGCACCTTGACGGCCTCGGCGATGATTTCGGGGCCGATGCCGTCGCCGGGCAGGATTGCGATCTTCTGGGTCATGTTCTTTGGGGACAGGATTGGAGGGGTGTCCGGCTCAAGCGCCGACCATGGTGTGGGCCAGCCAGGGCTTGGTGGCCAGGCGTTGGGCTTCGAAGGCCTGGATCTTGTCCTTGTGGCGCAAGGTCAGGCCGATGTCGTCGAAGCCGTTGAGCAGGCAGTAGCGGCGGAAGGGCGCCACGTCGAAGGGGATCTCCTCGCCCTGCGGCTTGACGATGACCTGGCGGTCCAGGTCCACCGTCAGCTGGTAGCCGGGGAAGGCGTTGACCTCGTCGAACAGGCCTGCGATGGTCGCCTCCGGCAGCACGATCGGCAGCAGGCCGTTCTTGAAGCTGTTGTTGAAGAAGATGTCGGCGAAGCTCGGCGCCAGGATGGCGCGGAAGCCGAACTGGTCCAGCGCCCAGGGCGCATGCTCGCGGCTGGAGCCGCAGCCGAAGTTCTTGCGCGCCAGCAGCACCGAGGCGCCGGCGTAGCGCGGCTGGTTCAGCACGAAGTCGGGATTGGGCTTGCGCGAGGCCGGGTCCTGGCCGGGCTCGCCGTGGTCCAGGTAGCGCCATTCGTCGAACAGGTTGACGCCGAAGCCGGTCTTGCGGATCGACTTCAGGAACTGCTTGGGGATGATCGCGTCGGTGTCGACGTTCTCGCGGTCCATCGGGGCCACCAGGCCCTTGTGCACGGTGAATTTCTGCATGGTCGTTGCTCCCGGGCCGTATCAGGCGAACTGGCGGATGTCGATGAAGTGGCCGTGCACCGCGGCGGCGGCGGCCATGGCGGGGCTGACCAGGTGGGTGCGGCCACCCGCGCCCTGCCGGCCTTCGAAGTTGCGGTTGCTGGTGGAGGCGCAGCGCTCGCCCGGCTCCAGCCGGTCGGCGTTCATCGCCAGGCACATGGAGCAGCCGGGCTCGCGCCATTCGAAGCCGGCGGCGCGGAAGATCACGTCCAGCCCCTCGCGCTCGGCCTGTTCCTTCACCAGGCCGGAGCCCGGCACCACCATCGCCAGCTTGACGTTGCGCGCCACCTTCTGGCCGAGCTTCTTGACCACGGCGGCGGCCTCGCGCATGTCCTCGATACGGCTGTTGGTGCAGGAACCGATGAAGACCTTGTCGATCAGGATGTCGTTGATCGGCTTGCCCGGCTCCAGGCCCATGTACTTCAGCGCGCGTTCGATGGCGTCGCGCTTGTTGGCGTCCTTTTCCTTGTCGGGGTCGGGCACGCGGGCGTCGATGCCCAGCACCATCTCGGGCGAGGTGCCCCAGGTGACCTGCGGCACGATCTGGCTGGCGTCGATCTCGACCACGCGGTCGAACTGGGCGTCGGCATCGGAATGCAGGGTGTTCCAGTAGGCGACGGCCTGATCCCATTCCACGCCGGTGGGCGAGAGCGGCCGGCCCTTGACGTAGTCGATGGTCTTCTGGTCGACCGCCACCAGGCCGGCGCGGGCGCCGCCCTCGATGGCCATGTTGCAGACCGTCATGCGGCCTTCGATGCTGAGTGAGCGGATGGCCGAGCCGGCGAACTCGATGGTGTAGCCGGTGCCGCCAGCAGTCCCGATGCGGCCGATGATGGCCAGCACGATGTCCTTGGCGGTGCAGCCGCGCGGCAGGTTGCCTTCGACCTTGATCAGCAGGTTCTTGGCCTTCTTGGCCAGCAGGGTCTGGGTGGCCATCACGTGCTCGACCTCGCTGGTGCCGATGCCGTGCGCCAGCGCGCCGAAGGCGCCGTGGGTGGAGGTGTGGCTGTCGCCGCAGACCACGGTCATGCCGGGCAGGGTGGCCCCGCTTTCCGGGCCGATCACGTGCACGATGCCCTGGCGCTTGTGCATGAAGGGGAAGAAGGCGGCGGCGCCCAGGTCCTGCATGTTGTCGTTCAGCGTGGTGATCTGTTCCTTGCTGATCGGGTCGGTGATGCCGTCGTAGCCCATCTCCCAGCCGGTGGTAGGCGTGTTGTGGTCGGCGGTGGCGACGATGGAGCTGACGCGCCAGACCTTGCGGCCGGTCTGGCGCAGGCCCTCGAAGGCCTGCGGGCTGGTGACTTCGTGCACCAAGTGGCGGTCGATGTAGAGCACGGCGGTGCCGTCTTCTTCGGTGTGGACGACGTGTTCGTCCCAGATCTTGTCGTAGAGGGTGCGTCCCATGGCGATCTTTCTGTCTTCGTGGTGGTGTGTCATGCGGCCGCGGCGAGGGCTGCGGCCGGCGTGGTGAGGTGTTCGACCAGCATGCGGGTGGCCGGCGGCAGGGCGGAGAAGTCGCGGGCGACCAGGCGCAGCTCGCGCCGCGCCCATTCGTCCTGCAGGGCCACGGCCTTGACGGCGCCCACGCCGCCCATCAGGGCGAAGGCGCGGTCGGGCAGCACGCCGATGCCCAGGCCGTTGTCGATCATGCGGACCATGGCGTCCAGCCCGGTCACCTGGATGCGCTGGCGCAGGCTGCGGCCGGCGCGGGCGGCGGCGCGCTGCATCGCCAGACTGACGCTGCTGCCGGCATGCAGGCCGACGATGTCGTAGTCGAGCGCCGCGTCGAAATGGCATTGGGCGAGGCTGGCCAGGCGGTGGCGCTGCGGCACGACCAGCACCAGGCGGTCTTCGCGGTAGGGCAGGCTCTGCAGCGGGCCGTCGCCGGTGTCGGCCACCGTGAAGTGGCACACACCCACGTCGGCCGCGCCCTCGCGCACCGCGCGGATCACGGCGGTGCTCAGGTGTTCTTCGAGGTCGATCTTGACCTGGCCCTGCTGCGCGACGAAGGCGCCCAGGTCTTCCGGCAGGAACTGCACGATGGCCGAAATGTTGGCGTGGATGCGGATGTGGCCGCGCACGCCGTCGGCGTATTCGCTGAGTTCGCCCTGCATCTTCTCCAGGCCAAAGAGCACCGAGCGCGCGTGGTGCAGCAGGTTCTCGCCGGCCGGCGTGAGGGTCACGCCGCGGCTGTGGCGATAGAGCAGGGGGGTGTTCACCGCGGCTTCGAGTTCGGCCAGCCGCTTGCTGACGGCCGAGGCGGCGATGAACTCCCGCTCCGCCGCCCGTCCGATGCTGCCGAGTTCGCACACGGCCACGAAGAGCTGGAGGGAGGTGAGGTCGATTCGGCGGGTGAAGCTGCGCTCGGGATTTTTCATCGTGACATCGCCTTATGCGATGAAGAACGAATTTTCCCTGATATTTCGGCGCGAGGCATCTCCATTGGCGATGACTGCGCTCGTGGCGGGGCGATGGCGGGCGCAAAAAAAGGGGCGGTAGAAACCGCCCCTTGTTGTCAGCTGAAGAAGTTCTTCAGCTTGTCCGTCCAGCTCTCGCCCGAGGGCGAATGCTTGGCGCCGCCCTTGCGCAGCGAGTCGTCCAACTCGCGCAGCAGCTTGCGCTGGTGCTCGGTCAGCTTCACCGGCGTCTCCACCACGATGTGGCAGTAGAGGTCGCCCGGATAGCTGGCGCGCACGCCCTTCACACCCTTGCCGCGCAGCCGGAACTGCTTGCCGGCCTGGGTGCCTTCGGGAATGTCGATCGCGGCCTTGCCGGCCAGGGTGGGCACCTCGATCTCGCCGCCGAGCGCGGCGGTGATGAAGCTCACCGGCACCTGGCAGTGCAGGTCATCGCCGTCGCGTTCGAAGATGTCGTGCTTCTTGACCCGGATCTCGATATAGAGATCGCCGGCCGGCCCGCCGTTGGTGCCCGGCTCGCCGTTGCCGACGCTGCGGATGCGCATGCCGTCGTCGATGCCGGCGGGGATCTTCACTTCCAGCGTCTTCTGCTTCTTGACCTGGCCCTTGCCATGACAGTTGGTGCAGGGCTCGGGCACGACCCGGCCGCTGCCGTGGCAGGTGGGGCAGGTCTGCTGCACGCTGAAGAAGCCCTGGCGCATCTGCACGCTGCCCTGGCCGTTGCAGGTGTGGCAGGTCTTGGCGCTGGTGCCCGGGCGGGCGCCCGAGCCGTGGCAGACCTCGCAGGCCTCCCAGCTGGGGATGCGAATCTGAGCTTCCTTGCCGCGCGCGGCCTCTTCCAGCGTGATTTCCATCGCGTAGCTGAGGTCGCCGCCGCGGTAGACCTGCCGGCCGCCACGGCCGGCGGCGGCGCCGCCGCGGCCCTGGCCGAACATGTCGCCGAAGATGTCGCCGAAGGCTTCCGCGAAGCCGCCGAAGCCTTCCGCGCCCGCGCCGCCGGGGCCGCGCATGTTCGGGTCCACACCGGCATGGCCGTACTGGTCGTAGGCAGCACGCTTCTGGGCGTCCGAGAGCATCTCGTACGCCTCCTTGCATTCCTTGAACTTGTCTTCGGCGCCCTTGCCCGCATCGCCCTGGTTGCGGTCGGGGTGGTACTTCATCGCCAGCTTGCGATAAGCCTTCTTGATGTCCTCTTCCGAGGCGTTCTTGGCAACACCCAGGACTTCGTAGTAATCGCGTTTGGTCGCCATCAGCGTTCCATCGTTTCGTTTCTGGGCCCGAGAACGTCATAAAGCCGACCGGCCCGAAGAATCCTCGGACCGGTCGGCTCAAGCCGTTCGGAAGCGATCAGCCCTTCTTGACTTCCTTGACTTCGGCATCGACGACATCGTCGTCGGCCGGAGCGCTGTTCGAAGAGGCGGAGGCCTGCGGCTGTTCCGGAGCGCCCTGGGCGCCGGCGGCGGCCTGCTCGGAGGCGTAGATCTTCTCGCCGAGCTTCTGGCTGGCGGCCATCAGTGCGTTGCTCTTCTCGTCGATGGCGGCCTTGTCCTCGCCCTTCAGGACTTCTTCCAGGTCCTTCAGCGCGGCTTCGATCTTTTCCTTGTCGCCGGCATCCAGCTTGTCGCCGTGCTCGCCCAGCGACTTGCGCACGCTGTGCACCGCGCCTTCGGCCTGGTTGCGGGCCTGCACCAGTTCGACCTTCTTCTTGTCGTCCTCGGCGTTGAGCTCGGCGTCCTTCACCATCTTCTGGATCTCTTCCTCGGACAGGCCGGAGTTCGCCTTGATGGTGATCTTGTTTTCCTTGCCGGTGCCCTTGTCCTTGGCGCCCACGTGCAGGATGCCGTTGGCGTCGATGTCGAAGGAGACTTCGATCTGCGGCAGGCCGCGCGGTGCGGGGGCGATGCCTTCGAGGTTGAACTCGCCCAGCGACTTGTTGGCCGAGGCCAGCTCGCGTTCGCCCTGGTAGACCTTGATGGTCACGGCCGGCTGGTTGTCGTCGGCGGTGGAGAAAGTCTGCGCGAACTTGGTCGGGATGGTCGTGTTCTTGGTGATCATCTTGGTCATGACACCACCCAGGGTCTCGATGCCCAGGGACAGCGGGGTCACGTCCAGCAGCAGCACGTCCTTGCGGTCGCCCGACAGCACCTGGCCCTGGATGGCGGCGCCGACGGCCACGGCTTCATCGGGGTTCACGTCCTTGCGGGGTTCCTTGCCGAAGAACTCCTTGACCTTCTCCTGCACCTTGGGCATGCGGGTCATGCCGCCGACCAGGATCACGTCGTGGATGTCGCCGACGGCGACGCCCGCGTCCTTGATGGCCATGCGGCAAGGCGCGATGGTGCGTTCGATCAGCTCGTCGACCAGGCTTTCCAGCTTGGCGCGGGTCAGCTTCACGCTCAGGTGCTTGGGGCCGGAGGCGTCCGCCGTGATGTAGGGCAGGTTGATGTCGGTGGCGGCCGAGGACGACAGCTCGATCTTGGCCTTCTCGGCGGCTTCCTTCAGGCGCTGCAGGGCCAGCACGTCCTTGCCCAGGTCCACGCCCTGGTCCTTCTTGAACTCGCCGATGATGAAATCGATGATGCGCTGGTCGAAGTCTTCGCCGCCCAGGAAGGTGTCGCCGTTGGTGGACAGCACTTCGAACTGCTTCTCGCCGTCGACGTCGGCGATCTCGATGATGGAGACGTCGAAGGTGCCGCCGCCCAGGTCATACACGGCGATCTTGCGGTCGCCCTTTTCGTTCTTGTCGAGGCCGAAGGCCAGCGCGGCGGCGGTCGGCTCGTTGATGATGCGCTTCACATCGAGGCCGGCGATGCGGCCGGCATCCTTGGTGGCCTGGCGCTGGGCGTCGTTGAAGTAGGCGGGCACGGTGATGACGGCCTCGGTCACGGCCTCGCCGAGATAGTCCTCGGCGGTCTTCTTCATCTTGCGCAGGATCTCGGCGCTGACCTGCTGCGGCGCGAGCTTGTTGTCGCGCACCTGCACCCAGGCGTCGCCGTTGTCGGCGGCAGCGATCTTGTAGGGCATCAGGTCGATGTCCTTCTGCACTTCCTTCTCGGTGAACTTGCGTCCGATCAGCCGCTTGATCGCGTAGAGCGTGTTGCGCGGGTTGGTCACGGCCTGGCGCTTGGCCGAGGCACCGACGAGGATCTCGCCGTCTTCCTGGTAGGCGATGATGGAAGGCGTGGTGCGAGCGCCTTCGGCGTTCTCGATCACCTTGGTGGTGTTGCCTTCCATGATGGCGACGCACGAATTGGTCGTGCCCAGGTCGATACCGATGATCTTGCCCATGTGAATTTCTCCTGAATCTAAAAAATCTGCTTGTCGTCGAGTTGTGGATAACTTTGCGCGATTCAAGAGGCGGAACTCTCAGAAAAGCGGCCGTCCCTCGACGGCATCCGTGCCTGTGGCCTGGCGGGGCTTATTTGGGTGCGGCGACCGTGACCAGCGCCGGGCGCAGCACGCGGTCGGCAATGGAGTAGCCCTTTTGCAGCACGGTGACCACGGTGTTGGCTTCCTGATCGGCGGGCACCATGCTGATGGCCTGGTGCTGGTGCGGATCGAACTTGGTGCCGGCGGCCGGCGCGATGGTCAGCACCTTGTTGCGCTCCAGCGCGGCGGTCAGCTGGCGCAGCGTGGCTTCGACGCCTTCGCGGAGCTGTTCCGGCGTGGCTTCCTTGACCGCCAGGGCGGCGTCGAGGCTGTCGACCACCGGCAGCATGCTGTCGGCGAAGCTCTCGATGCCGAACTTGCGGGCCTTGGAGATCTCGTCCTCGGCGCGGCGGCGGGCGTTCTCGGCCTCGGCCTTGGCGCGCAGGTACTGGTCGGCGAGTTCCGCGCTCTTGGCCTGCAGGGCGGCCAGTTCGTTCTGCGCGGTGGCCAGTGCATCGGCCGCGTGGGCGTGCAGGCCGGCTTCTAGCTCTTCGGGGCTCTGGGCCTCGGACGGGGCGGGGTTGGGGTTTTGTTCGCTCATCTTTTTCTGGAAAGGGCGGAATTGGAATGTCACGCGCGCTCACTTTGGGATGGTGGGCAGGCTTTCAAGAGGAAATCTGAAAAAGTTCCCTCGAAAGACCGCGGGCATGGAAGATGTATGTGACGCTGCGATTTCGTGGCTATAATCGTGGGCTTTGCCTTGTCGTACTGCTTTTTAGACGCGGCAGACGACTGTCACCCGGGCTGCTTTCAGGCTGCAGCCCTATCCACAAGGAGAGTCTATGCGTCATTACGAAATCGTCCTCTTGATCCACCCGGACCAGAGCGAACAAGTCCCGGCCATGCTGGAACGCTACAAGGGCATGATCACCGCTGGCGGTGGCAAGGTCCATCGCGTGGAAGACTGGGGCCGCCGTCAACTGGCCTACCTGATCAACAAGCTGGCCAAGGCGCACTACCTGTGCATCAACATCGAAGCCGACCAGGCCGTGATGGCTGAACTGGAACACGCTTTCAAGTTCAACGATGCCGTGCTGCGCCACCTGACCGTGCTGCGCAAGAAGGCCGACACCGCGCCTTCCTCGATGATGAAGACCGTCGAGCGCGAAGAAGCCCGCAAGGCCCAGCAAGCCGAATTCGCCGCCTCCGGCGAACGCGGCGAGCGTGGTGACCGCGGCGATCGTCCGGAGCGCGCAGAGCGCCCGGAACGCACCGAGCGTTAAGCCACTTTCGCGAGACTCGACGACATCGCAGCTTTTGAGGAGTCAGTGGACAACCACCTTGTGATTTCAGCCTGCATTTCCGAAGCCAAGCCATTGCGCTACACGCCCGCCGGGCTGCCCGCACTGGACATGCGCCTCGAACACACATCACGTACGACCGAATCCGGTCAGCAGCGCGAAGTGAGGTTGGATATCAAGGCCGTTGCCATCGGTGCCATCGCGGAGCGACTGGCCGGTCAGGAGATCGGCAGCCCCTGGCGGTTCACCGGTTTCCTGGCTTCTCCCCGCAGCGCGCGAACCGTCGTGTTCCACGTTCAGGATTTTCAACAGATTTAATTTCAGGAGTCCAACATGCCCGGACCGAAACGTTTCAACAAGGACAAGCGTCCTAAGCGCAACACCCAGTCGCTGCTGTTCCGCCGCAAGCGCTTCTGCCGCTTCACCGTCGCTGGCGTCGAAGAAATCGACTACAAGGACGTCGACACCCTGCGCGACTTCATCGGCGAGAACGGCAAGATCGTGCCCGCACGCCTGACCGGCACCCGCGCCATCTACCAGCGTCAGCTCAACACCGCCATCAAGCGTGCCCGCTTCCTGGCCCTGGTCCCGTACAGCGACCAGCACAAGATCTAAGGAGTCCCTGTCATGCAAATCATCCTGCTCGACAAGGTCGTGAACCTCGGCGGCCTCGGCGACATCGTCAAGGTCAAGGACGGCTTCGCCCGCAACTTCCTGATCCCGACCGGCAAGGCACGCCGTGCCACGGCTTCGGCCAAGGCCGAATTCGAAGCCAAGCGCGTCGAACTCGAAAAGGCTGCCGCCGCCAAGCTGGCGGAATCGCAAGCCCAGGGCGAGAAGCTCGCCGGCCGCACCGTCAAGCTGACCCAGAAGGCCGGCGTCGACGGCCGCCTGTTCGGCTCCGTCACCAACCAGGACATCGCCGATGCCCTGGAAAAAGAAGGCTTCAAGGTCGCCAAGTCGCAGATCCGTCTGCCCAACGGCCCGGTCAAGACCGTGGGTGACAACACCGTCGCCGTGCAGCTGCACACCGACGTGGTCGTCGAGATCACCGTCACCGTCTACGGCGAATCCGCTTAATCGCGTTTCACCGTCAGATGAGAAGGCCGCCTCCGGGCGGCCTTTTTTCATGGCGCGCGACCGAGGTGGCGTGGTTCATACATGACCATCCACCGTCCGCACACAGGTCGTCCACACCTTATCCAGTGACGTGCTCCGGCCTGCGCCGTAGCATGCATGGTTGCCAACCGAAGATCCATGTCCGCGATTCCAGCCCTGTCCACTTTCGATTCTTCCGCTACCGGCGATGCCGAAGTCGCCCGCCTGCGGGTGCCGCCGCACTCCATCGAGTCCGAGTCCAGCGTGCTGGGCGGGCTGCTGCTGGACAACGGCGCCTGGGACCGGGTGGGCGACCTGCTGCGGGACGTGGACTTCTACCGGCACGAGCACCGGCTGATCTTCACCGCCATCGCCAGCCTGGTGAACGCCTCCAAGCCCGCCGACGTGATCACCGTCTTCGAGCAGCTCCAGACCATCGGCAAGGGCGAGGAGGTGGGTGGCCTGACCTACCTGAACGCGCTGGCGCAATACGTGCCGAGCGCGGCCAACATCCGCCGCTACGCGGAGATCGTGCGCGAGCGCGGCATCCTGCGAAAGCTGATCAGCGCCAGCGACGAAATCGCCACCCAGGCCTTCAACACGCAGGGCGTGCCGGTCGCCAAGATCCTGGACCAGGCCGAGCAGAAGATCTTCAAGATCGGCGAGGAAGGCTCGCGCATGAAGCAGGGTTTCCAGAGCATGGACACCCTGGTGGTCGATCTGCTGGACCGCGTCCAGGAGATGGCCGACAACGCCGCCGACGTGACCGGCGTGCCCACCGGCTTCATCGACCTGGACCGTATGACCTCCGGCCTGCAGGCCGGCGACATGGTGGTGCTGGCGGCGCGCCCCTCCATGGGCAAGACGGCCTTCGCGGTGAACATCGCCGAGCATGTGGCGCTCAACGAAGGCCTGCCGGTCGCGATCTTCTCGATGGAAATGGGCGCCGCCCAGCTGGCCGTGCGTATCGTGGGCTCCATCGGTCGCATCGACCAGGGCCACCTGCGCACCGGCAAGCTCTCGGACGAGGAATGGCCGCGCCTGACCGAGGCCATCGAACGCCTGCGTACCATCTCCCTGCACATCGACGAAACCCCCGGCCTCACGCCCAGCGAACTGCGCGCCAACGCCCGGCGCCTGGCGCGCCAGTGCGGCAAGCTGGGCCTGATCGTGGTCGACTATTTGCAGCTGATGAGCGGCTCGAACGCATCCGGCTCCGACAACCGCGCCACCGAGCTGGGCGAGATCTCCCGGGGCCTGAAGATGCTGGCCAAGGAGCTGCAGTGTCCGGTGATCGCGCTGTCGCAGCTCAACCGCAGCGTGGAGCAGCGCACCGACAAGCGGCCGATGATGTCCGACCTGCGCGAGTCCGGCGCCATCGAGCAGGACGCGGACATCATCATGTTCATCTACCGCGACGACTACTACAACAAGGACAGCAAGGACCCCGGCATCGCCGAGGTCATCATCGGCAAGCAGCGGAACGGCCCGACCGGCACGGTCAAGCTGGCCTTCCTGAAGCCTCTTACGCGTTTCGAAAGCCTCGCCAGCGGCGGCATAGGCGAAGACCAGTACTGATGCGCCTTCCCGGCCTCAGTGCCGGGACACCCAAGTCAGCAGCCCGACCACCGCCAGCATCAGCACGCCGCAGACAGCCGTCAGCAGCTTGGCCCGCGCCCGCAGCGCGCCCAGCGTCTGCACCACCATCTCCTGCTGCTCGGCCAGCGATTCGAGCAGGGCGGCGGTCTCCCGCTGCTCCTTCTCCAGCACTTGAACCCGCTCGTGCAGGCCGCGAACCAGGGCGGCCATGGCCTTGGGGTCGCGTCCGTCCAGCGCCTCGGCCGCCACCTCCTGGCTGGCCGACGCTGGCTGCTGGCCCTTGCTGGAGCGGAACAGCTGCCGCGCCTGGCGCACCAGGCCGGGGGTGGACTTCAGCACGTCGTCCCAGGGCACCAGCTTCAGGGCGGTCAGCCAGACGGACATGCTCAGAGCACCTCGCTGGCGAAGTCCGCCAGGCGTGAACGTTCGCCGCGGGCCAGGGTGATGTGGCCGCCGTGCGGCCAGCCCTTGAACTTGTCCACGGCAAACGTGAGGCCGGAAGAGCCTTCGGTGAGGTAGGGCGTATCGATCTGCGCGATATTGCCCATGCAGACGATCTTGGTGCCGGGGCCGGCACGGGTGATCAGGGTCTTCATCTGCTTGGGCGTCAGGTTCTGCGCCTCGTCGATGATCACGTACTTGTTCAGGAAGGTGCGGCCGCGCATGAAGTTCAGGCTCTTGACCTTGATGCGGCTGCGGATGAGCTCATTGGTGGCCGCGCGGCCCCATTCGCCGGCGCCGCCGCCGTCGCCCTTGGCCAGGAACTCGAGGTTGTCGTCGAGCGCGCCCATCCAGGGGCCCATCTTCTCTTCTTCCGTGCCGGGCAGGAAACCGATGTCCTCGCCCACGCTGACGGTGGCGCGGGTCATGATGATCTCGGTGTAGCGGCGGTCGTCCAGCACCTGCGTGAGGCCGGCGGCCAGGGCCATCAGCGTCTTGCCGGTGCCGGCGGTGCCGGTGAGGGTGACGAAGTCGACCTCCGGATCCATCAGCAGGTTCATCGCGAAGTTCTGCTCGCGGTTGCGGGTGTTGACGCCCCAGATGTTGTTCTTGGCCGAGCCGTAATCCTTCAGGGTCTGCAGCACCGCGGTGCGGTCGCGGATCTCGGTGACGCGGGCGTACAGGCTGGTCTCGCCCGGCGCCTCGAAATACACGAACTGGTTGACCAGCAGGCTGGGCACCACCGGGCCGCTGACGCGGTAGTAGGTGTGGCCGCCGCTCTGCCAGCTCTCCACGCTCTTGCCGTGGCGGGTCCAGAAGTCGGCGGGCAGGGCGAGGGCGCCGGAGTAGAGCAGGTCGCCGTCCTCGATGACCTTGTCGTTCTGGTAGTCCTCGGCGTCCAGGCCCAGCGCACGCGCCTTGACGCGCATGTTGATGTCCTTGGACACCAGCACCACCGGGCGCGGCGCGAGCTTGGCGCGCAGCGCGGCGACCACGCCCAGGATCTGGTTGTCGGCCTTGCCCTGGGGCAGGGCGGCGGGCAGGGGGTGGTCGAGCGCCTCGGTCTGGAAGAACAGGCTGCCGCGCGCCTCGCGGTGGCCGGTGGTGTCGAGCTTCAAGCCGCGGGCGATGTCGGCGCCTTGGGCGGCGGCCAGGGCATCGAGCGTGCGGCTGGTCTGGCGGCCGTTGCGGGCGACTTCGGTCATGCCCTTCTTGTGGCCGTCGAGCTCTTCCAGCACGATCATCGGCAGGTAGATGTCGTGTTCCTCGAAGCGGAACAGGCACATCGGGTCATGCAGCAGCACGTTGGTGTCGAGCACGAAGAGCTTGCTGACGGTGTTGGCGTCGCGGGTCGGCTTGGCGTTGCGGGTCGCCGGCTTGGGCGCGGCGGCGGTGGCCGGGGCGGCAACAGCGCCGCGTCCGCGGCGTGCGGCCGGTGCCGGCGCGCGGTTTTCCACCGGCTGGGCGATGGGGCGGGAGCGGCGGGCTGCTTATCCGGCTTGAACAGCGAGGCGACCAGGGCCGCGGGCGAGGGGGTGGCGGCTGCAGGTGCCGCATCGACGGTCCTGCGGCGGCTGCTCGCGGCGGCGGTCGCCGGTACGGCGCGCAGTGGCGCAGGAGCGGAGCGTTCCTCGGGCTCGGCGTCCACGGGCGCGTTCGACTTGGCGCCGCGTCGCTCGGCTGGATTGGAGTAGGCCTCGGCAGGCAGGATGGCGGCGCGCTTGGAGGGGCGGTAGGCAGAGGCATGGACGTTCGGCTCGCTAGGAAAAATCGACCAAAACAAAAAAGCCGTCGGGGAACCCGGACGGCTTTGGTGGATGAGCGCGGTGGAAATAACCTGCAGCATGAATTCATTATGCACGACCGCCGGACGGCTGCCGCGGCGATCGTGAAACCCGCATCCGGGCGTGGAAACCGGCCCCGCAGGGCTCGGAATCAGGCTGCCTGGCGGTTCAGTTCCTTGACTGCCGTGAGCACTTCATCGACATGGCCCAGCACCTTCAGGCCGCGCCATTCGGCACGCAGCACGCCGTCCGGACCAATCAGGAAGGTACTGCGCTCGATGCCCTTGACCTTCTTGCCGTACATGATCTTGTTCTTGACCACGCCGAACATGTGGCACATTTTTTCTTCGGTGTCGGCGATCAGTTCGAAGGGGAGTTCGACCTTGGCCTTGAAGTCGTCGTGCGACTTCATGTTGTCGCGAGAGACGCCGAAGACGGTGGCGCCGGCCTTCACGAAATCCTTGTAGCGATCGCGAAACTGCATCGCTTCCGTGGTGCATCCCGGCGTGTTGTCCTTGGGATAGAAATAAAGCACTACGGTCTGGCCGGCATGCGAGGTGTTGGTAACCTTGACTCCGTTCGTTGCGATGGCTTCAAATTCGGGAATGGGCTTGTTGACAACGATCGCCATGTGAGTTCTATTTCCTATAACGGGACCTGCCGGGGATACCGACGACCGGCCGCTTCCTTACCGGGCGTACAAACCGCGATCGCAGGCCGCGATCACCGCTGCAAGTCCAGTAAAGCCGCTTCCTGCGCGGCAGCAATCCCGGATTTTATCATCGGCGCGGCAAGGGTTCCTCGCGCGGATGCCAAAAGTCCCTAAACAGAGGCCAAATCAGCCGGCTTCCAGCAGCAGGGCGGCCACCACGCGCCGGCCTTCGCCGGCCAGGATGTTGTAGGTGCGGCAGGCAGCCGCCGTGTCCATGGTTTCCAGTCCGATGCGCTTGGCGATCAGCGGGCGCAGCCAGGCCGCCGGCGGGAAGCGGTTGCGTTTGCCGCTGCCGAAGATCACCACTTCCGCATCCATCTCCGCCAGCCTGGCGAAATGCTCCGCGCCCAGCGCCTCGAAGCGATCGCATCCCCAGTCGAAGCGTTCCCCGGCGGCGCTGATGACCAGGCTGCTCTCGATCCTCTCGCCCTGGATCGTCAACCAGCCCGGGCCATATCCGCTGATGGATTGGACGTCGAAGCTATCGGGTTGCAGTTTCATGATGGGATGTGAGGGAGAAAGAAGGCCAAAAGGTTCGCGGAGCGGTCGGCACGTGGCGGCGACTGTGGTCAAATTCTAGGTTTCCCCGCGTTTCGCCCACTGCCGGAGGGACTTTGAAGGCAATCCAGAAATCCGCCAAGCTCGCCAACGTCCTCTACGACATCCGTGGTCCCATCATGGACCGCGCCAAGGAGATGGAAGAGGAAGGCCAGAAGATCATCAAGCTGAACATCGGCAACCTCGCGCCGTTCGGCTTCGATGCGCCCGAGGAAGTCCAGCAGGACATGATCCGCAACCTGCCCAATTCGGCCGGCTACTCGGACAGCAAGGGCATCTTCGCGGCGCGCAAGGCCGTCATGCACTACACCCAGCAGCAGGGCGTGAAGGGCGTGACGCTGGACGACATCTACCTGGGCAACGGCGCCTCCGAGCTGATCGCGCTGGCCACCAACGCGCTGCTGGACAACGGCGACGAACTGCTGGTGCCCATGCCCGACTACCCGCTGTGGACCGCCTGCACCAGCCTGTCGGGCGGCAAGCCGGTGCACTACCTGTGCGACGAGGCCAACGGCTGGATGCCCGACCTCGACGACATCCGCGCCAAGATCACGCCGCGCACCAAGGGCATCGTCGTCATCAACCCGAACAACCCCACGGGCGCGTTGTATTCCGACGAGCTGCTGCGCTCCCTGGTGCAGATCGCCCGCGAGCACGGCCTGCTGATCTTCGCCGACGAGGTCTACGACAAGGTGCTCTACGACGGCGTGCGCCACACCGCGATCGCCTCGCTCAGCGACGACGTGCTGACCATCACCTTCAACTCGCTGTCCAAGAGCTACCGCTCCTGCGGCTACCGCGCGGGCTGGATGACGATCTCGGGCGACAAGCGCGGCGCCACCGACTACATCGAGGGCCTGAACATGCTCTCGAACATGCGCCTGTGCGCCAACGTGCCGGGCCAGTGGGCGATCCAGACGGCGCTCGGCGGCTACCAGAGCATCAACGAGCTGGTCGGCCCCGGCGGCCGGCTGCGCCGCCAGCGCGACCTGGCCTACGAGCTGATCACCGCGATTCCGGGCGTGACCTGCAACCGCCCCGAGGCCGCGCTGTACATGTTCCCCAAGCTCGATCCGCAGATGTATCCCATCGAGGACGACCGGCAGTTCTTCCTGGAACTGCTCAATGAAACCCGCGTGATGCTGGTGCAGGGCTCGGGCTTCAACTACCCCGGCAACCACCATTTCCGCATCGTGTTCCTGCCCCACGAGGACGACCTGCGCGAGGCCATCTCGCGCATCGCGCGTTTCCTCGAAAGCTATCGTCGGCGCCACGCCTGATCCCGGTCCCGCACCTTTTTTCCTTCACCAGATTTCCATGAAACCGATTCAAGTAGGCCTGCTGGGCATCGGCACCGTCGGCAGCGGCACCTTCAACGTCCTGCAGCGCAACCAGGAAGAGATCCGCCGCCGCGCCGGCCGCGGCATCGCCATCACCATGGTGGCCGACCTCGACGTGGAACGCGCGCGCGCCGCCGTGGGCCCGGACGTGACCGTGGTGAACGACGCCCGCCAGGTCGTCGCCAACCCCGAGATCGACATCGTGGTCGAACTCATCGGCGGCTACGGCATCGCCAAACAGCTGGTGCTCGAAGCCATCGAGGCCGGCAAGCATGTGGTCACCGCCAACAAGGCGCTGCTGGCGGTGCACGGCACCGAGATCTTCGCGGCCGCGCAGCGCAAGGGCGTGATGGTGGCCTTCGAGGCGGCCGTGGCGGGCGGCATCCCCATCATCAAGTCGCTGCGCGAGGGCCTGACCGCCAACCGCATCGAATGGATCGCCGGCATCATCAACGGCACCACCAACTTCATCCTGTCGGAGATGCGGGACAAGGGCCTGGACTTCGACGTGGTCCTGAAGGAAGCCCAGCGCCTGGGCTATGCCGAGGCCGACCCCACCTTCGACATCGAAGGCGTGGACGCCGCCCACAAGATCACGCTGATGTCGGCCATCGCCTATGGCGTGCCGGTGCAGTTCGACCGGGCTTATGTCGAGGGCATCACCAAGCTGGGTGCGGCCGACATCCGCTACGCCGAACAACTCGGCTACCGCATCAAGCTGCTGGGCATCACCAAACGCGTGGCCGCGGGCATCGAGCTGCGGGTGCATCCCAGCCTGGTGCCGGCCAAGCGCCTGATCGCCAACGTCGAAGGCGCGATGAACGCGGTGATGGTGCAGGGCGACGCGGTCGGCACCACGCTGTACTACGGCAAGGGCGCAGGCAGCGAGCCGACCGCCAGCGCGGTCGTGGCCGACCTGGTCGACATCGCCCGCCTGCACACCGCAGACCCCGAACACCGCGTGCCGCATCTGGCCTTCCAGCCCGACGAGATGAGCGATGTCTCGGTGCTGCCGATGAGCGAGGTCGTCACCAGCTACTACCTGCGCCTGCGTGTGGCCGACCAGAACGGCGTGCTGGCCAAGGTCACCGGCCTGCTGGCCGCGGCCGGCATCGGCATCGACGCGGTGCTGCAGCGCGAGTCCGAGGACGTGGGCGGCGAGGGTGCTCCGCAGACCGACCTGATCATCCTGACGCACGACACCCGCGAAGGCACCATGGACGCCGCCATCGCGCAGATGCAGGTGCTGCCGACGGTGCTGGCGCCCATCGTTCGCATCCGCAAGGAAGAACTGGCCTGAAAGCGGTGAAGTAATACAATCAGGTATTACTTTTTTGGAGGACGCCATGGGTTACGCACTCACAGTCAAGAGCCAGGTGACCGTTCCGAAAGCCATGCGCCAGCATCTGAAGGTGGCAGCTGGCCAGGAGGTCGAGTACGAGGCGATGCCCGATGGCAGCGTGCGTATGACCGCGGCTGCTTCCAAACCGGCGGATGTCGAGGACATCCGTGTGGCGCTGCGCAAATGGCGCGGGACCGGGGTGCTCAAGCAGTCCACCGAGGAAATCATGCGTTTCACCCGCGGCGAAGACGCGATGCGATGACTTTGGTGGACGCCAACGTGCTGATCGATCTGGTCGAAGGCACTTCAGATTGGTACGCGTGGAGCGAGTCCGCCTTGCTGCGGGCGGCGGGGCAGGGGCCCTTGCTGATCAATGCGATCGTCTATGCCGAAATCGCTCGCGACTTCGCCAGCCAGGCCGACATCCAGGACTTCCTGCGAGACCTGCGCATCGGCGTGGACCCGCTCGACGAGGACATCGCCTTCCAGGCCGCTCGCGCCCATGCCCACTACCGCCAGGCCGGCGGCCAGCGGCACGCGACCCTGCCCGACTTCTTCATCGGCGCACATGCCAGCGTTCGCCGGCTGGCGCTGTTGACCCGCGACAGCAAACGTATCCAGACCTACTTTCCCGACGTGGAACTCATTTGTCCCAGCGCATGAAATACCTCTCCACCCGCGGCCACGCCGACCGCAAGCGCTTCTGCGAAATCCTGCTCGAAGGCCTGGCGCCGGACGGCGGGCTGTACCTGCCCGAGCACTATCCGCAGGTCGATACCGCCACCCTCGAAGTTTGGCGCGCCCTCTACGACCAGCACGGCTACGCGGCCCTGGCCTTCGAGATCCTGTCGCTCTACATCGACGACATCCCGGCCGAGGAACTGCGCGACATCTGCCAGCGCACCTACACCAAGGCCGTCTTCGGCACCGACGAGATCGTGCCGCTGCGCGAGCTGGAGAACAGCTTCTTCCTCGAAGCCCTGTCCAACGGCCCCACGCTGGCCTTCAAGGACATGGCGATGCAGCTGCTGGGCAACCTGTTCGAATACGAACTGGCGCGCCGCGGCGAGCAACTCAACATCCTGGGCGCCACCTCCGGCGACACCGGCAGCGCGGCCGAATACGCCATGCGCGGCAAGCAGGGCGTGCGGGTCTTCATGACCAGCCCGAAGGGCCGCATGAGTCCCTTCCAGCAGGCACAGATGTTCAGCCTGCAGGACGCCAACATCCACAACCTGGCGATCGAAGGTGTGTTCGACGACTGCCAGGACATCGTCAAGGCCGTCTCCAACGACCTGGACTTCAAGCGCAAGTACCGCATCGGCACGGTCAACTCGATCAACTGGGCGCGGCTGCTGGCCCAGGTGGTGTACTACTTCGCCGGCTACTTCCAGGCGTCTCGCGCCACGCCCGAGGGCGGCACGCCGGACACGGTCAGCTTCTCGGTGCCCAGCGGCAATTTCGGCAACGTCTGCGCCGGCCATGTGGCCCGCATGATGGGTCTGCCGATCCAGAAGCTCGTGGTGGCCACCAACGAGAACGACGTGCTCGACGAGTTCTTCCGCACCGGCATCTACCGGGTGCGCGGCAGCGCCGACACGCACGAGACCTCCAGCCCGTCGATGGACATCTCCAAGGCCAGCAACTTCGAGCGCTTCGTGTTCGATCTGCTCGGCCGCGACGGCTCGGAAGTCAAACGTCTGTTCTCCGACGAGCTCGGCAGCAAGGGCTTCTTCGAGCTGCACGAGCACGCTTCCTTCGCCGATGCCTCGGGCAAGTACGGCTTCGCCAGCGGCCGCAGTAGCCATGCCGACCGGGTGGACACCATCCGCGACACCTGGAAGCGCCACGCCACCATGATCGATCCGCACACGGCGGACGGCGTGAAGGTGGCCCGGCCCTTCGTGGAAAAAGGCGTGCCGATGATCGTGCTGGAGACGGCGCTGCCGATCAAGTTCGCCGCCACCATCGTCGAGGCACTCGACCAGGAGCCCGAGCGCCCGCCGGCCTTCGACGGCATCGAGGCCCTGCCCAAGCGGGTGACCGACCTGCCCGCCGGCGTGTCGGCGGTGAAGGACTACATCGTCCGGCACTGCGCGTGAAGGTCGTCGGTTTTGCCGGCTATTCCGGCTCGGGCAAGACCACGCTGATCGAGGCGGTGATCGCACTGCTGGCGGCATCCGGCCAGCGTGTCGGTGTCATCAAGCATGCGCACCATCGCTTCGACATCGACCATGAAGGCAAGGACAGCTGGCGCCATCGCAAGGCCGGCGCTGCCGAGGTGCTGGTGGCTTCGGATGTGCGCCTGGCGCTGATGCGTGAATACGCGGTGCCGCAGGAGCCGTCGGTGCACGCCCTGATCGCCGAACTCGACCCGACCCTGGACTGGGTTCTGGTCGAAGGCTTTCGCGGCGGCGAGCTGGCCAAGATCGAGGTCTGGCGCGCCCCTTCGCCGGATTTCGCGGGCCAGCCACCGCGTTTTCCGGACGACGGCCGCATCCTCGCCATCTGCACCGATCGGCCCGGGGCCTTGCCCGATACCGGCGCGCGACCGGTGCTCGACTGGGCCCGGCCCGAGGCCGTCGCCGGATGGCTGAACGAGCACGGCGACCGATTCCGTTACACGCCGCCCACCCAAGCCTGATCCGACTCGCCAGAATCGTCCCCCATGTCTTCCAAGCCCACGACCTCTCCCGCCCAGCCCGTCTCCGGCGGCGCGCCCCGCAAGCAGCTCACGGCCCTCGACGACGCACTGGCCGAACTGCTGTCCCACGCCACGCCGCTGGCGGGCGAGGGCGCCTTCGAAACGCTGTCCACCTTCGAGGCCGACCGCCGGGTGCTGGCCGAAGACCTGCTGTCCGAGCTGCAGGTGCCGCCCAACGACAACAGCGCCATGGATGGCTACGCCCTGCGCCTGTCCGACCTGTCCGGGCCGGGCACGGTGCTGCCGGTGTCGCAGCGCATCGCGGCCGGCCAGTCGCCCGGGCCGCTGGCGCCCGGATCGGCCGCACGCATCTTCACCGGCGCGCCGATTCCGGCCGGCGCCGATGCGGTGCAGATGCAGGAGTTCTGCAGCGCGCAGGACGGCGACCGGGTGCGCATCGACCGCATTCCCGCCCCAGGCGAGGCGATCCGCCGCGCTGGCGAGGATGTGCGCCGCGGCGCGGTCGTGCTGACCCGCGGCACCCGGCTGAGCCCGGCCGCGCTCGGCCTGGCCGCCAGCATCGGCCGCGCCACGCTGCAGGTGGCGCGCCGGCCGCGCGTGGCCCTGTTCTCCACCGGCGACGAACTCGTCATGCCCGGCGAGAAGGCGCCGGCCGACATGCCGGCTGGCGCCATCTACAACTCCAACCGCTTCCTGCTCAGCAGCCTGCTCAGGCGCTGCGGCTGCGAGGTGACCGACCTGGGCGTGGTGCCGGACGACTTCGACGCCACCGTGGCCGCCCTGCGCCGCGCCGCCGACGGGCACGACCTGGTGCTGACCAGCGGCGGCGTCTCCGTCGGCGAGGAGGACCATGTCAAGCCCGCCGTGCAGGCGCTCGGCGAACTCACGCTCTGGCAGATGGCCATGAAGCCGGGCAAGCCCTTCGCCTACGGCCAAGTCTGCGGCGCCCACTTCATCGGACTGCCGGGCAATCCGGTGTCGAGCTTCGTGACCTTCCTGATGATGGTGCGGCCCTTCCTGCTCAAGCTGCAGGGCGCGTCGCGCCTGTCGCCCGAACCGGTGCCGACGGTGGCGCATTTCAGCTGGCCCAAGGCCGATCCGCGCCGCGAATTCCTGCGTGTGGCGCGCGGCGCCACCGGCGGCCTGGAGCTGTTCGCGCACCAGGGCTCGGGTGTGCTGACCTCCATGGTCTGGGGCGACGGCCTGGTCGACAACCCGCCCGGCACGCCTATCGCCCCCGGGGACCTGGTGCGTTTCCTGCCGTTCTCGGAGCTGCTGTCGTGAGCCAGCCCGTCGAACTGCAGCTGCGCTATTTCGCTTCGGTGCGCGAGGCGGTGGGCACCGGCGCGGAAAGCTGGACCAGCCAGGCCGCCACCGTGGCCGGCCTGCGCGACGAACTCATCGCCCGCGGCGGCGCCTGGGCCCAGAGCCTGGCGCGTTGCCGGGCGGTGCGGGTGGCGGTGGACCAGGTGCTGCAGCAGGACGAGAGCGCCGCCTTGCGCCCCGGCGCCGAGATCGCGTTTTTTCCGCCGGTCACCGGGGGCTGACATGGGAACGCAATCCGTTCGCTCGCATGTGAGCATCCAGGCCGGGGATTTCGATCTCTCCGCCGAAGTCACGGCGCTGCGTGCCGGCGACGGCGGTGTCGGCGCGGTCTGCAGTTTCGTCGGCACGGTGCGCGACCACGGCGGCCAGGGCAGCGTGTCGGCGATGGAGCTGGAGCACTACCCCGGCATGACCGAAAAGGCGATCGAGGCCATGATCGCCGCCGCCTTCGAGCGCTTCGACATCCGCGGCGCCCGGGTCATCCACCGCATCGGCCTGCTGCAGCCGCAGGAGCAGATCGTGCTGGTGGCGGTCAGCTCGGCGCATCGGGGCGAATCGTTCAAGGCCTGTGAATTCCTGATGGACTACCTGAAGACCCAGGCGCCGTTCTGGAAGAAGGAAAGCACGCCCGGCGGCGCCCACTGGGTGGATGCGCGGGTGTCGGACGACGAAGCCCTGGCGCGCTGGGACGCCATGCCGCCCCGGTCCTGATGTTGGTCTAAACCGCGCCCAGCATCGTGCCGCGGCACTTGCGGGCGCCGCAGCGGCAGGCGTAATCTGCGGGCGATGCGCTCTCGTCGGCCGTCAGCGCGTAGTCGATGAACAGCTCCTCGCCGGGGCGCACCCGCTTGAGCGTGGCGATGCGCACCCGCAGCTTGCCGTCCTCGCCGGTCTCTTCCTGTGCCTCGCAGTTGGGCGCGCAGGCGTGGTTGAGATGGCGGGTGGCGTTGCCGCCGTTGCCGCCGTCGATCGTGGTGCCGTCCGACAGGCCGAAGAGGTAGGTGAGTTTCTCGTCCCAGGTGATGCGGGCGATCTGCCGGGCCGTGTAGCGGCGGCCGTCATAGAAGCCCAGGGTGCTGCCCTTGGGCAGGGTTTTGGCGGCGAACACGCCCAGGCCATGGATCTCGCTGTTGCGGACTTCCACGGCGGGCAAGGAAACACACGGGGTGAAGCGGGGCTGAGGCATGATGGGATTCTCGCTGGTGGACACGCTTCCATTCGAGTGCCTTCGCTTTCTACAATGAGCCCCTGTCCGGAGCAAACGCGTGCAGCACCTCGACTTCCAGGCTTTCTTCGATCTCTCGCCCAATCCCTATCTGGCGATGGACCGGGACTTCGTCATCGTCGGCGCCAACCGCGCCTATCTCGATGTGACGCAACGCCGGCTCGACCAGTTGCTGGGCCTGACGATCTTCCAGGCCTTCCCCGCCATGGCGGACGGCAGCGGGGACGACAGCGCCCTGCAGCTGCGCCACTCGCTGGAGCGCGCGCTGCACGGCCGCTGCCGCGACACCCTGCCGCTGATCCGCTACGACGTGGCGCGCGACACGCTGCAGGGCCCGGTCTTCGAGGAACGTTTCTGGAGCGCCACCCACACACCGCTGCTGGATGCCCAAGGCGAGGTGCACCTTCTGCTGCAACATACCGAGGACGTGACCGAGCTGAACCGGCTGCGCTCGCTGCAAACGCAGCCGTCCCCGGCGCAGGTCCAGGATGCGAGCTCGGTGCTGGCGGCGCACCACCTCATGGAGCGCGCGGAAGCGGTGGACGCGCGCAACCGCGCCCTGAGCGAGGAGGCGGCTGCGCTGCGCCAGTTGTTCGATCTGGCGCCGGGTTTTGTCTGCATTCTCAGCGAGCCGGGCCGTGCCTACGAAATGGCCAACGAGGCCTATTTCCGGCTGGTCGGCCGGCGCGACATCCTGGGCCGGCCCATGCAGGATGTGCTGCCCGCGCAGGAGGCCCAGGCCTTCGCGCAGGTGCTGCAAGGGGTCGGCACCACCGGCGACCGTTTCATCGCGCAGGCGCAGCCGGTGATGCTGCCCAGGCGGCCGGGCCTGGAGCCCGAACAGCGTTTCATCGATGTGCTGTGCCAGCCCATGTTCGCGCTGGACGGCAGCGTGCGCGGCTTCTTCATCCAGGGCCATGACGTGACCGAGCACTGCCACGCCCAGCGCGAGCTGCGGCGCCACCATGAGCAGCTCGAAGCGCTGGTCGCCGAGCGCACCGAGGCCCTGCAGCGCAGCGAGCAGGCGCTGATGCAGTCGCAGAAGATGGAAGCACTGGGCCAGCTCACCGGCGGCGTGGCGCACGATTTCAACAATGTGCTGCAGGTCATCGCCAGCAATCTGCAGCTGCTCAAGCCCCTGGCGCGGGACGATGCGCGCGGCACGCGGCGCATCCAGTCCGCCCTGCTCAGTGTGGACCGCGGCGCGCGCCTGGCCTCGCACCTGCTGGCCTTCGCCCGCAAGCAGCCGCTGGCGCCGGTGGCGCTGAACGCCGGGCGGCTGGTGCGCGGCATGGACGACATGCTGCGCCGTGCGCTCGGTGCCTCGGTCGAACTGCGCACCGTGGTCGGCGGCGGCCTGTGGAATGTGCTGGCCGATCCCGGCTTCCTGGAGAACGCGCTTCTCAATCTGGCGATCAATGCCCGCGATGCCATGGACGGGCAGGGCGCCCTGACGATAGAGGCCGGTAACGCCAGCCTCGACGAGCTCTACGCAGGCCTGCACGACGAGGTGGCGCCCGGGCAGTACGTGATGATCGCCGTCTCCGACACTGGCTGCGGCATGACACCCGAGGTGCTGGGCCGCGCTTTCGACCCCTTCTTCACCACCAAGCCCGACGGCAGCGGCACCGGGCTGGGCTTGTCGATGGTCTATGGCTTCGTCAAGCAGAGCCAGGGCCACATCAAGATCTACAGCGAGCCCGGCCATGGCACGACGGTGCGCATGTACCTGCCGCGCAGCCTGCAGGCCGAGCACCAGCCGGCGCCGCAAATCATGCGCCGGCTGGCGGCGGCAGCGAAACCATCCTGGTGGTGGAGGACGATGCCCAGGTGTGCGAGGCGGTGGTCGACATCCTCACCGGCCTGGGCTACCGCGTGCTCAAGGCCGGCGACGCCCAGAGCGCGCTGACCCTGCTGGAAACCGGCGTGGAAGTCGACCTGCTGTTCACCGACGTGGTCATGCCCGGCCCGCTGCGCAGCCCCGAGCTGGCGCGCCGCGCCCGGCTGCTGCTGCCCGACATCGAGGTGCTGTTCACCTCCGGCTATACCGAGAACGCCATCGTGCACGGCGGCCGGCTCGATGCCGGCGTGGCGCTGATCAGCAAGCCCTACCGGCAGGAGGAGCTCGCCGGCAAGATCCGCCACATGATCAACAACCGCGACCAGGTGCTGCAGCTGCGCGCCGAACTGCAGAAGACCGCGCAGCTCTCGCGGGGACTGCCGGCGGGCGGAGAATGACCCCTCTTCGATCGGTGGCACAATGCCGCCCGTACCAAGGCCCCTTCCAGCCACAGTCGCATCCGCCAATCGGTTCAGCCGTGTCGCGGAAGGTTTCAAACCAGCTCAGGTTTTCTCCAGGAAAACGAAAGTAGCGCCCCATGAGTGAGACATCTGTCTTCGCCGCCTACCAAGGCAATACCTATCTCTTCGGCGGCAACGCGCCGTATGTCGAGGAGATGTATGAAAACTACCTGGCCAATCCCGGCAGCGTGCCCGACAACTGGCGCACCTACTTCGACGCACTGCAGAACGTGCCGTCGGCCGACGGTTCCGACTCGCGCGACGTGCCCCACCTGCCGGTGGTCAACGCCTTCGCCGAGCGCGCCAAGCAGGGCGGCACCCGCGTCGTCGTGGCCAGCGGGGCGGACTCCGAACTCGGCCGCAAGCGCACGGCCGTCCAGCAGCTGATCGCGGCCTACCGCAACGTCGGCGTGCGCTGGGCCGACCTCGATCCGCTCAAGCGCACCGAGCGTCCCGCCATCCCCGAGCTGGAACCCTCCTTCTATGGCTTCACCGACGCCGACCAGGAAACGGTCTTCAACACCAGCAACACCTTCTTCGGCAAGGACACCATGTCCCTGCGGGACCTGCTGAACGCACTGCGCGAGACGTATTGCGGCACGCTGGGCTCGGAGTACATGCACACCACCGACCAGAACCAGAAGCGCTGGTGGCAGACCAAGCTGGAGACGGCCCGCGCCAAGCCCAGCTACAACGGCGAGCAGAAGAAGCACATCCTCGGCCGCCTGACCGCCGCCGAAGGCCTGGAGCGTTTCCTGCACACCAAGTACGTCGGCCAGAAGCGTTTCTCGCTCGAAGGCGGCGAAAGCTTCATCGCCTCGATGGACGCGCTGATCCAGGATGCCGGCGCCAAGGGCGTGCAGGAAATCGTCATCGGCATGGCCCACCGCGGCCGCCTGAACGTGCTGGTGAACTCGCTGGGCAAGCTGCCCGCCGACCTGTTCGCCGAGTTCGACCACACCGCCCCCGAAGACCTGCCTTCCGGCGACGTGAAGTACCACCAGGGCTTCAGCTCCGACGTGACCACGGCCGGCGGCCCGGTCCACCTCTCGCTGGCCTTCAACCCCTCGCACCTGGAAATCGTCAACCCGGTGGTCGAAGGTTCGGTGCGCGCACGCATGGACCGCCGCGGCGATCCGGACGGCAAGCAGGTCCTGCCGGTGCTGGTGCACGGCGACGCCGCCTTCGCAGGCCAGGGCGTCATCATGGAAACCCTGGCGCTGGCCGAGACCCGTGGCTACCACACCGGCGGCACGGTCCACATCGTCATCAACAACCAGATCGGCTTCACCACCAGCGATCCGCGCGACAGCCGCTCCACGCTGTACTGCACCGACATCGTCAAGATGATCGAGGCGCCGGTGCTGCACGTGAACGGCGACGATCCGGAAGCCGTGGTCATGGCCACCCAGCTGGCCCTGGAATTCCGCATGGAGTTCAAGAAGGACGTGGTCGTCGACATCATCTGCTTCCGCAAACTGGGCCACAACGAGCAGGACACCCCCTCGCTCACCCAGCCGCTGATGTACAAGAAGATCGCCGCCCACCCCGGCACCCGCCGCCTCTACGCCGACAAGCTGTCCGCGCAGGGCCTGGGCGAGACGCTGGGCGACGACATGGTCAAGGCCTACCGCGCCGCCATGGACGAAGGCAAGCACACGGTCGATCCGGTGCTGACCAACTTCAAGGGCAAGTACGCCGTCGACTGGAGCCCCTACCTGGGCAAGAAGTGGACCGATGCCGGTGATACCTCCATCCCGCACAGCGAGTGGAAGCGCCTGGCCGAGAAGGTCACCACCATCCCCGAAGGCGTGTCGCCACACCAGCTGGTCAAGAAGGTGTACGACGACCGCGCCGCCATGGGCCGCGGTGAAGTCAACGTGGACTGGGGCATGGGCGAAACCATGGCCTACGCCTCGCTCGTGGCCAGCGGCTACCCGGTGCGCCTGTCGGGCGAGGACTGCGGCCGCGGCACCTTCACCCACCGCCATGCCGTCGTGCACGACCAGAAGCGCGAGCGCTTCGACGAAGGCATCTACGTGCCGCTGAACCACGTGGCCGACAACCAGGCTCCGTTCACCGTCATCGACTCCATCCTGTCGGAAGAAGCCGTGCTCGGCTTCGAATACGGCTATGCCTCCAACGATCCCAACACCCTGGTGATCTGGGAAGCGCAGTTCGGCGACTTCGCCAACGGCGCGCAGGTGGTGATCGACCAGTTCATCGCCTCCGGCGAAGTGAAGTGGGGCCGCGTCAACGGCCTGACGCTGATGCTGCCGCACGGCTACGAAGGCCAGGGCCCGGAGCACAGCTCCGCTCGCCTGGAGCGCTTCATGCAGCTGTCGGCCGACACCAACATGCAGGTGGTACAACCCACCACGGCCAGCCAGATCTTCCACCTGCTGCGCCGCCAGCAGGTGCGCAATCTGCGCAAGCCCCTGATCATCATGACGCCCAAGTCGCTGCTGCGGAACAAGGACGCCACCTCCCCGGTGTCCGAGTTCACCGGTGGCGGTTTCCGCACCGTCATCGCCGAAAGCAAGGAACTCAAGGCCGACAAGGTCAAGCGCGTCGTGGTCTGCTCCGGCAAGGTCTACTACGACCTGGCCAAGCACCGCGAACAGAAGGGCGCCGACGACACCGCCATCCTGCGTGTCGAGCAGCTCTATCCCTTCCCGCACAAAGCCTTCGCGGCCGAGCTGAAGAAGTATCCGAACGCCACCGACATCGTGTGGTGCCAGGACGAGCCGCAGAACCAGGGCGCCTGGTTCTTCGTGCAGCACTACATCCACGAGAACATGCAGGACGGCCAGAAGCTGGGTTACTCCGGCCGCGCCGCCTCGGCTTCTCCGGCCGTGGGCTACTCGCATCTGCACCAGGAGCAGCAGAAGGCCCTGGTCGAAGGCGCCTTCAGCAAGCTCAAGGGCTTCGTGCTGACCAAGTGATGAGATCCCGCGGGACGTGCGCACAGGCGCCGTCCCGCTTTCGCAAGACAAATCGAAAGAAGAATTCCCATGGCAATCGTTGAAGTCAAAGTCCCGCAGCTGTCCGAATCCGTGGCCGAGGCCACCATGCTGAACTGGAAGAAGAAGGTCGGTGAAGCCGTCACCGCCGACGAAATCCTGATCGAGATCGAAACCGACAAGGTCGTGCTGGAAGTGCCCGCGCCTTCGTCGGGCGTGCTGACCGACCTGGTGGTGGGCGACGGCGGTACCGTCGTGTCCGACCAGGTCATCGCCAAGATCGACACCTCGGCCACCGCCAGCGCAGCGCCTGCCGCCGCGGCTCCTGCGCCGGCCGCCGCCGCGCCTGCGCCCGCTGCCGCCGCACCGGCCGCCACCGGTGGCGCCAAGTCCGACGTCGCCATGCCCGCCGCCGCCAAGCTGCTGGCCGACAACAACCTGTCCACCTCCGACGTCTCCGGCTCCGGCAAGGACGGCCGCGTGACCAAGGGCGACGTGCTGTCGGCCGTGGCCTCCGGCACCAAGCCCGCTGCCGCTCCGGCTCCCGCCGCCGCACCGAAGCCGGCCCTGGCGCAAGTCGCCGCACCGGTCTCCGCCGACCTGGGCGAGCGCCCGGAACAGCGCGTGCCGATGAGCCGCCTGCGCGCCCGCATCGCGGAGCGCCTGCTGCAATCGCAGTCCACCAACGCCATCCTGACCACGTTCAACGAAGTCAACATGGCCCCGGTGATGGACCTGCGCAAGCGCTTCCAGGACAACTTCACCAAGGAACACGGCGTGAAGCTGGGCTTCATGTCCTTCTTCGTGAAAGCCGCAGTGCACGCCCTGAAGAAGTTCCCGGTGCTCAACGCCTCGGTGGACGGCAACGACATCATCTACCACGGCTACTTCGACATCGGCATCGCCGTCGGCTCGCCGCGCGGCCTGGTGGTCCCGATCCTGCGCAATGCCGACCAGCTGAGCTTCGCCGACATCGAGAAGAAGATCGCCGAATTCGGCAAGAAGGCACAGGAAGGCAAGCTGGGCATCGACGACATGACCGGCGGCACCTTCTCCATCTCCAACGGCGGCACCTTCGGCTCGATGATGTCCACCCCCATCATCAACCCGCCGCAGTCCGCCATCCTGGGCGTGCACGCCACCAAGGACCGCGCCGTGGTCGAGAACGGCCAGGTCGTGGTCCGTCCGATGAACTACCTGGCCATGTCCTATGACCACCGCATCATCGACGGCCGCGAAGCCGTGCTGGGCCTGGTGGCGATGAAGGACGCGCTGGAAGATCCGTCGCGCCTCCTCTTCGACATCTGATCCGTCCGCTGCGTGCCGCGTGAAGTGCTCGCAGTACTTTCTTTCGACACGCCAGCGCCCTGACCGCCAGGCCATTGCGCTGGAGTGGATCGAAGAAGTCGTGGATCATCCGGAGCATCGACTGCACCAGTCCGATGGCCGCCTGCGGCTGTGGGCCCGTGTACCGCAGGCCGAAGGCCGCTGGTTGCGGGTGGTGCTGCTGGAGGATGGTGAAACCGTCCACAACGCCTTTTTCGATCGGAGCTTCCGCCCATGAAAGTGAAGTATTTCGAGGATACCGACACGCTCTACATCGAGTTCCGGTCGGGCGGCATCGTCGAATCGCGCGATCTCGACGAAAACACGCTGCTGGAACTCGACGATCAGGGGCGCGTCTGCGCCATGACCATGGAGCACGCCCGCGAGCGTGCCGACATACCCACTTTTTCTTTTGAACAGGTCGCGGCGGCCCGTCCGTCCGCGGCCCTCTGAGGCAGCAAACCATGTCCCAACAATTCGACGTCATCGTCATCGGCGGCGGCCCCGGCGGCTATATCGCGGCCATCCGCGCGGCACAACTCGGCTTCAAGGTCGCGGCCATCGACGAATGGAAGAACGCGGCCGGCGGCCCGGCACCCGGCGGCACCTGCACCAACGTGGGCTGCATCCCCTCGAAGGCGCTGCTGCAGTCCTCCGAGCACTTCGAGTTCTCGCACAAGCACCTGGCCGAGCACGGCGTGAAGGTGTCGGGCGTCGAGCTCGACCTGCCCACGCTCATCGGCCGCAAGGACACCGTCGTCAAGCAGAACAACGACGGCATCCTGTACCTGTTCAAAAAGAACAAGATCAGCTTCTTCCACGGCCGCGGCTCCTTCGTGTCGGCCACCGACGCGGGCTACGAGATCAAGGTCTCCGGCGCCAAGGAAGAGACCCTGTTCGCCAAGCAGGTCGTGCTGGCCACCGGCTCCAACGCCCGTGCGCTGCCGGGCACGCCCTTCGACGAAATCAACGTGCTGTCCAACGACGGCGCGCTGCGCCTGGGCGCCGTGCCCAAGAAGCTGGCGCTGATCGGCTCCGGCGTGATCGGCCTGGAAATGGGCTCGGTCTGGCGCCGCCTGGGTGCGGAAGTCACCATCCTCGAAGGCCTGCCGACCTTCCTGGGCGCGGTCGACCAGCAGGTCGCCAAGGAAGCCAAGAAGGCTTTCGACAAGCAGGGCCTGAAGATCAACCTGGGCGTGAAGGTCGGCGAGATCAAGGCATCGGACGCCGGCGTCTCCATCGCCTACACCGACGCCAAGGGCGAGGCGCAGACGCTGGAAGCCGACAAGCTCATCGTCTCCATCGGCCGCGTGCCCAACACCATCGGCCTGAACGCCGAAGGCGTGGGCCTGAAGCTCGACGAGCGCGGTGCCATCGTGGTCGACGAAGAGTGCAAGACCAACCTGCCCGGCGTCTGGGCGATCGGCGACGTGGTGCGCGGCCCGATGCTGGCGCACAAGGCCGAGGAAGAGGGCGTTGCCGTCGCCGAGCGCATGGCCGGCCAGCATGGCCACGTCAACTTCAACACCATCCCCTGGGTCATCTACACCAGCCCGGAAATCGCCTGGGTCGGCAAGACCGAAGAGCAGCTGAAGGCCGACGGCGTCGCCTACAAGGCCGGCTCTTTCCCCTTCCTGGCCAACGGCCGCGCCCGTGCGCTGGGCGACACCACCGGCTTCGTCAAGTTCATCGCCGATGCGACGACCGACGAGATCCTGGGCGTGCACATCGTCGGCCCCTCGGCCAGCGAACTGATCTCCGAAGCCGTCGTGGCGATGGAGTTCAAGGCCAGCGCCGAAGACATCGCGCGCATCTGCCATGCCCACCCGTCCCTGTCGGAAGCGACCAAGGAAGCGGCGCTGGCGGTGGACAAGCGCACGCTGAACTTCTGAGCGTGAAAGTCCGCGAGGCCTACGAGGCCGAACTCCGGCAGCGGGGCTTCGTGGCCGATCCCGCGCAGCTGCGCGCGGTCGACGCGCTGCAGCGCTGCGCCGACGAATGGACGGCATTCGAGCAGAAGCGTGGCGGCGGCGCGCTACGGCGCCTCTTCGGCGGCAAGCCGGAGATTCCGCGCGGCGTCTACATGTACGGCGGGGTGGGGCGCGGCAAGAGCTTCCTGATGGACTGCTTCTTCAACGCCGTGACTATCGAACGCAAGGTGCGGCTGCACTTCCACGAGTTCATGCGGGAAGTGCACCGCGAGCTGGCCGGGCTGCAGGGCACGGTCAATCCGCTGGACGAACTCGGCCGCCGCATGGCCGAGCGCTACCAGCTGATCTGCTTCGACGAATTCCATGTGGCCGACATCACCGACGCGATGATCCTGCACCGGCTGCTGGTGGCCCTGTTCGACAACAACGTGGGTTTCGTCACCACCTCCAACTTCAAGCCCGACGGCCTCTATCCGGACGGCCTGCACCGCGACCGCATCCTGCCGGCCATCGCGTTGCTCAACGAGCGCATGGAAGTGGTCAACGTGGACAACGGCACCGACTACCGGCGCCGCACGCTGGAGAAGCTTAAGCTCTATCACACGCCGCTGGGCGCCGAGGCCGACGCGGCGATGACCGAGGCTTTCGACCACCTGGCCGAGACACGCGACGAAGACCCGGTGATGACCATCGAGGCGCGCAGGATCGAGGCCAGGCGCAAGGCCGGCGGCGTGGTGTGGTTCGACTTCCGCACCCTGTGCGGCGGGCCGCGCTCGCAGAACGACTACCTGGAAATCGCCACGCAGTTCCACACGGTGCTGCTGTCCGATGTGCCGCACATGCCGGTCAACATGGCGTCCGAGGCGCGGCGCTTCACCTGGCTGATCGACGTGCTGTACGACCGGCGCGTCAAGCTCATCATGTCGGCCGCCGTGCCGCCGGAAGCGCTCTACACCGAAGGGCCGCTGGCCCATGAGTTTCCCCGGACCGTCTCGCGCCTGAACGAAATGCAGTCGGCCGAGTTCCTGGCGTTGGAGCGCCGGGTGGTCGATACTGCCATCACATGAGACTTGCGCGTTTTTCCCCCGGCCTGGCCGCTGTGGCCCTGGCCGCGATGCTGGCCGCCTGCAGCCACACGCCGCTGCCCGAGATTCCCGAGGGCCTGCGGCCGCGCGCCGAGCCGATCGAGCCCGATGTGGCGGCCCGTCTCTTCGCCGAGGTGCAGGCCGAACGTGACAGGCTGACGGCCGCACAGGCGACCGAGGAGGCGCAGTGCTACCAGCGCTTCGTCGTCAACGCCTGCTTGCTGGAGGTGCGCGACAGGTACCGGCCGCAGCTCAACGCCTTGAACCACCGCGATACCGCGGTGCGCGCCGGCGAGCGCCAGCGCCACGAGCTCGAACGCCTGGCCCGGGTGGAAGAGCAGCGCCAGCAGAACGAACGCGACGAAGAGCGTGCCCGGCAGCGCGCCGCGACCGCCGTGCCGACCGAGCAGCGCCAAGCGGACCTAGATCGCCGCAACGCCGACCGCGCCGCCGCCGCGCCCGGCAATGCGGCGCGCGCGCAGGCCAATCGCAGCAGCGCCCAGCAGTCGCACGAAAAAGCGGTGGCCGACCAGGCGCAGCGCGCCGCGGCGGCGCCGGATGAACGCCGCCAATACGACGAACGGGTGAAGGCCGCGCAGGAGCGCCGTGAGGCGCAGGCCCGGCGCGAGCAGGAAAACAAGGACAAGGTTCCGGCCCAGCCGCTGCCGGAAACGCCGGCGCCGCCATCGCCGCCGGTACAGGTCCGCTGAGCGGCCGGCCGCCCGGGCCGCTTCAGTTCGGCCGGCGCGGTGCCAGTGGCGGCACCAGCGGCGGCACGGTGGCCCGCACGGGCGCCGCCTCTTCCTGCGGCGCCTCCATGCGCACCAGGGCGATCGACAGGTTGTCGCCGCCGCCACGTGCGCGCCGCCTGGCGCCGGACACCAGCGCCTGCGCCGCATCGCGCGGCGGCAGGTCGTTGATGGCCGAGCCGATCTCGTGCGGGGCGAAGTAGTGCCACAGGCCGTCGCTGCAGGCCAGGATGGTGTCGCCGGGCTGCAGCCTGGCGATGCTGTGCAGGGTGATCGGCGGCGGCTCGGGTGTGCCCAGGCAGCCCATCAGGATATTGGACTTGGGGTGCACATTGGCCTCGGCCTCGGTGATCTCGCCGCGGTCCACCAGGCCCTGCACATAGGAGTGGTCGCTGGTGCGGGTGAGCAGCTCCCGGCCGCGGTAGTGGTAGATGCGCGAATCGCCCACATGCACCCAGTGGCAGTCGCCGCGCGGGTTGATCAAAAAGGCCGCCAGGGTGCTGTGCGGCTCCTGCTCGGCGGACATGGCGATCAGGCCGATGACCAAATGAGCGTCCTCCGCGATGCGGCGCAGCAGGGCCGGCGCCTCTTCCTGGTAGGGCACGAACTGCTCGAAGAGCTGCTGGGCCGTCAGGATCACCTGGTCGGATGCCTTGCGCCCACCGCTGCGCCCGCCCATGCCGTCGGCCACGATGCCCAGCAGGCAGCCGTTGAAGCGGGGATGGGAGAGCAGGGCGACCCGATCCTGCTGGTAGGCGCGGTCACCTTGGTGGATACCGGTGGCGCCGGCGAGACGGAATTGGGATGACATGAAGGAGTCGCGGGCGGACGGGGGACGGGCGGCGCAGACTTTATCATCGGGCGTGCCGGATCACGGCAGGTCAGGGCCGCTCATGCGTTTTTATTCTTCTTGCCTTCCTCGCCGCCCGGTGGCCCGCCTATGCCGGCGTTGAGCGGAGATCGTCCCGCGGCCGAGCCGTCCGGCCTAATCGCCGCCGTCGAGCAGGCCTTCGAGCCGGACGGCTGGCTGGCGCAGGCCGCCGAGCAGTTCCGCCCGCGCGAGGGCCAGCGCCGCATGGCGATCGCGGTGGCCGAAACCATCGCGGAAGGCGGCGTGCTGGTGGCCGAGGCCGGCACCGGCGTCGGCAAGACCTATTCCTATCTGGTGCCTGCGCTGCTCAGCGGCGAACGGGTGCTGTTCTCCACCGCCACCAAGACCCTGCAGGACCAGCTCTTCTCGCGCGACCTGCCGCGCTTGGTGCAGGCGCTCGGCCTGCCGCTGCGCACCGCGCTGCTCAAGGGGCGGGGCAGCTACCTCTGCCTGCAGCGGCTGGAAGTGGCGCGGCAGACCGATGCCGGCGGAGACCGCAGCATCCAGCGGGTGCTGGCCAAGGTCGAGACCTGGGCCCAGGCCACCCGCACCGGCGACCTGGCCGAGCTGCCCGGCCTGGACGAACGCAGCCCCGCGCTGCCGCTGATCACCTCCACTCGCGAGAACTGCCTGGGCGCCAAATGCCCGCAGTTCCGCGCCTGCCACATCAACACCGCCCGGCGCGACGCGCTGGCGGCCGATGTGGTGGTGATCAACCACCATCTCTTCTTCGCCGACCTGGCGGTGCGCGAATCCGGCATGGCCGAGCTGCTGCCCACCGTGCGGGTGGCCATCTTCGACGAGGCCCATCAGCTCAACGAGACCGGCGTGCAGTTCCTCGGCCTGCAACTGGGCAGCGGCCAGCTGCTGGACTTCGCCCGCGACGTGCTGGCCACCGGCCTGCAGCAGGCGCGTGGCCTGGCCGACTGGCCACGCCATGCGGCCGATGTCGAACGCGCGGCACGCGAACTGCGCATGAGCGCCGGCGATGCCTATGCCGGCAGCAAGCTGCGCTGGACCGGCCTGCAGCCCGAAGGCGTCGATCCCGAGGGCTGGAGCGGCGCGCTGGCGGCGATCGACAGCGGCCTGGAGGCCATGCAGGCCGCGCTCGACACGGTCAGCGAGCTGGCGCCCGATTTCGTGCGGCTTTTCGAGCGGGCGGCCGAGCTGCGGCGGCGCGCCGCCCTGTTCGCGCAGGCCAGCGCGCCGGGCGCGGTGCGCTGGGCCGATGTCACGGCCAGCCAGCTGCGACTGGTGGAGTCGCCGCTGGACATCGCCCAGGCAGTGCGCGAGCGGCTGCTGGGCATGAAGACCCAGCCGGTGGCCGATGCCGAAGAAACGCCGCCCTACAGCGACGACGATGAAGACGACATGGCCTCCCTGCAGGCCGGCTGGCCGTCCGGCGACACGGCGCGTGCGGCGGCCGCGCAGGAAGGCGAACGCCCGCGGGCCTGGATCTTCACCTCGGCCACCCTGGGCACCGACGAGCGCCTGAGCTGGTTCACAGAGCCCTGCGGCCTGCAGGACGCCCGCATCCTGCGGGTGGACAGCCCCTTCGACTACGCCCGGCAGGCGGCCGTCTTCGTGCCGCCGCAGCTGCCGCGGCCGGCAGATGCCGGCCATGCGCTGCAGCTGGCCCGCCTGGTGGCGCCGGCGGTGGCCACCCTGGGCGGCCGCACGCTGGTGCTGACCACCACGCTGCGTGCCCTGCGCACCATCGGCGAAGCGCTGCAGCAGCATTTCGGCGAAAGAGGCGCGGTGGAGGTGCTGGTGCAGGGCCAGGGCACCAAACGCATGCTGCTGGACCGCTTTCGCGAAGGCGATTCGCAAGGCCGCGCCGGCTGCGTGCTGGTCGCCTCGGCCTCGTTCTGGGAAGGGGTGGATGTGCCGGGCGAGGCGCTGCAACTGGTAGTGATCGACAAGCTGCCTTTCCCGCCGCCCAACGACCCACTGGTCGAAGCGCGTGCGCAGCGCCTGGAACAGTCCGGCCGCAGTGCGTTCAACAGCTATTTCGTGCCCGAGGCCGCGGTGGCCCTGAAGCAGGGCGCCGGCCGGCTGATCCGCCGCGAGGACGACCGCGGCATCCTGCTGGTGGGCGATACCCGCCTCACCGGCATGCCCTACGGCAAGCGCCTGCTGGCGGGACTGCCGCCGATGCGGCGCCTGCACGACCAGGCGGAATTCGAAGAGGCCCTGGCCGAACTCGCCGCGCTCAGGCCGCCCGAGTCCGCCGGGCCGGATGCGGAAACGGCCGCGGACTTCTTCGACTGGTGATCAGCCGGTCACCAGACCTTCCACCAGGGATCGGCTTCCTTCTTCACGGTGCCGTTCACATAGGCGCTGTTGGGATAGTTGGTGGCGATCACCCGGCGCGTGTCCTCGCTCATGTCCTTCATGCCCAGGGCGTTATAGGACTGCATCAGGATGAAGAGCGCCTCTTCGGTCGCCGGCACGCCGGTGTAGCCGGAAATCGCGTTCTGCGCCCGGTTGATCGCCGCCACGTAGGCGCCGCGGCTGTAGTAGTAGCGGGCCACGTGCACCTCGTACTGGGCCAGCGAATTGACGATGTAGGTCATGCGCTGGCGGGCATCGGGCGCGTACTTCGATTCCGGAAAACGCGTGACCAGCTGGTTGAAGCTTTCGAAGGAATCCTTGGCCGCCTTCTGGTCGCGCTCGGACAGGTCCTGGCGCGAGATGAAGGAGAACAGGCCCAGGTCGTCGTTGAAGTTGGCCAGGCCCTTCAGGTAGAAGGCGTAGTCCAGCGCGGGGCTGGCCGGATGCAGGCGGATGAAGCGGTCCAGCGTGGCGATGGCCTGCACCGACTGCGTGGCCTTGTACTGGGCATAGGCCTTCTCCAGCTCGGCCTGCTGCGCCAGCGGCGTGCCGGCGGCGCGGCCTTCGAGCTTTTCGTACAGCGGAACGGCCTTGTCGTAGTTGGCCGACGAAGCCTCGTCCTTGGCTTCGGAATAGATCTTGTTGGGGCTCCAGCCGGCGGTCTGGTCATCGACCGACGTGGTTCCGCAGCCGGAAAGCAGGGCTGCAGCCACCAGCATGAACCCTGCGGTGGGCACCAACGATAATTTCACCTGACGCATCACGGGCCACCTCTTGAGAAAAACCTCCGGGATTATATCGGCGCACCCCACGCCAGCCACCGCAGAGGCCACGCCGGCCGATGGCATTGCCCTGCCCGACGACGGGCCGCTGGCCGAGTTGGACAGCGAAACCGACGCCGATCCGGCCGATTCCAGCGAACAGCGCGACTTCTCGGTTCCCGCCGCGCTGCACGGCGACCGATTGGACCGCGCCCTGACCGCCGCGGCGCCCGAGTTCTCGCGCAGCTACCTGCAGCAGCGCATCGCCGCGGGCGACGTGCGCCTGAACGGCGCGGTGGCCAGCAAGGCCTCCGGCAAGGTGCGGGCCACCGACCGCATCGAGATCGACCTGCGGCCCACGCTGCAGACCCAGGCCTTCCTGCCGGAAGACATTCCGCTGGACGTGGTCTACGAGGACGAGGACCTGCTGGTGGTGAACAAGCCCGCGGGACTGGTCGTGCATCCGGCGCCGGGCAACTGGCGCGGCACGCTGCTCAACGCCTTGCTGGCGCGCCATCCGGCCGCCGCCACGCTGCCGCGCGCCGGCATCGTGCACCGGCTCGACAAGGACACCAGCGGCCTGATGGTGGTGGCGCGCAGCCGTCGCGCGATGGATGCACTGGTCAAGGCCATTGCCGCGCGCGACGTCAGCCGCCAGTACCTGGCGCTGGCGCACCGCCCCTGGAAGGGCGCCGAGGAGCGCGATATCGAATCGCCCATCGGCCGCGACGCGCGCAACCGCCTGCGCATGGCGGTGGTCGACCTGGCCCGGCAACCGGGCAAGACGGCGCGCACCCACTTCCAGCTGCTGGCCAATGCCGCCGAGGGCTGCTGGGTGCAGTGCGCGCTCTACACCGGCCGCACCCACCAGATCCGGGTGCACCTGGCCTCCATCGGCCATTCGCTGGTGTCCGATGCCCTGTACGGCGGAGGACCGGCCGGCGGCATGCAGCGCCAGGCGCTGCACGCCTTCCGGCTGGCCTTCGAGCACCCGGTCGACGGCCGGCCGCTGGCTTTCGAGGCGGCGCCGCCCGCCGACCTGATGGCCGCGCTGGCCGCATGGGGCCTCGCTTACAATCCTCCGCTGCCTGCCTAGGGCGCTCCCGACGGGGCGCCGGGTACGGCCACCACACCGCCGCAATACTGTCGGCATCCTGCGCCGCTCGCCCGGCGCCCCCCGGTCGCGGCACGCCGCGCCGCCGCCCACGCCCCGTTAACGCCAACGCCAGCCGAAAGCGCCCGACCATGAATACGGCGGATGCCAAGCGCATCCTTGAAACCGCCCTGATCTGCTCGCCCCAGCCCCTGCCGCTGCGCGAGCTGCGCCAGCTGTTCGACGACAGCCTGGGCGCCGACACCGTGCGCCAGCTGCTAGAAGACCTGCAGGCCGACTGGGCCCAGCGCGGCGTGGAACTGGTGCAGGTGGCCACCGGCTGGCGTTTCCAGAGCCGGCCGAAGATGCGGCCCTACCTGGATCGCCTGCATCCGGAGAAACCGCCGCGCTACAGCCGCGCCGTGCTGGAGACGCTGGCCATCATCGCCTACCGCCAGCCGGTCACCCGGGGCGACATGGAGGACATCCGCGGTGTGGCGGTCAACAGCATGGTCGTCAAGCAGATCGAGGACCGGGGCTGGATCGAGGTGATCGGCCACCGCGAAACCGTGGGCCGGCCGGCGCTGTTCGCCACCACCAAGCAATTCCTGGACGACCTGGGCCTGGCCTCGCTCGACCAACTGCCGCTGACCGACGGTGCCGCCGCCGAAAAGGCCTTGCGCGCCGCGCTGCAGGAAGAGGGCGGCGACGTGCGGCAGGGCGAGCTCTCGATCGACGACCTTCCGCCGGAGCGGCCCGAGCAGCCTGAACCGCCGCAGCCGGGCGAGCCCGCCGACGCGATCGATCTCGGCGAAGCCGACGCCCCCCCATTCGAGCCCAGCTCCGACCCCGCCGCGCCGGCGCCGGACCCGGGCACAGAAGATTCCAAGGACACGCCATGAACCACCCCACGCCCGAAGACGACCTGCCGCAGGACCCGAAAACGTCCCCGCAGTCCGACGCCGCTCCCGCGCCGCAGGCCACGCCCGCCGGCGCCGACGACGACCGTTTCGGCGATGTCCTGTCCGGCCGCTTCGACGTCGAAGCCGACGAGTCGCCCGAGCCCGAAGCCGCCGCCGCGCCGCCCAAGCGTGTGCTGCAGCCCCAGCAGGATTCCCCCAAGCTGCACAAGGTGCTGGCCCAGGCCGGCCTGGGCTCGCGCCTGGAGATGGAGCAGATGATCGAGGAGGGCCGCATCTCGGTGAACAACGAGCCGGCGCACGTCGGCCAGCGCATCCAGTACGGCGACCAGATCAAGGTCAACGGCAAGGCGGTGCGCATCCGCATCGATCCGCCGGCCGCGCGGGTGATCGCCTACCACAAGCCCGCCGGCGAAGTGGTGACCCACGACGATCCGCAGAACCGCCCGACGGTGTTCCGCCGCCTGCCGCGCCTGCATGCCGGCAAGTGGCAATCGGTGGGCCGGCTCGACCTGAACACCGAAGGCCTGCTGCTGCTGACCAACTCCGGCGAACTGGCCAACCGCCTGATGCATCCTCGCTTCGGCCTGGAGCGCGAATACGCGGTGCGGGTGCTGGGCGCGCTCAACAAGGAAGAAAAGCAGAAGCTGCTCGACGGCGTGCGCCTGGACGACGGCATGGCCCAGTTCGGCTCCATCGAGGACGGCGGCGGCGAGGGCGCCAACACCTGGTACCGCGTCACCATCTCCGAAGGCCGCAACCGCGAGGTGCGCCGCATGCTGGAGGCGGTGGGCCATGCGGTCAGCCGGCTGATCCGCATCCGATACGGCGCCATGCTGCTGCCGCGCGGCCTGAAGCGCGGCGCCTTCATGGAACTCGACGAGCGCGACATCAACTCCTTGATGGAAGCAGCCGGCGTGCCCAAGCCCGCGCGTGGCGAAAAACCGTTGGTGCGCGCCCCCGGCAAGCACCGCGAAGGCGGTGGCGCACAGGTGCCAGCCGCGCCCAGCCGCATCTTCGGTGCTTTCGGCAAGGGTGGCGGCGAGGGCGGTGCGCCGGCCAACACCGCCCGGCCCGCCGGTCCGCGCGGCGGCTACAAGAATGCCGCACGCGTCGAGGCGGCCCGCGGCGAGAAGGCCGAGGGCCAGCCCGATCCGCTCAAGACATCGCTCGGCTACATCGGCGCCGACAGCCTGAAGCGCCAGCGCCAGGAGACCCGCAAGACCAAGCCGCCGGGCGGCCCGCGCGGCCGAGGCCGCTGAAGCGGCGGCCCCTTAAAAAGGGCTTGTCACCGCAGGCTAAAATGCCGGGTTTTGCCGACTGGGCAAAATCCTCTTAGACATCCAGAACTCAGGAAACTCAGGAAAAACCATGGCCATCGAACGTACCCTCTCCATCATCAAGCCCGACGCCGTCGCCAAGAACGCCATCGGCCAGATCGTCTCGCGCTTCGAAGCCGCCGGCCTGAAGATCGCCGCTGCCCGCCTGGTGCAGCTGTCGCGCGCCGAAGCCGAACAGTTCTACGCCGTGCACTCGGCACGCCCCTTCTTCAAGGACCTGGTCGAATTCATGATCTCCGGCCCCGTCTTCGCGCAAGTGCTCGAAGGTGAAGGCGCGATCCTGAAGAACCGCGACCTGATGGGCGCCACCGACCCCAAGAAGGCCGACAAGGGCACCATCCGCGCCGACTTCGCCGACAGCATCGACGCCAACGCCGTGCACGGCTCCGACGCCGCCGAAACCGCCGCCGTCGAAATCGCCTTCTTTTTCCCCTCCCTGAACGTCTACGCCCGCTAAGCAGCGGCCGACGCACCGCGCATGAACACCCGGACCAATCTGCTCGACTTCGATCTCGACGGGTTGGCCGCGTTCTGCGAACAACTGGGCGAGAAGCGCTTCCGCGCCACCCAGCTGTTCCGCTGGATCCACCAGCGCGGTGCCTCCGATTTCTCCGCGATGAGCGACCTCGCGAAGTCGCTGCGCGAAAAACTCCCGGGCATCGCCGAAGTGCGTGCCCTGCCGGTCGCCGCCGAACATGTCTCGGCCGACGGCACCATCAAATGGCTGTTCGACGTGGGCGGCGGCGATGCGGTGGAAACCGTGTTCATCCCCGAGGACGACCGCGGCACCCTGTGCATCTCCTCGCAGGCCGGCTGCGCCGTCAACTGCCGCTTCTGCTCCACCGGCCACCAGGGCTTCAGCCGCAACCTGACCACCGCCGAGATCACCGCCCAGCTCTGGTACGCCGAGCACGCGCTGCGAAAGCGCCTGGGCACCACCGAACGCGTCATCTCCAACGTGGTGATGATGGGCATGGGCGAGCCGCTGCAGAACTATTCGGCCCTGGTGCCGGCGCTGCGCACCATGCTCGACGACCATGCCTACGGCATGTCGCGCCGCCGGGTCACGGTCTCCACCTCCGGCGTGGTGCCGATGATGGACCGCCTGTCGCAGGACTGCCCCGTGGCCCTGGCCGTGTCCCTGCATGCGCCCATCGATGCGCTGCGCGACAACCTGGTGCCGCTCAACCGCAAGTACCCGATCGCCGAACTGCTCGAGGCCTGCCGCCGCTACCTGGCCTTCGCCCCGCGCGACTTCATCACCTTCGAGTACTGCATGCTCGACGGCGTGAACGACCTGCCCGAACATGCCGACCGGCTAGCCGAGCTGGTGAAGGGGCAGGGCGGCTCGCCCGGCGTGTCCTGCAAGTTCAACCTGATTCCCTTCAACCCGTTTCCCGCGTCCGGCCTGAAGCGCTCGCCGCGCGAGCGGGTCACGGCCTTCGCCCAGCGGCTGAGCGATGCCGGCATCGTCACCACGGTGCGCAAGACGCGCGGCGACGACATCGATGCCGCCTGCGGCCAGCTGGCCGGCGACGTGAAGGACCGCACCCACGTGATGAAGCGCATCGCCCGGCAGCGCAGCACTCCGCTGGTGCCGGTGGCCGCGCAGGGGGAGTCCTGAGCCGATGCCAAAGACCTTGTTTCTGCTCCTTGCGGCCTGCCTCTGCCTGCTGACGGCCTGCGTGTCGCGCCAGATCACCACCCAGCAGCCGATCGGGCAGAACAACGAGGTCACCCGCCCCGAGCTGGTGACCGCATCGGACGAAAGCCCCGCCCGCCGCCGCGCCCGCATACGCATCGAGCTGGCCTCGGGTTATTTCGAGAACGACAAGACCACGGTGGCGCTGGACGAAGTCAAGCAGGCGATCGCCGCCGATCCCGACTACGCGCCCGCCTACGCCCTGCGCGGCCTGATCTACATGCGGCTCTCCGACTTCGACCTGGCCGTCGACAGCTTCCGCCGCGCCGTCACCCTCAATCCGCGCGACGCCGACACCCTGCACAACTACGGCTGGCTGCAATGCCAGCAGCGCCGTTACGACGAGGCAGACCGGCTCTTCAGCCAGGCCGCCAACACGCCCGGCTACGGCAACCGCGCCAAGACGCTGATGACGCAGGGCATCTGCGAGCTGCGCGCCGGCCGCAACGAACTGGCGCAGACCACGCTCTCGGCCGCCTACGACATCGATCCGGGCAACCCGATCGTCGGCTACACCCTGGCCAACATGCAATTCCAGCGGGGCGATGTGGAGCGCGCGCGTTTCTACATCCGCCGTGTCAACAACGGCGAATTCGCCAATGCCGAGTCCCTGTGGCTGGGCATCCGCATCGAGCGGCGCCTGGGCGACCGTGTCGCGACGGCGCAGCTGGGCGAACAATTGCGCAAGCGCTTCCCGCAGTCGCGCGAAGCCGCTTCCTTCGAGCGTGGAGCATTCGATGAGTGAGACGGACCAGCCCCGTCCGGCCGGCCCCGGCGCCGGCGCCCTGTTGCGGGACGCGCGCGAGCGAGCGGGTATGCATATCGCCTCCCTGGCCGTGATGCTGAAAGTGCCGGTGTCCCGACTCGAGGCGCTGGAGGCCGACCGCTACGACCTGCTGCCGGACCCGCCCTTCGTGCGCGCCCTGGCCGGCGGGGTGTGCCGCGCGCTCAAGCTCGATCCGGCGCCGGTGCTGGCCCTGCTGCCGCAGAAGCTGCCGCCGCGCCTGGGCGCCGACGTGAAGCGCACCGACGGCGCCACCTTCCGCACCGCCAAGGCCGCGCCCGCGAGCCTGGCCGGCCTGCGCAGCGGGCTGCGCCATCCGGCCGTGTGGCTGGTGGTGTTGATCCTGGTCGCGGCCGCGGTGTTGCTGCTGGTGCCCGCCGGCCGGCTCGATGCCTGGACGCAGATGGTGCTCGGCCCGCGCGGCGAGCCGGCGGTGCCGGCGCCGGTGGGTGGCGTGACCGATGTGACGCCGCCGTCCTCCGAACCGCCGGTCGCCGCCGTGGCGCCCGAAGGCCCTGAATCCATGCGCGGGCAGGCGGGGACAACGGTGGATGCGGCGCCCGCGCCGCAAGCAGCCGCGCCCGCGGCTGCACCGGTGCTGCAGGCTTCGCCGGCGTTGCCAGCGACGGCACCGGCTGCTGCGGCTGCAGCTGTCGCGGCCGATGGGCTCGTCAATTTCAACGCCACCGCCGCATCCTGGGTGCGCGTGAGCGACAGCCGCGGCGCCACCGTGTTCGAAAAAGTGCTGCAGCCCGGCACCGCCCAGAGCGTGGGCGGAACGCCGCCGCTGACGGTGGTGGTCGGCAATGCCGGCGCCACCGCGGTACAGGTGCGCGGCCAGGCGCTCGACCTCGTGCCGATCACCCGCAACAACGTCGCCCGCTTCGAGGTGAAGTGATGACCGTGTCCGATCTTTCCGCGTCTTTCCCGTCCGATTCCAGCGCCGGCCGGCCGATCGAGGTCGCCCATCCGCCGCCACGGCGCTCGCGCCAGGCCAGCGTGGTCTGGGGCCCGCGGGTGGTCACCATCGGCGGCGATGCGCCGGTGCGGGTGCAGTCCATGACCAACACCGACACGGTGGATGCGATCGGCACCGCGATCCAGGTCAAGGAACTGGCCCAGGCCGGCTCGGAGATGGTGCGCATCACCGTCAACACGCCCGAAGCCGCCGCGCAGGTGCCCTACATCCGCGAGCAGCTCGACCGCATGGGCATCGACGTGCCCCTGGTCGGTGACTTCCACTACAACGGCCACCGCCTGCTCACCGAATACCCGGCCTGCGCCGAGGCCCTGTCCAAGTACCGCATCAACCCCGGCAACGTGGGCAAGGGCGACAAGCACGACAAGCAGTTCGGCCAGATGATCGACGCCGCCCTGCGCTGGAACAAGCCGGTGCGCATCGGCGTGAACTGGGGCAGCCTGGACCAGGAACTGCTCGCTTCGCTGATGGACGAGAACAGCCGCCGCCCCCAGCCCTGGGACGCGCGCCAGGTGATGTACGAGGCGCTGATCACCTCGGCCATCGACTCGGCCCGCCTGGCCGAACGCATGGGCATGGACGGCCGGCAGGTGATCCTGTCCTGCAAGGTCAGCGGCGTGCGCGACCTGATCTCGGTCTACCGCGAGCTGGCGCGCCGCTGCGACTATCCCCTGCACCTGGGCCTGACCGAAGCCGGCATGGGCACCAAGGGCACGGTGGCATCGGCCGCCGCGCTGTCGGTGCTGCTGCAGGAGGGCATAGGCGACACCATCCGTGTCTCGCTCACGCCCCAGCCGGGCGAATCGCGCACCCAGGAAGTGGTGGTGGCCAACGAGATCCTGCAGGCGCTCGGCCTGCGCGTCTTCGTGCCCAGCGTCACCGCCTGCCCGGGCTGCGGCCGCACCACCAGTGGCACCTTCCAGGAGCTGGCCAAGCAGATCGACGACTTCCTGCGCATGCAGATGCCGGTCTGGCGCAAGACCTATCCCGGCGTCGAGAACCTCAAGGTCGCGGTCATGGGCTGCATCGTCAACGGACCTGGCGAGAGCAAGCATGCCGACATCGGCATCAGCCTGCCCGGCACCGGCGAGGCACCCGCCGCGCCCGTCTTCATCGACGGCGAAAAAGCCCTCACCCTGCGCGGCGAGAACATCGCCGCCGAATTCCAGCAGCTCGTAGAGCGCTACATCGCACAACGCTTCGGCAACCCGTCCACCGTGGCGGCCGCCTGATTTCTTCCCCAAATGGCTGACAACACACCCACCGCCGGCAAGGCCTCGCGCCTGGCCGGCGTGAAAGGCATGAACGACATCCTGCCGCCGGACTCGGCGCGCTGGGAGTGGTTTGAGGACAAGGTGCGCAACCTGATGTCGCGCTACGCCTTCCGCAACATCCGCACGCCCATCGTGGAGCCGACCGCGCTCTTCGTGCGCGGCACCGGCCAGACCACCGACATCGTCGAGAAGGAGATGTACTCCTTCGCCGACCGGCTCAACGGCGAGGAACTGACCCTGCGCCCGGAGAACACCCCCGGCGTGGTGCGTGCCGCCATCGAGCACAACCTCACCTACGACGGCGGCAAGCGGCTCTACTACATGGGCCCGATGTTCCGCCACGAGCGCCCGCAGCGCGGCCGCTACCGGCAGTTCTACCAGCTGGGCGTGGAAGCGCTGGGCTTCGCCGGCCCCGAGATGGACGCCGAGGTGATGCTGCTGGTGCACACCCTGTTCCAGGAACTGGGCCTGCGCAATGTGCGTGTGGAACTCAACAGCCTGGGTGTGCCGGCAGAACGCCAGGCCCACCGCGCCGCGTTGATCGAATACTTCGAAAAGCACGCCGAACTTCTGGACGAGGACGCCCGCCGCCGCCTGCATGCCAATCCGCTGCGCATCCTCGACACCAAGAACCCGGCCATGCAGGACCTGGTGCGCGCCGCGCCCCAGCTGCTCGACTACCTGGGCGATGACTCGCGCCGCCACCTGGAAACCGTGCAGGGCCTGCTGACCGCCTGCGGCGTGGCCTGGACCGTCAACCCGCGCCTGGTGCGCGGCCTGGACTATTACTCGCACACCGTCTTCGAATTCATCACCGACGAACTCGGCGCCCAGGGCACCCTGTGCGGCGGCGGCCGCTACGACGGCCTGTTCGAACTGTTGGGCGGCAAGCCGACCGCAGCGGTGGGCTGGGGCATGGGCATCGAGCGGGTGCTGGAACTGCTGCAGTCCCAGCAGACGCAGGACCTCACACCCGCGCCCGACGCCTATGCCGTCATCCCCGACGCGGCCTCGCTTGCGGTCGTCGTGCCGGTGCTGCAGGCCCTGCGCGCGGCGGGCGTGGCGGTGCAGATGCACGCCGGCACCGGCGAAGGCATGGGCAGCTTCAAGTCGCAGTTCAAGAAGGCGGACGCCAGCGGCGCAGCCTTCGCGCTGGTCTTCGGCGGCGATGAACTCGCGCGCGGCGAAGTCACCGTCAAGTCGCTGCGCGACGGCAGCGGCGCGCAGCGCCTGGAGTGCCTGGACGCCATCGCCTCCTGGGCGCCAACCCTACAATCCCGCGCTTGAAGCGCAGAGCGAAAAGCAAGCATCCATGGCCATCCATCTCGACCTCGAAGAACAAGAACAGCTCGACCAGTTGAAGCATTTCTGGGAGCGCTGGGGCACGCTGATCACCGGTGTGATCGTGCTCGTCGCCCTCGGCTTCGCCGGCTGGAACCTCTACAACTACTGGGACCGCCGCCAGGCGGCGCAGTCCGCCGTGCTGTACGACGAAGTCGAGCGCGCCGTGCAGGCCGGCGACGCCAGCCATGCCGAACGCGCCTTCCAGGACGTGCGCGAAAAATTCGGTCGTACCGTCTACGCCCAGCAGGCTGGCCTTGCCGCCGCCAAGCTGCTGCTCGACAAGGGCAACACCGACGGCGCCAAGGCCGCGCTGGCCTGGGTGGCCGACAAGGGCAGGGACGATGGCCTGCAGGCGGTCGCCCGGCTGCGCACCGCGGCCATCCTGCTCGATGCCAAGGCCTATGACGAGGCGCTCAAGCAGGTCGATGCCTCCATGCCGGCCGCCTTCGCACCGCTGGCCGCCGACCGCAAGGGCGACATCCTGGCCGCGCAGGGCAAGTCGGCCGACGCCGTGGCCGCCTACACCAGCGCCTGGAAGGGCCTGGACAGCCAGTCGGAATACCGCCGGCTGGTCGAAATCAAGCTCAACGCCCTGGGCGTCGATCCCCGTACGTCTGCAGGCGCAGAGGCCAAATCGTGAACCGTATGAACCAGAAGCTTTCCATGCGTCCGCTCTTCCTGGCGCTCGGCGTGGCCGCGGCCCTCGCGCTCGGCGGCTGCTCGATGATGCCGGACTCGATGCGCACCATCTTCGGCGGCACGCCGCCGCCCAAGCCGGCGGCGCTGGGCCCGAACGTGGTCAAGGTGGCGGTGCGCCAGGCCTGGTCGGCCAAGATCGGCTCGACCAGCACACTCTCGCTTTCGCCCCAGGTCGTCGGCGACACCGTCATGCTGGCCTCCAACGACGGCACCGTGGTGGCGCTGGACGGACGCAGCGGCCGCGAACTCTGGCGCGCCAGCGCCGGCGCGCCGCTGTCGGCCGGTGTCGGCAGCGACGGCAAGCTGACGGCGGTGGTCACCCGCAACAACGAGCTGGTGAGTTTTGCCGACGGCCGCGAAGCCTGGCGCCAGCCGCTGCCGGCCGAAGTCTTCACCGCGCCCTTCGTCGCCGGTGAACGTGTCTTCCTGCTGGCGGCCGACCGCTCGGTGCTCGCCTTCGACGGCAAGACCGGCAAGCGCCTGTGGCAGCAGCAGCGCAGCGGCGAGCCGCTGGTGCTGCGCCACGGCGGCGCGCTGCTGGCGGTGGGCGACACCCTGGTGGCGGGCCTGGCCGGTCGCATGGTCGGCATGAACCCGGGCAACGGCTCGGTGCGCTGGGAGGCGCCGGTGGCCGTCACCCGCGGTACCAACGACATCGAGCGCCTGGTCGACTTGGTCGGCCGCACCGCGCGCGACGGCAGCATCGTCTGCGCCCGGGCCTTCCAGTCGACCGTCGGCTGCGTGGATGCCTCGCGCGGCCAACTTCTGTGGGCGCGCCCGGCCGCCGGCTACACAGGCCTGGATCTGGACGACCAGCGCATCTACGGCACCGAAGCCAACGGCGTCATCAACGCCTGGAACCGCGCCGACGGCGAACGCGCCTGGACGGTGGAGCGCCTGCGTTACCGCAAGCTCAGCGCGCCGCTGGTGCTGGGCCGCTCGATCGCCCTGGGCGACGAAACCGGCCTGGTCCACATGCTCTCGCGCGAGGACGGCTCGGACGTCAACCGCCTGAGCACCGACGGCTCGCCGATCACCACTGCGCCGGTCGTGGTGGGAGACACGCTGGTCGTGGTCACCGCCAACGGCGGTGTCTACGGCTTCGTTCCCGAATAAGAAATCCGGGGCTTCAGGCCCCAAATCTCCATGAAACCGGTCATCGCCCTCGTCGGGCGCCCCAACGTCGGCAAGTCCACGCTGTTCAATCGCATGACGAAGTCGCGCGATGCCATCGTGGCGGACTTCGCCGGCCTCACCCGCGACCGGCACTACGGCAACGGCCATATCGGCCGCCGTGAATTCATCGTCATCGACACCGGCGGCTTCGAGCCCGATGCGGTCGACGGCAACATCTTCCACGAGATGGCCAAGCAGACGCGCCAGGCCGTCGCCGAAGCCGACGTGGTGATCTTCGTGGTCGATGCGCGGGCCGGCGTCTCCTCGCAGGACCACGACATCGCCAACTACCTGCGCCGCCTGGGCAAGCCCTGCGTGCTGGCGGCCAACAAGGCCGAAGGCATGCGCGAAGGCGTGCAGCTGGTCGAGTTCTTCGAGCTGGGGCTGGGCGAGGTGCACGGGGTTTCCGCGGCCCACGGCCAGGGCATCCGCGACCTGCTGGAACTGGCGCTGGAAACGCTGAACCTGCCGGAAGAGGACGAAGACGAGGAGGGCGCCGAGGACGGCGTCGTCAAGCTGGCCGTGGCCGGCCGGCCCAATGTCGGCAAGTCCACCCTGATCAACACCTGGCTCGGCGAGGAGCGCCTGGTTGCCTTCGACATGCCGGGCACCACCCGCGACGCGATCTCGGTGCCTTTCGAGCGCAATGGCACCAAGTACGAGCTGATCGACACCGCCGGCCTGCGCCGCAAAGGCAAGGTCTTCGAGGCCATCGAGAAGTTCTCGGTGGTCAAGACCCTGCAGGCCATCGAGACGGCCAACGTGGTGCTGCTGCTGATCGACGCCGCCGAAGGCGTGACCGACCAGGACGCCCATATCGCCGGCTACATCCTGGAGAGCGGCCGTGCCGTGGTCATCGCCATCAACAAGTGGGATGCGGTCGATGCCTACCAGCGCGAGCTGGTGCAGCGCTCCATCGAGACCCGGCTGGCCTTCCTGAAGTTCGCCGCCATGCTGTTCATCTCGGCCAAGAAGCGCCAGGGCCTGGGCCCGGTGTGGGATGCCATCGGCCAGGCGCACCGCGCCGCCATGCGCAAGATGCCCACGCCGGTGCTCACCCGGGTGCTGCTGGAGGCGATCCAGTTCCAGTCGCCGCCGCGCGCCGGCATGTTCCGGCCCAAGATGCGTTATGCCCACCAGGGCGGCATGAACCCGCCGGTGATCATCATCCACGGCAATTCGCTGGAGCATGTGCCGGCGGCCTACATCCGTTTCCTGGAAGGCCGTTTCCGCAAGGAATTCGACCTGGTCGGCACGCCCCTGCGCATCCAGATGAAGACTTCCGAGAATCCGTTCGCCGGCAAGAAAGCCGAGTGACCTTCCACCGCATAGGTCTGTTACGGAAATACGTGTCCGTGCGGCAGACAGGTCCAAATGCTGTGTTAAGGTGGTGTTTTACAACAACATAGTTTGAACACGGAGCATATCGTGAGCAACAAGGGCCAACTCCTCCAAGACCCGTTCCTGAACGCGCTTCGGCGTGAACATGTTCCGGTCTCGATCTACCTGGTCAACGGCATCAAGCTGCAGGGTCAGATCGAATCCTTCGACCAATATGTCGTGCTGCTGCGCAATACCGTGACGCAGATGGTCTACAAGCACGCCATTTCCACCATCGTTCCCGGACGCGCAGTGAATTTCTCCACTGCCGATACTTCCGACGATCCCGTTGCCTAAGTCGCGGCTGCCGCGAAGCGCAACCTTCCCGGCAGCATCAGCGTCGGTCAGCCTGAGTTCCGCGCATTGAATATCGACGAGTCAAACGATACCGCCCCGGCACCCGTGGTGCTGGTGGGGGTGGACCTGGGCTTTCCGAATTTCGACGGAGAACTTGAGGAACTCGGCCTGCTGGCCGAGACCGCCGGCCTGCGCCCTGTCGCCCGCATCGTGGCCCGCCGCAAGGCACCCGATGCGGCGCTGTTCGTGGGCAGCGGCAAGGCCGATGAAATCAAGATGCTCGCCGAGCACCATGGCGCCGTCGAGGTGCTGTTCGACCAGGCCCTGAGCCCGGCGCAGCAGCGCAACCTCGAACGCCAGCTGGGCATGCCGGTCAATGACCGCACCTTGCTGATCCTGCAGATCTTCGCCCAGCGTGCGCGCAGCCACGAAGGCAAGCTGCAGGTGGAGCTGGCCCGCCTGCAATACCTCAGCACCCGGCTGGTCCGGCGCTGGTCCCACCTGGAGCGCCAGACCGGCGGTGCGGGTGTGCGCGGCGGCCCCGGCGAGAAGCAGATCGAGCTGGACCGCCGCATGATCGGCGAGACCATCAAGCGCACCAAAGAGCGCCTGCAGAAGGTCAAGCGCCAGCGCGGCACCCAGCGGCGCCAGCGCGAGCGGCGCGAGACCTTCAACATCTCGCTGGTCGGCTACACCAACGCCGGCAAGTCGACGCTGTTCAACAGCCTGGTCAAGGCGCGTGCCTATGCGGCCGACCAGCTCTTCGCCACGCTCGACACCACCACCCGCCAGCTCTATCTGGGCGCGGAAGCCGGTTCGGTCTCGCTGTCTGACACCGTGGGCTTCATCCGCGACCTGCCGCACGGCCTGGTCGATGCCTTCCAGGCCACGCTGCAGGAGGCCATCGATGCCGACCTGCTGCTGCATGTGGTGGACGCGGCCAACCCGGACTTCGTCGAGCAGATCGCCCAGGTCCAGCGGGTGCTGCACGAGATCGGCGCGGCCGACGTGCCGCAGCTGCTGGTCTTCAACAAGATCGATGCCCTGCCGGACGAGCGCCAGCCGCTCTCGCCGCAGGACACCTACGAGATCGAAGGCGCCCAGGTGCCGCGCATCTTCCTCAGCGCCCAGAAGGGCACCGGCATCGCGCTGCTGCGTACCGTGCTGACCGAGGCCGTCACCGCCCACCGGGCGGCGATGGCCCGTCCGGAAGCCGGCCCATTGGCGGCTGCCGTCGACGAAGACGGCACAATGCCCTCCCACTCCACCAACGCGTCATAGTGAGATTTCGTGCAATGACTCTCCAAGCATCCGGCCAACGATGGGCAGGGCTGTCGGGCCGTATCCGGGGCATGTTCAACCTGAACGATCCGCGCTGGGGCCGCAACGAAGAGGGCGGCGACGCCCCGCGTCCCGGCCAGGAGCCACCGACCGGCCCGCGTGGCCAGGGCCCCAAGGATGGGCCACCCGATCTCGAAGAACTCTGGCGTGACTTCAACCGCAAGCTCGGCGGCCTGCTGCGCGGCGGCAAGGGCCGTAACGGCGGGCCCGGCGGCAGCGGCAACGGCGGCGGCGGTTTCCAGCCCGACATGAAGAATGCCGGTATGGGCATCGGCCTGATCGCCGGTGCGCTGGTGCTGATCTGGCTGGCCACCGGCTTCTTCATCGTGCAGGAAGGCCAGCAAGGTGTCATCACCCAGTTCGGCCGCTACAAGACGACCGTCGGCGCGGGCTTCAACTGGCGCCTGCCTTACCCGATCCAGCGCCACGAACTGGTCTTCACCTCGCCGATCCGCTCGGTCGACGTGGGCCGCGACTCCATCGTGCGCTCCACCGGCCTGCGCGAGTCGGCCATGCTCACGCAGGACGAGAACATCGTCGAGATCAAGTTCGCCGTGCAGTACCGTTTGAACGACGCCCGCCAGTACTTGTTCGAGAGCCGCGATCCGCAATCCGCCGTGATCCAGGCGGCCGAAAGCTCGGTGCGCGAGGTGGTCGGAAAGATGAAGATGGACTCGGCTCTGGCCGAGGAACGCGACCAGATCGCTCCGCGCGTGCGTAAGCTGATGCAGGACATCCTGGACCGCTACAAGGTCGGCATCGAGATCGTCGGCATCAACCTGCAGCAGGGCGGCGTGCGCCCGCCCGAGCAGGTGCAGTCCTCCTTCGACGACGTGCTCAAGGCCGGCCAGGAACGCGAACGCGCCAAGAACGATGCGCAGGCCTATGCCAACGACGTGATCCCGCGTGCCGTCGGCACCGCTTCGCGCCTGAAGGAAGAGGCCGACGGCTACAAGGCCCGCATCGTGGCGCAGGCGCAGGGCGATGCCCAGCGTTTCAGCGCGGTGCTCGCCGAGTACCAGCGCGCGCCGCAGGTCACCCGCGAGCGCATGTACTTGGACACGATGCAGAGCATCTATGCCAATGCGACCAAGGTGATCGTCGATTCCAAGCAAGGCTCGCTGCTGTACCTGCCGCTCGACAAGCTGATGCAGGCCCAGCCGGCGACGGCCCCGACGGCTGCCACCACCGCGGAAGCAGCCGTGGCCGCCACCATGGCCGGCGGCTCGGCCGCCAGCAGCGCGGCGCCGCCCACGGCCTATCCCGGCGATGTCCGCACACGCGACAACGAGCGCTCGCGCGATCGCGACTCGCGCTAGTACCCCCATAACAAGAGGCCCGGATCCGCTGTGAACAGAATCGGTTTCATCGTCACCTCCCTGCTCGTCCTGCTGCTCCTGATCAGCTCGACGGTGTTCGTCGTCGACCAGCGCCAGTTCGGCGTGGTCTATGCCCTCGGCCAGATCCGCGAGGTGATCTCCGAGCCCGGGCTGCACTTCAAGCTGCCGCGGCCCTTCCAGAACGTCTCCTATATCGACCGCCGCCTGCTGACGCTCGACAGCAGCGACACCGAGTCGATGTTGACCGCGGAGAAGCAGCGTGTGGTGATCGACTGGTACGTGCGCTGGCGCATCGTCAACCCGTCGGAATACATCCGCAACGTCGGCCTCGACGAGGCGGCCGGCGCCAACCAGCTCAACCGCGTGGTGCGCAATGCCTTCCAGGAAGAGATCAACCGCCGCACCGTGCGCGACCTGATCTCGCTCAAGCGCGACGAACTGATGACGGCCGTCAAGCGCGAGGTGCTCGAACGGGTGAAGGGCGACAAGCCCTGGGGCGTGGACGTGGTGGACGTGCGCATCACCCGCGTCGACTATGTGGAAGCGATCACCGAATCGGTCTACCGCCGCATGGAGGCCGAGCGCAAGCGTGTGGCCAACGAGCTGCGCTCCACCGGCGCCGCCGAGGGCGAGAAGATCCGCGCCGATGCCGATCGCCAGCGTGAAGTCGCGATCGCCAATGCCTACCGCGATGCCCAGAAGACCAAGGGCGAGGGCGATGCCGAGGCCGCGCGCAACTATGCCGATGCCTTCGGCCGCGATCCGCAGTTCGCCCAGTTCTACCGCAGCCTGGAAGCGTACAAGAGCAGCGTCGGCAAGAAGGGCGACGTGCTGGTCGTCGACCCGGCCACCTCGGACTTCTTCCGCACCTTCCGCAACGGTGCCTCGGGCGTGAGCCCGGCGGCGCCGGCAGCCTCCGGCCCGCGCCGCTGAGCGGCCGCGGGTGGACTGGACCGTCCTGTTGCAGGCCCTGGGCCTGCTGCTCGTTTTGGAGGGCCTGGGCCCCTTCCTGTCGCCGGGCCGGTGGCGCGCGGCGATGGCCCGGCTGGCGCAGCTCGGCGACCAGCCGCTGCGCCTCTTCGCCCTGGCCAGCATGCTGTGCGGACTGCTGCTTCTGTGGTGCGCACACTGAAATGAATCGGTGTCCCTGGCGGGTGCGTCAAGGTGTACCGGTAGAATTACGTTTTTAACAGCGTCCTACTTTTCATGTCCGCTTGGGTCCTACCGGATCACATCGCCGATGTGCTGCCTTCCGAGGCACGCCACATCGAGGAGCTCAGACGCGATCTGCTCGACACCGCTCGCAGCTACGGCTATGAGCTGGTCATGCCGCCGCTGCTGGAGCACCTCGAATCCCTGCTCACCGGCACCGGCGAAGCGCTGGATCTGCAAACCTTCAAGCTGGTCGATCAGTTGTCGGGACGCATGCTCGGCCTGCGCGCCGACACCACCCAGCAGGTCGCGCGCATCGATGCCCATCTCCTGAACCGCCAGGGCGTCACCCGCCTGTGCTACTGCGGCCCGGTGCTGCACACCCGGCCCGGCCGGCCGCATGCCACGCGGGAGCCGCTGCAGTTCGGCGCGGAAATCTATGGCCATGCCGGCGTGGAAGCCGATGTGGAAGTGCTGCGGCTGGCACTCGACTGCCTGGCTGCCGCCGAGCTCGGCGGCGTTCAGCTGGACCTGGGCGATGCGCGTATTCCCCGTGCGGTTCTGGCGCAGGTCGATGCGCCGGAGGCCTTGTTGAGCGAAGTCCGCGGCGCGCTGGCCGCCAAGGATGCCAGCGGGCTGGCCCAGCTCAGCCGTGGCTTCCAGCCGGCCGTGCGTGACGCGCTCGCCGCCCTGGTCGGCCTGTATGGCGGCTCGGAAGTGCTGGACGAGGCCGCCAAGGCGCTGGGCTCCTTCGGCGATGTCCAGGCGGCACTGCAGACGCTGCGCCGCCTGGCCGCCAGTGTCCCGGCCGAGCGCATCAGCTTCGACCTGGCCGACCTGCGCGGCTATGCCTACTACAGCGGCGCCCGCTTCTCCATGTACGTCGCGGGGGCGAGCGACGCCATCGTGCGCGGCGGCCGCTACGATGAGGTCGGCGCGGTCTTCGGCCGCAACCGGCCGGCCGTCGGCTTCAGCCTGGACCTGCGCGAGCTGGTCGGCGTGGTGCGCCCGCGCGAGCTGCGCGCCGCCATCCGTGCGCCCTGGTCCGACGATGCCACCCTGTCCCAAGCCATCGGCGCTCTGCGTGCCGGTGGCGAAACCGTGGTCTGCGTCATGCCAGGCCACGAGAGCGAGATCGACGAGTTTCGCTGCGACCGCGAACTGGCGCTGCGCGCCGGATCGTGGACCGTGTTATCCCTTTGAACTGATTTCCAGATCCCAAGATGAGCAAGACGAACGGGCCGGTTGCCGGCCGCAATGTGGTCGTGGTCGGCACCCAATGGGGTGACGAAGGCAAGGGCAAGCTGGTCGACTGGCTGACCGAGAGCGCGCAAGGCGTGGTCCGCTTCCAGGGCGGCCACAACGCCGGCCATACGCTGGTCATCAACGGCGTGAAGACCGCGCTGCACCTGATCCCCAGCGGCATCATGCGGCCGGGCGTGAAGTGCTACATCGGCAACGGCGTGGTGCTGTCGGCGGCCAAGCTGCTCGAAGAAATCGAGGGGCTGGAGAAGGCCGGCGTGGAAGTGCGCTCGCGCCTGCGCATCAGCGAGGCCTGCCCGCTGATCCTGCCCTTCCATGCAGCCCTTGACATCGCCCGCGAAGCCTATCGCGAGCGTGGCGGCAACCAGAAGATCGGCACCACCGGCCGCGGCATCGGCCCGGCCTACGAGGACAAGATCGCCCGCCGCGCCCTGCGTGTGCAGGACCTGCGCCACCCGCAGCGCTTCGCCGACAAGCTGCGCATCCTGCTGGACCTGCACAACCATGTGCTGACCCAGGTGCTGGGCGCCGAAGCCATCGACTACGACACCGTCTACAACGAGGCCATGGAGCACGCCAAGCAGATCATGCCCATGATCGCCGACGTCTCGCGCGAGCTCAACGACGCCCACCGCGACGGCGCCAACCTGCTGTTCGAAGGCGCGCAGGGCACGCTGCTCGACGTGGACCACGGCACCTATCCCTACGTCACCTCCAGCAACTGCGTGGCCGGCAACGCCGCCGCCGGTTCGGGCGTCGGCCCGGGCATGCTGCACTACGTGCTGGGCATCACCAAGGCCTACTGCACCCGCGTGGGCAGCGGCCCCTTCCCGACCGAACTCGACTGGGAAAAGCCCGGCACCGTCGGCTACCACCTCTCCACCGTCGGCGCCGAGAAGGGCGTGACCACCGGACGCAGCCGCCGCTGCGGCTGGTTCGACGCAGCCCTGCTCAAGCGCTCGGCCCAGGTCAACGGCCTGACGGGCCTGTGCATCACCAAGCTCGACGTGCTCGACGGCATCGAAGAGCTGCTGCTCTGCACCGGCTACGAACTCGACGGCGAAGTCACCGACATCCTGCCCATGGGTGCCGACGAGATCGAGCGCTGCAAGCCCATCTACGAGAAGCTCGGCGGCTGGAGCGATTCCACCGTGGGCGTCACCGTCTACGACGATCTGCCGGTCAACGCCCGCCTGTACCTGCAACGCATCGAGCAGGTGACCGGCGTGCCGATCGCGCTGGTCTCCACCAGCCCGGATCGCGACCACACGATCCTGATGCAGCACCCCTACCTGCCTTGAGCTCCAAGACCGTGTTCCCGCGTTTCCCCCAGACCTCGCCCCAGGAGTCCCCCCGATGCTGACCGAAGACGGCCAACACCTATATGTGAGCTACGACGAGTACCACAGCCTCATCGAAAAGCTCGCGATCAAGGTGCACCAGTCGGGCTGGGAATTCGACACCATCCTCTGCCTGGCACGCGGCGGCCTGCGGCCGGGCGACATCCTGTCGCGCATCTTCGACAAGCCGCTGGCCATCATGTCCACCAGCTCCTACCGCGCCGACGGCGGCACGGTGCAGGGCCACCTGGACATCGCCCGCTTCATCACCACGCCGCGCGGCGAGATCGCCGGCAAGGTGCTGCTGGTGGATGACCTGGCCGATTCGGGCCACACCCTGCATTCGGTGATGGACAACCTGCGCACCCACTACACGCCGATCACCGAGCTGCGCAGCGCGGTCATCTGGACCAAGGGCGCGTCCATCTTCACGCCGGACTATTCGGTGGAGTTCCTGCCGACCAATCCCTGGATCCACCAACCCTTCGAAGGCTACGACACCATGCGGCCGGACCGGCTGCTGGAGAAGTGGAAGATCTGAGATCCGGAGCCTGGGCTCCAGATGCAGCGAAGCCGGCGATGAGCCGGCTTTTTTCATGGTCCCGCCAGAAGCAGGGCAGGGCGCGCGGCCCCGTGTGCGACCTTATCGGTCAGACGGTACTGCGGCGCAGCACCACCTCGTCGAGCTTGTTGGCCAGCTGACCGATGGCCAGCGCAGCCGGGGAGCCGGGCGTGTTGACCAGCAGCAGCTGCCGGCGCATCACGCCGTCGCGCACGGCAGGATCGGCCGGGATGTCGCCCAGGTGCAGCAGCCGGATCGGACGGCCCGCGCCGGGCACCACGAAACGGTCGATCACCTGCTGCAGCTGGCCGGTGATGGCGCGGCCATCGCCGGCGCGTGCCGTCTGGTTGACGATCATGCGGATCTGGGTGCGCTTCTGCTGCATCGCCAGCACCTTGACCGCGGCATAGGCGTCGGTCAGCGAGGTCGGCTCGGGCGTCGCCACCAGCAGCACTTCGGATGCCAGCGACACGGCGAACAGCACCACGTCCGAGATGCCGGCGCCGGTGTCCAGGATGACCACGTCGTAGCGCGGCATGATGCTGTGCAGCACCTGCAGGAATTCGTTGCGCACCTCGGGCGTGAGCCGCGAATACTCGACCATGCCCGAGCCGGCCAGCAGCACCGAGAAGCCGCCGGGCGCGGCGATGATGGCCTGATCCAGCTGGGCGCGGCCGGTGAAGACGTCGTGCAGCGTGATCTTGGGGTGCAGGTTCAGCACCACGTCGAGGTTGGCCAGGCCCAGGTCGGCATCGAGCACGAGCACGCGGTGGCCGCGCTTGGCCAGCGCCGCGGCCAGGTTGGCAGACACGAAGGTCTTGCCCACGCCACCCTTGCCGCTGGTCACGGCGAGCACCTTGGCCGATGGGCCTGAGGGGCGGGGGATGGAAGGGGTCGGCGCTTCGCTCATTCTTTTATGCTTTCAGACAGCGCTAGCGGATGCATCATCGGGAGAGGCAGGTGCCTCCATCTCAGTATCGGCAGGACCCAGACCAAACAAAAGGCTTTTCTCTTCCGCGGTGACCGTGCTGTCGGCCTGGTCCTCGACGCAGACGCGGTTGCGTCCCAGGGACTTGGCACGGTAGAGCTCATGGTCGGCGCGTTCGATCCACAGGGCCGCGGTCGAGCGGATCCAGGGCATCGCGAACGCGCCGCCGATGCTGACCGTGATGGACAGCTCGACGCCGCTGGCGATCTGGATCGGCTCGGCCTCGATGGCCTCGCGGATGCGTTCGGCCACGACCTGGCCGAAGGCGGCCGACTGGCAGCCGGGAAGAACAATGGCGAATTCCTCGCCGCCGTAACGGGCCAGCACGTCCATGGGGCGCACGCAGGCGGTGAGGGTGCGGGCCACGGTCTGCAACACATGGTCGCCGACGAGGTGGCCGTAGGAATCGTTGACCGCCTTGAAGCGGTCGATGTCGAGCATCAGCAGCAGGGCCGACTCGCCCGAGCGGGCCACACGATCGATTTCGCGGTCCACGGCCGCGCGGAACTGGCGGCGGTTGGCCAGGCCGGTGAGGGGATCGCGCAGGGACAGAGAGCACAGGCCGTCGATGATGTCCTGCAGGTAACGCGCAGGCGACTCTGTGGAGATCGTCGTGATGTCGCCTTCACCGGGCTCGACGAGCGCGAGCGCTGTTTCCAGGCGAAGGTCGCGCAGATCGACGAGGGTGGAGGACTCCGGCTTGTGCACGTTGGCGTGGGGGCGTGAATCGATCGATGTTACCAGTAAGCCGTTCAACTATAACGGCTTGCGCTTACATGCCGGTAGTCTGGATGAAACGATTTCGTCTTTTTACCGCGAATTCAATAAGTGCCGGGACAATCAAATCTTTGACAATGTTTGCCTAAACAAATAATATCGCGGCATGAACGATGAATCACTGCCGTCCGCCGCGGCCCGCCCGCAAGTCCCGGTGTTCTGCCAGGTCGGTTCCGCCGAGGACACGGTGGGCTACCGCATGCGCCGCATCGTGAACCTGCTGGCCGGCGAGATCGAACGCCGCATGGAGCCGCTGGGCCTGACCGACGCCCAGTGGAAGCCGCTGCTGCGCATGTTCGCCTCCGGCGACACCACCGTGGCCACGCTGGCCCGCGGCTGCCACCTGGATGCCGGCGCGATGACCCGGCTGCTCGACCGGCTGGAGGCCAAGAACCTGTGCCGCCGCATCCGTTCGGTCGAGGACCGCCGCGTGGTGAACCTCGAACTGACGGACGAGGGCAGGGTGGCGGCGCGCCAGATTCCGGATGTGGTGGCCGAGGTGCAGGCGGTGGCCGCCGCCGGCTTCAGCCAGCAGGAGTTCGACCAGCTCAAGGAATACCTCGAGCGCATCCTGACCAACGTCCTGCCGTTCGGCGGCGATGCTGACGCGTCGGCGCAGCGTTCATCGGCATCCGTATCTGCTTCCGAGGGGTCCAAGAAATGACAAACAACGACAAGAAATCTTCCGCCGGCGGCGTGGTGCTGTATCTCGGCACGCTGGTGATCGCGCTGGGCCTGACCGCCTGCGCCAATATGTCCGGCATCGCGCCGCAGGCGCAGTTGCGCGAAGGCGTGTCGCTGGGCCTGCCTTCGGCGGCGACCGGCACGCCCGATCTCTTCGCCGACGGCGCCATGGCGGCCGACTGGTGGCGCGGCTTCGGCGATGAGCGCCTGGACGACCTGGTCAGCCAGGCCGTCGCCGACAGCCCCACGTTGAAATCGGCCGAAGCCCGCCTGCAGCGCGCCCAGGCCGCCGCCGACGTCACCCGCTCCAACGACGGCCCGCAGCTCAACGGCAGCGTGGACGCCACCCGCCAGCACTTCAGCGCCAACGGCATCTATCCCGCACCGCTGGGCGGCAGCACCTTCAACCTGGGCACGGTGCGCCTGTCCGGCAGCTACGAGCTGGACTTCTTCGGCAAGAACCGCGCGGCGCTGGAATCGGCGCTCGGCACCGCCAACGCCGCCGCGGCCGATGCCCAGGCCGCCCGCCTGCTCCTGGCCTGCAACGTGGCGCGCAACTACTTCCAGCTGGCGCGCCTGCAGGCGCAGCTCGAAGTGGCCCAGCGCACCCTGGCGCAGCGCCAGGAAACCCTGGGCCTGGTGCGCGACCGCGTCACCGCCGGCCTCGACACCCGCCTGGAAGAGCGCCAGAGCCAGGCCGGCATTCCCGAAGCCCGCCAGCAGATCGAATCCCTGCACGAGCAGATCGCCATCACCCGCAACGCCATCGGCGCCCTGGTCGGCCAGCCGCGCGGCATGCAGGAGCTCGAAGCCCTGCCGCTGGCCAGCTACGAAGGCGTCAAGCTGCCGGCCACGCTGCCCGCCGACCTGCTGGGCCGCCGCCCCGACGTGGCCGCCGCCCGTTGGCGAGTCGAGTCCGCCGCCAAGAGCATCGACGTGGCCAAGACCGAGTTCTATCCCAACATCAACCTGACCGCCTTCGTGGGCCTGAACAGCCTGGGTTTCGACAACCTGGCCCAGGGCTCCAGCCGCGAATGGGGCGTGGGCCCGGCGATCCGCCTGCCGATCTTCGATTCCGGCCGCCTGCGCGCCAACCTGCGCGGCCGCACGGCCGACTACGACGCCGCCGTCGAAAGCTACAACGGCACCGTGATCGACGCGGTCCATGACGCCGCTGACCAGGTCGCCTCCGCCAAATCCATCGTGCTGCAGCAGAACCAGCAGCGCGATGCCCAGGAGGCCGCCGAATCGGCCTACGACATCGCCCGCCAGCGCTACCGCGCGGGCCTGGGCACCTACCTCAACGTGCTCACCGCCGAGAACTCGGTGCTGGCCCAGCGCCGCCTGGCGGTGGACCTGGCCGCGCGCCGGCTCGACACCCAGGTCAACCTCATCCGTGCCCTCGGCGGCGGCTACACCGGCGAGACCACCGTGGCCGCCGTCACGCCGGCCGCGCAGCGCTGAGCCGCAGCTCGTCCCCCATTTCCGATCTCTCTCGAACCCGTCCGCTGGAGTCTTCCATGAACGCACCGCAAACCTCTCCGGCCGCCGCGCCCGCCGCCGAAGCCGGCAATCCCAAGCGCCGCAAGGCCCTGACCGCGCTGGCCGCCGTCGTCGTCATCGCCGGCCTCGGCTGGGGCGCCTACGAATGGATGGTCGCCAGCCACTACGAAGGCACCGACAACGCTTACGTGCAGGGCAACGTCATCCAGATCACCCCGCAGATCGGCGGCACCGTCATGGCCATCATGGCCGACGACACCGACTTCGTGAAAGCCGGCCAGCCCCTGGTCAAGCTCGATCCCGCCGACGTCCGTGTGGCCTACGAGCAGGCCGAGGCCAACCTCGGCCAGGCCGTGCGCCAGGTGCGCACGCTCTACGCCAACAATGGCCAGTTCCAGGCGCAGATCGCGCTGCGCCAGGCCGATGTGTCCAAGGCCAACAACGACATCGCCCGCGCCAACGACGACCTGAACCGCCGCCTCTCGCTCAACGGCAACGGCGCCGTCTCGAAGGAAGAGCTGGACCACGCCCGCGCCGTGCTCGACACCGCCAAGACCCAGCTCGCCGCCGCCCAGGCCGCGGTCAACGCGGCCAAGGAGCAACTGGTCAGCAACCAGTCGCTGACCGAGGGCACCAGCGTCGAGCAGCATCCCATGGTGCAGGCCGCCGCCGGCAAGCTGCGCGAGGCCTACCTGGCCACCCAGCGCGCCGCGTTGCCCGCGCCGGTGGACGGCTACGTCGCCAAGCGCACCGTGCAGCTGGGCCAGCGCGTGACCGCCGGCACGCCGATGATGTCCGTCGTGCCACTCAACCAGCTCTGGGTCGATGCCAACTTCAAGGAAGTGCAGCTGCGCAACATCCGCATCGGCCAGCCGGTCACGCTGACCGCCGACCTGTACGGCAAGAAGGTCGACTACCACGGCAAGGTCGCGGGCCTGGGCGTGGGCACCGGCGCGGCCTTCGCGCTGCTGCCGGCGCAGAACGCCACCGGCAACTGGATCAAGGTGGTGCAGCGGGTGCCGGTGCGCATCGCGCTCGATCCCCAGGAGCTCACCCAGAACCCGCTGCGCGTGGGCCTGTCGATGGACGTGGAAGTCGACATCACCAGCCAGGACGGCCGCATGCTCGCCGATGCGCCGCGCGACGCCGCCGTCACCCAGACCAGCGTCTACCACTCGCAGGACGAGGGCGCGGATGCCGAAGTGGCGCGTGTGATCTCCGCCAACGGCGGCTCGCCGGCCAAGCTGGCCGCCGCCAAGGCCGCATCCGCTGCGGGCAAACCGCTAGCCCGTGCCGCCGCGCCGCAGAAGCTGGCCCTGGCCGCCGTGGCCCATTAACAGCAGCGCACAGCGCAAGGCAGTCACCATGGCATCTCCTTCCGGTCCGGCATTGCCGCATCCACCGCTGGAAGGCACCGCGCGCATCTGGGGCACCGTCGCCCTGTCCGCCGCGACCTTCATGAACGTGCTCGACACGTCGATCGCCAACGTGTCGCTGCCGTCCATCGCCGGCGACCTGGGCGTCAGTTCCAACCAGGGCACCTGGGTCATCACCAGCTTCGCCGTGGCCAACGCCATCGCCGTGCCGCTCACCGGCTGGCTGTCGCAGCGCTTCGGCCAGGTGCGGCTGTTCATGACCAGCGTGATGCTGTTCGTGATCACCTCCTGGCTCTGCGGCCTGGCGCCCAACATGACGGTGCTGATCGCCGCGCGGGCGCTGCAGGGCTTCGTCGCCGGGCCGATGATCCCGCTGTCGCAGGCGCTGCTGCTGTCGAGCTATCCCAAGGCCCTGGCCGGGCTGGCCATGGCCATGTGGGCGATGACGACGCTGGTCGCGCCGGTGATGGGGCCGCTGCTCGGCGGCTGGATCACCGACAACATCTCCTGGCCCTGGATCTTCTACATCAACATCCCGGTGGGCTTTCTGGCCACCTCCATCGTCTGGAGCATCTTCCGAAAGCGCGAGAGCCCCACCAAGAGCCTGCCGATCGACTCGGTCGGCCTGGCGCTGCTGGTGGTATGGGTGTCGTCCATGCAGGTGATGCTGGACCTGGGCAAGGAGCACGACTGGTTCAACTCCGGCATGGTGCAGGCGCTGGCCGTGATCGCCGTCATCGGATTCCTGGCCTTCGTCGCCTGGGAGCTGACCGAGAAGCATCCGGTGGTCGACCTGTCGCTGTTCCAGAACCGCAACTTCTGGGCGGGCGCGGTCGCCATGTCGGTGGGCTACGGCCTGTTCTTCGGCAACGTGGTGCTGCTGCCGCTGTGGCTGCAGCAGTACATGGGCTACACCGCCACCGACGCCGGCATGGTGATGGCGCCGGTCGGGCTGCTGGCCATCGTGCTCTCGCCCTGGGTGGGCAAGAACGTCAGCAAGCACGACCCGCGGCGCTTCGCCACCATCGCCTTCCTGGTGTTCGCGCTGGTGCTGTGGATGCGGTCCAACTTCAACACCCAGGCGAGCTTCGGCACCATCCTGATCCCGACCCTGGTGCAGGGCGTGGCCATGGCCTTCTTCTTCATCCCGCTGGTGACCATCACCCTGTCGGAGATGACGCCGGAGCGTATTCCCGCCGCCTCGGGCCTGTCGAACTTCATCCGGATCACCGCCGGCGCCATCGGCACCTCGGTGGCCACCACCGTCTGGGAGAACCGGGCGACGCTGCACCATGCGCAGCTGGCCGAATCGATCAACCAGGGCAACGCCACCGCCACCGGCATCCTCAGCGGCCTGTCGACCAGCGGGATGGACAGCCAGCAGGCACTGGCCCAGGTCAACCGGCTGATCGACCAGCAGGCCTTCATGCTGGCGGCCAACGATGTGTTTTATGCCTCGGCGGCGATGTTCCTGCTGCTCATCCCGCTGATCTGGCTGGCGCATGCGCCGAAGAAGGGCGACGCGGGCGCGTCCGACGCCGCGGCGGGCGCGCACTAGCCAGCGCTTGCGACTTCCTCCACGAAAGCCGGCCCCGCGCCGGCTTTTGCTTTTGGCCGGTGGCGCGAAGTTTGCGGCGGCTACGCCACGAATCCGCTTTGTGCCTGCACTCTGCGGAACTTTGGCAATTTTTGTTACCTAAAATGACTTAAGTGACATTAATGGCAATATGAAGCAAACGCGGGCAGCGATTCCGGCACTCCGCCGGTACCAGGGCTTCACCCTGGTCGAGTTGATGGTGACGCTGGCGATCGTGGTGATCCTGGGCCTGCTGGCCGCGCCGTCGCTGCAGGGCTTGACGGCGAAGATCCGCCTGACGGGCGTGGGCAGCCAGTTCACCGGCAATCTGCTGCGGGCGCGCAGCGAGGCGGTCAGCCGCAATGCCTGCACGGTGATGTGCCTGAGCACGACCACGGGCGACACCATCACCTCCGACGCCAACGGCGTGACCGGCGGCCCCTCCTGCGCCAACACCGGCACCAACTGGCAGCAGGGCTGGATCGTCTTCTACCAGGAGAGCTGTTCCTTCGGCGGCGATACCAGCGCGATCCGGCCGGCGCAGCCCGCGGATTACATCGCCATCCAGCCGCCGATCGCCGCCGACTACCGGCTCGATGCCCAGGGCACCGGCGACGCATTCCGATTCTCCTTCGATGGCACCGGCCGTCCGCCGCAGGGTTCGGCGATCAGGCAGTTCAACCTGAACTACCAGAACACCACCAGCGCCTACACCCAGCAATACGGCTACAACATCTGCGTCGATGCCCTGGGCCGCACCCGCACCATCGCCTGGAACCTGAGCTGCTGAGGCCACACCCATGCAACGACCCAAACAACGCGGCATGACCCTGCTCGAAGTGCTGATCGCCATGCTGGTCATGTCGGTCGGCATGCTGGGCATCGCCGGCCTGCAGGCGGCGGTCAACAAGTACCAGACCGGCAGCCGGGTGCGCGGCAAGATGGCGCCGCTGCTGTCGGACATCGCCGAGCGTGTGCGCATGAATCCCACGCAGGCGGGGGACAACGTGATCACCGGCGTCGCCAGCACTTCGGCCTACGGCCTGTCGACCAGCTGGAGCGACCAGATCACCGATCCGTCCGCGCCGAGCAAGAACTGCGAGACCGGCACCGTCACCTGCTCAGCCGCCGAACGCGCCGCCTACGACATGGCGATCTGGCGCCAGCGGGTGCGAGCCGCCATGCCCACCGGCTCGGCCCTGCTGTCGGGCAACCGCGCCACCGGTTTCCAGGTCACCTTCATGTGGATGGACAAGGACCAGACCGACAAGGGCGGCGCCAGCACCAGCACGCTGGCCAGCGCCGCCACCTGCAGCACCGCCGCCGAAACCGCCAACAGCAACCGCCTGAGCCAGCAGAACTGCTGCCCCGCCGCGGCGAGCGCACCGGCGGGCGTGCGCTGCACCAACTTCACCTTCGTACCATGACAGGTTCTCCTGCGATGTCCGCGCGCCGCCAGGCCGGCTTCAGCCTGATCGAACTGCTGGTCGGCATGGCGCTGATGCTGCTCATCGTCACCGCCGCCAGCGTGATCTACCTCAACACCCGCGAGGCCGACAGCGCCCAGGCCCGCGTCAGCGAAAGCGTGGAGACCGGCACCTTCGCGCTGCAACTGCTGGAGCGCGACCTCACCCAGGCCTGGACCTACCCGGTGGTGATGCCGCCGGCTACGACCATCGCGCTCAATCCGCCCGCGGGGTGGGCCGGTGCACTCCTGCTGCAGACCTATCCGCCGGTGGGCTGGGCGCCCACGATCGCGGCCTACCAGTTCGGCGTCTATGGCTGCGACGGCGGGCAATACAACAGCATTACCGGCAATTGCGACGCGAACCCGTTGACGGGGGTCAACCGGTCACCGTCGGACTCGCTGGTCATCAACTATTTCTCCAGCGAAGCCAAGAAAACACCGATCGGCAACCGCAAGGATTGCACCGGCATCGACGTGGCCGGCGAGGACGCCGATTCGCCGAAAGGCGACACCATCAACGCCATCCGCCGGCTCAACGTTCCTGCCGCGCCTCCGGCGACAACAGGCACCATGGATCCGTGGCTGCCGCCGGGCTTCCCCGTCTTCGTCTCCAACCGCTACGGCCTGCTGGCCAGCACGGTGCAGGTCGACCGGCAGACCCTGACCACCTACAGCCTGGCCTGCAACGGCAATGGCAGCAACGGCGGCGCCACGCCGACCAACGTCTACCAGCCGCTACTGCAGGGCGTGGACGACCTGCAGATCACCTATGGCGCCTTCGATATCGATGCCAGCAGCAGCAGCGGCGCGGTTCAGCCCGCGCCCACGCGCTTCTACAAGGCCTCGGATGTCAACAACACCACCCTGCAGGCCATCACCATCGACGGCGTGCAGTACGCCGGCTGGAACCGCATCGTGGCGGTGCGGGTCTGCGTGATGACCAGCTCTATGGGCACCGCCGCGCGCCAGTTCGACAAGTCCGGCGCCCCGCGCACCTACCTCGACTGCACCGACGACACGCCCCAGAACTACCTGCCCGGCGACCGCTCCATCCGCACCCGCACCGTGCAGGTTCTGGCGGTGCGCAACCGCATGAACCAGATCTATTGAGGACGCGGCCGCGTATATGCCTTTCATGCACCGCCGTCTCCCATCCGCACCGCAGCGTCCGCCCCAGCGCGGCGTGGCCCTGATCGTGGTGCTGCTCTTCCTCATCGCCGTCACCGGCATCGCCCTGGTGGCGGCGCGGCGTGCGCTGGTCGACGAAGGCGTCGGCCGCAACCAGCTCGACATGCAGACCGCCCGCGAAGCCGCCGAGTCGGCCCTGCGCGATGCCGAACGCGACCTCTACGGCGCCGCGCCAGTGAATGCCGCGGCCATCTCCTGCACCCGGCCGCAGGCGGTTCCCTCGCCGGCCGACTTCGACAGCAGCTGCACCAATGGCCTGTGCAATACCGGTGACGTCACCTACGCCAGCTCGAACTGGTCGATCGCCGTGGCCAACAGCACCACCAACAGCGAAGCCTGGTGGCCGACCAGCAAGGGCGGCCTCTGGAACGACAACGTCGATTCGAAGCCCGGCCGCACCCCCGTCACCACCAGCAACTGCAGCTTCACCGGCGCGGTCCCCCTGGGCACCTACACCGGCGCCCCAGCGGTCCGCGGCGTATTCCGCCAGCCCGAATACCTGGTCGAGTATTTCGAACGCAAGTCCAGCGGCGGCCAGGAGGTCGATGCCTACCGCATCACCGCCCGCGGCTTCGGCTACAGCCGCCGCACCCAGGTGGTGCTGCAGACCGTCTATTCCCCCGAACAGTAAGCAGGCTGGAGAAATCCATGGCATCCATGTCCCGACTCCTCACCCGTGCCTTCCTGGCTTTCCTGGCCGCCGCCGCGCTGCTGCTGCCGACGCTGTCGGACTCCACGCCGGTCGATGTCTCGCGCCCGCGCGCCACCGTGCCGCCCAACGTCGTCACCACCTCCAACCGGCCGATGGTGATGCTGGCCACCTCCAAGGACCATTCGCTCTTCGGCCCGATCTACACCGACTTCGAGGACCTGGACGACGACGGCGTCATCGACACCACCTTCAAGCCCACCTTCAAGTACTACGGCTACTTCGACGCCACCAAGTGCTACCTCTACAGCCTCACCGACGGGCAGTTCAACCCGGCCGTGCTGGCCACCATCACCACCACCGGCAGCGGCGCCACCGCCACCACCAAGTACAGCTGCCCCAGCACCGCCAGCTACTGGGCCGGCAACTTCCTCAACTGGGCCACCATGACCCGGCTGGACACGGTGCGCAAGATGCTCTACGGCGGCTCGCGCTCCACCGACATCAACGGCACCACCGTGCTGCAGGGCGCCGACCTGGTCTGGGACGCCCACTCCTTCGTCAAGTACTACCGCGGCACCGACATCCGCGACTACACCCCCTTCACCACCGCCGCGCTCACCAAGACCACCGGCTCCAACGCCAACGTCTACGCCGGCCTGAGCCTGTGCACCACCGGCTCGACCGACGTCACCTCCACCACGCAGCCGGTGATGCGCATGGTCAAGGGCAACTACCGCTTCTGGTCCACCGTCGAGATCCAGCTCTGCCGCTGGCGCGAGGACTACAGTGCAGGCACCTTCGGCCCCAAGCTGGCGGCCTACTACAAGGATGCGGACAAGGGCAACGGCGGGGTCGCGCACGAGATCACCATTCCGTCCAAGTCCACCGACGGCGCCACCTATACCGGCATCACCAACCCCGAGCTGAACATCAACGTCAAGGTCTGCGTGCCTTCGCTGCTGGGCGACGAGCGTTGCCAGGCCTTCCCCTACAGCTCCACCACCAACTACAAGCCCTACGGCCTGCTGCAGGAGTTCGCCTATCCGCGCACCACCGGCACCGCGGCGCGCGCCGAGTTCGGCCTGATCACCGGCAGCTATGACTTGAACCACACGGCCGGCGCGCTGCGCAAGAACATCGGCGACCTGACCGACGAGATCAACGCCACCACCGGCGTGTTCTGCCACAGCACCGCCTCCGGCTGCGCCACCACCCTGGCCGACGGCCGCACCACCGGCAACGGCGCCATCAAGGCGCTCGACGCCATCCTGCTCTACGGCCGCTCCAACGGCGGCTACGGCAACGGCAACACGCCGAGCAACTCGCCCGACGGCAACCTGCCGGCCTGGGGCAATCCGATCGGCGAGATGCTGGTGCAGTCGCTGCAGTACTACGCGGGCCTTTCCAGCACCAACCCCAGCACCACCACCAACGACCGCAATTCCGGCCTGCAGGTGGTCGGCTGGCAGGACCCGCTGTCCAACAGCAACAGCACCCGCACCAACCTCTACGGCAATGCCATCTGCCGGCCGCTGCACACCCTGGTGTTGTCGCCCGCCGCGCTGAGCTTCGACGGCCAGGCCGGCACGCCCTTCGCCACGCTGCCCAACCGCAGCGGCACGCTCGACAGCTACACCGACGCCATCGGCGTGACCGAAGGCCTGGCCAACACCCTGCGCTCGGTCGGCTCGGTCAGCGGCAAGGGCCTGACGGCGGCCGACGACACCAACTCCTGCTCGGCCAAGACGGTCGGCTCGCTGTCCAACGTCAACGGCATCTGCCCCGAGGCGCCCGCCATGGGCGGCACCTACCAGGTGGCCGGCGCCGCCTTCTACGGCAACACCGCCAAGATCCGCACCGTCACGACGCCGCCGGCCGACATCGCCACCGTGGCCAATGCGCTCAAGGTCAAGACCCTGGCCGCCTCGCTCACCGGCGGCACGCCGCGCATCGACGTGCCGGTGCCGGGAACCAATCCCACCAAGTACGTCTACATCACCCCGGAAAGCGTGGAGGAGGGCGGCAAGGTCAGCGCGCCGCTGACCTTCGCCTCGGTGGCCACCGGCGCCAACAGCCAGGGCGGCACCTTCGGCTCGTTCATCGTCACCTGGAACGACATCCTGATGGGTGGCGACTACGACATGGACATCACCGGCTTCATCCGCTACGACACCATTCCCAACGCCGCCACGCCCAGCGGCTGGGACATCAAGATCACCACCGACATCCCCGGCGTCTGCGGCGGCGGCGGCGGCACCCACGGCTTCTCGGCCATCGGCGTGCAGACCGCCACCGGCGCCACCGCCAACGGCCGCTACCTCACCCACCAGCACAACGGCGGCAACACCAGCGCCCGCATCCTGTCGGCCACCATGCCGCCGACCAGCGAATACCTCTGCGGCGACGCCACCTACCGCGCCACGCCCATCGTGGCCAGCGCCGTCACCACCGCCAGCGGCGTGGCCTCCACCCAGACCAGCAACTACGCCAACACCGTCTGCGCCGTCACCGGCAACGGCACCACCTACGACCCGGGCATCCCCAACCTGACCAGCTACTGCTCGGTCAAGCCCTACGCCTATCCGGTGGCCATGACCTTCCGCATGGTCGGCGAGACCAACGCCCTGATCAAGGACCCGCTCTGGTACGCCGCCAAGTACGGCTACTTCACCTCCAGCCGCAACAACGGCGACGGCACCTACACCAACCTGACCACGCCGCCCGACCAGGCCAGCTGGGACAGCCTGCGCGCCGACGGCACCAGCGGCAGCGACGGCATCCCCGACGGCTACTTCCTGGCCCGGCGCCCCGACGTGCTCGAAGCCCAGCTGCGCCGCGCCCTGGCCGACATCGCCGGCAAGGCCAACACCGCGCCGTCCACCTCCGGCGTGCAGCTGGTCAGCGGCAGCTACCGCTACGACGTCACCTTCAACTCCGACACCTACGATGGCAACATCGAGGCCTATGCCGTCAATTCGAGCGGCGACTTCAACACCTCGCCCACCTGGCGCGCCGGTCCGTCCCTGGGCTGCCGCACCACCGGCCCCTGCACCGGCATCACGCCGGACAACGGCAACTCGCGCCAGATCATCACCAACTACGGCAACGGCGCTGCGGCCGGCGTGCCCTTCCGCTGGGCCTCGCTGCCCACCGCCTACCAGACGCAGATGACCACGGCCAGCACCAACGTGCTGTCCACCACCAACGCCACCGCCGCCGTGGCCTACATCCGCGGCGACCAGACCAACGAATCGGCCACCCGGCTGCGGGTGCGCGGCACCAATCCGCTGGGCTCCATCGTCAACTCCACGCCCTGGCTGCAGGACGTGCCCGGCGCCGGCTACACCGGCACCGCCTATGCCGGCTACACCGCCTTCCTGCGCAACAACCGCAGCCGCACCAAGCTGCTGTGGGCCGGCGCCAACGACGGCATGCTGCACGCCTTCAACTACGACACCGGCGCGGAAGTCTTCGCCTACGTGCCGGGCGTGCTGGCCAACCGCCTGGCCGAAATCCCGCTGCAGCGCACCGGCGCGGTCACCACCCTCAACGGCAGCAGCTTCGTCACCGGCACCGAGTCGCGGCCCGACGGCACCCTCTGGCCCTATGTGGACGGCAGCCCCTTCACCGCCGACGTGCGCCTGGGCGCGGACTCCGCCACCGCCGACGCCACCAACTGGCGCACCATGCTGGTCGGCAGCCTGGGCCGAGGCGGGCGCGGCATCTTCGCGCTGGACGTCACCGACGTCGGCCGCCTGCAGGCCGGCGAGAACGCCGCCTCCACCATCTTCCGCTGGCAGTTCACCTCCGACGACGACGCCGACCTGGGCTACATCGCCAACGACTGGACCACCAACGCCAACTCCAAGCAGGCGCAGCCGGTGGTGAAGTTCAACAACGGCAAGTTCGGCTTCCTGCTCGGCAACGGCAACAAGTCCACCAACGGCAAGGCCGTGCTGTATGCGATCTTCGCCGACGGCCCCACCGGCGCCAGCGGCGCCTGGACCTCGGGCACCGACTTCATCAAGCTGGCCACCAGCGCCGAGATCAACAACGGCCTGTCCCAGGTCACCTGGATCGACACCAACGGCGACGGCATGGTCGATTACGCCTATGCCGGCGACCTGCAGGGCAATATGTGGAAGTTCGACCTGAGCAGCACCACCCCCAGCCAGTGGAGCGTCGCCTACAAGGTCGCCTCGATCAACACGCCCCTGTTCACCGCCTCCAACGGCCTGACCCGCCTGCCCATCACCAGCGCGCCGCAGTACGTCTACGGCCCCTTCAACGGCACGCTGATCTTCTTCGGCACCGGCAACGCCTTCGAAAGCGCCGACTACCCCACCACCACCGGCCAGCGCATCTACGCCGTGCTCGACCGTGCCAGCTACGCCAACAGCGGTGTGGCGCCCTCGGTCGACCTCGGCCTGCTGGCGCAGCGCACGCTCTCGCGCGCCAGCGACGGCACCGTCACCATCAGCGGCACCGTCACCGACGTGAACTGGAGCACCCAGAACGGCTGGTACGCCGCGCTGCCCGGCACGTCCGAGGTGGTGGTGTCGGACGCCAGCATCCGCTCCGGCACCTTCGTCTTCACCAGCATCCGGCCGCCGGACGCCAACACCTACTGCACCACCCAGCCGGCCGTCACCCTGTTCGCCATGGACACCCTCTCGGGCGTGGCCAAGCGGGTGGTGCAGGGCGTGACCGTCACCGGCAGCGGCAGCTCGGCCACCACCAAGAACAACGTGGGCAGCACCATCATCGACCAGAAGGTCAAGGTGATCGACGACCGCACCGGCAAGGCCTTCACCAACCCCAACAGCGGCGGCGCCGTCTGCGGCGAAGGCCAGGTGGCGCGCCGCATCGTCGGTGCCAACACCAACAAGTCGATCTGCTTCAACTCCACGCCCCGCAAGCAATGGCGCGAAATCCCCAATCTGAGAACCGACAAATGACAGCAACCCGGAAGTCCGCTCGCGGCTTCACCCTGATCGAAATGATGATCGTGGTGGCGGTGATCGGCATCCTCTCGGCCATCGCCTATCCCGCCTACACCGAGCAGATCGCCAAGGGCAAGCGCTCGCAGGCCAAGGCCCAGCTCATCGCGGGCCAGCTGTGGATGGAGCGCTTCTATTCGGAGAACTACCGCTACGACCAGAACTCGGCCGGCACCGCCGTCACCGACAGCAGCCAGTTCCCCGCGCGTTTTTCCACCGTGCCGCCGGCGGGCGAGGGCACGACGGTCTACGACCTCGCGGTGAGCAACCCGAACCGGGACAGCTACCTCATCACCGCCACCCGCAAGGCCGGCAGCAGCATGGCCAGCGACAAGTGCGGCAACTTCACCATCGACAACCTGGGCCGCAAGAGCATCGTCGCCGGCAGCTACACCGGCTACGCCTCGGTGACCGCCGCCATCGCGGCCTGCTGGAACTGAGGCGCCGCCTAAGCCCGGCATAAGAAGGGCTGGTCAACATCCGTGCACCGCGCCAGGTTCGGCGCATCAACGGAGTTGCCGCCATGTCCTTCCCCGAAACCCTCGTCCGCACGCCCACCCGGCTGGCCGTGGCCTTGCTGGCCGCCGGCGCCATTGGTGGCGCAGGCGTTTCCGCCGTCGAATCGGTGCACAGCCGCAGCCATGCCCAGCCCGCGCCCGCCGTGCTGGCCGCGGCGCCCGGCGCCTCGATCGCGCTGCCGGACTTCTCCACCATCACCAAGCGCTACGGCCCGGCCGTGGTCAACATCAGCGTGATCGGCACCAAGGTGGCCGATGCCTCCGATGGCGATGCAGGCGATGCCGACGGCGCACCGACCGATCCCTTCTTCGAATTCTTCAAGCGCTTCCAGCAGCAGCAACAAGGCCAGCTGCAGGGCCAGGGCCGCCGTGCCCGGCCGCATGCCACGCCGATGCGCGGCGAGGGCTCGGGCTTCATCGTCAGCCACGACGGGCTGGTGCTGACCAATGCCCATGTGGTCAAGGGCGCGAGCGAAGTCACCGTCAAGCTCACCGACCGCCGCGAATACCGCGCCAAGGTGCTGGGCACCGATCCCAAGACCGACATCGCGGTGCTGAAGATCGACGGCAAGGACCTGCCGGTCGTCGCCCTGGGCAAGACCTCCGAGCTGCAGGTGGGCGAATGGGTGCTGGCCATCGGCTCGCCCTTCGGCTTCGAGAACACCGTCACCGCCGGCGTGGTCAGCGCCAAGAACCGCTCGCTGCCCGACGACAGCGCCGTGCCCTTCATCCAGACCGACGTGGCGGTCAACCCCGGCAACTCGGGCGGCCCGCTGTTCAATGCACGCGGCGAGGTGATCGGCATCAACTCGCAGATCTACAGCCGCACCGGCGGCTACCAGGGCGTGTCCTTCGCCATCCCGATCGACCTGGCCAGCAAGATCCAGCAGCAGATCGTGGCGCACGGCAAGGTCGAGCATGCCAAGCTCGGCGTGGCGGTGCAGGAAGTCAACCAGGCCCTGGCCGATTCCTTCAAGCTCGAATCGCCCGAAGGCGCGCTGGTGGCCAACGTCGAGAAGGGCGGGCCGGCCGAGAAGGCCGGGCTGCAGTCCGGCGACGTGATCCGCAAGGTGGACGGCCAGCCGGTGGTGTCCTCCGCCGACCTGCCCGCCGCGATCGCGCTCTCCGCGCCTGGCGACAAGGTGCACCTGGAGATCTGGCGCAAGGGCAGCAGCCAGGAATTGACCGCGACGCTGGCCAATGCCTCGGACAAGGGCACCGCCGTGGCCGACAAGGGCGCGGCCGACGAGCAGGGCAAGCTCGGCCTGGCCTTGCGCCAGCTGCAGCCCGAGGAAAAGGCCCGGTCGGGTGTGAGCACTGGCCTTCTGATCGAGGACAGCAGCGGCCCCGCCGAAATGGCCGGCGTGCAGCCCGGCGATGTGCTGCTGGCCGTCAACGGCACGCCGGCCCGCAGCGTTGAACAGGTTCGTGGCGTGGTCGCGGGTGCGGGCAAGTCGGTGGCGCTGCTGATCCAGCGGGGCGAGGAAAAGATCTTCGTTCCGGTGCGTGTAGGCTGAGTCGCTGCGATGCCCCTGGCACGAATCGTGAATCTGTTCACGGCTCGGTAGAAACCCGTAGGACAAGGCCTTTCTCGGGCCTTGTCCCCGG